>JBJHDF010000069.1:0-1524 GCA_050486405.1 Marinimicrobium sp. | reverse complement strand
AACTGGATCTGAGCGACGCCCGGCTGCTGTTTCCCAACAACCGCACCAGCGGCAATGTGCACGTGCAGTTTATGCCGCTGGAGCAGATCGGCGACCCCATGGCCGACAACGCCCGGGTCAGTTGGGTCTTCGCCACCCAGCCCCGGGGCATTGCCGTGGAAGGGCGGGTGGGTCTCACCCTGCAGGCGCCGCCGCTGCACGGCAGCCACGACTACCTGCTGATGGACCCGCAATACGTGGTTCTGGTGGGCTACGACCAGACCCTGGAATCCCTCCAGGTGATGGGCCTGGGGCTGCTGAGCAACCGCCAGGTCACCAGCGTGGGCAAGGTGCCGCTCAACAGTCTGGATTACCTGGGCTATATGCTGATGCACCCCGAGTGGCAACCGGTGCTGGAATCCCTGGCCAACAGTGGTCAGACCGACCCGGCTTTGCTGCGGGTGCGGATACAACCCTAACCACCTCCCTCTCCCCCGAGGGGAGAGGGGGCAGATGCCAAAGACAATGAACAACAACCAAGCAGCAACAAACAATGAACGGAACTGACAGGAACAACATTTCGCTCCGGTACCTCCCTGGCATTCTGTCGGCTCTGCTGGGCCTGACACTGCTGTTGAGTGGCCTGTCGGCGCAGGGGTTCCCGGTGATACACGCGGAGGGCCAACACGGCGCGGTGATGGCCCGCGGCCTGGTGACGCCGGAGACTGAAAACGCGGCCACCAGCACCCAGGCAGTAATCATGGCGTACGATGCTGCCGGGGAAGAAAAAGGCGAGCCAGTGCCGCTGCCGGACGGCCACACCCTGGCGGATATCCGTATCATTAGCCGGCACGAATTTCAGGAGCAAGTGGAGCTGCTCGAAGCCTGGATGGCCGAACACGCCGGGGGCTTGGCCGAAGGTGCCCGGCTGATGCCCCGGGAGGCGTTCCTGGGCCAGTCCTACACCCTGGCGGACGGACAGACGCCGATTGCGCCACCCTCCCTGCACCCGAGTATCCAGAGCGTGCTGGTGCGCCCCCAGGTGCACCGGCACCGCACGGATCCCAATGAACTGACCCTGCTGCGGTTCACGGTGGACCTGAGCGACGTCCGTCGTCCCGGGTCCAACACCCGCACCCTGCTGCTGGATCGACACGGGCGCATCGTGCATGAATCCCCACACATACTGGCCCCGCGCACGGCGTTTTACGGCGATCCCAATCAAGGGCAGTCGAGCAGCCGGCGTACACCGGAGGACACCATTTTTGGGCCAGTGACCAATGCCAGAGTAGAGGTGTTCCACTTTATCGGTGGTGTGGGAGCCACCGACTCAGAGGGCAAGTACTATTTTGATTATTGGTTTGTCTGTCCGCCCGGGGGTTACACCTTTCCCGCAGACTCCCACGTGAGTCTGCGCTACCGCAGTTTCAATCCCCAGGGCGCGCCGACACTCCCTTACCTGTTGGCACGTCCGAACTGGGTGACCTGTTGGGCCCCTCCACCGCCGACGGGTGGCACGAGTTTGTCGGCGATGATGGCCTACGT
>JBJHDF010000068.1:0-1633 GCA_050486405.1 Marinimicrobium sp. | reverse complement strand
CGAGATCCTTGCGGTTCTCCGCCGCCAGCTGTTCCCGGGCGCCGTTCAGCGCCTGGGCGATGGCCAGCAGTGCCCGGTTCTTGTCACCGGTGCTGGCCGAGGCCAGTTGCGCCGCCGCCAGCCGCGCCTCGCGCCCGACGTTGGCCATATAGTCTTTGACAGTGGTGGAATCGCCCATAAGTCACACAGTTCCAGCGTAAAAAGGGCAATTATACCTTTTATTGGTGGGGTTTTGGGCCCGACAGCTATCCTGACAGAGGGGGACCTCCCCGGCCATCATCAAACCGCTCTACGACGAGGATCTGGAACTGTATATTGTCCAGGAACACGAGGCGGCCATAGAGCTGATCGGACGCTCGACGCCCCACAGCGAGCTGATCGAGCAGCAAGTCGTTTAACTTCCCGGCCTCCCGGCAACATCGTAGCGAAACCGCCAGGGTGTTGCCGTCGGACAGCCAAATTTATCGCAAAGAAACGCACCGCCCGAATCTTGCCAGGAAAGCACGATGGGAGTTTTGACAAACTGAAAATTATTTACGATGGTAGTGAGGCAAAATGGTCGTAAAGTTGCCAAATCCTACGGCCGCCAGTTTGGGGAAAAATACGATGGTAGCCTGGTGCTCTACAATTTTCACTGCGGGGGTTTGAGCGCGAATCAATAAACTGACAACAAATACAACCAAGGAATCCCGATGCCAAAAAGTACAATATATGCCTTTATGTATTTTCTGCGATATTTCAACCCAACTTCAGTGAACAGTGATGGATTAAGGAACCATCCCGGAACCCAAAAGTACCGCTTCTTCCCTTCTTTCATGTAGGTCGCCATAGACAACTCCAAATATAAAATGTACGCAACGTTTACCGTAAAAAAAACGTAGAACATAACTAAAAATATGTCTCTCATAGCCCCACTAAACCATAGTTAACGTAAGTATGATGTATCCCAGCTAACTCCTGGGATGCTGAAGTGCGGACCAATTCCGACGCATGCGTTATCGAGGCCAGTTGACACCGAAAGATTAACTCCCCTTGCCCCCCCGCTTATACGATCTGGCACTGCGCTCGGCTTGGGACACATTGGCGGCTCAGGCTTGAAGCAATACTCAGCATAGACTCCGATACCTACACCTGTAGTTTGAGAGTGATAGAGCTTATCTCTTGTGGGAGTAAAAACAGTTGTCCCCACCAAAATATTCAGTGTGTCTTGAGGTCTCCCGCCATTATCTGGCCCTGCCGAGGCGCTGCGCTTGAATAGCCTGTCGGTGCGGACGAGCAAAAATTCCAATGGCCTTTTGTCCCATTTTGGCCACGGGTTTGCCGACCGCTCCACCGAGCGCATAGTACACGACTTCTTCGGCAGCTTGTTTGGCGGCGCCTTCGTAGTCGCCCTGCAGGATCAGATAGCTGACCTGAGCGATACTGACACCAATGCCAATAATATTGATGCCGACCGCTACCCCGCTAAGTGTCATGTACCCACTCGGATCTCGGTTGTTCACCGGATCGGCATGGGCATAGAGATACTTGTTTCGGGTCAGCGGATCCTGCAGTATCCCCTCAAAGGCATCCATGCTGATAAACCGCCCCACCCTTGGGTCGTAGTCCCTGGCTCGCAGGTGGTAAAAGCCTG
>JBJHDF010000067.1:0-2141 GCA_050486405.1 Marinimicrobium sp. | reverse complement strand
GAGCTACTTCCTGTCAACGGGTAGTATGGACCACTATACCACAATGGAATTCCGACGATAACAAGGCCATGTCCCTCCAGTTCAGAGCCCGTCTGGCTTTTCCCTTCGCTCCAGAGTCGCCCCGTCGCCCAGGACTTCGGCTGGCTGCCGTTCTTATGGCTGGCGCCCTCCTGGCCCAGAGTGCGCCGGTCGCCGCCCTGGAGTGCACCGCCGTGTTTCCCGCAGGCATGCAGAGCCACAACAACAACGGCCATATCGACTTTGGCTGGAATGCCCAACTGCTGAACAACGGTGACACCCAGCTACACGCCGCTTCGGTGAGCAACAATTCGGGCTCGAGTCTGCTCAGTTGCGGTCAGTCTGTTTGCCAGGCCGGCCTCGCGCCTTCGGCGACGCTGTCGTTGGATTATCAGGACGCCAGCGGCGGGGCCAATGTGCAGGTACCCTTTAACCAAAGCGTCACCCTGGGGCTGGGCCAGAGCGCCCGCTTTCGCAATATCAACGTCGCCGCCCAGGGCACAGTGCGTTTTGCGTCGCGCACGGACGGCTACCTGATCTCCCGTATCAATCTGGCCCACGCCGGCCATCTGGAACTGGCCCCCGGCGACTACTGGATTGACAACCTGAACCTGCCTTCCAACGGCGTGATCACCGTAACGGGGGAGGGCACCGCCCGCCTGTTTGTCAAAAACAACCTGACCATCCCCTCGGGCATGCGCATCAATGCCCCGGAAGGTGGCGGTGCCGGTGATGCCTCGCGCTTGTTGATCTATGGTCAGGGCGATATTCAATTACAGTTCGGCGCGCAGGTGTCCGCGCTGGTGTACAGCCGGCAGACGCTGCGCCTGGGTCAGGCCGAACTGCACGGCGCCGCCGCCTTTGCCAACGCTCATCTGGAAGCCTCGGCGGCGGTTCATCACCAGCCCCAGGCAGTGGCCAATGCCGATCTGGCCGCGCTCTGTGACGACGGGCCTGTGGCGCCGCCACCGCCACCCCCCGACCCCCCGGGACCGCCCGGGGACGGCCAGTGTCCGGCCGCCTGGCCCAACGGCCTGCAGACCCACGCGGCAAACGGCAGCATCCACTTTCAGCACAACGCCCAGTTGCACAACGCCGCCGACAGTCAGTTGCACAGTGCCCAGGTCACCGGCAGTGCCGGTTCCTCCCAGCCCGGTTGCGCCGACAGCGATTGTTCGGCCAGCGGCGTACCGGTGTCGGGTCTGGAACTGGACGAATTCAGGGTGGGGGAGTCGCCGGTGGTGCACAATCTTCCCTGGATGGCCAGCGCCACCCTGGGCGAGGATGGCCACGACTTCCGGCGCCTGGAACTGGCGGCGCTGGCCAGCGCCACTCTGGTACAACGGGCGGAGCCCTATCTGATCCGCGAGTTGCATCTGGGCTACAACACCCGCCTGAACCTGCCCGCCGGCGACTACTGGATCGAACGCCTCACCCTGGAAGCCGAAGCCCGCATCCAGGTGCAGGGGCAGGGCACGGTGCGTCTGTACGTCAACAACCCGCTGCTGTATTTCCCCTGGCAGTCCAGCCTCAATGCCAACACCGAAAACCCGGCGCAATTGGTGCTCTACGCCTACGGCGCTGTGGACTTTCATACGGCGAGCCGGGCCTACGCCCTGATCTACGCCCAGGGCCGGGTGGCGCTGAACTACCAGGCGGCGATCACCGGCGGCATTACCGCCTCGCATATCAACCTGGGTGTGGAAAGCTCGGTGACCTTCGATGCCGGCGCCGTGACCAACGCCAATTACGGGGAGTTGTGCCCGGATGATGATCCCCCGGATGACGACCCCGTGGAAGATCCCCCGGACACCACGCCGCCGCAATTGCAGGTCAGCAACCCAGACGGCCAGACGGTGTTCAGTGCCACCCTGATCGTCACCGGCACCGCTGTGGACCCGCCCCAGCCCGGCAGCGGCATGGCCAGTGTGGTGATCACCTCGGACCGCTTTGCGGACGTCTCCTTCAGCGCCACCCTGCACCAGGACAGCTTCCTCGCCGAAGTGCCCCTGGCGCTGGGCGAAAACCAACTGCTGGTCACCGCTCGGGATTTGTCGGGTAACACCACCGAGGTCAGCCGCTTGATCCGGCGCGAGCGGGCGCTGGAAATCGTTGACGTCTCC
>JBJHDF010000066.1:0-2811 GCA_050486405.1 Marinimicrobium sp. | reverse complement strand
ACATGGTATTGCGTCTCGGTGGTGGTGCCGCCCTCCGTGACGCGCCGCTTGATGCGGTTGCCCTGGGGGTCGTAGGCGTAGTCGATGCGCCTGGTGGCGGTTTCCACGCGTTTCAGGCGGTTTTCACTGTTCCAGTGGTAGCGGGTGACGGCGGCACCGTCGCCTTCACCTTCGCGTTTTTCAGTCAGGTTGCCGTTGGCGTCCCAACTATAGAGGATGACGTCGCCGCCGGTGGTTTCGCTGATCAGCCGATGGCGGTTGTCGTAGGTGTAGTGAGTCTCCTGGCCGTTATCATTCTTGAGAATGCGGTTGCCCACGGCGTCGTGCTGGTAGGTGACAACACTGACATTTTCCCCCTGGGTCAACCGCTCTTCCAGCAGCTTGCCGGTGGCGTCGTAGCGGTATTCCAGAGTTCTGGATTCACCGTTGATAATTTCGTCAATGCGGGTGCGGCGGCCGTTGAGATCCAGTGTGTAGACAAATCTGAATTCAGTATTTCTGAGTGTTCATGGAGTGATTTTTACAATTTCAGCCACGGATAACGCTCAGGCCCTGTAACCCTTCTTATTGTCACATGCCAGGAGGATACTGCACGGTGCATTTCTTTAAACTCTTTCTCGTCCTCGCCAGAGTTTCCAGACGAAATTTTACCAGCGAAACCACTTATCTCTCCAGTTCTATTTATGGCGATATGACATGAAAACGGACCATCATCAATTAACATAATCACATACCGGTCTTCTGAATCCGATCCTAATACAACGCCCTTATCTGCAACAACTTCTTCAGCGCAGCGTGAAACATCAGCTTCGGAAGATAGACGAAAATTCCTTTCGCAACGTTTGATGGCACTCTTCATTTTGGCCGCATCCACATGTAAAAAAGAATTGATAAAAATGCTTTTAAAGCAGGACTGGAAAAACCTTGAATATTTTTTCTGGCAGGGTTTGTTTTTCTCAATCAATTGCCTAAGATTTTCAGATTCTTTCTTTCGGACGCTATAGACAGATAGATCAACGCCAGAGAGGTTAGCCCATTTCAACAAGTTTCTAAAAAAATCGGATAATAGCTCCTTTTCCTTTTTAGAGTTATCAAAATTTCCAACTACAAATTCGATGCCTTGGGATTCAATCATTTTCTAATCTCATGGATACAATGGAAGCCTGGATGCCACGCGAGCTTCTGCTAAAGCCATCGTTGTCCAGGTCGCGCAGTTAGTGCCCACTAAACAATAGTCAAACCCGCCTAAAAAGGGCTTTACTGCAACACTCTCCCAAGTAATAAATTGCAAAAGAGTAAGTCGAGCCGCAGGCCGTCGGCTCAATCGATCTCCTCTTGATCTAATCATTGAGCGTGACGTTGACTGCTTGTATAGGTTACCTGTAGTGGTGATGGACAGGTCACGACTATCAATTACATCACGAATATACTGACTTCCATCATTTGCACTAATGTCGTATCTCCATCCTCGACCTGGAGTTGCCAATCTTTCAACATACACGAAATAATGGGGGATCATGTTCATACCCGAGCCATCCATTTTCGCTCCAAGTCCTTTTCGTCCGCGATATACCATATACTTCGGCGATTTTCCCGCTATTCTAATAATCGGCAAAGAAACCCGCGCAAGCGTCCCAACGATAGCAAGCCCAGCCCCCACCTGAGGCAAACTCATATACCCACTCGGATCCCGGTTATTTACAGGATCGGCATGGGCATAGAGATACTTGTTTCGGGTCAGCGGATCCTGCAGTATCCCCTCAAAGGCATCCATGCTGATAAACCGTCCCACCCTTGGGTCGTAGTCCCTGGCCCGCAGGTGGTAAAAGCCTGTGTGCTCGTCAAAATACTCCCCGGTGTACTGATGGCTGACGTTGCTTGAGCCGCTGGTGCGGTTGCCAAAGGCGTCGTAGTGCAACGTACCGAGTACTGCCTCGCTGGCGTCCAGCGTCAGCCGGGTACTGCCGTGACCGTCCGGGTAGTGATGGATGACGGTATCACCTTGTACTTCGCTGATCAATTCCCCCAGGCCATCAGGGGTATGGAGGTAGGTTCTCTCCTGCCAGGGGCCGGTGTTGATTCGGGTGCGTTCGGTGACAATTTCGCTGTAGAGCCGCTCCCGGTCGACATGGTATTGCGTCTCGGTGGTGGTGCCGCCCTCTGTGACGCGCCGCTTGATGCGATTGCCCTGGGGGTCATAGGCGTAGTCGATGCGCCTGGTGGCGGTTTCCACCCGTTTCAGGCGGTTTTCACTGTTCCAGTGGTAGCTGGTGACGACGGCAGCGTCGCCTTCGCCTTCGCGTTTTTCAATCAGGTTGCCGTTGGCGTCCCAACTATACAGGATGACGTTGTCGCCGGTGGTTTCGCTGATCAGCCGATGGCGGTTGTCGTAGGTGTAGTGAGTCTCCTGGCCGTTATCATTCTTGAGAATGCGGTTGCCCACGGCGTCGTGTTGGTAGGTGACCACACTGATATTTTCCCCCTGGGTCAGCCGCTCTTCCAGCAGCTTGCCGGTGGCGTCGTAGCGGTATTCCAGGACTCTGGATTCACCGTTGACGGTTTCGTCAATGCGGGTGCGGCGGCCGTTGAGATCCAGCGTGTAGACAAAGTCCGCCAGCACGCTGTCGTCCGCCCGGCGGTGGGTTAGACGGATGAGCTGGCCGGCGGCGTTGTAGTCGTATTCGCTGCTGGTGCCATTGGCGCGGATGATGCCGGTGCGGTTGCCCCTGGCGTCGTAGGTAAAGTGGGTTTCGTCGCCGTTGGGGGCGATAAGCGTCTCCAGCCGGTTCAGGGCGTCGTAAGTGGCGTCCA
>JBJHDF010000065.1:0-2914 GCA_050486405.1 Marinimicrobium sp. | reverse complement strand
ATCCATACACACCCTCGTGGAGCTACGGGGATTCGAACCCCGGACCCCCTGCTTGCAAAGCAGGTGCTCTAGCCAGCTGAGCTATAGCCCCAACTACGCTCCCGGGGAGCTTCGTTGGGCAGGCCCCCGGAACTCACGTCCAAAAACCTGCACCCCCCAAACTCTTCGCCTTCCCACAACCCAAAGCCTGCACTACGAAGCCTCGGCGCAACCAAGTGGGCACGCCACTGTATCCCCGGCGCAACCAAGTGGGCACGCCCACTGAAGCCTCGGCGTAAGTGGGCTTGGCAGGAGTTGAACCTGCGACCTCACGCTTATCAGGCGTGCGCTCTAACCACCTGAGCTACAAGCCCATTTTTCAATGGTACAAGGCCCTATGGCGATCATCAGCGACGGCAAAACCACTTCCCGAGGCCTTCCCGAGGCCCCGGAACTCACGCCCAAAAACCTCGCCCAACGGTGATTACCGCAGCCGAACCCCCGGCCCAACGGCAATGGCCAGCCGGCAAAAGGCCCCATCGGACACATAAGATATAGACAGATTGCTTGGTGAGCCCTTCCGGGGTTTCCATCTTCCAGGAGGTGATCCAGCCGCACCTTCCGGTACGGCTACCTTGTTACGACTTAGCGCCAGTCACCAGACTTACCCTAGGCACCTCTTGGGGAGGCGACGTCAGGTACTTCTGACTTCCATCGCTTGACGGGCGGTGTGTACAAGGCCCGGGAACGTATTCACCGCGTCGTTGCTGATACGCGATTACTAGCGATTCCACCTTCATGGAGTCGAGTTGCAGACTCCAATCCGAACTGGGAATGGCTTTCGAGATCTGCAGCCCGTCGCCGGGTAGCTTCCCTCTGTACCATCCATTGTAGCACGTGTGCAGCCCCGGACATAAGGGCCATGATGACTTGACGTCGTCCCCACCTTCCTCACTACTTGCGTAGGCAGTCTGGCTAGAGTCCCCACCATTACGTGCTGGTAACTAACCACAGGGGTTGCGCTCGTTGCGCCACTTAAGGCAACACCTCACGGCACGAGCTGACGACAGCCATGCAGCACCTTCCATGATGCCCCGAAGGGAGGCTCCGTTTCGGGAGCGGTCATCGTGGATTTAGCCCGGGTAAGGTTCTTCGCGTTGCATCGAATTAAGCCACATGCTCCACCGCTTGTGCGGGCCCCCGTCAATTCCTTTGAGTTTCATTCTTGCGAACGTACTCCCCAGGTGGTATGCTTACTGCGTTAACTGCGTCACTGAACCCAAAAGCCCAACAACTAGCATACATCGTTTACAGCGTGGACTACCAGGGTATCTAATCCTGTTCGCTCCCCACGCTCTCGTGCCTCAGCGTCAATACTGACCCAGCCGGCCGCCTTCGCCACTGGTGTTCTTCGTAATATCTATGCATTTCACCGCTACACTACGAATTCCACCGACCTCTGTCAGATTCAAGACTCCCAGTATCCAAGGCCATTTTACCGTTAAGCGGCAAGATTTCACCTCAGACTTAAAAGCCAGCCTACGCACCCTTTACACCCAATGATTCCGGACAACGCTTGCACCCTCCGTATTACCGCGGCTGCTGGCACGGAGTTAGCCGGTGCTTATTCATTCGGTACCGTCAATACAGGGCAAACCCCGCACCTTCTTCCCAAACAAAAGCCGTTTACAACCCATAGGGCCGTCTTCCGGCACGCGGCGTGGCTGCGTCAGAGTTTCCTCCATTGCGCAAGATTCCTCACTGCTGCCTCCCGTAGGAGTCTGGGCCGTGTCTCAGTCCCAGTGTGGGGGATCATCCTCTCAGACCCCCTAGCCATCATCGCCTTGGTAGGCCGTTACCCCACCAACTAACTAATGGCACGCAGACCCATCTATAGCCTTCCGACAAGTCGGAATTTAACAACTGTGACCATGCGGCCCCGCTGCATTATGCGGTATTAGCCACCCTTTCGGGTGGTTATCCCACTGCTATAGGCAGGTTATCTACGCGTTACTCACCCGTGCGCCAGTCTCCGGTAAGTGCAAGCACTTACCTTCTCCTTCGACTTGCATGTGTTAAGCCCGCCGCCAGCGTTCGTCCTGAGCCAGGATCAAACTCTCCATTGTAATATACTTACATATATCCTTCGGAAAACTCCCATCCTTAACTCACTCAAACAATCTGTCTATATCTTCAGTATCTCAAAGAACAATTTCTGCAGGAAATTCCTTCACAAGAATTGTAAAGCAGAACAACAAATATAGGGGTTACTGAAATGAAATGTCAACCAAAATGAACAACTTTTTTATAAAAGTTATCCACATCTATAAGCGGTTGCCATACCCCTTGAACTGTAACGTTTAACCCTCATCAAATAGTTTATATCCCTCAGGATCTTCATCATATTCTTTGAAAAACCATACAGCCAAATAGACAAGCGGTGTATCAAAAAGAGCAAAAAAGAATTTGAACAGATAGGAATTGATGATCAGAATCCCAAGCATACCTATAGTCGTAATATTATCTCCCAAATTACCGGAAAAATAAAGTATACTCAGTATTGCCGTACTATCCACTAACTGGCTAAACATCGTTGATCCATTGTTCCTGATCCATAGGTACCTCCCTTTGGTCACTCTTTTCCAGAAATGGAACAGCCGCACATCCACAGACTGTGCAATCAGATAAGCAATCATACTCGAAACAGTGTTTGCAATCACAAAATCATAAACACCCTCAAATAGGTTCAACCCGCCGCTTACTCCGTATGTATTCGGAAACCAATGCCCGATACTCATCAATAACAAAAGATACATATTCAGGAAAAAGCCGATCCATACAACCATTTGTGCCTTTTTTCTTCCAAATAACTCTGAAATCATATCCGTTACCAAAAAAGTAACCGGATATGCCAGAAGCCCGACCGGTATGCTCA
>JBJHDF010000064.1:0-2941 GCA_050486405.1 Marinimicrobium sp. | reverse complement strand
CCTGGGGGGCGCGTCGGGGATTCAGTGGCCAAGGCCACCGCTGTCCCCTTTTTCATCGAAGGCAAAAGCCCAGCCGGGTCGCTGGCTGGGCTTGGGAGGCGTTACATCATTTTTTTCGGTCAAGTACTTCGACCCTTTGACCCCCTTGATCTTGACCCCCTTGATCTCTCTACATGGGATGGGGAAGGATTACATCATTTTTTTCGGTCAAGTACTTCGCCCCCCTTTTTTCCTTAAGGTTATACCAAAGTACAGCAATACTCTCTCCACCAAAAAAAACACCGCGACTATTATTACCAAATATAGGAACCTGTTTATAGAATCTCCCAAAATCCGAGCCAAAAAAGAATTTGGCGCTAGATGGCTCACCGAAAACCCCAAAAACATCATTAACAAAAAAATTAAAATCAAAACCCAACCCAGCTTATTCAGGCCGATTGATTGCACGCCAGGAGATGGCCTGCCATCTGAAATTTTCAGGTACAGCATTGCTACTGAAAACAACAAAGCTCCCAAGACAACAGATACCATACAAACGACTAGAAATGCTTCCCAATTCATAGCCAATCCTCCTATTCACATTTGCAATCTGATCGATGTGAATAATCGTGGAGCCTTCTATCGTGAATCAGATCATATAGATCGGCTCCAAGCGGGTTATTTCTATATCTTTCGTATAAGTTATAGGCCCCAGTGCCTATCTCCCAACCACCCCAACCCGCTAAACCAAGAGGAATCACCACCCATCCGCCTGCAGAGCCAACTTTGGCCCCAATGCCGTACATTCCATATGTTGTCGCAGTCGAAATCCCAACAGCTTGAGCACCACCTACTCCTCGCGCAACATCAACCGCCATCCCAATGTCATATCCGAGAAAACAATCAGACATTCTGCCGGCCGCAGCCCCTACACCAACATCAAAAACTTTTGCAGCATATGCGGCTTCCGCAGCGTTTCTACCATGAACCTTTATGAGAATTTGTTTGATTATAATGCCAACAGATAAGCCTGTAGGATCTACTCTCGTGAGCGGGTTTAAAAGCCCATAAGCATACGTATTCGGTCCATCAACCAACCCCAACGGATCACTTTGCAGATAGCGGCCAATGGTCGGATCATAGTCCCTAAAGTAGTTGTAAAATGATCCGCCCGATGCTCGTCATAGCTTAACTTAGCCATAACCCCAACGCCATCAATCACTTACCGGCGCCGTAACCCCGACAGGGATTACTTTAGCAAGTTACACGCCCCGACGCGAGTCTGGCGCTAACAGCGCCGCCGTCGTGACGCATTTTTCTTTTTAGCTGCCGTGCGGCGGTAGCCGCACCGCCGCCAGGCGGCTAAAGGGAAGACAGGATTGGGAGCCCGAAGGCTCCCGGTGCGGATTACCAGGGCACCAGTTCGTGCTGGTAATCGCGCTGGACCCGGCGCACGTAGCCCTGCCATTCGCTGTCCAGCCGTTCCCAAGCCTCGATGACGCTGTAGCCGTGCGGCAGGAACTCCATTCGGTTGAGTGCGAACGCCGCCGCGATGACTTCGCCGGTGCTGGCACCGGTGGTGCCTGTGCTGGCCAGGTCATTGGCGACATTGATGATCTTGCGGATTTGCCATTGCATGATTGCCTCCTTAAGTGGCTGTTGTGTGGCCACTTGGCAGAACCTCGCGCGCAGGCCTGTCAAGGCTGCGCAGCACCCGAAGGGCTTGGCCTTGACGGGGCGAGCACGGGGTTATGCTGAGGGGACACGCAGCAGACACGCCCCCGACGTTGGTACGGACTCAAGTCCCCCCAGCGGGGGGATTTAGGGGGGAGAGGAACAAGCGCCCTTGCGCCGCTTGCGGCGGCCTTAGAGCAGAAGCGGCATTTACACATAATGCAAATTATGCGGCGAAGCGAACCGTGGCCCGCTTGGCCTGGTGTTGTTTGCCAGGCGTAGCGGGACACGGCGCATAATTTCCGCATTATGTTAAGTGCTGCTGGCGCGGTGGAGCCCCTGGCCAGGGGCGGCGACGAGTGAGCGTAGCGAACGTGGGAGCGGGGACGGGAACCAGTAATGCCGCTGGGCGCATGAAGGCTTGGCGGACCGCTTGCCGCCGCTTGCAAGCGGGGTGACAAGCCTTGATGTGAACAGCGGCGGCTTTATTGTCTATCAGAGGGTGCGGCACCCCCGTCTTGGAGGTCTGGCACCGCCTCGATCCCACTTATCGGTGGGATTGCTGGCTTTCCATATAGCGCCGCAGCAGCTTGTTGATGCGGGTCTGATAGCCTTGCCCCTGGGATTTGAACCACATCAGCACGTCCGCATCCAGGCGCAGGGTGACCGGCTGCTTGGGCGGAACATGGACTTCAGCCTTCTGGAAGAAGGCATCATCCAGCTCAGGAATGTCGCTGGTGTCGATGTCTTTGTCTTCCATCTCAGCCAGTCGCTTCCAGTCAGTTTTAGAGACTTTGCTCATAACGGTGTACCTCGTGTTTGGTCGCTTTTCGGGCTGAGATAATACGGATCACGTCGCCCTGGCGTTCGGTGTAAACCACCACGCCGATCAGGGCGTGTATCCAGCCAATCGCTATCCAGCGTTCCTCGCCGTAGCTCTCTCGGTCGTCCAACATCGCCAGCATGGGATGGTTGAAGATGTCGGTGACGTCGGCGAAGTCGATGCCATGCTTGCGGATATTGGCCGCGTTCTTGGCTTCATCCCATTCAAAGCGCATGGCTACTCCTATATTGACGTTTGTACATACAGTTTAGTTCCTTGGGTCGGATAAGTCACCCTCTTCTTCAGCGGCTAAAGAAGCCAACAGCGCCGCCTTGTCTTCCAGCTTGGCCGGGTGGGTCGCCGCGTGGATTTGCCGCAGCTTTTCGATGGAGACATGGGTGTAAATCTGCGTGGTGGATAAATCGCTGTGGCCCAGCATGGCCTGGATAAAGCGGATATCCGCCC
>JBJHDF010000063.1:0-3059 GCA_050486405.1 Marinimicrobium sp. | reverse complement strand
AAAGAGTATCTGCTCCTCGTGGGTGGTGACCACCTTACCCGCATGCACCGCGTTGCGGATGTCCTGCATGGTGTCCGCCGGCAGGTTCAGGGCGTTTTGCGCCAGGTGCCAGTTGTTCTGGTCAATGGTCCAGATTCTCTGGCCTTCGGCACTGGCAATGGCGATGGCCTTGACCGCGCTGATGCCGTGCGCCGGGGAGTCGTCGGTGCTGAACATCATCTCCGGCACCTGGTGGTTCATTCGCCATATCCCTATGGCTCACCCTTCGGGCAGCTTCGCTGTGCAAAATGGCTTTCCTGCCATTTTGGCATCGCACTCATGCGCGCCCCACGGGCCTGGCTGAAGGCCAGCGCCTCGGCCGGGTTGTTGCTCCTGCTCACCCGCTGGCTCGACGCCCGGTCTACGTCCATGGTCAGACCGGCAAAGCTTACATTGCGCGGAATACCAAACCAGTACCGGGTTTGCAGGCTGGTACTGAAGGTACCATAGCTGGGCAGCCGGTAGGTGACAACATTGGCGCTGCGGGCGGTGATTTCGTCCTGAAAGTTGTTAAGAACGAATTTCAGCTTCTAATTCATTTTTTCAGAATGCGAACCTTTCTTACTACGACAGAAAATATATTTTCCCTTTAACCAAGAAAAAATACCGCCAACAAATCCAGCTATTATGAGTGAATACGAAATTATTACACCATTAGCGGCGCACCCAACACCAAGTTTGGGCGCAAGAACATCGATGATTCCACATTCATCCAAATATCCTGGCCAGCCAATAATTAGGTGAACTGCGACAACAAAACCAATGCCAACCAAACCCAGTATAACGGAAAAGATAGAGGGAATTCTCAAACATATAAATGTTATGGATGCAATTGTGATGAAAGCTATTGATGCAACAAAAGAAATATTCTCCACTAACACAATCTCCCCAAAACCCATTGAAAAATGCCGCTCCATGCGAATGCTTCCAATAAAGAAACCCCTACTGCCAGAATAGGGTTGGCTACAATAATGGCTAGCTGAGCAGCCAAAAAAGCCAGAACCGCCAGTATGGCCAAAGCATTTACAATATTCAGGTCGTCCCAACATGCAATGACCGCATCATACAGTGAAATTGCGGTACTAAGGATGGTAATCGCAGCAGCGGCGTAACCGGATATCGCAACCACCCTTGCCATATTCGGTCCAGCGGCGTATAACAATGATAGATTGAACTTTGCTCTAAAAAGTCTATCTCTCTGCTTTTGTAAGAAGCCTCCGTTCTCCCCACCCGCAATCATGTAGGCACCACCACCCGTCTCCGGGTCGAGGATAATATAACCCTCTCCCACCCAACCGTGAAAGAGTATCTGCTCCTCGTGGGTGGTGACCACCTTACCCGCATGCACCGCGTTGCGGATATCCTGCAGGGTGTCCGCCGGCAGATTCAGGGCATCTTGCGCCAGGTGCCAGTTGTTCTGGTCAATGGTCCATATTCTCTGCCCTTCGGCACTGGCAATGGCGATGACCTTGACCGCGCTGATGCCGTGCGCCGGGGAGTCGTCGGTGCTGAACATCATTTCCGGCACCTGATGGTTCATTCGCCATATCCCTATGGCTCACCCTTCGGGCAGCTTCGCTGTGCAAAATGGCTTTCCTGCCATTTTGTCATCGCACTCATGCGCGCCCCACGGCTCTGACTGAAGGCCAGGGCTTCGGCGGGGTTGTTGCTCCTGCTTACCCGCTGGCTCGACGCCCGGTCTATGTCCATGGTCAGACCGGCAAAGCTTACATTGCGCGGAATACCAAACCAGTACCGGGTTTGCAAACTGGTACTGAAGGTACCATAGCTGGGCAGCCGGTAGGTAACCACATTGGCGCTGCGGGCGGCGATCTCGTCCTGAAAGTTGTTCAGGGCGAAGTAGCTGAAGATGGTGCCGTAGAGCAGGTCGCCCACCAGATCGTGCTTGGTGAGGCCGGCCAGTTGCGCCTCGTCGTCGCTCTCCAGGGCGGCGGTGGTGGCCCCTGAGAACTCTTATAAATCTGGGTTAATTCAATTTACTTTTTCGGAAGACGCATCCTTTTTACCGCTGTGAGAAAAATACTTTTTCCTCGCCCAGAAAATAATTCCATGTATCAATCCAGATATTATGATGGCATAAGTTGTTATTACAATGGCGCCAGCACACCCAATACCCTCAGGAATTAGGATATCTACTATTCCGCAGCGGTCAGAATACCCTAACAAACCGGCAAATACGTGAATTAAGTAAAATAATACAAGCGAACAGATTAATATTACTGCCGAGAATACATGGACTAAGTAGTGCGTTTTTAGCCACACGAATACCAAAGATGCTATTGTAATCAGTAATGCGGATGCGATTAGAGAAATACTAATTTCCACTCAACACAAGCCTCCCAGTACCCATTTAAAAACCCGATCCCATACAAATGCTTCAGCCACAGCAATTCCTATTGCCAACCAAGGATTAGCTACTAAAATGGCTATCTGTGCAGCCAAATATGCCAGAACCGCCAGTATGGCCAAAGCATTTACAATATTCAGATCGTTCCAACATTTAATGACGGCATCGACTAGTGACAAAGCCGTTGTAACTATGCTGAGAGCGACACCAAAGACTCCAGCTCCTGCAACCACCCTTGCCATATTTGGCCCAGCGGCGTATAACAATGATAGATTGAACTTCGCTTTAAAAAGTCTATCCCTCAGTTTCTGTAAGAAGCCTCCATTCCCCCCACCCGCAATCATATAGGCACCCCCGCCCGTCTCCGGGTCGAGGATAATATAACCCTCACCCACCCAATCGTGAAAGAGTATCTGCTCCTCGTGGGTGGTGACCACCTTACCCGCATGCACCGCGTTGCGAATGTCCTGCATGGTATCTGCGGGGAGATTCAGGGCATCCTGAGCAAGGTGCCAGTTGTTCTGATCAATGGTCCATATTCTCTGCCCTTCGGCGCTGGCAATGGCGATGGCCTTGACCGCGCTGATGCCGTGCGCCGGGGAGTCGTCGGTGCTGAACATCATTTCCGGCACCTGATGTTCCATGGCACTCA
>JBJHDF010000062.1:275-3136 GCA_050486405.1 Marinimicrobium sp. | reverse complement strand
AAACGCCCTGAACCTGCCGGCGGACACCATGCAGGACATCCGCAACGCGGTGCATGCGGGTAAGGTGGTCACCACCCACGAGGAGCAGATACTCTTTCACGGTTGGGTGGGTGAGGGTTATATTATCCTCGACCCGCAGACGGGCGGGGGTGCTTATATGATTGCGGGTGGAAAGAATGGAGGGTTTATTGATCATGCATTGGACGTTTTTACAGAATGGTATTTCCAATTTATTGATCGTTATGGCGGTGCTATTGGCTCTGCGCTTGCGAAGGCTAAGTCAGCAGTAGATAGAGCTGCAATTGTAATACGGCTAATTTCCGAGTGTTCACCTGGAATGGCGATTGCGGGAATTCTTGCGGTGACTCTTATTGCTGCTGGATTTGCTATGACTGTTTTAATGGTTCTAGCTTTAAAGGTTTTAATTTTGAGTATTTTATATTCGCTGTTTATCATCTGGGTGGTTGATCAAGTAACTGGTGCATTTGTTGATCGATGCAGAGAAAACGGATAGATAGTTGATGCGATATTTATACTGGTTTTTTATTGTAGTGGGCGGATTTTCTGTAGTCATTATTTTTGAGGAGTGGCGTCTAGGTAAAAGCCCCGAAGCCTATGATTTCTTCTTCTCTTTAATGATTCATGTTGCTGGTCAAGTTGGTGTTAGGTTAATGCGAGAGGGTTGGGTCTGCCACTTCCGGTTTGTTGTTGGCTTGACCCTGTCGGCGTTAGGTACCCTTTCATTGCTTAATGATACTTTTGGTTGGTCGTCTGATGCTGTCGCAGATTTCTCAGTTTACGGCGTAGTATATTTTCTAGTGCTTTTTTCCGCAGGCCTCTATTTGATGTTGACCGCTTACAAACGTCGATTGTCTGACCTTGATAAAGAGGAGAAGAGCGAGGCGGTCCGTCACAGTTGAAGTAAGGCGATATGGGCCCCTTGTTGTCATAGGAAGTTAGCGCCTGGATCGGGCGTCAGGGATGCAGCAACGCCTGGAGGCCACCAACGCCGCCCTGGAGAGTGACGACGAGGCGCAACTGGCCGGCCTCACCAAACACGACCTGGTGGGCGATCTGCTCTACGGCACCATCTTCAGCTACTTCGCCCTGAACAACTTTCAGGACGAGATCGCCGCCCGCAGCGCCAATGTGGTTACCTACCGGCTGCCCAGCTATGGTACCTTCAGTACCAGTTTGCAAACCCGGTACTGGTTTGGTATTCCGCGCAATGTAAGCTTTGCTGGTCTGACCATGGACGTAGACCGGGCGTCGAGCCAGCGGGTGAGCAGGAGCAACAACCCGGCCGAAGCCCTGGCCTTCAGCCAAGCCCGTGGGGCGCGCATGAGTGCGATGACAAAAATGGCAGGAAAGCCATTTTGCACAGCGAAGCTGCCCGAAGGGTGAGCCATAGGGATATGGCGAATGAACCATCAGGTGCCGGAGATGATGTTCAGCACCGATGAATCCCCAGCGCACGGCATCAGCGCGGTCAAGGCCATCGCCATTGCCAGCGCCGAAGGGCAGAGAATATGGATCATTGACCAGAACAACTGGCACCTGGCGCAAAACGCCCTGAACCTGCCGGCGGACACCATGCAGGACATCCGCAACGCGGTGCATGCGGGTAAGGTGGTCACCACCCACGAGGAGCAGATACTCTTTCACGGTTGGGTGGGAGAGGGCTATATTATCCTCGACCCGGAGACGGGCGGGGGTGCCTACATGATTGCGGGTGGGGGGAATGGGAGTGAAACTCCCAGTGATGTGCTGGGAACGCTGGTTTCTGCTTTAATGAGCCTGATGTCTCTAGGGATGGATTTTCTTTCCGCTCTTGCGGATTCTGGTGGGGAAGTTGCCAGGTTTTTTGGCCGGATCTTTAGCTTAATTGGTGTGGCGATGGATGTCACTGATGTTTATACGGCCTGCGGTGATACACCAGAAGGGCCTGAGGGTGACATAGCCCTAGCAGTGGGTTTTACGATAATGATGGGGATGTTGTCGATGGCTGTTAAAATGGCAATTGCCAATCCTTTTATTGGAATTATTGTTGCGGCAGTAATAGTTGCATTTGTAATGGCGGTGGTTATTAGAACGATAATAGCGCACTGCATATTACGATCCTCAGGGTTGTATTACAGATTTCCAGGTTCTCACAAAAAATATGTCCACTTGTTAGATGCAATACAAAGGGTGGGATGAATATTGATGAATTCCAACCATTTTTTACACTGATGATATGAAATTTAAAAATGTAAAGTCAAAACTAATTATCATGATGGCATACTTTGTCGTTTTGCTGCTGATATACCCGTTCTCAAAGGGATACCTTATAGTTTTTTTGATTGTTTCAATGAATGCGGCGTGGATGATGGCCGTTCCATTGGCATCATTGAGTTATAATATTTCTCAGGGTCAACATGGCGAATCCAAGTTTTATGCAATTGTGACATTTTCTGTTAATTCCTTCATGTCATGTCTTGTAATTGCTTTGGGAGTGTTCGATCTTGATGTTATTGATACAGCGATTATGCTTTTCTTTCTGTTGGCGGGGTGTGCTGTTACTTCGTATGCTGCGCATCACCATTTTGAATGGGTTTTTGATTACAAAAATAAAAATCCTTGAGCCTTTCTGCGGACACCATGAGCAAAACTCATAAGACCAGTAGCCCGCGTAACCGGTTGGTGAGTTGGACGCACACCATACTATGGTACTGGGAACCTATCCTCAGAGCTTCAAGGCGCGTCATACCCCCGCGACACCCGACAACCTGCCCTGGAGCACGCCGGAGGCGGACGTCCGGGAGCCGGCCGATAACCCCTGGGATCTGCACGTTCACCTGGGCCTGGATCCCCATGCCCGC
>JBJHDF010000062.1:0-265 GCA_050486405.1 Marinimicrobium sp. | reverse complement strand
GCCCAGGTCCAGGCGGCCCTGGAAGAATCCCCGGCAGTGACCCTGACCCCGGACATCCGCGCCCTGGCGGCGGAACTGGAGTACCGGCCCGCCGACATCTACGCCTGGGTCCACAACAACATCCGCTACATCCCCAGTCACGGCTCCATTCAAGGCGCCCAGCACACCCTGGAAACCCGGCGCGGCAACGCCATCGATACCGCCAGCCTGCTGATTGCCCTGCTGCGGGCCTCGGACGTTCCCGCCCGCTACGCCTATGGCACCG
>JBJHDF010000061.1:0-4035 GCA_050486405.1 Marinimicrobium sp. | reverse complement strand
GAGAAAAAGCTCGCCGCACTCAAGCAGCCGGAACCGCCTGCTGCAGCCGACGACCCGGTGGCCCGAGCCATTGCCAAAGCCCAGGCCAAGCTCACCATGAGCCCGGACGACAAATTGCGCTCGGACCTGGAGTCGCTGCACAAGCGCCTGGCCAAGGCCGAAGAAAAAATCGCCGACGCCAAAAGCGCCGGCAGCGACACCGTGGACGCCCTGCAGCAGGGTGCCGACAAGCTGAAGGAAAAAATTGCCGACGCCCAGAGTAAACTGGAAGCTCTGACACCCAGCACCGTGGCGCAGCCCACTTCCGCTTCGCGCGGCAGTGGTGACGCCGCCGGCCGGGCCATCGAGAAGGCCAAGGCAAAAGCCGCCGCCATGGCCATCCTGAGCCCGGAAGACAAACTGCGCAACCAGATCGACTCGGTACAGGCGCGTCTGGAAAAAGCCCGGGAACGTCTGGCCAAGGCCGAAGCCGAGGGCGACGACAACGTCGACGCCTTCCGCAGCGGTGTAAACAAACTGCAAGAAAAGCTCGCATCACTAACCGAAAACAGCGATAGCCAATAGCAGCACACGGCAGGTGCCCTGACCCCTATGCTAAAAGTAACTTCACCACACACGCACAGCGCCCGCGGCACCGATCAGGTGATGCGGCTGGTGATCTTTGCCACCCTGCCGGGGCTGATCGCGCTGACGGTGTTTTTTGGTCTGGGCAGTCTGTTCAACGTATTGCTGGCCTGCGCCACGGCGCTGCTGTGCGAAGCCGCCGTGATGAAACTGCGCGGCCGCCCGGTGTGGTTCTACCTGCGCGACTGCAGCGCCCTGGTCACTGGCGTACTGCTGGGCCTGGCCCTGCCACCCTACTGCCCCTGGTGGCTGGTGGTGGTGGGCAGCGCCAGCGCCATTCTGCTGGCCAAGCAGCTCTATGGCGGCATGGGCTACAACCCCTTCAATCCCGCCATGGTGGGCTACGTCATACTGCTGATTTCCTTTCCCGTGGAGATGACCCAGTGGACCGCGCCCAACACCGCGCTGGTGGACGGACAGAGCGCGGTGGGCATTGTCGAGGGGCTGCGTATGATTTGGGCCGGCGCACCCATCGACGGCTACACCGCCGCCACACCGCTGGACACCTTGCGCCAAAACGACGCTTTACTGCTGAGCGATCTCTACGCCGCCGACCCCACCCTGGCCGCCGGCTACTGGGCCGGCGCCGGCTGGGAATGGGTCAACCTGGGTTTTCTGCTGGGTGGTCTGTTTCTGCTCAGCCGGCGGGTATTCACGTGGCACGCGCCGATGGCCATGCTGGGCGCACTGGTGTTTATGTCCGTGATTTTCTACGATGGCGGCAGCTCCGCCAGCGGCGGCTCGCCCCTGTTTCATCTGTTTACCGGCGCCACCATGCTGGGGGCCTTTTTTATCGTCACCGATCCGGTTACCTCGGCAGTGAGCAACAAGGGCCGCCTGATCTACGGCGCCTGCATCGGCGTACTGGTCTATGTGATCCGCACCTGGAGCAATTACCCGGACGGCATCGCCTTTGCCGTGCTGCTGCTGAACTTTGCCGCGCCCTTCATCGATCACTACACCCTGCCGCGCACCTACGGCCACAAGAAAGCGCGCCGGGCCACGGAAAAGGAGTCCGATGTATGATCGGCGCGTCCATCAGCAAGAACAGCATTCTGTTGGGGCTCTTTGCCCTGATCACTGCCGGGGTGCTGGCGGGTACCTTTCTGCTGACCCGGGAGCAGATCCAACGAGCCGAGCGCGAAGCGGCACAGCGGGCGCTGTTTGAAATTGTACCGCCGTCGCGTCACACTAATGACCTGCTGACCGATACCCTGCCGGTACCGGAAGCGGCGCTGGGCACCCTGGGACTCGGCACCCGGGGAATGGGCGAGCCAGCGGACATACACATCGCCCGCAACAACGGCGAGGTGATAGCGGTGATTCTGCCGTCGGTGGCACCGGACGGCTACAGCGGCGCCATCCGCATGATCGTCGGCGTCAATCGCGATGGCAGCATTGCCGGCACGCGGGTACTCAGCCACCGGGAAACACCCGGGCTGGGCGACAAGGTGGATCTGGAGCGCAGCGACTGGATACTCGATTTCAACGGCCGCTCCCTGCAGAACCCCGAGCCCGAACGCTGGCAGGTACGAAGGGACGGCGGCGATTTCGACCAGTTTACCGGCGCCACCATCACGCCGCGCGCAGTGGTACGCCAGATACGGCGCACTCTGGAGTTTGTGGAAGAGCACCGGGAGCTGCTGTTTGCCGCGCCCGATCAGGACAACCAAAGCGACCCCGACCACCATGAGTAACACCGCAGACTACGGCCAGATCACCAAAAACGGTTTCTGGAGCAATAACCCGGCGCTGGTGCAGCTACTGGGGCTGTGCCCATTGCTGGCGGTATCCGGCTCGGTGGTCAACGCCCTGGGCCTGGGCCTGGCCACCCTGATGGTCATTACCTGCTCCAACATGGTCGTATCGGTTATTCGCGGCAGCGTCAGCGACGCTGTGCGATTACCGGTGTTCGTGATGGTAATCGCCACCCTTACCACCTGCATCGAGTTGGTGATGCGCGCCTACACCTACGAGCTGTACACCATACTCGGCATTTTTATCCCGCTGATTGTCACCAACTGCGCCATTCTCGGTCGCGCCGACGCCTTTGCCAGCAAGAACAGACTGCTGCCCTCGACCCTTGATGGTCTGGCTATGGGTGGCGGTTTTCTGCTGGTGCTGGTGGCCATCGGCGCCATCCGCGAGATTCTCGGCAGCGGCACATTGTTCGCCAATATGCATCTGCTGTTCGGCGAGGCGGCCAGAGGTTGGACTATTCATCTGTTCAGCGACTACCCGGGCTTTCTGGTGGCCATACTGCCACCGGGCGCATTTATCGTCGCCGGCTTTCTGATAGCGCTGAAAAACAGCATAGACGCAGGCATCGAAAAACGGGCCGCGGCACGCAAGGCCGCGCCCGTCAAAGGCAGCAAGCGGGTACGTACCACCGGCCAGATTACCTGATCTGCGAGAAACATCCCGTCACACGCTTGACTGCCAATCCGGCTTCACCACAGGAGGGCTTTAAGCATGTTCGACAGTCAGGCAATGTACGACTTCACCCACACCTATCTTATCCCCTGGGGCATCAACATTCTCACCGCGCTGCTGGTCTTTATCATCGGCCGCATTGTGGTGGGCGTGATCGTGCGCCTGCTGGGCAAGGTGCTCAATCGCACCAAACTGGACACCATACTGGTGGAATTCATTCTCGCCATTGTCTACGCCCTGTTGCTGCTGTTTGTCATAGTGGCCGCCATCGACCAGTTGGGCGTAAAAACCACTTCGCTGATTGCCGTACTCGGTGCCGCCGGTCTGGCGGTGGGTTTGGCACTGCAGGGTTCATTACAAAATTTTGCTGCTGGCTTTATGCTGTTGATCTTTCACCCCTTTCGCGCCGGTGACTTTATCGAGGCCGGCGGCACCATGGGCGTGGTGGAGAAAATTACAATTTTTTCCACCATTCTGCGCACCGGTGACAACAAAGAAGTGATCGTGCCCAATGGCGCCATCTACAGCGGCAATATCATCAACTATTCGGCGCGGGACACTCGGCGCATCGACATGGTATTTGGCGTCAGCTACGGTGACGATCTGAAAAAGGTAAAGGAGATACTGGAAAGAGCAGTGAAGGAAGACCCGCGAGTGCTGCCGGAGCCGGAACCGGTAATTGCCGTGTCCGAACTCAACGACAGCAGTGTCGATCTGGTGGTGCGCCCCTGGGTGGCCACTGGCGACTATTGGGCGGTAAAGTGGGATCTGACCGAGAAAATCAAACTGGCCTTCGACGCCAACGGGATCAGCATACCCTTTCCGCAACTGGACGTACACATGGAGCAGTGAGACCACGCGCCGGCGGTGCGCCGCCGGCGTCAACCCTCAAGGTCATCCTGCGGTTCGCTGTATGGCTCAGTCTCCTGCGGCCAGCCCGCGCCATCCTCACCCGGTGCGACACTGGTGCCCGGCAAA
>JBJHDF010000060.1:0-5186 GCA_050486405.1 Marinimicrobium sp. | reverse complement strand
ACGGGTCACCCAGGCCCCGGTGCTGGACTTCGACTACAGCCACGACCCGGTGGGCAATATCACCCAGTGGGACGATCTACTGGACGCCAGCCGCAGCCAGAGCTTCGACTACGACCTGCTGGACCGGCTGACCGAAGCCACGGGCCTTTACGGCACCCTGGACTACAGCTACGACCCCGTGGGCAACCGCCTCAGCCAGGTCCGCACCGACAACGGCGTCCCGGTCACGGACAGCTACGACTACGCCGCCGACAGCAACCGCCTGCTCCAGATCGACGATGGCAGCCAAACCCAAAGCCTGACCTACGACGCCGTGGGCAACCCCATCAGCCGGGGCGAGGACAGCTACACCTACAGCGTCCGCAACCGCCTGGTGGCGGTGCATCGCCAGGGCGCGCTGCTGGCCGACTACACCCACAACGGCCAGGGCCAGCGGGTGATCAAGACCGTTCATGATGGAGAGGGCGCCACCACCACCACCTATTTCGTCTACGACCCCCAGGGCAACATCATCGCCGAGGCCGACGGCACCGGCCAGATTACCCGGGAATACGTCTACGCCAACGGCGAGCGGTTGGCCTTGATCGACACCGCCAGTCATGCTATTTACTATTACCACAATGATCATCTGGGTACGCCGAGGGCGCTGACGGATGAAACCGGCGCCGTGGTCTGGCGGGGGGATTACACGCCGTTTGGGGAGATCACCGAAACTCTGGCCTTAATCGACCAGCCGTTTCGGTTTCCGGGCCAATACCACGATCAAGAAACTGGCCTCTACTACAACTATCACAGGGACTATGACCCCACCATTGGCCGCTACATCCAAAGTGATCCGATTGGGCTTGAGGGGGGTATAAATACTTATGCATATGCGGAACAAAACCCAATTCAGTATATAGATCCCAAAGGTCTGCAGACCGAAGCAGCTTTTGGATTTTGCGTGGCCGGACCTAATCCCCTGTGTATTGGTGCTGGTCTTGTGAATGCCTGCAAATGGGTTGGTATTGGCTTACTAGCCGTGTCAATTTCTGGTTCTGGTGATTCTAGTGAGGAATGCGCAAACGATGATTGCTATGACGGAACGGATGATGGAGATCCTTGTGAAGAATGGGCTGATGAATTAATAGCAATGAGACTATCTATACTCGCCTTGCAAACCATTGAATCAGAAGCCAACCACTCCCTGCTTATTAATCAGTATAGAAACATGCGTGCTACTTTCTGTGTAAATTGTCCACATTTGTGTAATCTGGTTCGCCCGCTATGAATTACAGCGCAGAGAAAGTAAGGGAGGCACTTTCTAAGTGTTCTCTTTTGGAGGTTTCGTTGGAGATCATTGAGGCGGGAAGCTCAGGGGTTGTAGAGACTCTTCACCAGTACGAACCAATCTCGATGCAGATTCTCTTGGAAGAGGCGTCAAGTCGTATGGATAGGAAATTTGAATCTCAGCAGCAATTCATAGATGCTATCCTACAAAAGGAGGTAAGCTTAGATGAGGATATAACGATAGTCCTTCGGCACATTATAAATATCAAGAAAATTGAGGAAAGATTTCACGGAAAATAATCGGTCAAAAAGGAGGGTGTTCAATATTCTGGTGCGCCGAGCGAAGCTCAGGCGTAGGGGATGTTAAGCGAAAGGGAGTTCAATTAACGGAAACTATGTACCGGAAAAGGGGACAGATCTATTTTTCCGGGGCAAAAGGGGACGGAGGGAATAAAAAATAGTCAATCTTGATGGCAAGCCAACCGAGTTACTCCGCATCCGGGTTCCTGTTGGACTATCGGCCCACCTTGGGTGCCAGCGACGGAGGTTGGGGCCGTGCTTCCGGGACGCGCCGTGAACCCTTCCATGGGGGCTCGAACGCAGCGTCCTTCGGCAACTGCTCCTGCGTTGCTCTACCTCCTGCCTCCATGCAGTCGTGCTGCGTACGGTCCCGGAAGCACGGCCCCAACCTCCCGAAACAACGTCACCCTGAATCGGTAAAAAGCCTCAGCCAGATCCGCACCGACAACGGCGTCCCGGTCACGGACAGCTACGACTACGCCGCCGACAGCAACCGCCTGCTCCAGATCGACGACGGCAGCCAAACCCAAAACCTGACCTACGACGCCGTGGGCAACCCCATCAGCCGGGGCGAGGACAGCTACACCTACAGCGTCCGCAACCGCCTGGTGGCGGTGCATCGCCAGGGCGCACTGCTGGCCGACTACACCCACAACGGCCAGGGCCAGCGGGTGATCAAGACCGTCCACGACGCACAAGGCGCCACCACCACCTATTTCGTCTACGACCCGCAGGGCAACATCATCGCCGAGGCCGACGGCACCGGCCAGATTACCCGGGAATACGTCTACGCCAACGGCGAACGGTTGGCCTTGATCGACACCGCCACCAGTGCGGTTTACTATTACCACAATGATCATCTGGGTACGCCGAGGGCGCTGACGGATGAAACCGGCGCCGTGGTCTGGCGGGGGGATTACACGCCCTTTGGGAAGGTCACCGAAACCCTGGCGTTGGTTGAGCAGCCGTTTCGGTTTCCGGGGCAATACGCCGACCAAGAAACGGGGCTGTATTACAACTACTTCAGGGGCTATGATCCGAGCCTTGGGCGCTATCTGCAGAGTGACCCAAGAGGCATTCTTGTGGACTATTCTGATCCACAACGGCAAGTTGCTTATGAAGCAGGCGTTCCGATTGTTGAGCGAGATATACTGTCTAGTCTTAACCACCCATATGGCTATTCTGGGCAAAATAGCATTAATTACTTTGACGAAACTGGAGAATGGTTCAAAGTTATTTTGCCTGCTATAGGAATTGGTGTGGGGCTATACTGCTACGATAAAGGCATTAAGCTATGTGCAGAAGCTTTCCCGAGACATAGGGAACTGGACCACCCGGACCGAAGGTTATTCATGCAATGCACGTCAAGTGTTGCTAAAGTCGTAGGTTTGGGCATGGGAATAAGCACGTCTCCACTTGGAGCCGCGGCTACTGGACTTAGCAATCCTAGTGAGTGTGAGGATGACGAAGAGTGTTGATGACTAACTTAAAAATGGGAGAAATTAAAGTATGCCTTTTTGTGGCTGTACTTTGCTTCTTTTTTCACCCCATCATGGTATATTTTTCTTCATTTAACTTAAATGAATATAGTGTTTATAAAATTATTATTACAGACTTCCGTTCTTATCCGGAATATATGGTATTCCTTTTTTTTATTCCAGTTTTATTGGGGATATATACCTCAGTAACTTTTTTTCTTATTTCGAAATCCATTTCGGAGAAATTATACTACGCTGTACTATGGTTGATAGTATCTTCAATCATTGCTGTATTATTGTCAGCGATATTTCTCGAAATTCCAGTATATATATTGTCTTGGCTTCCTCTGCTTTATGTTGGTTACACACTATGGAAGTTTCGATTAACAAATAGTCGGGACCAAGGGGGTCAGAGTCGTTGATCTTGCTATCTGCAAAGTGATCCGATTGGCTTGGAAGATGGGTCGAACACCTATGCTTATGTAAAGGGAAATCCAATTAGACATGTAGATTTTTATGGGCTAAAAACGTTTGTTTATCAGCCTAGTGTTGGTGGGGCAGTGGGTTGGGCTGTTGTGGGAGGGGGAGTTTTTACAGCCTTGATCCACGATCGAGATCAAAGGGTCGAAGTGTTTGACCGAAAAAAGATGTAATACTTCCGGGGCAGTATCATGATCGGGAGACTGGGCTGTATTACAACTACTTCAGGGACTACGATCCATCAATAGGACGCTATCTCCAAAGTGATCCGATTGGGTTGCGTGGTGGCCTCAATACGTACGCCTACGTTGGCGGAAATCCCATTGTTTACTTTGATGTGCTTGGTTTAGAGCGCGCTAATATTAGCGTTCATCAAGCCATACATATATCTCATGCTTACCATAAATGGTTAGGGGCAGCTCAATCCACAGCTCAAATCTTTCAGCAGGCAAAGGAAGAGCCAACTGTATGCACTGTGGTTTGCTTTGTAGAAAGCTATGTTCTTGGTGCGCCTGTTTCTGCCGCTGCCAGTCATACAGCTAATAGCAGGATTTCTGACGCATTTGTTCGGAGAGGTGTAAAGTACACGATCAACAAGTTGGTCGCTGTTAGCACAATATATGACGCTGGGTATTGTATTATGACGTGTAGAGGTGAAGACGACTGTGTCGAATATCAAGTGAGCTTTGATGCGAGCGACATGCAGGCACAAGAAGTCTTATGATTGAAATATTTCTGCGGGATAAATCTCGCCTATTGCACAATAAGCGGATGTAGATATGAGTGCCCTAGGATTGGTGATAATAGTTGCTTTCTCTATTTCTCTGTTCATTATGCTGGCTGGAGTTAAAGAACGGTTGGGGCTTAAGTTCGCAATAATTGGGGCAGTTTTTATCATTTGCGACTTGATTTTTAAATGGGCAATTGGCATGTCTTTGAAAGAAGTCGCTTTGATACAGGGCTCGCTAAGAGCTTCAATGGGTGTTGTGTTCGGAAGTGTCATGTTGCTTACTGGGGTCCTTTTGATGGTGAAGGAGATGCTGTTTGCAAGATCAAAGTAAGCGCCAAACCAACCCCCTACTATTATCCACCTGTCGAATCAGCTAGGCTCATGACCTCTTCTGTGAAAAAGTACCAAGGGGGTCAGAGTGTAGAGCGCCACACTACCGTCGTATTTTTTACCAAATTGCTGATCGTAGGGAAAAAGGTGACAGATTTATTTTTGAGGAAGAATTGAAAAGGAGACAATAATGCCAAGGACGGCAAGAGTAATTGTTCCGGAAACCCCGCATCATATTGTTCAGCGTGGACACAATCGGAATGTGGTCTTTGTTGAAGACAGAGATTACATCTACTATCTGGAAAACCTGGCGGAGTGGAAGGCAGAGTTGGGTTTGAAGGTATTCAGCTATTGCCTTATGACCAACCATGTCCACCTGATTGTCGAGGCCAACGACCGCCCGGGCGATATTGGCTGGCTGATGAAGCGTCTGGCGGGCCGCCAAACGCGGTTTGTCAACAAAATGGAGCGGCGCACGGGTTCGTTGTGGGAGAGTCGGTACAAGATCAGCCCCATCGATACGGACGCCTATTTGTTGCAATGCTGCAGATATGTGGAGCTGAATCCGGTAAAGGCTGGCATGGTGGAAAAGGCCGAGC
>JBJHDF010000059.1:0-5196 GCA_050486405.1 Marinimicrobium sp. | reverse complement strand
ATAAATTCATCACCTTGATACACGTACATGTCGACCCCGAGTAAACCATGGGAAAAACTTGTCGTTTCTGTCATCTCGGGTGCCACAGACGGAGGTTGGCGCAGTACTTTCCGGCTTAAGGGATTGGGGCTCGAGCGGAGCGGTTAGATACAGACCGTCGCGCGCGGGAAGCGCGTGTAGAGCTTACATGGACGACCCACAGGGATGTGGGAAGTGTCCCGAAGCGCCGGGAGCGCGTAGGGGCCGTATTCACAGCGTGTCTCACACCCCTGTACCGCAAGCCCGTACCCATCTCACTTACGAAGCACCATAGCAGGTTAGCTAGTACAACCCTACAAACCGCTGCGCCGCCACTATACCCCAGACAATAGCCAACAGCACCAGGCTGGTGAAAACCAGCGCCGAGCCGATGTCCTTGGCACGGCCGGACAAGACGTGCTGCTCCGAGCCGGTGCGATCCACCGCCGCCTCCACGGACGAGTTGGCCAGCTCCGCCATGATCACCCAGAAGACGCTGGACAACAACAGTATCAGTTCGATGTGGCTGGTGGCCAGCCAGAAGGCGGCGGGTAGCAACACCAACGCCAGAATCGCCTCCTGGCGAAAAGCCGCTTCAAAGCGCCAGACCGCGCGAAACCCCTGCATGGAATAGCCAAAAGCGTCAATGATGCGGGCCACTCCCGTCTTACCCGGTTTGGACATACCTGCCGTCTCCAGTCATGCAATGTTCATGAAAAAGTCACAGTTCTGCAACGCGCAAAGGCGACATTATCAGGGAAAAGACAGGTGACTTCTATGAATACTTTTTTACAAAAGGTTCAGCACATCGACACCCTGACTTTTCTCTGGGTGCATGTGACCAAGGGCTTTGGCTACCGCAGGTCCGCTCGCTGGCTCTCGCGCACCGGCGACGGCCCACTGTATCTGATTGTCGCCATGATGCTGGTCTGGCTGGATGCACAGAGGGGACAGATGTTTTTCTGGGTGGGCGTCATCGCCTATATCATCGATGTCAGCCTCTACCTGCTGCTGAAAAACCTGATCAAACGCGACCGCCCGGCCGTGACAATCAAGGGCTACCAGGCGCTGATCACACCTTCTGACCGCTTCAGTTTCCCCTCCGGTCACACGGCGGCGGCCTTCGTGTTTGCCACGCTGGTGACTGTGTTCTACCCGCTGTTTGCCCTGCTCTGCCTGATCTGGGCGGCGGCGGTGGGCGCCTCCCGGGTGCTGCTGGGTGTACACTACCCCACGGACATTCTGGCCGGTGCGGTGCTGGGTGTCAGCAGCGCCCTGCTGGGACTTTTCCTCTACACACAATGGATCATTTCATGAAGATACTGTACGGCGTTCAGGGAACCGGCAATGGCCATTTGACCCGCGCACGCATCATGGCCAAGGCTCTGCAACAAGTAGGTGCCCAGGTGGACTGGGTTTTTTCCGGACGCCCCCGGGAGAAGTTCTTTGATATGGAAATCTTTGGCGATTTTCAGTGCTACAAGGGGATGACCTTTGCCGTCAAACGCGGCAACGTGCAGACGGTCCGCACCGCGCTGCAGAGCAACCTCTGGCGACTGTACCGGGACGCGCGCCGGCTGCCGGTGGCAGGTTACGACCTGTACATCAACGACTTCGAGCCCGTGTCCGCCTGGGCGGCAAAACTGGCCGGCAAACCGGTCATTGGCCTGTCGCACCAGAGCGCCTTTCTGTACGACATTCCCAAGCGCGGCGACAGTTTTGTCGTGCAGCGTTTCATGCGTCACTTTGCCCCCTGCTCCCTGCCGGTGGGTCTGCACTGGCACCACTTTGGGCAACCAATACTGCCACCCATTGTGGAAACCCGTCACCCGGAAGAACCTGTACTGAGCCGGCAGATTCTGGTGTATCTGCCCTTTGCCGATATGGAAGATATTCTGCCGCTACTGCAGGGTTTTCGCGACTACCAGTTTTACGTCTACCGGCCGGTCGAGAAGGCCAAGGACCTGGGGCACATTCACATCCGGCCCTTTTCCCGGGAAGGTTTCCAGCGGGATCTGTGCCGCAGTGAAGGGGTGATCGCCAGCGCCGGCTTCGAGTTGTCCAGCGAGGCCATCGAGATGGGCAAAAAGCTACTGGTGCAGCCCATGGCCGGGCAAATGGAACAGCAATCCAACGCCGTGGCGCTGGAGCAACTGGGCTACGGTACCGCCGCCGACCGGCTGACACCGGAGCTGATCGCCCAGTGGCTGCCCCTGCCGCCCCCGGCGCCGGTGCCCTTCCCCGATGTGGCCAGTGCCCTCACCCGCTGGCTGCTGGACGGCGCCCAGGATCTGGAGGCGCTGCGCGACCGGCTCTGGCAGGCAGTGCCGCCGCCGGGAGACATCAGCCCGGATTACCGTATCCTGTCCGACTGCGCCTGAAAGCAGGGCACCAGCACCGCCGGCCAATATCCGTTTAGAATACGGGTAAAGCCAGCCGACGGAATACGTTCCCTTGCGACGATTGCACCCCGCCCTACTGTGCCTGGCGCTGCTGGTCAGCGCCTGCGGCGTCACACCGCCCAAACCCGAACCCGGTAGCGACGATACCCAGGCACTGGTGGACTATGGCCGGGCGTTGGTGGAGCGGGAAATCCGCCAGCGCGACATCCCCGGCCTGAGCCTGGTGCTGGTGGATCGCGACTCGGTGCTCTGGGCGGAAGCCTTCGGCTGGGCCTCCCGCAACGAGGAGCGCCCCCTGACCACCGACACCGGCATGATGACCGGTTCGGTGACCAAACTGTTTACCGCCCTGGCCATAGTGCAACTGTCCGAACAGGGCAAGCTTGATCTGGACGCACCCCTGCGCCACTACCTGCCGGACCTGGCCATCCAGTCCCGCTTCGGCGAGCCGGAGTTTAGCGTCCGCCAAGTGCTCAGCCACCACGCCGGCCTGCCCAGCGACCGCCTCGGCGGTTTGTCCCTGTACGGCAGTGCCCGCCATACCCCGCGCAGCCAATACCGCAACTGGCAGCAGTTACCCGCGCAACTGGCCGACAGCCACCTGGTCAACCCGCCGGGGCGGGTGCGCAGCTATTCCAACCTGGGCTATAGCCTGCTAGGCCTAGTGGTGGAGCGGGTCAGCGGCCAACGCTACCCGGACTATATCGATCAGCACCTGCTGCAACCGGTGGGCATGACCAGCGCGGGCATTCTGCACAAAGACAATCCCATGAGCGACCGACTGGCTCGGGGGTTTACCCACTACGGCGAGATCGAGGGCGTCTATACCCGTGATATGCCCGCCGCCTCGCTGGTGGCCAGCGCCGAGGATCTGGGGCGTTTTATGCAGGTGCTGCTCAGGGGCGGCGCGCCTTTGCTGCAGGAGGCATCTCTGCAGGCGATGTTCAGCCCCCAGAACGAAGAGGTAGCACTGGACGGCGATCTGCGCATGGGGTTGGGCTTCAACCTGTCGGGCTTTGCCATCCGCCCCGGCGCCCGCTTAAGCGGCATGGACTCCTTGGCCGGCCACGACGGCAACATAGCCCCCTACCACACACAACTGATCCTGTTGCCCGAGGCGGGCCTGGGTATCGCGGTACTCACCAACAGCAACAAGGGACAGAGCAGTGTGCGCCGCCTGGCGGACAGTGTTCTGGCCGCCGCCTATGAGAGCCGCAGCGGCCAGGCGCTGGCAGCGGCGCCCCGGGCGGAGCCGATACGGCTGTCCCGGGAAGAGGCGGCGCAATATGCCGGCTACTACGCCGCGCCCTTCGGCTTGGTGAAACTGCACCCGGGCCAAACGCGCCTGCGGCTGGAAACCGCCCTGCCCACCCGGGGCCTCAGTCTCTATCTGCGGCCGCTGGAAGACGAGCTATTCGACCTGAAAGCCCGCCTCTGGCGCTTGTTGCCAGTGCCGGCGCGGCTGCTGCAACTGGACAGTATCAATCTCGCGGCGCGGGAGTTGGAGGGGGAAAATGTGTTCTGGCTGAGTCACGGTCACTGGCGACTGATGCCCTCGCTGCCGGTAAGCCCGCCGCCGGTGCCCGACGCCTGGCAAGCCCGGCTGGGGGTCTACGAGCCCGCCGACCCGGAGGACAGCAATCTGGTGCGCCGCGTGGAAATCAGCTTTGATCGCAAAACAGGGTTTCTGCAAGCCACCGCCGAGTCGAGTGGGGGCGCCAGCCTGACGCTGCCCCTGGAGGCATTGGACGACACGCTGGCAATTCTGCTGGGCGCCGGACGCAATCTGGGCGAAGCAGTGCAGGCGCGGCCCGACGGCAGCCTGCACTACTCAGGTATGGTGTTCGTACCTGTGGAGTGATGGGCCGACGCCGGGGCCCGCCCGGTGTCAGTCGGGCAGTTTGACCACCCGGCCGCGCAACGCCGCGCCAGTCATCCGCCGGCCCACTTCACACTCGTACTCGCTGCCGCTATCGAGTTCGTTGTGTCCGTAAACACTGCGGATATCCACCACCGCATTGCCGCCCTCGCGCTTGGCACGCTCCTGCAGGGACAGCAGGGCCGACAGCGCCGCCCAGTGGCAACCCTCCTCGGCATTGCGCTGGGTGCGGGTGCGCCGGCTGGAGCTGTACTCGCCCAGGCTTTCCTGGGCCGAGGGGTGGGACTGACCACGGAAATACAGGGTGACATCGGCATCGAGTTCGTCGGCATGCTTGCTCAGTAGATCGCTGACCGGAAGACTCTGCATGTCGCCCTGTCGACGCGCCTCGGCATCGGCGGCCAGCGCCACCAAGGGCAACAAAAGACACGCGGCGACGAGGCGACGCACCCACTGAGGGGACAGTTGTACAGTCATGGCTGCTACTCCTTGTGAATGAGGCCCTACCTTAGCGCAAAGCCAGTGACATCCGCAATCGTACGCCGCGCTCGTGCCTCAGCCCAGGGTCACCACCACCTGGTGGGTTTGGCCCGCCGCCAAGACCGGCAGCACATGGCCCGACACCGGCTCGCCGTTCACTGTCATCTGCGCCACACCGCGATTGACACCCTTGGGGTTGCGCACCTCGATGTCGTAGGTGGCGCCGCGAAACTTGCGGCTGACCCGATAGCCCTGCCAGTCGGCCGGAATAGACGGGTTGACCGACAGGCCCTCGTAGTCCGGCTTGATGCCCAGAATATACTGGGTGATGGCGACAAAATTCCAGGCGGCAGTGCCGGTCAGCCAGGAATTTTTCGCTTCTCCGGGCTTGTGCGCATCCTTGCCGGCAATCATCTG
>JBJHDF010000058.1:0-6022 GCA_050486405.1 Marinimicrobium sp. | reverse complement strand
ACTGCCGAGCCTGGCGGCGAAATGATAATGGTTGTACTCTATATGGGAAGGAATCCCACAAGAGGGGCTGGTGGCGGCACCAGGAGTACGGTGCGGCATGGTGTTGATGCGGGTGGGAGTTCGTCGAGTAGGGTTTCTTCGAATAGCTTGACTAGCCAGCCGCGTAACGTCTGGAGCAAGCCTTGGAACCAACGAGGTAGGGCGATCGAGGACTACCTAACCTCAACCGATTACAAAGATTGGAGTCGGACTGATAGGCTAGTGAATCCGAATACGGGGAGACCATATGCAAACAATTTTGATTTGATTGATTTCGTACACTTTGATAGCCGATCCGTAGTAAGTCTCAAATCGGCTGATACGGCTAGCCCAACCTTTCTGACTCGACACCTAGGAATTGTCGACGAACTGGCAAATAGGGGGCCGCGAATCGAAATGGGTGCGTCAAGGTTGTCTCCACAGAACGTTATTCTTGATCTTCGGGTTCCGCCGGGAGGTATTAATTCGGACGTGCGTACTCTGGTGGAGTATGGTCGACGTCAAGGTGTCACCGTTGTGGTGAAGGAGTTTCCGAATTGAGCAGGTGTATGAGAAAGCTGAAGCTTGAACTGGTTTATGACTTGGAAAGTGTTGATCCAGTTGTTCTCTTAGGAAGGATAATAGAAATCCTGGGCGAATCTGGTTTAGGCAACTCTCAATGGCTGATGTACGGTACAGAAGTGCCTGAGGAGGGGTTGGTTGCTTCGTATAAAAGGACAGGAAGGCGGGGATTTCTCATGTCCAACGCGCTTGTACAAATTCACTATAATTCGCTGCCTATGAACGAGATTGATTTGTTGAGTTTAGAAGGGGTAGAAACAATGTCTGCTTCCCCTTCCGACATTATTGGCGCACTTTCTAAAGAGGGCCGTTTTGTAATGGCTTGGATAGCAAACATTACGTATGAGTACTGGCAAAACGCGGATAGACCAGACGAATATGAGTCAGCAGGAAAGCGCTATGACCACCTGCCGATGATTTCCAATGGCTTGCCATTTCCTCTTGAGAAAAAGGTTATTGATATTACGGGTAATCCTGGTCGAAGGGTGTTGTCTTGTGGTCAAGTGGAAGCTGTTGGTTCTGAAATGTGGCTTGGGGAAAAGTTTTTAAAAATGAATGGATTGAGCCGGCAAGGTGTTTTGGAGTCTGATCTTTTTGAAGAGGTGCGTAGTTTTCGTGATGATGGCATCTATATTCGAGTTCAACAGAATCCATTCGTATCCGATGGGGGGCTTGAGAGGGATCGTCAAGAGAGATTAAGAAAAACGCTATATTTGTCCCGTTCGCCCGTCCGCCGGAAGAATGACGACTGACGCCTCCCTGTTTTTGCTCAAAGTTTGAACGATTTATTTTTTTGGTATCCTTGCCCGCCAATTTTGTCCTGGCAAGCTGTAAAGCAAACTTGGGGCGTCTGATATCCGGCACTTTTTGAAAAACCTGCCGGATTTTTCTCCTTTCCTTTCGAGGGTGTTCAATATTCTGTGTCAATAAAAGTAAGCTAACGCGCTTCGCTTGTTGGCCACTGATCGGGGGCAATGAACCTGGCTCTTCGAGCCAGAACCCTTACCCCCGCTCAGCGGCTTCAGTGTAACGCAAATAGGGATTGGGTTAAATATCCAGGTACGGCTCTAGCCGACCCTCGAAGTGAATGACCATCTGGGATAGTGTCAGGTTCCAGTCCTGCACCGGATGGGTCCATCTTTCCGAGGCGCTGAGCACACCGGCGTAAAGTAACTTCAACAGGCTGTTCTCGTTGGCAAAGCCGCCTTTGGTTTTGGTGAGTTTTCGGAACTGGCGGTGCACGGCTTCTACGGCATTGGTGGTGTAGATAGAGGTGGCCCCGGATTTTTGCACACCAGTCTAAGTGATTATACTGCTCCCAACCGGCGCGAATAGCGCCCAGCAGGAGTACAAAAAATGAGCAGAAGACCCCGTCGTAAACATTCCCCGGCCTTCAAGGCCAAGGTGGCGCTGGCCGCCGTCAAGGGCGATAAAACGCTGGCTGAACTCTCCCAGGAGTTTGATCTGCACCAGAACCAGATTATCGACTGGAAGAACCAGTTGCTGGGTAACGCCGCCGAAGCCTTCGGCGGCACCGGCAAAGCCGAGCCCGAGGTCGATATCAAGGCCCTGCACGCCAAAATCGGACAGTTGACGCTGGAAAACGATTTTTTAGAAAGTGCGCTCACCAAAGCGGGAAGGCTGAGCGCAAGGCCATGATTGACCGCAACCACAAGCTGTCCATCACGCGGCAGGCCCAGTTGCTGGAGATTGCCCGCGGCACGGTGTACTACCTGCCGAGGAGCGCATCCCAGGAAGATCTGGAACTGATGCGCCGCATGGACCAGTTGCACATGGACCACCCCTTCGCCGGCAGCCGGATGCTGCGTGATCTGTTGCGCAGTGAAGGCTATACCGTGGGCCGCAAGCGGGTGCGCACCCTGATGCGCCGCATGGGCATCCAGGCACTGTACAGCCGGCCACGCACCACGCTGACCGGCAAGGGACACAAGTTGTATCCCTACCTGCTGCGCGATGTGATCATTGATCGCCCCAATCAGGTGTGGGCTATGGACATTACCTACATTCCCATGGCCAAGGGGTTTGTCTACCTGTGTGCCGTACTGGACTGGGCCAGCCGCAAGGTTCTGGCCCACCGGGTATCGATCACCATGGAGACAGACTTCTGCCTGGAAGCGCTGCAAGAGGCCATGGCTCGTTATGGCCGCCCGGAGATATTCAACACGGATCAGGGTAGCCAGTTTACCAGCGAGGCGTTTACCTCAGTTCTGAAAGCCGAAGGCATTCGCATCAGTATGGACGGCAAGGGCTGCTGGCGAGATAACGTCTTCGTCGAGCGCCTTTGGCGTAGCGTCAAGTACGAGGAAGTGTACCTGCGCGCCTATGGCAGTGTGAGCGAGGCCAGGCAGGGTATTGCCCGTTACCTGGGGTGGTACAACAGCGGTCGCCCTCATTCGAGTCTGGACAGGCAAACACCGGATGAGTTTTACTACCAACTGTCGCCCGAGCTGGCTCAGGCGGCGTAGCCGGCTGTGGATTTGTGGACGATTCCTTCGGACCGCCTCAAGCCCTTCGGGCTGTGTGGATAAGCCATGGACAACGCCAGGCGTTGCCCACGACTTACCCACACGCTTGAGGCTATCGCCCACAAGCTCCACAGCACAATGCACAATGTTAGCAACCAGCAGGATGATCACTTATAGGCGCCGTTTGGTTGTTCAAAGAGAAGGGTCCACCTCTGATGGCTTTTCGGACATCTTCGGGATACTTGAAGTACACCGATAGGTTGTCCCACTTGTTGCGCCAGGATCGGATGACTACGGGGTACTGTTTTCCCCACTTGGCTTCCAGTTCATTGAGCGCGGTTTCCGCAGCATTTTTGGTGGCGGCCTTGTAAACGGCTTTCAGATCGCTCATGAAAGCCTTTTGATTTCGAGAGCCGATGTACTTTATTGAATTGCGGATTTGATGGATGATGCACAGTTGCACCTCAGTGTTGGGATAAATGGTTTCGATGGCTTCGGGAAACCCCTTGAGGCCGTCTACACAGGCGATCAGGATATCCTGAACCCCACGATTCTGAAGGTCTGTGAGCACACTGAGCCAGTAATGAGCACCTTCGGCATCGGATAGGTACAGGCCGAGCAGTTCCTTCTTTCCTTCAATATTGAGGGCAAGAATGGTGTAAACGGCTTTGCTGACAAACCGGCCGTTTTCCTTGATTTTGTAATGGATGGCATCAAGCCAGACGATAGGGTAGATTGGATCGAGATCGCGTTCGCGCCAGCTTTCCAGTTCGGGCAGCAGTTTGTCGGTGACGGCATTGAGCGTACCGTTGGAAAAATCGATGCCGTAGAAGTCTTTGAGGTGTTCACGGATGTCCTGGTAGCTGTTGCCATGGGCATACAGGGCCAGGATCTTGCGCTCCAGATCATCGGTCAAATGAGTCTGGTTTTTCTTGACGAACTGCGGCTCGAAGGTGCCAGCGCGGTCTCTGGGGGTATCCAGTTCAAAGCTGCCAGAGGTAGACTTGACGGTCTTGGAGGTGTAGCCGTTCTTGCGGTTGGGAGTCGTGTCAGAGGCAATATGCTGCTCCTGCTCGGCTTTCAGGGCCGCCTCGGTCAACTGCTTGATCAAAGGGGTCAAAAAGCCGTCCTGGCCGTTCATGGGCTTGCCGTCTTTCAGGTCTTGGAGGGCTTTATCAATGTCGAATTGGATGTCATGGCGTGGCATAGGTCATCTCCTGTTTGGGACAGTGTAGGGAAATGACACAGATTTATGAACACTACCTTCCTTTCCGAGAAATCGGAAAATTTCTCCCAGCTTTCTGAAAAGCTGAGTCCCGACTCCTCAAAATCCCGCTGCCAGACGAGCTTCCCCCGGCTGCCCCGCTTTACAGGTGGCCTTGCTTTGATCGGGCAACTTCCGTTCCGCTTGGCCGGCTACTCCCGCCGAAACCAAAAACCCGTCAAGCGGCCCTGCCAGGCACTGAAGAACATCGGCTCGTCCTGCCCCGGACGGGCATAGGTAATGCTTTGTTTGTGATAGCTTTCGTAAGGCGTCAGGCCATCCAGATAGCCGTGTGGCCGGATGTTGTTATACCAGAATACGAAAGACAGGAGGTGCTGGTTAAGTTCTTCCGCCGTCTGAAATACCATTCCTCTGGCCTTGCTTTTGAGTATCCCGAAAGCAGGTTTTCGCTCCTGCAAAACCTGCATACATTACATCCTTGTAAATAAACCGCTCCATCTTCCCGTTCTGCCAAGGCGACGCCACCTCTGTGGTCTGGTGTATGATACCTACCAGCCACAATCCAAATCGAAAAGCCCGGCTGGTAAAGACGGGCTCATTGTCCGTTCTGAGGAATTTGGGTTTCTGACCCAAAAGCTCGATTACATCGGCCAGAGTACGTAGCAGCGTGGCCGAGGTTTTGTTGGGTAAAGCCTTCAGTGTCAGACAAGCCCGGCTGGCGTGTTCCAGCAGGCCGAGGATGGGTTGGCTGTTGCCGTGGTTGTCGGTGCAAAACGTCAAGTCAGAGGCCCAGATTAGATGCAGAGGTACGGGCTTGGGGCGGCGGTTGTGGTACTCCTTCTTCAACAGGCCGATGTCATGGGCATGCTTGTGGCGTACCCTGCCCACGTAGGTATGGCTGACGGTTTCACCGGAGCGGAGGACCTCACTGCGATTGAACTGATCCCGTATATCGCGCAGGCTACCGTGAGGATTGAGGGCACAATAGCGGATGACTTTGCGCAGAACCCGTTCGGGCTTGGGACGGAACTTCCCGCCACGCTTGGACGGATCAATAAAATCCGGTTTTTGATCTTCTGTCTGAATTTTGGCTTTTCCAAAGCCGTGAAGTCTGTGCGATGGTTTGTACAATTTGAGCAAGACGATGATGCGGGATGCGACCAGAATTTTGTGGACCAGAGATAGAAGGGTTTTACAGAGAGCGGCCGGCAGGCTGAGCAGGGTCATTATCCAGTAGTGTAAGTGCATGGGCTGTCCTTGTCGGAAGTGCGCCTTGTTCGGTTAATCTCGGATATTGTTGTTCGCCTCGATAACATGATGCAAGGCGTCTTTGGCATTGAGGATATGAATCCCTTGCCAGGGGTGCAATGACAGCAAGTCCTTATCGCCAGTGGCGATCAGTGTGGCTCTTGCCGCGATGGCGGTGGCCAGGACGGCATCGTCATCAGGGTCGCGCACCGTGCGGGATATTGATGCTGGGTATACGGGCGAGGCCAGCATGGCATAACGCTCGACAAGTTGTTCGGGGGAGAATTTGGAGGCAGCAATCTTTGGTGCAAACTTGTTCCGGCCAAGTATGTCGGTAAGTTCGGCCAGGAGTGGGGCGCTGGTAAACAGTGCAATGCGCCTTTCATGGGCGGCAGTGAGCAATTGCCCTGGAGTGCCGCCCCACAAGAGCGCCGAGGCGACGACGTTGGTGTCCAGTACCAGC
>JBJHDF010000057.1:0-6043 GCA_050486405.1 Marinimicrobium sp. | reverse complement strand
AAGGACCGGACGCCCACATAAAAGACGCTTCCGGGCACCCGACTGCAGTTTAAACCCTGTTTTGAAATCGCGCCAATTCAGCCAGGCACTGAATACTGGTAGTGATATGTAATAAAGATTACCGGAACTTTTAAATCATTGATCTGTATGAAATTGCTTCCAGCGGCGTCTAAAATCCGCTTTCATGCGGTCTACAAGTGCCCTGCTTTGCTTGTACGTGTCATTTTCGATACTGATAACACCAGTTTGACGCAAGTACCCGGCAAGTTGCACCAACGCTTCGGCCCTGTAAATCATGTGCCGATCGAACCTTTTGTTGTTGTATTTGCCGAATCTGGATTTTGCACGATGCAACTCAACGGCCAGCCACTGCCGTTCCGGGACATCTACCACGGTCTGAACTCCCTTTCATGAATGTAATTCATGCACCGTTCGCGGCTTGTCCGATACCGTGTGCCCTGATGCGTGTAGCAATTACAGCTATTTCGGGCCGGTGAATGGATACAACCAGCCAGACGCGGGAAGTCCTGAACTTCAGGCAGATGAAAGAACGCTGGCGCTGTTTCCGGTATGCCCGGAATGGTCGGGTTGTAATTCCACCTATCAGTGGAAGGTTGTTCGTCACTGGTTTGCCCTCGAGACGCGACCGCACCGGGCGGCAGGCTGGCGCCTTGCCGCTCCGGCGCGACTGCCTCTTCTACGGTCGTTTCAGCGGGCGCCAACCGGTCACTGATACTGGAATATGCCCTGTACCCCATGAAGCCGGTGAACAGCAGAGCGCCGACGGCAACGTATACCTGAACAGGCAGCTTGCGCTTTTGCTTCGTGTGCAATTCAGCCGAGCGATACAGCCCGAAATTGTCTTTATTCAGTGAATACGAGGACTTCACCGCACCTGCGTGATTCTGCACGTTGGACTGGCACTCAGGCCATTCGTATTGATGACGCCCCGCCCAGTTGGCCACCAGATGGATATGACGCGACACCATTTTGCGAACGTTACTATCGAAAATGGTCGGATTCTGACTCACCAACCAGAAGTCCAGCCCCCTATGCCTATGCGTTTCAAACGCCTTGACGCTTTCCGGCGGCTCTTTTCCTTGCGGTCTTGGCCGGTAAACGTGCTGGACCTCATCGAACACTAGCATAGCGCCAGAAGGCGCCCATTCATGCCACTGATCAGCGTACAGAACCTCAACTGGTGAACCTTCAGCTGGCCTATCCTCGCAAACCGTGCAGGCAGCAGAACGACAGAACACCTTTTGATGACTGATTCTCAGATCCGGGACGCCATGAACGAATATCGGCCGGGATTCGCGCGCGGCCGCTTTGATGAAATCTATCAGGTAGCAGGTTTTGCCGGCGCCCGGTGTACCGGTAAGAAGGTTTATCACGAGGAGCCCCCCGGCAGAACACCAATACGTGGCAGGGCCTGAATCGCTACTCGAGCAACAACAGCGCCCAACACAATGCCCAGAGCGGTATCAATGTTGGCCATTGACAGAATTGTCAGCGTATCTGCTGGCAGCCCTGCCCATTGTGTTTGCGCAGTAGCAATCAGGGCGGATACACCGGCGCTGAACGCTGTAAAAGTCACCATGCCAATGCCCAGAGCAGCAAAAACCCGCGCGGGTAGCTTGGCAGCGAGACTGGCGAACATGGCCATCAGACTAGGCATCTTTGCGCGCTCCGATCAGGATGAAAATAGCAGTCAAACCGGCAACCAGTGGAGTCACAGGCGATATAGCTTGAGCGAAAGTGCACACACTCTCATAACTGACTTCAATGTCACCGCCTGGCACACTAAGTGACACCGGCGCCGGGCACTGGCCAGAACCGGATTGAAACTCAACAGGTGTAATATCAAAACCAACGTCATACGAGCCGAGCGGGACATCTGACAAGTCCTCACCAATACCCGCGCAGATAACCAAATCTGAATTTTCGTCGCAGAAGTCCCAAAGACTTTGCGTATCAGTTTCCGGTTGTGTGCCGGTGTCGACAGGGAACGAGTCATCGAACTGCCATTGACTTTCGTTGTCAGTTGCCGGAAGCGCCAAATCTTCAGGTGACTGCTGATCTTGCGCAGCGTTGTATTCGGCAGTAGCCAAGTCAGCGGCATCATCAAAATACGTAAAACCGGGACCAGAAAGCGGTTGACCGGTAATCGGATCAGTTAAGAAATCTGACCATGTGCCGGGACCGGCGCCTGTCCTAAGCGTGGTGTTTAGCGCATCAAAAAATTGTTCATCGGTTACTGCCGCGGGTGACGATGCAAAGGATTCGGGTTTATCTTCGAGATTGGTCCACCAAGTGCCAACGCCAGTACCGATGAAAGCCGCAGTGAAGCAATATCTGGGCTGGATCTGGCCAGTATTGCTGTTCTCACGTCTCATGCAGACATCAAGTCTATTAGGCCCATTTTGTTGCAAATCCACGATTTCGTGATACGTCCAGTCGCCTCTCACTCTGGGTAGCTGTGTATTGAGCCAGTCTAAACCGTTGCCTATCGTATTTGGGAGAGGCGCAACGACAGAAATATGAAAATCGTTCCAGTCGGCATTGTTGTAGCTGTAAGAGTAGGTGTTGCTGTTATTGCCATTCCAGTCGTACGGATCAGGCCCGACAAAGTCGCCCGTCTGATCATCGAAATATATATCGTGCACGGCAAGAGCAAGACCGAGAGCAACACTGGCAGGGCCAAGCATACGCAGCTTAGCGGCATTGCGAATTGCGCCAGCGCCAAGGTTTACGTTTCGTTGATTATATATTCTATGGGTGCCACCACCGTACGGAGATCGGCTTCCGAACTCTGTTCCGACCGAAACGTTATATGGATACGGAGCGAAGCCGCCGGGACCACTCACCCAGCCCGGATGAACGCGAGTTATTTTTGTCGGATGGAACGGGTAACTTGTATGCGTCTGAGCATGCGCGCTTTTTGATATGACCATTACAACTATTAGCACCAGAATACCGGTGATAAATCGAGAATGTGTAGTTTTCACTTTCTGGAAACTCCCCAGAAAATAATCATGCCGGAAAAAAGCACCGCAATGGTGATGACGACAACAAAGTAATCGGTCATGTGAACCTCAATAGAATACTCGGCGAACGACTACGGCACCGAACACCAACGCCCAGGCACCAATGACAGCGAACGAGACGAGTAAAGCCTCTTCAACAGTCAGCCCGATATAGGACGACAGTGCGCCTGGAACATCACACGTTGGCGGATAGATCAGCAGATCAGTTTGTGACCCTTCCACCTGATAGCTGATGCTTGACGCGCCGTGATTGATTGAATACGACTGCAAAACATGACCAGAAGGCAACGCTGCTTTCGACAAATGCCAGCGCGCGACCTCTTCGAGTGTTTTGTAACAGAATCCGTCAGCAGCCCACATAATACACCCTTAAAAGATGGGGGCCGAAGCCCCCGAAACGTCAGCGGATCGCGCGGCGAATCCAAAGAACGGTTGCAATCAGCACCACCACACCCAGAACTGCGAAGGCAACGCTTTGAGCGTCACCACCAGCGGAAGTGATATCAGAGATTGCATCCGTTACCGGGTCTTGCGCGAAAGCAGTTGACGCAAAAAGCGATGCAAAAACCGCCGTCGAAAACGCGGCGACCTTCGTTGTTGCAGCTGTCCAAGCCGCTTTGATGAAACGAAACATATCGTCTACCCTCTTCTTTCTTCCGGGTTACCGCCCGGACGGTTTCGGCACAGCACCGAATTCACAATAATCAAAAACTACTCGACCAGATCGAGAAACAAACGGGCAACGGTCACATCCTGACCATCATTTGAAACAAACCTGTTAGGTATACCCGAAATCCGGCACTTGATAGGCTTTTGCAGCACATCACCGGGAACGCCGAAACGTGTCTTTGACCTGACTTCTACGAAGCCTGGGTGACTGAATTCGTCCGCGGCAGGCGTTGAAATCTGCGTGTAAAAAGACCCCTTGTAATCGCGCACGGCGTGAATCTTTCCAGTGACCAAAGCTAGCAACGGTCGTGGGTTTTTTGCCTCAGTGGCAGAAGTCTGGGTCGAGGAAGTACTCGGGGAATTCATTTATTAATGCCTCCGTAATTTCGTGGAAAAGTGTTTGTGCTGATAGCTCATTATTGGTGATCAACACCAATTCGTCAGACACCCAAACCGTGTAGACATGATCGTCAGCGTCGATAACAGTCTCAATCAATCGGGTTAGGGTTATCGAATTCTGTTCCTGAATAATGTGCATCCTGATACCTATGTACTGAGATAAACGATAGGAAAGAAGCCTTCGTCAGTCTCAAAGGCGGTAGCTAGATTCTTGCGTGACAAACTGTCGATAATCTGTGACAGGACCAGCTGCACAGGCACACCGAGCGCGAGCCAGCCCCGGCGTGGCTCGGGAATTTCAATCTTTCCGCCGCTGGCGTAACGCTTACGGTTGAAATCAGCTATGGCAGATTTAGTTATGTACTTGGAAAGGTATTGCGCACACCGGCGCGGGTTCCATGTCGCCTTCCCGAACTTTTTGGGCGATGTGAAATCAATATTGCCTTCATACTCACCAATCGCCTGACGCCACAGCCGCCGAACGGTGTTTGCATGGTAAAAGCCCTGGACAATCGCGTGAAAATGAATAGCGCCCCGCTGCTGGCGCTCCATAACAACCACATAAGTCCAAGGCGCCGGCACTGGCCTGCCCTCTTCGTCCCGGCCATTGGTTCGCAGGGCATACCGGCGCTTCATTAACCGGGAAAACTTGCGCCAGATAGACCAGCACTCGTCTACGTCAACAACGTTCTGGCGGAATGTACACGTCAGCAGCCGATCAGCGTTCATGCTCATGGCCTTTCGCCTAACTACCGACCTTGCACGCTGCACAGACTTTTTCAAAACAACAGGACACATATCATCACGCGCTGTTGCCTTACGCCCTGCCCCTCCCCCTCTTCTCAACTGTTCACCAGCATCGAGGCGAATGGCGCACGCATCCGCGTCACCGCTGGGGTAGCTTCGAGTGATCACGTAGTGACCCGGGCCGGTGTCGCGACCTTCGGTGACCAGTGGGTGAAGGGCTTGTGTCATTAAGTGTTCCTGTTTCAAGTCTAGGTTCGGGGGCTGCGCCCCCTCACCTTCAAACCGCCAGAACATCAATATCCAACTAAAAGGGTTTATACAGAGGAAAATCAGGATATGCAACTATTTGGGTGCATATATCGCGGTAGTAACCTTGTTCCCGGAACTCCGGGAAAGACGCGATGAGAAAAATAAACGATTACTTGAAGGATCTACAAAGCAAAGACAGCTCATTGAGAACTTACTATAGGATTGCCCAATTCCTTGGGGTTTCAAATACCTACATGTATAAAGCGCGTGATTCTGGAATACTCAGCGACACACACTGCATCCGAATAGCCCGAAGATTGGGCATATCCCCAATGGAAATAATATCGGCGAAAAATTACCACTCATCCAAAGATGAAGAGGCGAAACAGTTTTGGTTGGAAGTCCACAAGAATGTGGCTTCATAAAGCATTCAGAGCTTGGAACGTGATAATTCCCACCTGGGTGGCTGGGGAAAAACCCCAGAATCACCAGCAGCGTCTAGAAAAGCAGTGATGGCGAAATGACCCTGGCCATGAGACCCAGTTGCTTTAAGTCGATCTTGAAGAACCTCATAGGGCAAGGAGTGGATAAGATCAACAACACGTTGAAGAGTTACTCTGTTCACCTCAAGGGTAACAAGTGGGTCATGATGCATTAAATAGACTCCAATGCAGGAAAGAATTGAAAACCGCCCTCTTTGCCGGGCGGGCAAGGCATCCGGTCACAAGGACCGGACGCCCACATAAAAGACGCTTCCGGGCACCCGACTGCAGTTTAAACCCTGTTTTGAAATCGCGCCAATTCAGCCAGGCACTGAATACTGGTAGTGATATGTAATAAAGATTACCGGAAATAAAATAAGCCTATGAGTCTGTGTGGAATTTATCATGCTTGGCATGAAAATTATGTTTTGCTTGGGCTTCGATCGACGA
>JBJHDF010000056.1:0-6398 GCA_050486405.1 Marinimicrobium sp. | reverse complement strand
GGCCGGAACACTATTACATCCACGTCAGCGGCACCCAGGAAACCGAAACCCCCAACTTCGGCAATCCCCAGGGCGGCCCGCTGAGCGGCCGTCCTGGGCGGCTGACGCCGTTTTTGGTGCCGCTGTACGATGAGGCAACGGATTGGGAGGGGATCAACCGCTGGCGACAGGTCAATCAGAGTCTGCCGCTCCATCAGGAACTGGACCGGCCGGATCCCTATTATGCCTGGCACTACCGGCCCGAGTACCAGTTCAGCCGCTACAGCCTGGAGATGGAGGAAATCTACCGCACCAGTGTCAATGAAGCAGGGGAAACCAGCCGGGTATCCATCTATGACCTGGATGCCCGCTACCTGAACGACACGGACACCATGATCGAAGCCTTCTACGCCCTGGTCGGCGCCCAGTTTGGGCGTTTGCCCCACATCGACGGCCCTCAGGAGCTGGTGTTTTCTCTGGGTAACTACGAAGTCCGCGCCATCCTGGGCGAAAACGGCCAGATCACCTTCCCGAACCTGGACCACCTGGACAGCCTGGCCCCGGAAGACCTGATCGCCCTGCGCTTGTACAGCAACCAGGATGCGGGGAATATACTGTGGGAGTATGCGTTTGGGAATTCGATGATTGTGGGCGTGGAACTGACCCAATCCATTCAGAATTATTGGTCATTCAGCGAGTTGGAACTGGAGAGACTGGAAATGGGGTCGCCCGATGCAAGTAGACCAAGGGGGCTTTATCAGACGGTTCCCTTAATTGCAGGAAATGGCCCCACAGTGTTGCGGGTGTATTTCAGGGAACAACAGCGGCATTCTCGGGTTTATCAGGTCGAAGGGGCTATTGGGGGGGTAGTCATGAAACCCCAGCGTCACCCTGTTCCAGCAGAGTGTGATTGGAGAAAGCAGCGAGTGGGAGGTGCCGGTGAAGATTGCCGTTCGTTGGACGTGGTTGTCGACGAAAGCACAATTGTTCCTGGTGCGCCCTTGTCGATTAATTTAAGGGTAAAGGATGAGGATGACGGTGAGTTTGAAGAAGAATGGAATTTGTTTGTGCATGGCACAAAGGTGATACGAACAAAAAATATGCGCTTTATACCTATTGGTGTTTGCGAGGAAGAAAGTGAGGGCGAGGACTCCGATGCGAGCTATTATATATGCCAGGATCAACTTCATAGAGATGCTGTTCGGAGTTTAATCGATGAGTCCAAAATTTGGTTGCCCTTTTCCGGGAGCGCTATGGGGGTCATTAGTCTTTCTGAGTTGGATGAAGAGCCGAACGATGCGGGCGATGAAAAAGCATCCATTGACCCAGATAACTTGATGGCGGTGTATAGGAGCTTTATTAACAAATACAGATCCAGTCTTGATGAGATACTAAAAAATGGAGATGACTTTAGGATAGTATATTTTAATGGTGATCAAGGTGGCGGCAGATATCAGCCCGGAACTCATCTTTTTGAAATAAGAGAAGCTAGTTCGAAGGTATTTGCGCACGAGGCTATGCATTCATTCGGTAATTGGCATACTCCGCATATGCTCCGTGATCTTTCGGCAGGCGGGTCTCAAAGACCATATCCTGAGCAGCGCTGTAGGACGTCTCGTCATCACGATCCAGAGCCACCGTTTGACTGGCCATATAGACTTTCCCGTGGGTGGCCGTATGATGCTAGCAGTAGATTGCATCAGGATGTTATCAATGATGGCATTGCAATAGATTCTGTTTATTCAGACAGTGCTGCGTATCTGAGGGTAGTGACTACGTTGGAAGAAATCTCTTGGCTTCCGGAGCCAATGTCAGAGTCAAGTTATGGTGTATCTAATCATAGGTATGCGATTCCCTATGCCGATGGGCAGCCACAAGGTAATTACAAGTTCGATATTATGGGGTATTGTGATGATTTTTGGACTTCGCCTCGCCGTTATTGGGTAACGGCAATGAGATTTAGGGCTCAATAGGGTTGACTTGTTGTCTGTGACTGTTTGAATCATGCGATTTCAGTGGGGAGAACAATATGGGTGAAATAGTTGGAGACGCATACTTGGTTTTTTTTGGCTGGCATGATGTCGCGCAGCAAGAGTGGAATGTGGATCTGAGCTATTCAGATGGAAGCGTTCCATCTTCGGGGTCGGGAGAGGGAGACTTTTATGTTTCAGTACATGATGAAAATGGGGATACAATATATATTCGATATTTTGATCCGCCAAGTGATGAGATGGGGGAGGATTCCAGCAATTGGTCGTTCACACGTCAGTTTACGAAGGTTCCTGTGCTGGAAAATACCCGTGCTATCCGAATCAATCGTGTTTCCGGTGCTGCCGAGTGGGAGCATTTGTTTTCTGATGAAATCCCGGAAGTTCGCATTGTCGAATCTCCCTCGGGCGTTGTAGATGGTCTGTTGTCGATGAGTTGGGAGGGCTCAGATAGTAGCGGCCGACCACTGAGATATAATGTCCAGTATTCCTATTATGAGGGAAATCCTGGTACTTGGGGCCTTATTGGGTCTAGTTTTATAAGAGAATCTCATTCTGTTAGGGTGTATGAGAATGAACTTCGAGGGAGTGTTGGTGAGGGAGGGCGGTTTCGGGTTATCGCATATAATGGTGTTAATTTCTCGGTGGCAGAGTCAGATTTTTTCAAGGTACCTGTCAAGCCGCCAGAAATCAATGTTCTGGGAGATACCAGTCATATCACACTGGCAAAAGGAAGAGGCCTTGCAGTTGGGGTGTCCGCTCGGTTATCCGGGCCGGATGGTAGACACATTCCTGAGGATAACATTACATGGCATTCGGATCGGGATGGTTTCCTCAGTCGTGGGCCTCGATTGCGAGGGGTTGGAAATTTATCGGCTGGCCATCATAATATATATGTTCAGGTGGAAGATAGTATTGGCCAGATATTTACACAAAGTGCAAGGTCGATTACGGTTGTTGACGATCCTCCTCAGATAACAGTAAGAGTTGGTGACGGAACCGATACTGATCTGGGTTGCAATGAAATCGAGGTAAACGTGGTGTTTCCGCGAGGTGATATTGATGGGGTCCGTTATGGGTTCAACCTAAGCAGAGACACTATTTCCACCAAGTTAGAGTCTCTTGAGAACCTACCTATCCGATATCAGATGATCGACGACACAGACGTTAATATTTTTGCCCGGGACCAAGTTGGCTTGACAGACGAATATCGGGAGATTATTCCAATGGCTGACTGCATCCAGAGCGATTGACGATTTGTCCTGGCAAGCTGTTGTCCTGGCAAGCTGTAAAGCAAACTTGGGTGTCCTGTCCGCTGCCCGTTTATACCAGAGGCGTCAGTTTTCAAGGGCGTTTTAAAAACGCCTGGCGCCAGAATCATCTTTATGGCCGCCCGTCGATGCCGGCGGGTCCGGATTCGCAGGCTTGTGGCACCGCTGTTTGGTGTCCTGTCCGCTGCCCATTTATACCGAGGCGTCAGTTTTCAAGGCGTTTTTTAAAAACGCCTGACGTCAGAATCCCCTTTCGGGTCGCTCGGCGAAGCCCACGGGTCCGAAGTTGTGGACTTTTGGCACCGCCGTCTGGGCAAAAAGTACCCAATATTGCCCGGTAGTCGATCCCAGCCCCGGACACCATCAATGGGTCCGTCAGGCGAATGACATTGGATGCCACCCAGGCGCTATGTCGGCGGTAGATAAAATCCGGTCAGTGCGCCTTGCCACTGGCTAAAATAGTAGCACTCACCGTTCGGGTTGGCAGAGCACTGACTCCAGACTTCGGCCGGGGTTTTGCCGTCCAGATACTGATGGGGGCGAACGAAGTTATACCATGAGGTAAACGCGGCGAGATCCCGGGTCAGTGTTTGCTGACTTTGGATAACGTAGTGCTTCAGCATTTCCTTGAGTGTGCCAAAGAGCCTTTCAATCTTACCGTTCATCCATGGACAGCATTTTTCAGTTGTCTGGTGCCTGATATTCAGCAGCCGCAACGTTAGCCGAAATAGCCGGGAGGTGAACACCGGCTCGTTGTCGGTCCGGATGATTTTCGGTTTGGTTTGACAGGCTTCCAGGGTGTCCAGCAGGCAACGCAGCAGGACAATGCTGGCTTTGGACGATACCTGTCTCAACAGCAAGCAGGCCCGGGAGCCGGCGTCGGTGATACCAAACACGGCGTGTGCCCTGTTTTCGGCGTCCCGGACCTGGGTCAGATCCATGGCCCAGATCAGGTCATTGGGCAGGGGTTTGGGGGAGCGGTTTTTCAGTTGACGGCGCAGTACCTGAATCTCGTAGCAATGGGCTTTTATGGTATTGGCGATGTAAGTTTTGCCCACGGTCATGTGCCGGCTGTGGCGGTACAGCCGGTTGAAGGTATCTGCGATCTTGCGGCAGCCGCTGTGAGGCATCAGGGCTTTGAGGCGGATAACTTCCTCGGTGACCCAGGGTGGTTTTGGGGCGCGCCCGTAGACAACAGTGGGGCCGTTTGCTTGGGCGGCGGAGGGTTTGCCAGAAGCGCGTTGGGTTGTCAGCCACCCGATCAGCAGGGTGATACGGGAGAGCTGTCCCAGCCGGTGCCAAAAGCCGGTGCTCCCGGCTTTTCTGTTTGGCTTGTTGCGGGTTCGAGAAAATCTTTGGGTGGTCGCTTTATTTACAAGGATGTAATGTATGCAGGTTTTGCAGGAGCGAAAACCTGCTTCGGCGAAGTGATGGAAAAGCATCAGGCAGCACAGTAGGATAAGCACGATCATTGTTCAGAAAAAATTCCTTGGGTGTTCTATTGCGTGATGGCCCGGAGAAAACCCGTATTGATGTGAAGCAAAAGGTATAACCGATGAAAATATTTTTCAGTAAGCGCGAGTATCGACAGCTATTGGATTTAGTGTATATGGGCGATTGGATGGTGGCCGCGCTGTATGATGGGGAGAAAACACCTTACGACGATCTGAGAAATAAAATCTATTTCTACGCACGGGATTTGGTTATGGTGATCTGATTGAGCCCAGCGAGTACAACGATGGTACCTATTTCGAAACAGCGCTTTTTGAGGAGCAGGGTGTTTTGTCGTATATCGACGCTTATGATGAGTACGTCAAGCATTCGGATGAAGTTTGATGAAGTTGGTTTCCGTGCGGGCTGCTTCAGTCAGTTGCCCACGGTTGGTTGTCGGGATTGCTCAGGTTGCGGCTGCCGTGAATGACGCCGATGATGTCGACTTGTTGTTCACTGATAACCCAGTAAATGATTCGATAACTCCGGAAGATCACCTCGCGGATGTCCTCGCGTTCGGTTTCGGGCACCGGTCGACCGCTGAGTGGAAATTCCTCCAGTCGATCCGCTGCGCCGAAAATCTGCTGTACGAAGTGCTCGGCGTAGAGCGGTGCATCGCGATAGATGTAGACGTAAATGTCATCAAGCGCGTCCAGCGCACGGTTTGTCCAGTTAACGTTTGCCATTGAAAAACCGCTTCTTCACTTCATGGTGAGGCGTTACGAGGCCTTCCCGGGAATCTTGCATGCCCAGCTCTATCTGCTGTCGTACATACAGCGTATACAGGGCATCGCTCAATTCGTAGCGGATGTCGTTCAGGGTGGCGTTGTCCGGCAACTGGTCAAGCAATTGCCGAGCCTGTTCTTTGGCGGTGGTTTGCATGGCAGCCTCGTTGCGGTAAGTATTGAGTCATTTCCTATCGATGTGTAGTATTGCCTACTATACCACAAAGGAACCCCGCAAATCACAAGGCCACGCCATGCTCCGCTCGCCCGGCGCCTGTCTGTACTGATCACAAGAATTGGACCCCCTGAATTCCTTTCCCGTTCGCCGGTTGCATTCTGCGTTGCGTCTGGCCGTCAACGATCCCGGTCCCTTTCTGGAATTCGAGCTGCTGCTCGAAGCGCGGGATATCAGCGGCAACCGCACCGCCGCCAACTACATTCTGCACTCCACCGCCACGGTAGGCATTGCGCCGCTGTTGCCCGGGCAGGGCGCAGAACTGATCGCCAGAGGCGAGCCCATTGCCCTGCAAGTGGCGGCCAGAGTGTCCGGTGTTGGCACCCACAGTGTGCAGGTAGAGGCCTCCGGCGCCCTGGCTGAAATGACCCTGAGCGGCACCCTGGCCAGCGGCGAACTGTCGCTGCCCCCAGTGGGCGGCGACCACACACTGGAATACCAGGCGTTAAACGAGCAGGGCCAGGTGATCGCCAGTGCCACGCGCTGGGTACGGGTGCTGGACTCCCAGGACACGCCCTTGCAACTGGTGCGGCACGAACCGGACAACAACGCCCGCAACCAGGAAGCGGGTCAGGCCATCGCTTTGCAGTTCAATCGCGAGATAGACCCCGCGCGTCTGGAAGTTCAGGTGCGCGAAACCCTGCACGGCGACACTTACGTGGACATGGGTCAGCCCGGCGAAGACTTCACCCAGGCCCGGGGCTACGAA
>JBJHDF010000055.1:0-6768 GCA_050486405.1 Marinimicrobium sp. | reverse complement strand
CAGGGGAAAAGTACCCCGCGATTACGTTATCACAGCACACGAGTCACAAATTAAAATAACCGAATTGCCCCATGACTACTTTGATCCCATCCCCGACTATCCCCTGTAACTGCGCATAAGGTATATTCATGACCGTTTAAAGAATGCGCGTAAGCCTCTGATTCTAAAAACAAATCTACGAATAAAACACCTGACAAAATGGCAGCGGCCGCAACCCATTTTTTCCACCTCTCGGCCTCGTTCGGATCCTTCTGCACTTCGCAACTTGCGATAATTTCCAGTGGGCTCACGTCCAGAATTTCCGCCATTCTCTCGCACACTTTCACGCTGGGAAGTTGACGCCCTGATCTGTAGTGGGAGATGTTCTGCCTGCTCGTGCCCACCCGCTTTGCAGTCATGTAGTCGCTGCCTGTGACCTCTTTGAGGTCATCAAGCCATTCGCGAATCGTTCTCATCTTTGTAGCCTCTCCTGTAACCGACCCTGTCAGTTTATCCCAACGTTGGTCGATTCTCACCGGTGTTGAGATGTTGACGCGTAGGTAGAATGTTGACTATTCTCCCCCCAGGTCGAGGAATCGCTATGAAACAAGAATACCAACCTTCATTTTCTCCCGTTGCGGCTATTCTCTTTGCTCACACGGATTCCGTTTATAAGACCTTTGCCCACCTGGACGTATACGACTACGTTCGCGATGCCCGGACCTACGCTGGAGCACTTCCCGTCATAGCCCACCCACCGTGCAGAGGCTGGGGCCGTCTTCGTCGGTTTGCCAGTCCTCGCCCTGGTGAGAAGGATCTCGCCCTTTTTGCTGTAGACCTGGTGAGGCAAAACGGCGGCGTTCTGGAGCACCCAGCGCATAGTACACTTTGGCCAGCTGCTGGGCTTCCCTTGCCCGGTGATACTGATCAATGGGGAGGTTACACCTACCCCATATGCCAATATCAATTTGGTCACAGGGCTCTTAAACCCACTTGGTTGTACATATGTGGGCTCAGTGCTCAAGAGCTTCCCCCCGTGCCGTTTGCTTTGGGCACTCCTCCCTGCGTCATTGGATCATCTGGTCGTCGCCTAGACGGTACCCGGCTCAAAAAGGGTGATTATGGATGGCGTCCTGAAGTTTCACGCGCAGAGCGCGAGCACACACCGATTGGCCTTGCCACTTGGTTGATTCAGGTGGCGGTCCTAGTAACACCGCCACTTTGTGCCATGGGTGGCACAAACCGTACAAAAAATAACCAGTTTGGGATGGTCTCTCACTATGCTGATTGACTGGGTAACGGCCAGAATACCGCTTGAATGTCTCGACGCTTGGACGCTTGAAAGCGTTCGCCAGCTCGGTGACCGGGTTTGCCGATACGACCCTGCCACCGGCGTCGTCAAGTATGAGACTACCGCCTGGGACAGTATTCGCTCTGACAGCCACCAGATTAGCGTCAGGGCAGGGGCCACAGATCTGTGGATTCAAGGCAGCCCGGCACGCATCACCGGTGACGGCTGCGCCGTCTTCGGTTCCGGTCCCTCCAGCGCCTTGAACCTCCCCGGGTGCGTCGATGCCATGCGGCGATTTGTGCAACTCGGTATGCGGTCTGAACACGCCATAGGCTGTAGCTTCAACCTGCCGCCAGACCTCAGCCTCTGGAAAGTGTCCCGCGTGGACGTGACCGGTAACCTGTTGTTATCCAGTCTCGATGACGTCAGGGCAGCTTTGAAGATTCTGCGCGATTGTGAAGGGGGCCGGTACCGGGTTAGTGCTCAAGCCGGGGATACGGTGTACTGGTCTGCGAAGTCAAAGCTACGGGCAGGGAAGGCCTACGCCAAAGGTCCGCACCTGCAATACCTGGAAACCCGCAACATAAAAAAATCATTGGCCGGCAACCACGTCTATCGCAAGTACACACAAGAAGAAATTGAAGCCGCAAACCGTCTTTTGCGTCTCGAGTTAAAACTGGGCCGCGAGTTTTGGGCACGTCATGACTGGAAGACTTTTTCTAGAGAATCACTGTTCAACCAGTGGAACGATTACTTTTCCCGCATGATAGGGGATTCTGAAATGAACGTTGAAACCGATTTAAAAGCGAGACTGTTGCAAGTATCCCCAACAGATGGGCAGGGCAAAGCCGCCCATGGTTGTTGGCTGCTCATTCAATCTGAAGGCTGGGAAGTTGCGCGCAATAGTTTTTCCGCTCGCACCTGGTACAGGCACCTAAAACTTCTCCGCGCCGCCGGCCTCGGTGACGCGGATTTGTCAGCGGGTCGAGTAGTCCCGCTTCGTCGTCGCGTCTTTGAGTCGCGGCTAATTCACTCATGGCCAGAATTAAAGGCCGCTTAAATTTGAGGTTTAACCCATGTCGACTGATACAACTGATACAAAAGGCGTTTTCGTGATTGGTGAATTTCTCGGCTATAAAGAAGTGCCATGGACAAGTGACCCTCGCAAGTTCAACCGCCGCATAGGTATTTGCACCGGGGAAGGTGAGGACCAGTTCGGGCAAGTCGCCAAGTTTACCACTGTCGTTGATATTCAACAGGAAGATGTTGGATTCATCCGTTCTATTGAAAAGGATTTGATCGGAAAAATTGTTGTGGTACCGGTTGTATACCGTGCTCGCAAGGGTGGCAAGGACGGGGCTTTTCTGTCCTGCTTTATGCCCAAAAAATCCGAAATTGCCCTGTTGCAGAATTTCAATCAGCCGGGCAGTTTGAAAGAGGCAGGCTAAGGCATGGAAGCTGACAGCCAAGCCATTTTCGACCTACTTCTGGTGATGTCCCATTTCTTTGCCGTAATGATGGGCTTCGCTAAGGGGGGCCAGCGGTGATAGAAGCAGATGCTTTTTTCGTCCTCTGGTCATTGGCTGGTTGTTACGTGTCCGGTTGGATTGCCGGATACGTAATAACCGTTATCAAGCAATTTGCGGAGAAAATTTGATATGAAAAAGTTGAAATTTGCCTTTATGGCCGTTCTTGCCGGCGCGTTTGCCCCGGCAGCCTTCGCTCAGCTTCCCGCCTGGACGGCTGACATTGGCACGGAAGGCGCCTCTGCCGTCGCTGACGCCGCGGCTTTGGTGGGTCCGGTGATTGGTGCCGCTCTCGTGGCAATTATCATCATCAAGCTCGTTAAGCGGTTCGCGAACCGCATCTGACCATTACCCTGCCGGGTGGCCGGCAGGTCGCCCGGCAGGGTAATGAATATACCGGGCAAAGCCCGGTATTTTTTGGGATGGAAAATTATGAAACCTGATCCCTACACACAACCACCCGATACGTTATTGATAATAGCAATAACCTTTTTATTTATTGCTCTTTATCTATATTCTCAACCGGCAAGTGCATATGTAAGTTTGCCAGAACTGCCCACTAACGCCAATGTTTTGTGGTCGCAAAATTGCACTACAGACCCAGCGTTTTCTAACAATAGTCAATATTGTGCAAATCGAGTAAATGCAGCCGCATACGTTGGCTGTTCCACTGTTCACGGACCTCCCTATACCGTTTACCAGCATAATGGTCAAAACTATATAGTTCAGCCTCCAGTGGTAATACCAGTTGAAGGTCATACTCATTTAGCCGTTTGCTATTCAGTTCCTGAGCCTGAAATACAATGCCCACAAGGTCCAGTGTCTTTTGAGTCTTATCAGCAAGTAGTCATTGGGACGGTGTGTTATAACGGCTGTTATGTCAACGTTTTTAATTCACAGACTCTAGCGCCCGGCAACTATTTGTTGGATGGCAGCTATACCGGCGAACAGTGTCAAAACAATGATTGTCCAGTTGGTCAGCGTCTTGATGGTTCTTGTTGGCCGTTGGAATGTCCTTACGGTGATGGACCTTCCAATATTTGTAACTACCACTGTCCGTCAGGTTCGGCTTTTCTGAACGGCAGCTGTGTATCACTTCCTCCGGATGATGCTTGCCCGCCTGGTCAGTTTTTTGGCTCTGTCAATGATGTGGAAGGTTGCTATGGCTCGCCGACTTGTCCAGACGGCCAATTTTATGGGACCGTGAATGGTGTCTCTGGTTGTTATGGCAGTCCGTCGTGTCCATCAGGTTTTACGTGGGGGGCAGTCAATGGTCATTATGGTTGCTGGAATAACTCTGGCTGTGACATGCTCGGTAATTGCGCTCCGGATACTCCGCCGTCGTCTAATGGCAACGGCAACGGCAACGGGTCAGGCAATGGCAACGGGTCAGGTAATGGCAACGGATCAGGTAATGGCAACGGATCGGGCAATGGCAATGGAAACGGTAATGGTGCGTCTGCTGGTGGCGGTGGTACTTGCCAGCAAGCGCCGACTTGCAGTGGTGATCCTGTTGGGTGCGCCATACTGTATCAGACCTGGTTAAATCGTTGCCCTGGAACAGCAGCGGAAGGTCGTGAAATCGCAAGGGAGGGCGTAGAACGCGGCTTTGACGCCTTGGATGATGCTTATGACGAAGTGACTGATGCTATTGAGGAGTTTACAACGGGTGATGGTGTTGACGGTCTTGGTTGGTCTGGTTATTTGTCTCCTTTGGTATCTGGAATACAGGCTCATATACCATCTTCCGCTGCTTGCCAACCGTTTCAACTGACAATAATGGGTCAAAATTACGAAACAGATTGCCAGCATTTTGAAACGTTTAAGGCAGCGCTTGCATGGTTCCTATCTATCATGACGGGTTTGTATCTTTGGTCCATGGCTACGCGGCCAGTTAATTGAGGGCATCATAATGCACTACTTGCTTGCAGGTATTGTTGCGCTTATCGTCGGCATTATGGAATTCATGGCCCGCCGTATTGTTCGGCGGCTTGCTGTGATCGCGTTGGTTGTATCTGGGTTGGCTGGTTTTTTGATTGTGTTTGTAAATGTCGTCGATGGTCTGATAGGGCAGTTATCAGCAATTACGCCCCCGCATTTTGATATGGCTGTATCGATGGTCGTGCCTGCTAATCTGGTGTTGTGCGTGACGCTGCTTATAACTGGCAGGATTGCCCGTTGGGTTTATGAGTGGAATGCCAAGATCATACAATTTAGGTTGTTCTGATGGCCGTTTATATTGTTACCGGTAAACTCGGCAACGGCAAAACGCTGGTATCCGTTGGCCGCATTCGTGATGCTCTCAACCGTGGCTGCCGTGTTGCGACCAATTTGGATATTGACCTCAAAGGCATGTATCACCGGCAGAAGAAAAACGTTGAACTATTGCGGATACCGGACAAGCCGACCATTTCAGATCTTGAAGCCATCGGCAGGGGATACCAGGGCAAGGTTTATGATGAGTCTAAATTTGGCTTGTTGGTCCTCGATGAGTGCGGGACTTGGTTTAACTCCCGCAACTGGCAGGATAAAAGCCGGGCACCCGTTATTGACTGGTTTCTTCATGCTCGTAAACTCGGCTGGCATGTCTATATCATCGTGCAGGATATCAAGCTTATAGATTCACAGGCTCGGGATGCTCTGGCTGAGTTCGTTGTATTCTGTCGTCGCCTTGACAATCTTCGTATTCCGCTTATAGGTCCGTTGATCAAATTGGTCACGGGATTTAATTTGCGGCTACCGAGAATGCACAGGGCCAAAGTCACTTACAGTGACTCTGATTTGGTTTCTGATGTTTGGTGGTATCGTGGGGATGATCTCTTTCCGGCCTATGACACCATGCAAGTATTCCGCTCGGATTATCCGCATAGCGTTCACAGCCTTTTAACGCCATGGCATATCTATGGCAGGCATTCCGTCAAAATGACATGGGGTAATATCATGAGAATCACTAAAATTTACTGGCGCCGGTTCCGCTCACCGGTTGCACTCGCCACTGGGCTGCTATTGGGAGCGTTTGCCATGGTGTTGAGGGCAGGGGGGGAGGCTCCAGCTGTGTCAACAACAGCCAATACATCACAACCGCCTGAATATTCCAGTCCCGCGCCTGTACTGACCATGTTGGAAGGGTTGCGGATCAGAGGATCCATGGAAATTAATGGCCATATTTACTACCAGTTCACCCACCGTGATTCTGATGAACATCAGTACATCAATGAGGATGTATTGAAAAATAACGGCGTTTCCTTGGCAAGCTACGGAACGTGCCACGTTCAAGCGGCTTATCGTGGTCAGATAGTCCCTATATTCTGCCTTTGATTACTCAATCGGTCGCGTCCAGCAGTATCGCTCTATCTGTTGGACCACCCGTTCTGTCAGCTCAATATCCGCTTGCTGCCTCCAGAATCGGCATTCTGCGCTTGATTCACGCTGGTTTCTTTCCTCGCGCAGTGCCTGTAATCGTTGTTCGTTTTCTCTGGCTTTTTGCCGCTCTGCCGATTGCCTGGCATATTCTTGGCTCTGTCTCTGACTGTCGCCGATAAAGTCTCGAAGCCACCGCGTTTCGTAGTTGAACCAAAGGTGAGATGTGAACGATAGCGCGGCAATCACTATAAGGCAGCATACAGTGGTTACGATCGCTTGAAAAAGGAATTTCTTGTTGTCCAAAGTAGGGTCTCCTGCAGTGCTGTCGGTAATATAACTTTTGCCGTCGGCATACGCTATCCCTGTCAATGATTAAATCGGGGGGCCCCGCTTGCGGGGTTCCGACCCGCAGGGCGACGGCGCAGCCGTCGTTTAATCGTTGACAGCGCTCCGACCAATACGCTTATTGGCGATCCCCCCGGTTTACCGGGGGGATCTGCCCAGCGGCGAGCGAAACAGCGCCCGGAGGCGCAACCGGTTTTAGCGCCGGGAGGCGCAACCTGTTTTTCAACCTGTGGGGTCCAGGGGGGATCATCCCCCCTGGTCGCC
>JBJHDF010000054.1:0-6907 GCA_050486405.1 Marinimicrobium sp. | reverse complement strand
GTGAAGAAAAAATACGGCAACGCCCTGTCCTGGGCCGATCTGTACATCCTCACCGGCAACGTGGCGCTGGAATCCATGGGCTTCAAGACCTTTGGTTTTGGCGGTGGCCGTGAAGACATCTACGCTCCGGAGGAAGACGTCTACTGGGGCGCCGAGGAAGAGTGGCTGGCCACCAGCGACAAGGCCAACAGCCGCTACTCCGGCGACCGCGACCTGGAAAACCCCCTGGCCGCAGTGCAGATGGGCCTCATCTACGTCAACCCGGAAGGCCCCGACGGCAACCCGGACCCGCTGGCCTCGGCCCGGGACATCCGCGAAACCTTCAAGCGCATGGCCATGAACGACTACGAGACGGTGGCGCTGACCGCCGGTGGCCACACCTTCGGCAAGACCCACGGCGCCGCCGACCCGGACAAATACGTGGGTCCGGAACCCGAAGCCGCCCCCATCGAGCAGATGGGCCTGGGCTGGAAAAACAGCTTCGGCAGCGGCAAGGGTCGCGACGCCATCACCAGCGGCCTGGAAGGCGCCTGGACGCCCACGCCGACGAAATGGGACATGACCTACTTCGAGGTGCTGCTGGACTACGAGTGGGAGCTGAGCAAGTCCCCGGCCGGCGCCCAGCAGTGGGTGCCCAAGGGCCTGAAGGACAAGCACAAGGCTCCGGACCCGGAAGACCCGGGCAAGCGCGTGGGCATCATGATGTCCACCGCCGACATGGCCATGCGCGAAGACCCGGAGTACCGCAAAATCTCCGAACACTTCCGGAAAAACCCGGACGAGTTCGCCGACGCCTTCGCCCGCGCCTGGTTCAAACTGACCCACCGGGACATGGGGCCCAAGGCCCGCTACCTGGGTCCGGAAGTGCCGGCCGAAGACCTGATCTGGCAGGACCCGGTGCCGCCGGCGGATCACGAACTGGTGGACGCCAGGGACATCAAGGACCTCAAGGCCAAAATCCTCGGCAGCGGCCTGTCGGTGTCCGAACTGGTCTACACCGCCTGGTCCTCGGCTGCCACCTTCCGCGGCTCCGACAAGCGCGGCGGCGCCAACGGCGCCCGCATCCGCCTGGCGCCGCAGAAGGACTGGGAGGTAAACCAGCCCGACCAACTGGCCAAGGTGCTTAAAGCGCTGGAAGGCGTGCAGAAGGACTTCAACGCCGGCGGCGGCAAGAAACAGGTCTCCCTGGCGGACCTGATCGTACTGGGCGGCTGTGCGGCGGTGGAAAAGGCGGCCAAAGATGCAGGCCACAATATCGAGGTGCCCTTCACCCCGGGCCGCACCGACGCCAGCGCCGAGCAGACCGACGCCGAGTCCTTCGAGTATCTGCGCCCGGAAGCCGACGGCTTCCGCAACTACCGCCGCGCGAAGTTCACCGTTGCCGAGGAGGAAATGCTGGTGGACAAGGCGCAGTTGCTGGGCCTCTCCGGGCCGGAGATGACCGTACTGGTGGGCGGCCTGCGGGTGCTGGACGCCAACTACCAGCAGTCAAAACACGGCGTCTTCACCGACAGGCCGGGGCAACTGAGCAACGACTTCTTCGTCAACCTCACCGACCTGGACACCGACTGGTCGCCCAGGTCCGGTGAAGACGATGTCTTCGAAGGCAAGGACCGCAAAACCGGCAAGGTCAAATGGACCGGCACCCGGGTGGATCTGGTGTTCGGCGCCAACTCCCAGCTGCGCGCCCTGTCCGAGGTCTACGCCCAGGACGACGCCAGGGAGAAGTTCGTCAGGGACTTCGTCAAGGCCTGGACCAAGGTGATGGATGCGGATCGGTTTGATGTGAAGTGATCGGTTGCCTGCAGCGCTGATAAACCCCCTGGGCCTTGGGCGCAGGGGGTTTTGCTTAAGGCAACCGTTTTTCCGAATATCAAATGGTATTTATATAACTTTTTGGCGCCTGTTCTATTTATTGACAGGGGAGTCCTTATGTCTCGACGCCTTCAACACTAGCGTCGAAGTCTGCCAGTCGTCCTCGCACCGCACTGACGCCATAGTGAAACGCGAGCACAGCCGCTGGCCACTGACGGATTTTACTGTTGTCGATAACAGATCGTGCGAATTTGCTGCGTGTTGTTGCCCACACCAGTGGTAGCCGGTTCTTGCGAGTGAATTTCATCAGACCCTTAAGTGACTCTGGTTTATCGATGTACTTATCGCTCCATTTGATTTCCAGTGCCGAAAGAGGCTTGAGCGCCGGTGACGATTCGACCAGATCCACTTCACAGTCATCCGCGCCCCAGCGGGCGTAGTTCAGTCGCGCTCCTTCGTGAAAGCGCTGCGCGAACAGGGCCGTTTCCACCAGGTGGCCGAATTCCGGTTCATCGGCGTTGTGCTCGCCGAACAGCCCGGCATACATGGCGGGATTGGTCAGATAGACCTTGAAATTACGCTCGCGCTGATAGCGTTTGCCGTCCTGGCCGACGCGGAAGACCCGTTTGATAAGAAATGCGGCCTCCAGATACTCGATGTATTTCTGGATGGTCTGCTTGCCCACGCCACTGCGCTGCGAAAGCTGTTCGAAAGACACTTCTTCTGCGGTGTTGTATGCCAGCAGCGTGAGCAGCGAGTTAAGTTCCTGAATGTCCTTAATACCATACAACTGCGGCAGGTCGCGCAGTAATACCTTGTCCACAATATCGGATTTGATAAAACGCTCCGGGTTGTCGCGCACGGCTACGCTAAGCGCCAGCTCCGGGTAGCCGCCGTAGTTCACGTAGTCCACGAACTGTTCATTCAGCGTGCCTATATCTGTCAACACGTAGTGGTTGACAGACTGCTCGTGGATAGCCGGTGGTTCCGGGCGCAATTGCAGATACTCGGAAAAGGTCAGCGGCGGCAGCAGGAAGTCGGTGAAGCGCCCGGCGCCGGATTCGGTGCTCTGGCGTTTGAGGGCGGCAGCGGCCGAGCCGGATACCAGTATGCGCAGGTCAGGGCGGTGATCCACCAGCGGTTTGAGGTGCTTTTCCCAGTCCTTGTGCGACTGAATTTCGTCAAAAAACAGAAAGCGTGAACCCTCGCCTTCCGGGGCTATCAGTTCGATCTGCTGCACCAGGGTCTCCAGCGATTGCCCGTGCAGCAACGGGTGGTCCATCTCAACATAGGTGATGCGCTGGCCGGCTATGCCGCGCTTCAGCAGGTCGGCGATCAGATGGCGGATCAGGATGGTCTTGCCCACCCGGCGAGGTCCCAGCAGTACCACTGCGCGCCGCAGTTTCGTTTCCAGTAGCAGTTGAAGGACCGGAGCCAGATAGGCTCGCGGCTGCAGCGACAGCGTCTCTTTATCAATGCGGGCGCTGCCCCACCAGGGATTAAGGCGCTTAAGGTGATCTGCAACTTGTTGATTTGAAACGTCTTTCACCGAAAATACCAGTTAAGCATACTGTTCTGTGCTTAACTCTAGCATGGTTCCGGGGCAGGGCCAATGGGAGTTGAACAGAAAAAAAGGCCACCCGCGTTGGGGTGGCCTTGTTCGTTTGGTGGAGGCGGGGGGAGTTGAACCCCCGTCCGCCAGCACGCCGCTCGCGGCTCTACATGCTTAGATTCCGTCAACTGATTTAACGTTTAACAGCCCGACGGGCAGGACGTTAAACGCGATCCTGTAAAGGTTTTAGCAGATCAGCCCCAGGCGTGCTTCACTGCGATCCAGTTCTGTATGACAGTCAATAACGCGGTACTGGCACCTTGCTATTGACCGCTAACGGGGTTTAAGCCGCTAGAGCGTAGTTGTCGTCGTTGGCAACTATTAAGTTGCAGCTTTGGATTTACGTGATTGGCTGCCATCACGACATGCACCTTGAGTTTTGTTACCGGCGTCGAATCCAGATCGCCCCCGGTCTTGCTGGTGGGGCCACAGGGGCGCCCACCGGGAAAACCGGTGTTCCCGGTCCTGAGACCCTGCCCAGGGACGGGAGTTCATCCGTTTGCCGGGGGCATTGTACGGTTCTCGGGGGAGAATGACCAGTCCTCCCCCCGGCCCCCTCCACGGTGTGGAGGGGAGGGCTAGGGGAGTATGGTGGTTTCGGCTTGTGGTATCCTTGCCGGGCCGGGGCGTACCCCGGAGTGAGGTCCGAATGACAAGGGCGTTCTATCAAGGAGAAAGCGCTATGACACTGGCATTTATCTGGATTCTGTTGGGCGTGCTGCTCATTCTGTCCGAACTGCTGGCCACCAGCATTGTGGCGGTATTTCTCGGCATCGGCGCCGTGGTTACCGGTATTCTGTTGTACTTCGGCGTCATCGAAAGCGCGACTTCCCAGTTTCTGGTGTTCGGCTCGGTGAGTCTGGCGTCGCTGCTGGGCGCACGCGGGCGTTTCAAGCGTTGGCTGACGGGCTTTACTGCCGCCAGCGGCGAGCGGGAAATGCAGTTCCAACGGGATATTGGCGAGCGGGTGACGGTGATTGACGACTTCTCCCAGGGTGTCGGTCGGGTGAGCCTGAATGGTGTGGCCTGGGATGCCCAGTCCGACGATGACCTCAGGGCCGGCGAAGTGGCCTGGGTGCTGGCCAACAAGGGCATCCGCCTGACTGTGTCCCGGCAACGGGCCGGCGCGGCCGCTACCGGCGAATAACTCTGTACTTCAATTACACACAAGGAAACTACCATGAACGATATAGGACTCATCCTTTCGGTGGGCTTTGCCCTGGCCGTGGTCATCATCATTTTCAAATCCACCCGCATAGTGCCCCAGCGGAGCAACTTTGTGGTGGAGCGGCTAGGTAAGTACTCGCGTACCCTGGACTCGGGCTTTCACCTGCTGATCCCCTTTTTCGACAAGGTCGCCTATCAGCACACCCTGAAGGAAGAGGTGATCGACGTGGCCCGCCAGACCTGTGTTACCAAGGACAATATCCAGGTGGGCATCAATGGCATCCTCTACATCCAGGTGGTGGACGCCCACAAAGCCAGCTACGGTATCAACAACTACCGCTACGCCGCCGCCCAGTTGGCGCAGACCACCATGCGTTCCGTGATCGGCCAGATCGATCTGGACAAGACCTTCGAAGAGCGGGCCAAGATCAACGAGGAAGTGGTGCGGGCCCTGGACGAGGCCGCCATTCCCTGGGGCATCAAGGTGCTGCGCTACGAGATCTCCGATATCGAGCTGCCGGTGAGCATCAAGGATGCCCTGGAGCAGCAGATGCGCGCCGAGCGGGAGCGGCGGGCTGCCATTGCCAAGTCCGAGGGTGAACGCCAGGCCATGATCAATGTCTCCGAGGGCCAGAAGCAGGAGGTGATCAACCTGTCCGAGGGTGAAAAGCTCAAGCAGATCAACGAGGCCGAGGGGCGCGCCCGGGAGATCGAACTGATCGCCATCGCCACCGCCGAGGGTTTGCGCAAGATCGCCCTGGCCATCAACGAGCCCGGCGGCCAGGAGGCGGTGAACCTGCGGGTGGCCGAGCAGTACGTGCGCGAGTTCGGTCGCCTGGCCCAGACCAACAACACCATGATCGTGCCCGCCGAACTGGCCAATATCGGCGGCGCCGTGGCCGGTCTGTCGGAAATGCTCAAGAAGGTGCCTTCGGCCCAATCCCCCCGCTAGAACTGCGGTTTTCCGCCATGCCCCCGGCCATAGTGTCGGGGGTTTTTGTTTGCACCCTCTGAGATAGCGCAATCATTTGTTGTGATAAATTGATAGGTTTGTTGATAAATTAAGAAAGCGCAATCATTCCGGTATGTGCTTTATTTCACGTAATTATCGCTATTTATTGGCATATATTCCAATTGACCTTATAGATTGTTAGCGTTATCATATTGGTAAGTCGAACCCGGGTGCTTCGTGTGCAGGAGGTACCCCATCATCCGGAATCTTGCCGCTATGATTTACGCTACCGACCAAGGCGCCCGCTGGAACCTGCCTTCAATCACCGATCAGCCCGATGCCTGTGGCGTGCTGTGGAATCCCCGGTTGCGGGTGGAGGCCGGCTGTCGGGGCAGTTGGCGGGCGCACGGCGCCGATTGGCGTCAGGGGGATGCCGGCGCCGCCCCGGCGCGTTTTGTCTATCTGCGGGACGAAGACAACGGCAACCTCTATTCCGCGCCCTACGAGCCGGTGCGCCGCAAGCCGGAACTGTTCAACTTCTCCGTGGGCAAGAGCGACATCACCTGGGACTGCTGTTTCGATGGGCTGGACCTGCGTCTGCAGCTGTCCCTGGCGCCCGACGAGCCGGTGGAGTTGTGGCGTATCACCGTGGTCAACCGCTCGGAGCGCCGTCGGCAGTTCAGCCTGTACCCCTGCTTTGATTTGGGCGCCAGCGGCGACAGCCACCAAGCGGCGGAGTATCGTCCGGACCTGGAAGGCATTGTCGCCCGCTCCACCCGCGCGCCGACGGCTGACACCACCCACTTTTTACTGCACGAACATCCCCCCCTGTCCTGGCAGTTGCAGCGGCAGGCATTTGCCGGGGAGGGCGGATTGCAGCGCCCAGACCGCCTGAGCAGACCGGAGTTGGCTTGCGACGATGCCCGGCAGGAGCAGGCTCTGGCGGTGTTGCAGTACCGGTTGTGTCTGGCGCCGGGCGAGAGCACTACACTGCGTCTGTTGTGTGGCTCCCTGCGTGCCGGCGCTTGTGCCGTTACCGACAAGCGGACCATCGTCGGACTGCGGGAGCGGTTCCTGTCGGCCCGGGGGTTTACACGGGCGGCGGCGGAGTACGATCGTTACATGAGTCAGGGTTGTGGTTCGGTGCATCTGGATTCGCCGGATGACAATCTCAATCATCTGGTCAACCACTGGTTGCCCCGGCAGCTGTTTTTCGCAGCGGAGCAGGGTGTAGTACGCGACCGCCAGCCCACGGCGGAGTACCTTCAGAGCCAGTTGGGCAACCTCTACCTGGAGCCGGAAAAAACCCGGGCGGGCCTGTTGCACGCTCTGGCGCAGCAGCGTGCCAGCGGCGCGCTGCC
>JBJHDF010000053.1:0-7578 GCA_050486405.1 Marinimicrobium sp. | reverse complement strand
GTCCGAGCGCGCCAAGACCCGCAAGCCGCCATGGCCAGGCGCCTGCGCCAAGGCCCCGCGTCCGCGGGGTCAGCAGCCGGGGGCGCCTGGGCACGGACGCACCCGACTGCCTGAGCTGCCCGCACGCACGAGTCGCGTGCAATCCGATCGCACGTGCCCCCGCTGCGGCAAGTCGATGGAGGCCATTGCAGGGGCTCGGGAGAGTGAGGTCATCGAGATCGAGGTCGCCGCCCATCGACGGGTGATCAAGCGCCAGCGTTACCGGGCGGGTTGTCAGTGTGGCTGTCTGCCGGCCATCGCCACGGCACCACCCCCGCCGCAGCTCATCCGCCGAGGCAAGCTCGGGATCTCCGTGTGGGTGGAGGTGCTGTTGTCGAAGTACCGCTATGCCCAGCCGACCCATCGGCTCTGCAGCGACTGGCGTGACCGGGGCATGCCCATCGCCCAGGGCACGATCACCGGCGGGCTGCGCACAATCCAGCCCCTATTCACGCCGCTGCTCGATGCCCTGCGCCAACGCCTGCGCGAGGCTAACCACTGGCATGCCGACGAGACCAACTGGCGGGTGTTCGAGGAGTACGAGGGCAAGCAGGGGAAGCGCTGGTATCTCTGGGTGTTCCGCAGCCCGGAGGTGGTGTGCTTCCAGCTCGATCCCACGCGCTCGGCACAGGTGCCCACGGCGGTGCTCACCGCACAGGCCCGGGGCGTGCTCTCGGTGGATCGCTATGCGGCATACCACAAGTATGTGCGCGACAATGACCAGGTGCGCCGCGCCCTGTGCTGGGCCCACCAGCGGCGTGACTTCCTGGCCGTGGCCATCCAGTATCCGGCGCTGTGGCGCTGGGCCGCCAAGTGGGTTGCGCAGATCGCGATCCTGTACCGCCATCACGCTAACCGCCGCGCCAGCCAACCCGGCTCGAGGCGCTTTGCACACTGCGACGACACGCTCCGTCGCCATCTCGAGCGGATGCGCACACGCGCCGCTGCGCAGCCCGATGACCCCGCACTGCACAAGGCAGCGCGCCGCCTGCACCGCTTGATGCTGGCCAACTGGGCCGGTTTCACCGCGTTCGTCGAGCACCCGGAGATCGGCCTGGACAATAACCCGGCCGAACGGTCCTTGAGGCCGGCGGTGGTCGGGCGCAAGAACTACTACGGCTCCGGGAGTCAGTGGTCGGGGGCGTTGGCTGCGGCCATGATGAGCCTCTTCGCGACCCTGGAACTCTGGGGGATCAACCCCCGCACCTGGTTGTTCGACTACCTGCACGCGTGCGCTCATGCGGGGGGCCGGGTGCCCCCGGAGCATCAACTCTACCTGCCGTGGCGACTCTCCGATGCACGGCGTGCACGATTGAGCGCCCCGGTGCCCACCGTCTCGCGCAGGGCCAAGGCATGAGCACAACGGACTCTCGCCGGTTCACGACCGAGGAGTTTGTCCAGACCCTCCAGCGGCTGATGGCGCAACGCCCGGGCATCCAGCGCACAGCGCTGTCGCGGGCGGTCTGCGAGGCACTGGACTGGCGCGGCGCGCACGGCCGCCTCAGTGACGTGAGCTGCCGGGTCCTGATGCTGCGCCTCCAGCAGCAGGGGCACGTCACGCTACCGCCCTCACGGATTCGCAAACGCCGCCGACGGGCCCAATTTCCGCCAACACCGGCCACCGATCCCCAGCCTGCAGTCCATGGTGCGGTCCATGAGCTGCCCCGCCCGGCATTGCACATCGTCCAGGGCCAGGGCGCTGAGTCACGCCAGTGGAACGAGTACATCGCCCGCTATCACTACCTCGGTTATACGCCGCTATCGGGTAACCAGATGCGCTACAACGTCTATGTGGGCAAGCAATTGGTCGCCCTGATGGGCTTCGGCGCCAGCGCCTGGGCACTCGCCGCCCGCGAGCGCTTTATCGGTTGGAGTCACACGCAGCGGCGGAACAACCTGCCGCTGATCGTCAACAACACCCGCTTTCTGATCCTGCCCTGGGTCCAGGTCAAGGGTCTGGCCTCCCGGATCCTTGGGCGGGCCGCCCGGCAGTTGCCGCAGGACTGGCAGCAGCGCTACGGCTATCGGCCAGTCCTCCTCGAGACCTTCGTCGAATGGCCACGCCATACGGGTACCTGCTATAAGGCCGCCAACTGGCACTGGGTCGGGCGCACCTCCGGGCGCGGCAAAAAAAGCACCAGCCACCAACCACAACTGCCAACGAAAGATATCTGGCTCTACCCCCTCCGCCGGGACTTCGCTCAACGCCTGCGGGACTGACGCCTCAACCCGTTCACCGAAAACTTACGAACTTGGGGTGCCGAGACCTTCGACTTCCTGGGCTTCACCTTCTACTGGGGCAAGTCCAGACGCGGTCGCCTGATTATCAAGCAGAAGACGGCCAAGGATCGGTACACGCGCGGCCTCAAGCGAATCTCGCTATGGTGCCGAGCCAACCGACACCGGCCGCTGCGAGAGCAGCACCGTCAACTCTGTCGAAAGGTCACAGGACATTACGCGTACTACGGGATCACGAACAACATCGAAGCTCTGCAGCGCTTCGTCGACACGGTCCGGCGTATCTGGATCAAGTGGCTCAGGAGGCGCTCGCAGAAGGGATGGTTCTCGTGGGAAAAGGCAGCGCAACTGCTGTCGATTCTCCCGCTACCGCGTGCCAGGATCATTCACCGTTATACCTGATAGCGAAACGGATGGTTGAGGAGCCGGATGCGTCAATCGCGCACGTCCGGATCTGAGGGGGCCGGGACGAGCAATCGCCCGGTCTACCCGACCGGCATCGGCCACGGTGGGTTTGATGGGGCGGGAAGGGCATATCATCCGCAAGACGCTGATCCCGGCCACGTATTACACGCTGGCCGCCGGCCTGCTGGGCATGGCGCTGATCCGCGGCGGGATGAACCTCTGGAATCTGCTGTTCCTGGCCTGGGTGGCCCTGTTTCTTGCATTTATGGCCGTGAACCGGGGTCGCAGGGTTACGGCACGTCCGTGAGATCCTCGGAATCGGGGCTGGAGCGGGGATGCGTTGCATGCGGCGGATGAACCGGCGTGCCGTCCACCGGGACCGTGCGCCCGAGGAAATCCGTCACCGCATTGCCGAAGATGTCGTTCCTGTCGCCCGCCACCATGTGGCTGGCGCCGGTGACATTGACGTATTCCGCATGTGGGCAGAATTCCAGGAATTCACGGGCACCGGCCTCGCTGAGCACGTCCGAGAGCCCGCCGCGCACCAGCAGCGTAGGCAGGGTCAGTGCCCGCGCACAGGCCACCAGGCGTTGCTGACGCCTGTCCACGTCGCGGCGACCGCCAATGAACCGCGGGTCCCAGTGCCAGTGGTAGCGGCCGTCCTCACCCAGGCGCACGTTCTTGGCGAGCCCGTCCAGGTTGGAGGGGCGCTTGCGGTGGGGTTGATAGGCGGCAATGGCATCGGCGACTTCGTCGAGGGATTCGAAACCGTTCGCTTTCTGTTCCATGAATTGCATGATGTTCCGCAGCCCTTCGGGTTCGATCCGGTGGGCAATATCCACCAGAATCAGCGCGGTGGCGTCCAGGTGGTCCTCGCCCACGGCCACCAGGCTGGTGCCGCCGCCCATGGAGGCACCCACCAGCACCGGGCGCCGGCCTCCCAGGGCGCGATTCACGCACAGCAGGTCCTTTACCATCACGTCCTGGCCGTAAACGCCGTCATGGGCCCAGTCGGAATCACCGTGGCCGCGGGCGTCGAAGGCCACCGCATGGTAGCCCGCCTCGCCCAGGGTTTTACCCACGTTTTTCCAGGCATGTCGGGTTTGCCCGCCGCCGTGCTGCAGAAAGACCAGCGGGCCGTCGGGGTCACCCCAGGAGTCGCCGGCAATGCGAATGCCACCATGGCCTTCCCAGAAGTGCATGGGGGTGGGGGTGCCCGGGAGTCGTCTGCCAGCGCTCATGCGATCATGTCCTGTAGTTGAACTGTTTATAGGTAAACAGTCTACGGTGGGGGATTTCATTGCTGCAACCGGTGGTCGCACTGGCGTCTCCCCAAAAAGTCATGGCTGAGTTGGCATGAGCCTGGTGGTTGAGGCGAACATGTCGTCGATGGGCGGCGTCGGGGATGGGCGTGGTCGCCGCCACCAGTGGTAGAAGATCCGGCGGGCGGGCGCGAACAGGCGCTGGAAGCCCTCGAGCAGGGTGTAGAACAGGAAGCGTGGGCGCCGTCGGGGCTTTTTGAACTGGTCTAATGGCCTCGGACACTCCAGTTAAGCCACCCGAGTTCGACACTTTTTCGGCGGAATCAGCCATTTTGAGGTGGCCGCTCTAGGAAACATGCGGGTTTCAGGCTGATTTTCCAGAAATCCTTGTGCTGGCACGTTTCTGTTGTATCAACCTTTTATTGACATGCTTCTTTGCCGTTATATAGTGCTGGCATGTACATCAAGGTCACACGCTCCGGTCCTCGCCGCTACGTCCAGCTCGTGGAATCCTACCGCGATGACACCGGCCGCACCCGACAGCGCATGGTTGCCAACCTTGGCCGACTGGAAAAACTTGGCGATCACGTGGAGTCGGTGATTGCCGGACTGCTTCGCGCCACCGGCCAGGAGCAGCACCGGCCAGCGCCGACGTTGCCGGACGAGCCGGCGCTTGCCTTCGACCCGGCACGCGCCATTGGCGATGTCTGGGCGCTGAGCGAACTCTGGCAGGAACTGGGGTTTGATTCCCTGCGCAGGGTCTTCCGCCGGGGGCAGCAGCGCCTGGATATCGAAGCGCTGCTGCGCATCATGGTGTTCAACCGTCTCTGCGACCCAGAGTCCAAGCTCGGCGTCCTGCGCTGGCTGGAGACGGTGAGCCTGCCCCATCTGGAGCTTGAGTCGGTCGAGCACCATCACCTGCTGCGGGCCATGGATGCGCTGATCGCGCATCAGACGGAGGTCGATGGCGTGATTGCCGGTCTGCTGCGCCCGCTGGTGGATCAGGAGCTGTCCGTGGTGTTCTACGACATGACGACCATCCGCGCTGGCGGAGTGTCGCAGCAAGTCGATGATCTGCGCGAGTTCGGCATGGCCAAGGAGGGGCTGATCAAGCGCCAGTTCATGCTCGGCGTGGTCCAGACCGCCGAGGGCCTGCCCATTTACCATGACGTGTTCACCGGCAATACCAGTGAGGTCACCACCCTCAAGCCGACGCTGGAGAAGATCCTGGCGCGCTTCCCGATCCGGCGCGTCATCGTGGTCGCCGACCGTGGCCTCCTCTCGACGGACAACCTGGAGGAGCTCTCCACCATGCGCTTGCCCGGTGGCGCGCCGCTGGAGTTCATCCTGGCGGTGCCGGGGCGGCGCTACGGTGACTTTGCGGATCTGCTCACGCCCTTCCAGGACGCGCACTGCACGGATGCCGGGGAGGAGGCCATCGGCGAGACACGCTGGAAGGACCTGCGCCTGGTGATTGCCCACGATCCGGTGGCAGCCGCCGAGAAGACGCAGCAGCGTGATGCGCGCATCAACGAGCTTGAGGCCCAGGCACGGGCCTGGACCGGCAAGCTGGAGGCGCAGGATGAGGGCAAGGCCAGCCGCGGCCACCCGCTCTCCGATGGCGGTGCCCGCGCCCGGTTCTACCGCGCGGTCAGCGAGGCGCACCTGGCAAGGATCATCCGGGTGGACCTGAAAAGCGAGCTGTTCACCTACGACATTGATGAGAAGGCGCTGCGCCATGCACGGTTGATGGATGGCAAGCTGCTGCTGGTGACCAACACCCCCGAGCTCACGCCAACGGACATCGTCGCGCGTTACAAGGCGCTGGCGGACATTGAGCGGGGGTTTCGCGTGCTGAAATCCGAAATCGAGATCGGCCCGGTCTACCACCGCCTGCCCGATCGGATCCGGGCCCATGCGGCCATCTGCTTCATTGCGTTGATCCTCCACCGCGTGATGCGACAGCGTCTGAAAGCAGGTGGCACCGGGCTGTCGCCGGAGCGGGCGCTGGCGCAGTTGCGTCGCGTGCAGCATCACCGCGTGCACCTGGGCCAGAGAGCGGTAACCGGCATCTCGACGCTCAGTCAGGAGCACAAGGCTATTCTCGCTTCGCTGAAGACCGGGAAGCCGACCGAAAAAGGGCAACTTTCGCTGTTGTAGTGGCATTTTTCGAATGCCAGATCAATAGAAACAGTTGCTTACAACTCAAACTGTCGAACTCGAGAAGCCACACTGTTGGGACTGGAGGTATTGATGAGTAAAGCAAGGCGACGGGGTTACACGGCCGAGTTCAAGGCGGATGCGGTCAGAATGCTGGAAGAGGAAGGCTATGGGCTGGGGGAACTGTCTCGGCGGCTGGGGGTTGATCGCTCTTGCTTGACCCGGTGGCGGCGAGAGCTGCGAGAGCGAGGCCACGATGAGCCTGCGGCCGTGGGTGCGGGTGAGAAGGATGCGGAGCTGCGCCGTCTTCGGGAAGAAGTTCGTAAGCTACGGATGGAGCGAGATATTCTAATACTACTGTGTCACTAAAGATGGTATGCCGCCGCAACACGGACAGCGCTCCAAAGCTTGTACGATCGCCCAGGCGATGTGCCAGCGTAGTGTGGCGATCGAATCATCCACGTGTCGCTGTCCGCGCTGGGGCGCCCCGCGGGGTGTAATCCGCGGGTAAGGTAACCTCCTTGCGAATCCCGGCGTTTTTTTTACGGCGCGGGTGGCGCAAACGCTGGTGGACGAGATAACCGTAGGCGGCGATACACAACGTTGCGTGGTGGTGGAACCCGCGCCAGTTACGCCCTTCATAGTGGCCGAGGCCAAACTCCTGCTTCAGTTCCTGGTAGTCGCGCTCGATGCGCCAACGACACTGGGCGGTGCGAACCAGTTGGTCTCGGGTCGCCCTGGCATCGAGCGTACTCAGCCAGTAGTGGCGGGGCTTCGACTCACCCTTGGGCCATTCGATGAGCAGCCACTCCTTCCGACCTGGCAGGCCATGCTTGGCCTTGTGGTGTGCGACCCGGACGCGGAGCGCTGCGAAGCGAGACGACAGCGGCGTGTTCGTCCCCTCTCGCCAGGTCTGAGTCCGATAGGCCTGTGCAGGCAGGCTCTTCGCCAGCGCCTCCACGCTCATCGGTCGATGACCCTCGGCCGGGAGATGCCGAACCGCAGGGCGTCCGCGTCCAGAGTAGGGCTGCGGAGGCCGCGGCTCGGTGTCTGGCGCCCAGACCTTTGTGTTGCTTTTACTAACCTTTAAGGAGGTAAAGCCATGTCTCAGTGGTTTCTGTCGCGCTGTGGCAAGGCGCGAGGAGGGCGGTGTAGCCGTGCTACATAACCGACGAGCAACGCCGTCCACAGCGCGACAGAAACCACCCGAAGGGCACCATCGTGCGGCCCGTCGGCGGCGTTGCGCTCACTTGGCGTGGAATAACCACGCCTGCGCTCGCGCGCCTTGCCGACAGACCGCACGATGGTGCTGAGTCATGGCTTTACCTCCTTAAAGGTTAGTAACCGCATCATGTAAGGCAACCCCAACTCGGCAATCCCTTCACGCAGCGCCGCATCATTGCCATAAGCGGCGTCCGCCACGACGGTTCCGCGAGGCAGGGCACTGGCATGGGCGCGCTGGATCTGGCTCAGT
>JBJHDF010000052.1:0-8928 GCA_050486405.1 Marinimicrobium sp. | reverse complement strand
TCTGGTCAACAGCGGCGAGCCGCAGGTATCGCTGGCGGGCCACCAGTTGCAACTGGATCTGAGCGACGCCCGGCTGCTGTTTCCCAACAACCGCACCAGCGGCAATGTGCACGTGCAGTTTATGCCGTTGGAGCAGATCGGCGACCCCATGGCCGACAACGCCCGGGTCAGTTGGGTGTTCGCCACCCAGCCCCGAGGCATTGCCGTGGAAGGACGGGTGGGCCTCACGCTGCAGGCGCCGCCGCTGCACGGCAGCCACGACTACCTGCTGATGGACCCGCAATACGTGGTTCTGGTGGGTTACGACCAGACCCTGGAATCCCTGCAAGTGATGGGCCTGGGGCTGCTGAGCAACCGCCAGGTAACCAGCGTGGGCAAGGTGCCGCTCAACAGTCTGGATTACCTGGGCTACATGCTGATGCACCCCAAGTGGCAACCGGTGCTGGAATCCCTGGCCAACAGTGGTCAGACCGACCCGGCTTTGCTGCGGGTGCGACTACAGCCTTAGCTCCCTCCCCTCATAGAGGGGAGGGCCGGGGAGGGGAGAGGGCCGGGGAGTCCCGGGAACAATAAACAACACCAAGCAGCAACAAACAATGAACGGAACTGACAAGAACAACATTTCGCTCCGATACATGCTTGGCCTGCTGCTGGGCCTGACACTGTTGCTGGTGGCTTTGTCGGCTTATGGGTTTTTGTTGCCTTTTCACAGCGAACATCAACAGGGTGCTGTGATGGCCCGCGGTCTGGTAACGCCGGAGACTGAAAACGCTGCCACCAGCACCCAGGCAGTAATCATGGCGTACGATGCTGCCGGGGAAGAAAAAGGCGAGCCAGTGCCGCTGCCGGACGGCCACACCCTGGCGGATATCCGTATCATTAGCCGGCACGAATTTCAGGAGCAAGTGGAGCTGCTCGAAGCCTGGATGGCCGAACACGCCGGGGGCTTGGCCGAAGGTGCCCGGCTGATGCCCCGGGAGGCGTTCCTGGGCCAGTCCTACACCCTGGCGGACGGACAGACGCCGATTGCGCCACCCTCCCTGCACCCGAGTATCCAGAGCGTGCTGGTGCGCCCCCAGGTGCACCGGCACCGCACGGATCCCAATGAACTGACCCTGCTGCGGTTCACGGTGGACCTGAGCGACGTCCGTCGTCCCGGGTCCAACACCCGCACCCTGCTGCTGGATCGACACGGGCGCATCGTGCATGAATCCCCACACATACTGGCCCCGCGCACGGCGTTTTACGGCGATCCCAATCAAGGGCAGTCGAGCAGCCGGCGTACACCGGAGGACACCATTTTTGGGCCAGTGACCAATGCCAGAGTAGAGGTGTTCCACTTTATCGGTGGTGTGGGAGCCACCGACTCAGAGGGCAAGTACTATTTTGATTATTGGTTTGTCTGTCCGCCCGGGGGTTACACCTTTCCCGCAGACTCCCACGTGAGTCTGCGCTACCGCAGTTTCAATCCCCAGGGCGCGCCGACACTCCCTTACTTGTTGGCACGTCCGAACTGGGTGACCTGTTGGGCCCCTCCACCGCCGACGGGTGGCACGAGTTTGTCGGCGATGATGGCCTACGTCGCCGTTCTGGGCATGCAGCCGTCCTTCCCGCCACGGCAACCGTTCGATTTCCACGTGGACGTGATGTTTCTGACCGGCACCCTGAGCCTGGCCGGCCCGGAGCCGCAAAGCGAACCGGTACCGCTGGGGGAGACCCACTACCGGGTGTTCGACCCGGACGAGACGCCCACTGCCGCCACCTGGTACGACTTCGACGGCGACGGCCAGTTGGACGAGGCGCGGCTGGGCCGGGTGGAAACCGTTACCCTGGCCGACGGTTCTCCCTTTGAGCTGTTCCGCGCTGACTCGGACGGTGACCGGCAGGGTATTTTTCTCAGTTCCAACCCGGAAGAGAACCCGGCGCCGGAGGGTTTTGAAGACGCCGGCCCCCAGCCGGACCTGATCCGCCTGGCCAACACCCCGGTGCGCCGCGAAGACGCGGGGCTGCTGGGGGCCATCAGTCAGGAAGATCTGCAGGACACAGACCTGCTGGTCTTTCGTGAATCCACCGGGGAGTTGATCGTTGAGCGCCGTGGGTTGAAAGACAGTGAAATTTTCGAAGCCGAAGAGGCGGGAAAGGTGGGCTACCGCCTGATGATGCGCGGCCCGAATGATATGGGGCTCAGACACAGGGTTTATGAAAATCGCCGCTCCGCCTGGGGCGACTGGGCCGAAGAGTATGGTCTTGAGCAACCCTTCCGGGAGAACCCGGACAACGTGCTGCGCGTTGGCGAACGGGTCAGCCTGGTAGCCATCAATAGGGCTACGGGTTATATGGACGTGCAGAGCGTGCAGTTGACCAGTGCCGGCGACACCGGTCTGCTCAATGTGCCGGTGGAGCCGCTGGTGCTGCGCCCGCCGAACCTGAAGATCTGGGCCGAGCGGCGCTACGCGGTGGAATACGGTCTGACGGCCGGTGAGCAACGCCGCTACCTGTTGGGCGCCGAAGGGGCGGGTCTGACCAGCGACACGGTGATCGAGGTAACCACCGAATGGCTGGCACCGGACGGTCGGCCATTGCCGGAGGGGTTGAGTATGGGGGGAGGCGAGGGGGGTAACTCCAGCCAGTTCCCACCGGGTAGCAACTATGGCCTGACGGGCCGTCTGGCCAAAGTGACCGGGCCGAACGAGTTAAGGGAAACTGCCGAAGGTAACAACCTGGCACACTTTCCGATTGCGCCGGGGCGCCAGACCCAGGTGATCCAGCTCAAAGACAACCTGACAGTGCCGGAGCACTACTACATCCACGTCTCCGGCACCCAGCTAGTCGAAAGCCCCAGCTTCGGCAACCCCCAGGGTGGCCGGCTCAGCGGCCGCCCCGGACGACTGACGCCGTTTTTGGTGCCGCTGTATGATGAGGCGACAGACTGGGAGGGCATTCGCCGCTTCCGCGATATGCGTACCCAATTGGCGGAGGAGGGCGGCAACACCTCAACCCTGCCGGAACCTGAACCCTACTACGCCTGGCACTACCGCCCGGAGTACCAATTCAGCCGCTATTCATTGGAGATTGACGAGATCTACCGTACCAGTGTGAACGACGAAGGCGAGACTTCCCGGATGCCGATTTATGATCTCAGTGCTCGCTATTTGAACACCACGGATCAGATGATTGAACTTTTCTATTCCCTGGCTAGCGCACAGTTTGGCCGTCTGCCTCATATCGACGGTCCCCAGGAGTTGGTTTTTTCCCTGGGCAACTATGAAATCCGCGCTATCCTGGGAGAAAACGGGCAGATCACCTTCCCGAACCTGGATCATATTCACCTGCTGGACCCTGAAGACCTGATCGCCCTGCGGTTGTACAGCAATCAGGATGCGGGGAATATACTGTGGGAGTTTGCGTTTGGGAATGCGATTATAGAGGGTGTTGAGCTTGTCCAGGTTATTCAGGACTACTGGTCTTTTAAGGAGTTGGGTATTGCCAGTTACAATCCGGCAGATGGACAGCCGCCGGGTGACGCGCAAAAAGTCTCTTTATTTGTTCCAATGCTGACAGATAAGCCGACTGTAATGAGAGTATATTTTAAAGAGTCAAAAAAGGAAAGTAGGTACTATGAGGTGGTGGTAAGTTTAAATGGAGACTTTTATGATAGTCGTGTTATTCATCTAAAAGAGAAATGTGGGCAAGACGATCAGAGAGTGTCTTTGCATCACGGCAGTTCACCATATTGCTTGAGTGTTGATATTGGTATCGACTACGAGAGTTATTTAAGTGCTGGAGAAGACCTACATATACATATTGAGGCAAGGGAATGGAGCGATCCTTCGTTTCCTGAGGCGTGGAATCTTTATATCAGCGGAAAGGATATTCTGAAATCCAAGCCAATAACATTCTACGCGCTGCAGTTTTGTATGGCTTCAGATGAGTTTGGCATGGATTATTCGGAAACATCTCAGATTGAATGTGTGCCAAACAGCTGGGAACTCCTGAGTAGCTACATACAACGTATCCGTCGCTGGATGCCAACCGATCACAGGATAGTATCTGTTGAGTCACCGGTAGAAAACTGGGTTATAGTGGGTGCACCCAGTGCTGATAAGTTGGATAGTGAAGGTCGATGGAGAAATCGGAGCGATATGATCGAATGGAGGAGCGAATTAGTCGAAGCAATTGATTTCATGTTTTTGGAAGTGAACGAAATGAATCGTTCGGCACAAGTTCTGGATGTTACTCTTCATGATTCTGGTATAATGAAATTTGAGGTTCAAAATGGAGATCATGTCGGTGGGTTTGCCAGGACCGGAGACGGAGTAATAAATGTGTGGGGAGATATCGCTGATGCTGATGTTGAAGAAATATTGTTTCACGAAATTTCTCATGCCTGGGGAAGAAGGCATAACAATACGCATCGTCCCGTGAGCGCTTGTTTGGAAGCCAATTCTCCAGTAACAGATTGGCCATATAGAGACAATTATTTGAGAAGATTTCATGACAAGAAATGGAATCCTGTTAGGCCAGGAGTTCCATTTAATGCGGAAGCAGTCATGCCTGAGCCCAACAGGGTTTACGATATAATGTCCTACTGTGAAAAGGGAAAAAGGGCTCCTAGCTCCTGGACGTATAGAAAAATTATCGAAAAAATTTATGGAATAGAGCCATATGCGGAATAACCTTTTAAAGATCACTATTGCTCGGATTGCGGGGATCGGTAATTTTCGATTGAAACCAATCGTAACTGGAAGTTTCTTAGTATGTCTTGATTTAGGCAGCGATTTAGATTGAGTCCGCATGGACATGTCTGTGCAGACTAGTGGCAAGGTATGCTCGGGTGTGGTCTCTTAGATTTGAAGTTCGAAGCTTGAGCTGTGGTATCTACGTTTGAGTTGCCATATGATTTGTGCTTTTGAGGGTTGCAACAATGTCAGAATTGGTTGATGGGTCATTCATCTTCGGTGGGTCTGTTAGTGGTTCTGAGTGGAGAGCTCGTGAAACTATAACTGTAAGTAGCAATCCCCCTCTAATAGTTAATGATGAAGAAAATGGGGATTACATTGTATTGGTGGAAGATGTTGATGGAGAGCGAATATTTGAGAAGATCTTCTCTCTGAAGACGCGTTACATAGAGGATAGGTTAGGTTCGCACCCTTTTTCTAACTATTCGATAAGGATTCCTACGTTTCCGAATGTAAAGAATATTGATCTCAGGCATCGTCAAACAGATGATCTTATGCATCGATATACGTTTGATTCAGAGATTAGGCCGATAGTAAACTTTACGAGCGTGCCAGATGGTCTCCTCAGTGGTGAGTTTACTATCGAGTGGGCGGCCGATATCTATCCTGGGCAGGATGTTCGTTACACTCTACATTATTCCCACGATGCTGGTCGTCCTGGAACATGGCAGGGGTTTCCTGTCCGCAATCAACATGCGACCAGCTATACTTTGAACCCTGAAATAATTCGAGGAAGCATTACACATTCCGTGATCCGAGTGATTGTTAGTGATGGGGTAAACTATTCGGTTGATACTTCCGAGGTTCCCTTTTTTGTTCCGATGAAAGAGCCCGAAATGATCCTATTTAGCGGAATGGACGAAATAAGTGGCATTGCAACTCTTCAGTTGCGTAAAGGCCGTAGGTCAGAGCTGGGGGTGCGCCTGGGTGGGGTTGATGGGAAACATATTCCAGAAGATCATATTACTTGGCATTCCAGTATTGATGGGTTTGTAAGCAGGGGTAGGAGCAACAAAGGTAATCTTTCAGTAGGGAGGCATGATATTTCGGTTCGTGTGGAAGGGTTGGATGGCGCAGTATACGAGCGGGCTGTGGCGGTTATCGATGTTATTGACAGCTCTCCGGCTATTATGGTTCGGGTCGGAGATGGAAGTGACCCTGAGCTACTGTGTAATGAAATGGAGATCAACGTAGATTTTGGTTCTGTAGAAATTGATGAGGTATTTTATGGATTTGACCCCTCCTCCGGTGATTTGCCAAAGGTTATTACGCATGTGGATAGCCTTCCTATTCGTTATCGCATGGATCACGATACAAATGTTGTTGTATGGGCAAAAAACGCGTTAGGTTTTACGAGCGATTACAGAGAAATAGTGCCTGCCTATGACTGTAGTGGTGTGGACTGATTGTCCTGGCAAGCTGTTGTCCTGGCAAGCTGTAAATGTCCCGTTCGCCCGTCCGCCGTAAAAATAACGACTGACACCTCCCTGTTTTTGCTCAAAGTTTGAGCGATTCCTTTTTTCTGACTGCCGCGCCAGAAAATTTCTTTGCGACCGGGTTGGCAACTGTTGCAATTGCCGATCAGATTTCTGCTATTTTTCCTTTTCAGGACGAGCCTGCCCGCGAACGACTTTCTTGTTCGTGCGGCAGGCGGTTTTTCTGTTCCGTTTTTCTGTAACTCCCTCTGTCAGGATAGTTACCCCGGTTTGAACCAGTAACCCGCCAGTCTTCCCTGCCACGCACTGAACCAGCTTGGTATTGTATCACCCGGCTGCCGCATCGTCAGCGGTAAGCCATGATAGGCCTCACAGGGCGTTTTGCCGTGCAAATGCTGATGAGTTCTGATGTGGTTGTACCAGCAGCCGGTAATTGTCAACATAGTTGTCGCGTCTACCGGTCAAGCAGCTGCTTGTTGCATGGGTTCACCCTGATGCTCATTCGGCGGATTCAACCAAACGCCCTCCACCGGATTCCAGTTCCTGATCTCACCTGACCATCGCTCAGGTGTACGCTCTTTGGCGGCCTGATAAAGCGCCTGACGTGCCGCCAGTATCTGTTTCTCCTCGCCACTATGGCGCTGTCCCGGCGTCACATGGCGAATGCCGCTGTGACGATGCTCATGGTTGTACCATTGCACAAACGTATGCACCCATGCTCTGGCCGCCTCAATGCTCTCGAAGGGCTTTCCCGGGTATTCAGGCCGGTACTTCATCGTTCGAAACAGACTCTCGGAGAAGGGGTTGTCATCACTGACCGAAGGGCGGCTAAATGAGGGCACCACACCGAGTTTCTGCAAGGTCGCCAGCATCGTTGCGCCTTTCATCGGACTGCCGTTATCAGAATGCAGCACCAAGCCCTCCTCATGCACCCCCTCTGCCAGGCAGGCCTTGCGTATCACCAAAGCCGCGTGCGCAGCAGACTCCTGGGCGTGCACCTCCCAGCCGACAATCTTGCGGCTGAAGACATCCAGTATCAAATACAGCCGGTAGAACACGCCCCTGATGCTGGATGCCAGGAACGTGATATCCCAGCTCCACACCTCATTCGGGCCTTGCGCCAGATAGCCTTGCGGCCTGGCAACCTCTCGGGGTGCGGCGGCCCTGCCACGACGCTGCACTTGCTCTTCTGCCCGCAGTATCCGGTAAAGCGTTGACTCCGAGGCAACGTACACCCCCTGGTCAGCCAGTGCAGGGACTATCTGGCTCGGCGGCAAGCTGGCATATTCGGGCAGGTTACAGAGCTGCACAACGCGCTGACGCTCCGCCTGGCTGAGATTGTTGGCGGGCACCCGATGAGCACCCGCCGCCTTGCGCTGATCACCCGAACAACCAGCCTGCAGTGCCGCTTCCCAGCGTTGCAGCGTTCGTACTGTAATATCCAGCACGGCACAGGCCTTGTGACGCCGGGCGCCGGCCGACACCGCTTCCGCTATCAACTCAATCGCCACCTGACGATCAGCCAAGGTAATCAGTCGTCCTCGGCGTCCCCCCAGATGGCTCGGGCCTTTTTTTGCAGCACCAGCAGCGCTGCCGCCTCCGCCAGGGCCTTTTCCTTGCGCTGGAGCTCCTTCTCCAGCTTGCGGTTCTTGTGGCGTTCCTGCTGCAAGCTTTGGCGCTCCTGCTTCGACAGCGGGCTGTCTCCCCCGCTCGCGCCGGCACAGGCCAACTCACGCCAGCGCTGGATTTGCTCAACATAGAGCCCCTTGCGCCGGCAGTAGGCGCCAAGCTCTTCTTCGTTCAAGGCTGCCGTTTCAATAACAACGGCCAATTTGCTCTCCCCGCTCCACTGCTCGGGGTTCTTCGGATCGGCTGGCACAGCGACTCCCTGACTACGGACTCTGTTGCGCCAATTGTACAGCGTTTGCTCGCTGACTCCCGTTTCCCGGCTTATCTCCGCCACCGAACGTGCGTTCGGTGGCATCATCATCTGAACGGCTCTCTCTTGAAAGCCTTGGCTGTAACGCGCCATTACGCACTCTCCCACCGCCCCTCCATACCAAGGTTGGTCAAAAAGTAGGCGCGACAACTATCCTGACAGAGGGGGCAGCGGAACAGGTCGAGTTGTTCCTGAAGCTGCTTTTCATTGAACAGCAAGCCTTTGGCTGTTTGCTTCAGGGTGCCAAAGGCAGGTTTTTGCTCCTGCAAAACCTGCATACATTACATCCTTGTAAATAAACCTTTCAATTCTGCCGTTTTGCCAGGGGTGCCCCGGCCGGATGCGCCGGTGTTGGATGCCCAACAGCCACAGCCCGAAGCGAAACAGTCTGGAGATAAACACGGCTTCGTTATCCGTCTTGACACTTTTGGGTTTCTGACCGGTTTGTTCGATTGCATCCAGCAAACAGCGGAGCAGGGTGATGGATGCCTTGTTTTGCAGTTTCTGCATTAGTAACAGGCACCGAGAACCGTGATCGAGAATGCCGAGCACGTTATGGGATCTTCTATTGGTATCCGGCAGGCCGGTCAGGTCCAGCGCCCAGATATGATGTGTCGGCATGGGTCGTGGAATCCGGTGCTTCAGTGCTTTGTGCAATTGAAGAATCGCATATTGATGTTTCTTTCGTTGCTCGCATACCCAGGTCTTGCCGACCGTTACACCTTTCGACTCGCCGTAGAGCCGATTAAATGCATCGGCGATTTTCTGGCCGCCAACGTTGGGCAGGATCGCACTGAGGCGAATAACTTCCTTG
>JBJHDF010000051.1:0-9255 GCA_050486405.1 Marinimicrobium sp. | reverse complement strand
CTTGACGATCATAGCGAGTTGGAACCACCTGATCCCATCCCGAACTCAGAAGTGAAACGACTTAGCGCCGATGGTAGTGTGGGGTTTCCCCATGTGAGAGTAGGTCATCGTCAAGCTCTTATCCCAATACCCCGAATCAGCCATGGTTCGGGGTATTTTTTTGGCGCTCCGCAGCTCACCGCAGGGCTTGACGCTGACCCACGGTCAGACCCAATACACTCGCTGCGCTCGCGGGGCCAGCTTTCGTCAAGCTCTTAAATACAAACACCCTGTCGGACTTCCGGCAGGGTGTTTTTCGTTGTGGTGGGCCGTCGATTGGCGGTGGCTGCTTGTCTTTCAGTCTTCTTGTTTTACTCTGTGAAAATAGTTTTATATACTGTCCGACAGAATTTTTGCTGCGGCAGGGGCGTGCTATAGTTGCCCTGCTGAACTTACCCGAATTACGACAGTAGAGAGAATAATGATGAAGCCACATTATAAAATGCCCCGGCGACAGGGGTTTACGGTGTTGTTGGCGTTGCTGGCGACCGCTTCTTGCGGTCTGCAGGCTGAGGAGAAACTGGAACCCTGGCAGCAGGCCCAGAAAACCGAGGTCTGGGAGCCGGTGCCCCCTGTGATCACCGCCAATCCCGGCGAGCCCCCTTCGGATGCGATAGTGCTGTTTGACGGCACTGATCTGAGCCAGTGGGAGTCTGTCAGAAACGGCGGCGAGGCCCCCTGGTCAGTGGACGGTGACGGCGCTATGACTGTGGTGCCTGGTACTGGTGATATCCGTACCCGACAGTCCTTCTGCGATGTGCAGTTGCACCTGGAGTGGCGCACGCCTGCGGAAATCCGCGGCGAGGGCCAGGGGCGGGGCAACAGTGGCGTGTTTTTCCAGGAGCGCTATGAGGTGCAGGTGCTGGACTCCTACGAAAACAAAACCCACCCCAACGGTCAGGCGGCATCGATTTACAAGCAGTCCATTCCCCTGGTGAACGCCTCCCGCGCGCCGGGTGAGTGGCAGACTTACGACATTATCTATACGGCCCCGCGCTTTGGTGAAACCGGTGGACTGGTTGAGCAGGGTACGGTCACTGTGCTGCACAACGGCGTACTGGTGCAGAATCACTTTCGGATTCAGGGTACCACTGAATGGATTGGTCCTCCCCAGGTAGAGCCCCACGGTTGTGCGCCGCTGCGCCTGCAGGATCACGGCGATTTAGTGAGTTTCCGCAACATCTGGATTCGGGAAATCAAACCACTTCAGTAATGCATGCCGGGCCGGTTGCGCGGCATGTACCCGCGCAACCGCCAGCGTTTTCGATTAACTCCCCGGGCGTTGCCGCGCCCACTTCCGTTAGCCCTTTGGGGGGCTTTGAGGTGTGTCCATGCGTTTACCAGCCACAGTAATTTTTTCCCTGTTGTCAGCACTGGCGTTTGCTCAGCAGCCCGACGACCCCCTGAGTTACTTTCTCGATAACGAGCATTGGCAACGGGTAGGCACCGTGGCGGTGGATGGCGCTACGTTGCGCTGGACCCGCGAGGAAGAAAATCGCATTGCGATCAACGGCGAGCACTGGAGCGAGAGCGGTCATCTGGAAACCCGGGAGCATTTCGGGGACAGCATTCTGCGCATGGAATTCATGTTGCCGGAGGGGTCTTCGGCCGGTGTGTATCTGCAGGGGCGCTACGAAGTGACTCTGGCTGACAGTCATGGCCAGGAAACGCCTGGCTACGACACCATGGGTGCGCTGGCGCAGCGCTGGCAGGACGGCCGTGAGCCCTCCGGTTTTGATGGCCGCGCCCCCCTGAGCAACGCCGCCCTGCCAGCGGGGCAGTGGCAGACGCTGGAGGTGGAGTTCCGCGCGCCGCGCTACGACGACGCCAACAACAAGGTGGACAATGCCCTGTTGCTATCGGTGATCATCAATGGCGAGCGGGTGCAGTACAAGACCATTGCCACCGGCTTTACCCGGGACTCCCTCTTCCCCTGGGAGCAGGATACCGGGCCGATGATGATCCGGGGCAATCGCGGCCCCATCGCCATTCGCAGTTTCGACGTGCGTCGCGCGGATTTCAGTCAGGTGCAGGTGCCGGAGGAATCCGGCCAAGCCACCAACCGCGAGCAACTGGTGGACTTCGTCGCCCAGGGTGAAGCGCTATACCGCGGCTTGGGTTGTGCCTCCTGTCACTCCACGGTGGAGGGCGACCCTTCGGTGCGCACCGGCAGTAATCTGTTCGGTCTGTTTACCCAGCCCCCCCGGGACCGGGAAATTGCCGTAGGTGCGGACGGGGACCGCTTTACGGTTCGCGCCGATCGCAGCTATCTGCATCGCAGTATTCGCGACCCGGATTCCGAACTGGCCATCGCCGAAAGCGGCGGTCGTCGCGGTCAGGCCTATCCGGCCATCATGCCCACTTACGGCGAGGACATGCTGTCCGACAATCAGATAGATGCCATAGGCGCCTACCTGCTCACGCTCAATCATCTGCCGCAGCAGGGGCCGGTGGTGCGACTGGTGGAAGAGGGCGGCCCCGAGCAGTATGATCCGCTGCTCGACGGCTTGCAGTTTCTGGTGACCGACCGCACCCGCATACAACGCGGACCCATGCCCGGCATGTCCGGCCGGGCCATTCACGTCGGTCTGCCCAACGGCATCAATTACAGTTTCGATCCCCGGGTGCTGGGTCTGGTGCGCGTCTGGCAGGGCGGTTTTCTCTATATGAGAGGCGAGTTGACCAATCGTGGCGGCAGCGGTCTGCGCACGGGTTTTGAAACCCGTGAAATCGACCTGGACGGAGCCGAGACCCTGTTTGCGCCTCTGAACAGCGCCGGCGAGATGATCGATTTCTCCTTCAAGGAACCCAAATTCCAGGACAACGCCACCATCGAGCACTACCTGTACAGTGAAATTGATCACCTGGAGCGGTTGCAGCAGGTGAACGCGGCTTTCCTCGGCTATCGGCTGGATACCCGCCGGCACGACGCTGCGCCCGCCTTCCAGTACCGGGTGGGGCAGAACCGGCTGGCGGTGCGCAGCGACTTCGCCGCCGACGGCCAGGTGACCATTCAGGTCAGTGGTTCCCTGGCGGAAACACAGCGCTTTGTTGTCAACGACCGGGTGCTGCGGGACATTCAGGTGTCCGCCGGTGAAATCCGCGACGGTATCTGGGAGCTGCCCGCCGAGGCGACGGCGGTGGCGAGCCTGCAGGCCCGGATACGGGTAGTCAGCGATCCCTGGCGCCCGGAGCCCAAGGCGTTCGAGTACCAGCGGCAGCCGCTGAAAACCCTGGCCAGTTCGGCCAATCTGCCCGCCGGTTACAGCATCGAGGACTACCTGCCGCCCCGGGACAACTATGGCCGAGACCAGTTGTTCGAGGCTCTGGGTCTGGCCGTGGCTCCCGACGGCACCCTGGTGGTGGCCACCCGCACCGCCGGTGTCTGGCGTCTGGTGGACGGTCACTGGCAGCTGTTTGCCGAGGGGCTGTTCGATATTCTGGGCGTCGAGGTGGAAGACGAGCGGGGCCTGTCGCTGGTGGTGAGCCAGAAGGCGGAACTGACCCGGCTGAGCGATACCAACGGCGACGGTCGGGCCGACACCTTTGAAACCCTGTTCGACGCCCACGGCTTCCACAGCAACTACCACACCTATATGCACGGCCCAGCCCGGGGCGGCGATGGCGCCTACTATGTGGCGATCAACCTGGCTCACGCCGATGAGGCCATCTACAAAGCCGACGGCATGTACATGGGGAGCCAGGGCGGGCTCAGCGGCTGGGCCTTTCGTATTACTCCGAATGGCGACTACGAACTCTTCGCGCGGGGTCTGCGCAGTCCCGCCGGCATCGCCACAGCGCCGGACGGTCGGGTCTGGTTTGCGGACAACCAGGGAGAGTTTGTCGGCACTTCCAAGCTGTATGTGCTGGAACGGGACAGATTCTACGGTCATCCCTCCGGCCTGATCGACCTGCCGGGCATGACCCCGGACTCCCCGGAAATAGCCTGGGAAGCGGTGGCGGACACCCGGGAAAAGGAGGTGGTGTTGTTTGCCCAGAATCTGGTGGCCAACTCGCCCGGGCATCCGATCTGGGATACCACTGAGGGCAAGTTCGGCCCCTTCGCCGGGCAGATATTTATCGGCGACCAGACTCTGTCCAACTTGATGCGGGTCACCACAGAGAAGGTGGCGGGCCTGGAGCAGGGCGCGGTCATTCCCTTTGCCGACGGCCTGGCGTCCGGCGCCATGCGCCCGGTGTTTCTGCCCGACGGCAGCCTGCTGATGGGGCAGACCGGCCGCGGCTGGCAGTCCCGCGGCGGTCACGTGGCGTCCCTGCAACGCATCATCTGGGACGGCGAAACGGTGATGCCGGCGCTGCTGAAAGTGACGGCGACTCCCGGCGGTTTCGATCTGCACCTGACCCACGCCCTGCAGATCTCGTCGGACGAGGTGGAGCAGCGACTGAGCGTTCGCTCCTGGACCTACCGCGACGCCCCGGACTACGGCTCGGACATGCTGGGGCAGCGGGACGAGGCGCTGGCGGGTGTCAGTGTGTCTGCCGATCGCAAGGTGATTCGCCTGCAACTGGCCGACAGCTCCATTCCCGATGTTCACCCGCACCAGGTGGGGCGTCAGTACCATCTGCGCCTGGACACTCGGGATCTGTTCGCCGAGCCCGGCCCGGAACAACTGGAAGCCTATTACACCCTCTACCGTTTCCCGGAGAGTGAATAGACGCTCTGGATTTTCGCGGGGTTTCTTGTTTATATGCGAGCTCTGATGGCGATGATGTTTCCCTATGAGCAGCACCCCGCGAACCGGCGTTCTCACCGTTGATCTGGCAGCGGTTCAGGCCAACTGGCGCACCGTCAAAGCGCGACTGACTGGCGGTGCCGATGCCGGCGCCGTGATCAAGGCCGACGCCTACGGGCTGGGTGCCGATCGGGTTGGGCCAGCGCTGTACCGGGCCGGCTGCCGCGAGTTTTTTGTCGCCACGCTGGCCGAGGCTCGCGCCGCCCGGCGCTACCTGCCGGAGTCGGCCGTGATTCGCGTCTTCGGCGGCGTTGCCGCTGGCGACGAGGCGGAATTCCTGCGGCTGCGGCTGCAACCGGTGCTGTTCACCCTGCCGGATATGCGTCGCTGGGCGGCCCATTGTCGCGCCGTCGGCACCGTGGCTCCCTCGGCACTCAAACTGGATACCGGCATGAATCGGCTGGGTCTCTCGGCGGAAGAGTTCCGGCAGTGTCTGTCCGAGCCGGAGGCGTTGTGCGACGCCGGCGTCGAGTTGTTTCTCAGCCATCTCGCCTGCGCCGAAGATACCAGTTCCCCCCTGAACGGACAGCAGCAGCAACGGTTTACCGCTGCTGCTGCTCAGATGCGTGAACGGCTGCCTCAGGTGCGCCTGAGTCTGGCCAATTCCGCCGGTGTTTTTCTTGGCGAGCCCTGGCAGTTTGATCTGGTGCGCCCCGGCTCCGCCCTTTACGGTTTCAACCCACAGCCCGATGCGGCCAACCCCATGCGACAGGCGGTACAGCTCAAGCTGCCCATCCTGCAGGTTCGCGATATTGTTGAGCTGGGTACTGTCGGTTACGGGGGCAGCGAGGCGGTGGCACCGCCGGCACGGTTGGCCACCGTTGCCGGAGGTTACGCCGACGGCCTGAACCGGCTGCTGGGGCGCCACGGCCAGGGCTACATTGGCGAGGAGCCGGTGCCGGTGGCGGGGCGGATCTCCATGGACCTGACGGTGTTCGATATCACCCGGGCCGCTGCGTCCGGGGAGAGCGGCGAATGGGTGGAGATTCTCAATCAACACCAGACCATCAATACACTGACCGAGTCTGTTGGCGCCCTGGGTTATGAAGTGCTTACCAGCCTCAAGGGTCGCTATGAGCGGCACTACCTGCCCGAGGAGGCGGACGCATGAGCGACACCCCCCTGGATTCGCAACCGTTTCGCCGCCTGCTGGAGCGGTTGGCGGACGGCGATGTTCACTCCGGTCAGGAGCTGGGCGAGTTGCTGGGTGTCAGCCGCACCGCCGTCTGGAAGCATCTGCAGAAACTGGAGCCTTTGGGCCTGACCCTGGAGTCCGTCAAGGGGCGGGGCTATCGTCTGCCCGGTGGTCTGGAGTTGCTCGACGCCGATGCCATTCTCGGCGCGGTGGACCCCGGGGTGCGGTCCCTGTTGGCTGAGCTGGATATTCAGCCGGTGGTGGATTCCACCAACGCGCGCGCCCTGTCCCGGGCTCAGCCTGGGTGCCGGGGGCACGTCTGTCTGGCGGAGCAGCAGACGGCTGGCCGTGGACGGCGCGGGCGCACCTGGGTCAGCCCTTTTGGGCGCAACATCTATCTGTCACTGCTCTGGGACTTTGAGTCCGGTGCCGCTGCTCTGGAAGGGTTGAGTCTGGCAGTCGGGGTCGCCATGGTGCGGGCGTTGCAGCGCTTTGGTGTGGCAGGGGTTCGGTTAAAATGGCCCAACGACCTGCTCTGGCACGACCGCAAACTGGCCGGTGTACTGCTGGAAATGAGTGGTGATCCCGCCGGCGCCTGTCAGGTGGTGGTGGGCGTTGGCGTCAATCTCGCCATGCCGCCGGAAACGGGAGCCGCCATCGACCAGCCCTGGGTGGATCTGCGGGAAGCCGCTGGCGGCGAGCCCCCCGGGCGCAACCGGCTGGTGGCTGCGCTGCTCTCCGAGTTGCTGCCCCTGCTGCGGGACTACCAGCGCGACGGTTTCGCCCATTGGCGCCCGCAGTGGGAGCAACTGGATGCCTGTCGCGAGCGGGAAGTGGTCCTCAGCACCGCCTCGCGGTCAGTGCAAGGCCGGGTGCTGGGCGTCAGCGACAGCGGCGCCCTGCGTCTATTGGTGGACGGTACAGAGCAGTTACACCACGGCGGTGAAGTCTCCCTGAGAGCTGTGTCATGATTCTCGAGATTGATATGGGCAACAGCCGTATTAAATGGCGGCTGCGGGGCGAATCGGGTAAGGTGGCAGGCGGCTCTGGTGCTACAGACGCTGATGCCCGCGGTGCAGGTCCCTGGCCTCTGGCGCGCTGGGATTGGCTGGCGGCTGCAGTCGCCAGCGAACCAGAGCAAGTCTGGGTAAGCAGTGTACTCAGCGATGCCTACAACCAGGCGTTTGCGCGCTGGGTCGATTCCTTGTGGCACAAAAAGCCCCGGTTCGCCCGGGTGCGGCAGCAGTGTGCGGGCGTGCGCAATGGTTATCGGCAGCCATTCCGGCTGGGCGTGGATCGCTGGCTCGCCATGCTGGCTGCCTATCAGCGCGGTGCTGGTCCCTGTCTGGTGGCCAACTGCGGCACGGCGCTGACCCTGGATCTGATTGACGACAGCGGACAGCACTTGGGTGGCTATATAGGCCCCGGTCTCGGGCTGATGCGGGAGTCTCTGGGTGGCGCCACTCTGGCGTTGGCTGCTGGCGCCGGAGTATCCGACAGCGCCGGGTCACTGGCACCGGGGCGTGACAGCGCCGCCTGCGTGTCGGCAGGGTTGCTGGCCATGGCCTGTGGTCTGGTGGCGCGCGGCAGGGACCAACTGGCCGCTGCCGGTGTTTCAGGCGACCCCGCAATCATTCTGGCGGGTGGCGATGCGGAGGTGCTGGCCTCCCGGCTTGAAGGGGCCAAGGTGGAACCGGAACTCGTTTTGGACGGACTTTCTCTGGCGTTGATGTTGGAGGATTCTTGACGTGGCAGTGGTTGCCGCCGCAGCGACCGGGTCGCTGGGCTGAACTGCTGGGTTGATAACAGGGCTGAAGATGCATGCGCGAGATATTCCTGGCGTTGGTGGCGATTAACATACTGGTGTTGGGCGGTCAGCTGTACTGGCTTGGCGGCGCGGATGCGGATGCGGCCCACCGCGCCGAGCGCAGCGAGGGACACGAATTGCTACTGCTGTCAGAGCGCGGTGGTGGTGGCGCTGTGGTCCGAGAGTCTCTGGCACCAACTACCACGGAACCTGAATCAGAGGGTGAGCAATCACTCACTGTCGGTGAGGCCCCCTTCTGCATTCTGGTGGGGCCTTTCGAGCGCCTGCTGAGGGCCGAGCAGTTCTCCGAGCATCTGGAAACCTTGGATATCGTTTCCGAGGTGCAGGAGTTGGAGGTGCCCTCGGAAGTCCACTATTGGATCTATTTGTCTCCCAAATCATCCCGAGAGGAAGCTCTGGCAAGGTTGCGCCAACTGCAGAGAGAGGGCATAGACAGCTATCTGGTGGTTCAAGGCGCCCACACCAATGGTATTTCCCTGGGGCTCTATACCCGCCAGGATCTGGCCCGAAACCGCCTGCGCGATCTGCGTGAGCAGGGCCATGACGCCAAGCTCGAAGAGATAGTCCGCTATCGCAGTGAAAACTGGGTGGTCATGGCTCTGGACCAGGCTGACAAGGTCGATGGGGCTCTGTGGGTGGAGCTGCTCAATCGGGCGCCGGGCGCCGAGAAACAACAAAAATTCTGCCCAGGTGTTGCTTCCGCACCCAGTTTTCTCTAGAATCCCGCCTCCACGTAACACCGTGCACGGCTTTGGGCTGGCGTAGCTCAGTTGGTAGAGCAGCTGACTTGTAATCAGCCGGTCGGGGGTTCGACTCCTCTCGCCAGCTCCATTCTATGCCGGTGCCGCGCTCTAAGCCAGTGAATTTATTGGGAATTCTGGTTGACAGTGGGTTGGTAAGGCCGGACAATGCCGGCGAGTTTTGGCAGGGGTTCCCGAGTGGCCAAAGGGATCAGACTGTAAATCTGACGCGCAAGCTTCGGTGGTTCGAATCCACCCCCCTGCACCATATATAGAAACGGCCATATATATAGAAGCAAGAGTCCGGGCAAAGCGGGTATCGGTAGTTCAGCGGGCACTTTGAGTTCAGCGGGCATAGTTCAGTGGTAGAACCTCAGCCTTCCAAGCTGATGATGCGGGTTCGATTCCCGCTGCCCGCTCCAGTACAGGCTGAAATGGCAAGGGATGTTGCAAATTTTACGCTCATGTAGCTCAGTTGGTAGAGCACACCCTTGGTAAGGGTGAGGTCAGCAGTTCAAATCTGCTCATGAGCTCCATTAATGTCTGCTGTAGGGATAGAGTCCCTGCGGCGGTTTTTTGTCTGTTCAATTAACACAATGGTCTAGCTTGAGGAGGCGCTCGCAATGGCGAAGGAAAAGTTTGAACGTAACAAGCCCCACGTCAATGTGGGCACCATCGGTCACGTAGACCACGGCAAGACGACGCTGACAGCGGCGCTGACGCGTGTCTGCTCCGAGACCTGGGGCGGCCAGGCGGTGG
>JBJHDF010000050.1:0-10236 GCA_050486405.1 Marinimicrobium sp. | reverse complement strand
GGCGGCGATCAGCAGGTACATCAACGAGGCGGTAACAAATACCCAAATGAAGCAGGCCAGTACGCCGATAAGCTGCACGATGACGATCTGCGGATTGAAGGGGTCATCCATATAGAAGAGCCCGGCGGCAAGCGTGCCCCAGACGCCGGCAAACCCGTGGGCGGGGATGGCGCCCACTACGTCGTCCAGGCGCAGTTTCAGCAGCAAGGACACACCCAGACTGCAGAGAACGCCGCCAACCAACCCGGATACTATCGCGAAGGGCGGTGACATGGTGGCGCAGCCGGCGGTGATGGCAACCAGCCCGGCAATGCTGCCGTTGACAGTGTCGGTGAGAAGGATGGGGCGGCTTCTGAGAACGGCCAGCAATATTGCGCCCGTGGCACCCGCCGCCGCACCCAATTGGGTGTTGAGAACGATCAGGCCGATTGTTTCTGATGCTTCCAGAGTGGAGCCACCGTTAAAGCCGAACCAACCGAACCAAAGTATAAAACCACCCAGCGCCACCAGCGTCAGGTTGTGGCCGCGAATGATTCGCGGCCTGCCCCGTTCGTCAAAGCGCCCCAACCGCGGCCCCAGAACCAGTACGCCAGCCAGGGCGACCCAGGCCCCCACCGAGTGCACCACTGTGGAGCCGGCAAAATCGATAAATCCCATCTCCGCCAGCCAGCCCGCGTCGTTCCAGGCCCAACTGCCAAACACCGGGTAAATGAACGCAGTTACCACAATGGCGCCAATCAGGTAGGCGCCGTAGCGGGTGCGCTCGGCCATGGCGCCGCTGGCAATGGTCACGGCGGTGGCGGCGAACATGGTCTGAAACAGAAGCAAACCATACTCTTCCATGGTGCCCTGGGAGAGCAGAAAACTGTCTGTGCCAAACCAACCGCTGGGGCTGTTGCCGAACATCAGGCCATAACCCAGTGCCCAGAACATCATGGTGCCCACGCACACGTCCATGTAATTTTTCATCATGACGTTGATGGCGTTCTTACTGCGGGACATGCCGGACTCGAGCAGCGCAAAGCCGGCTTGCATAAGAAACACGAGAGCGGCGGCCGTGGCCAGCCAGGTCATGTTCATTTGTCCGGTCATTCCGATCAGACTTTCGCTGGCGAAAGCTACTTGCGGTAGCGCTAACATCAAGCCGGTAAACAAACAGCGTTTCAATGCCATGACAGACCCTTGTGGCAGGTGGTGCTCGAGTGCCGAGCGGGACGCAGATACACACGCAGTACGAGCAAAGGTCATGCCAGCGCAACTACCGGATTGCGTCAACTGGGGAAGTGCCAGTTGACGCCGCAGTGCACGGGTAACTGCGCGATTGCGCCCGCCCCTTTTTTGTGCGGTCTGCCGGGCGAGACGAACCAACTTGGTTCATTGCCCTTGAAGGGTGGTCGGACAAGGGCGCCGCAAACCTCTATACTGGGGTAACCGACGTGAACGGTCGCCTGCGGAGCCGAGCCATGAGATTTGTTGCGATAACGCTGTGTTCCCTATTGTTGCTGTCCGCCTGTGGTAGTTCCAGTTCGTCCGGCGGCTCGTCTTCCGGAGGTGCTTCCTCCGGCGCATCCAGTTCCGGCAGTTCGTCCGGTGCTTCTTCCGGAGGCAGCACTTCAGGGGGTATCACAGTGCCGTTTGTCCTGCCGTTCGATGACGATAGTGGCGGTATCACGGATCTGTCGCACATGAATCACAAGCCCGCTGGTGTGCTGGGGCCGGTAACGGTCAATGATCAGGGGCATTTTGTGGCGGGCGGGGAGCGCATCCGTTTCTGGGGCGTGAACATCACCGCCAATTCCAGTTTTCCCTCCCACGACAACGCGGAAAAGGTGGCCGCGCGCCTGGCCAAATTTGGCGTCAACGTCGTGCGCTTCCACCATATGGATTTTGGCTGGAGTGGCATGAATGTACCCAGTCTGATCGATTATCCCCAGGGCAACAGCCGCAATCTGCACCCGGGTAATCTGGATCGCCTGGACTACTTTATCTACCAGCTCAGGAAAAACGGTATCTATGTCAATTTGAACCTGCTCAATTCCCGATACTTCTATCCCTCCGACGGATTGCCGGCGGACGTTTCCCAGTTGGACTGGAAAGAATCCCATGTGCTGGGCTTTGTCAACGCTGATTTTCGCGATCTGGAAAAGGAGTACGCCCGGCAGTTGTTGAGTCATACCAACCCTTATACCGGCTTGAGTTATCTGGAAGATCCCGCCATTGTCATGGTGGAAATCAACAACGAGAACAGTCTTTTTCAGCAGTACTATGACGGCGTGGTGGATCAATGGCCGACGGTGTTCCGCGATGAGCTGGTGACGCACTGGAACACCTGGCTGACGGCCCGCTACAGCAGCACCGGGGAAATGGAAGAAGCCTGGGGTGCTATAGACGAAGCGCCGGGCGCCGAGATGCTCAGCGATGGCAACTTTGCTGATGGTGCCAGCGGCTGGAATGTGGAGCAGCATGGTGGTGCCCAGGTGACAACACAGGCCGGGGAGTTCAACGGCCGTCAGGGGCTGCGCTGGCAGGTGGTGCAAGCCGGTACCGACAACTGGCACGCCCAGCTCAACCAGGGTGGTCTGAGCTTTGTCGAAGGCCAACTTTACACGCTGCAGTTCTCCGCACGAGCGGACAGCCCAGTGACCATGAACGCGGCTTTGCAGCAGCACTACGACCCTTGGGAGGTGTTCGATTCCAGGCCCTTTGCCCTGAACAGCAGTTGGCAGGATTTCGAAATGCAGATAGTGGCGCCGGTCAGCGACAGCAATCTGCGCATCAATTTCAACGGTTTCGGCAACCAGCAGGTCAGCGTCTATCTGGCGGACGTCAGCCTGCGCGCCGGGGGCAGCCTGGGGCAGTTGCCCGCAGGCGAAAGTCTGGAGGCGGGCAATGTCGGCGGCAATTTGCGTACGGCGGGTTATCCCTTGGGGCGCAGCCTGGATTGGGCGGCGTTTCTGCGCGATCTGGAGTACGACTACTGGGGTGACATGTACCACTATGTCAAGGATGATCTGGGCTATCAGGGGCTGGTGGCGGGCACCACCATCATGAACAGTCCGCCCAGTGCCCAGGCGCTGTTCGACTTCGCCGACGGCCACGCCTACTGGCAGCATCCGGCGTTTCCCGGCGAGCCCTGGGACCCGGTGAACTGGCGCGTGAACAACCAGTCCATGGTCAACACCCTGGCCAATACCGTCCGCAATCTGTCCCGGGAGCGGCTGCACGGCTTGCCCTTTACCGTCTCCGAATACCAGCATTCCTCACCCAACACCTACAGCAGCGAAGGCCCCATTCTGATTGGCGCCTATGCCGCCCTGCAGGACTGGGACGGCATTATGATGTTTGCCTACGACGCATCCGGTAATGACAACTGGGGTGTGGGCTACGTCGACAACTTTTTCAGTATGACCGCTCACCCCACCAAAATGGCCAATATGCAGATCGGTGCTTACCTGTTCCGGCGCGGCGATGTCAGTGTTGCCGAAGAGGTGGTGTTGATGAATTTTGATGAGCAGGTGGAGCTGAACATTCTCGCTACCCAGGGTTCCGGCTGGAATGTGGCCAATGCCTCTCACCTGGGGGTGCCCAACGATCTGCCTTTGCGTCACCGGCTGGCGCTGGACCTCACTGGCGAATCGGGGCTGGACACTCCACCGGCGGCCCGGAGCGGCCCGGTGCACGAGGCGGATACCGGCGAGTTGCGCTGGGATCTGAGTCAGTCCGGTGCCGGTGTGGTCACCGTGAACACGCCGCGCAGCAAGGCGGTGGTGGGTTTTGCCGATGGTCGCGCCCAGCAACTGGGTAACGTGCGCATTGCCGTGGCCGACAGTATTCAGGGCTGGGCCACAGTGGCGTTGTCCGCCAGTGAGGGCAGTTTTGATCAGCCCGAGCAGTCTGCCCATCTGTTGCTGGTTACCACCGGCCTGATGGAAAACACCAATATGCAGTGGACCAGTGAGGCGCGGGACTCGGTGGGCAATCAGTGGGGTACGTCGCCGACACTGGTGGAAGTCATTGCCGCCACCATCGACCTGCCCTTTGCGGCGGAACGCACCCGGGTCTGGGCGCTGGACGAAACCGGTCAGCGCGCCGGGGAGCTGCCGGTGGTGTCAGAGGGAGCGGGCAGCCGACTGCAACTGACGGGTGACGGCGGCAGTCTCTGGTATGAAATAGCGGTGGAGTGAAGTTACAAAAAAGCCCGGTCGGAGCCGGGCTTTTTTGACGGGCGGTGCTGGAAACTATTCCTCTTCTTCTTCCTCATCGTCCTCAATGGCCTGGCAGACCACTGGCGTTTCGACTTGTTGCACGACCGGGTGTAGCACTATCACGGGTTCACCGTGTTCAAAATCCAGGCTGGCGCTGCTCAGATCCAGATCCCACTGCATGACGGTCAGCGCACCCTCGCACACTTGCACTTCGTCGAAGAACTTAAGGCCGTCGGCCTCGCTGTCTTCCTCGGCGGGCATCTTGATGGTGATGGTGCGGCCCTCGGTGTCGGTGGCGATAATGGGTTGAAACAGCAGCCGCACCTGGTTGAGTGAGCCGGCGGGCACTTCCACCGCGGGAATCAACAGGGTCTGGGTCACCTCGCCGGTTTCCTCGTCGACCAGTTGCCGCTCGTCCTCCAGCAGGTCCACAGCGTAGGATTCTGCGAACACACTCACCTGGCCTATGCCCTGATCGTGTACGCGGATGTCGTCGACCGTGGTTACCAGGCTGTCGAACAGGTCCAGTTCCACCGGCGGCAGCACTATGGCCAGCCAGCCCAGGGGGCCGTCGTACTCCTTGTCGGACTCTTCACCATTGCCGTTGGGCTGATCCGGGCACTGGCTGTCCACCCGGTCGATCTTCACCACTGGCTGCATCCGGAATTCGTTTTTCCCCGGGTTGTAGCGCAGGGATTCCCGGGCATCGAAGTCCACCACTATGTCCACTTCGCCGTCGGCACAGACGTCAAAAGGCCGGTTGATACGCACCGTGCCGCTGGGGACAAACACTGAGAATTCCTCCCCCTCGCTGACCACCCGTCCCTCGCTTACTTCCAGGCGCAACTGGGTGTATTTGCCGGCTTCCAGGTCGATTTCTCCCAGCAGGGTGGTCAGGCCGTTCTGGTACTCCAGCAGATCCAGGGTGCGGGGTTCGCTGAGCACAGTGTAGGGCGGGCCGCCGGGGGAGTGAACGCTCACTGAGCTGATGGTCACTTCCGCCACTTCGATATCCCGGTTGGGGGCGTCGGTCAGGTGGACGCGCAGTGTTGCCGAACCACCGGTGGCAGTGGTGCCATCCAGCACCTGGTTGTGGGTTCTGGGGCCGCTGACGGCGGCGTAGGTGTTGCCGCTGAGCCCGGGCTGATCCGGTTCGGGTTGGTTGCTGGAACTGCCACCGCCACAGGCAGCCAGCAACAGTGCCGCGCCAGCCAGCGTCAAGGTATTGATTTTGTACATGTTTTGCCCTCGGAAAAGCTGCTTGAGTACTTTACAGGTTAGCACTTATGGGGCGGGTGAAATTGGTGCCAGTTCACAGCACGGCCATACTGATCGGTCATAAAAATTTCCAATTCCATAGCGGATTCCACTAATCTGGCGACGGGATTTACAAGGAGACCCGCGATGCAGAAAAAACACGAGCGCCACTGGCTGCCGGCACTGATAGGGCTGCCGTTTGCGGGCTGGAGCCTGCGTCGCCGGGGGGCGCGGACGGGCGACCCCGAGACGGGCAGCAAGCCCTGGCTCGGTAGGCGCGAGTGGGCCAGCCCCACGATTCTCAGCGGCGCCCGCACCACCGTCCGGATGCTCTGGGTCATGACGGTTATCTGGAATCTGTTCGCCTGGCCTCTGTTGTTTCTGTTGCCGGAAATGCTGAGTGACGGCGAGTATGGGGGGTTATTTATCCTGCTGTTTCCCCTGGTGGGGCTGGGGCTGCTGTACGGTGCGGTGAAAAGCACCCGCGTCTGGCGTCGGGTAGGGCCTACGCCGCTGACTTTGGACCCCTATCCCGGTGCCATCGGCGGGCACATCGGGGGCACCATCGAGATATCCGTGCCTCACGATCCGGGTCGCCGCTATCAGATCAAGGTTAGCTGTTTGTACAGTTATATGAGCGGTAGCGGCAAGAACCGCTCGCGCCACCAGCGGGTGGTGTGGCAGGAAACCGGCTTCGCCTCGGCGGTGGCCACGGTCCAGGGCACCCGCCTGCGCTTTCGTTTTGCGGTGCCGGAGCAGTTGCCGCCGTCGGAGCCGCCCGGCAACAACTACCATTTGTGGAAAGTGCGCCTCTCCACGGAACTGGACGGCCTCAAACTGGAGCGCAGCTTCGAGATACCGGTATTCGCCACGGGCGAGCAGTCGCGTTTTATCGACCAGGATGCGGTGGACCACCTGCACGCCCAGGAGCACAGGGAGTCGTTGCTGGACGCGGTGGTGCAGGTGCGGCAGGTGGCCGGTGGGGTGGAGCTGTTTCACCCGGCGGGCCGCCGTGCCGGCGGTAAGCTGGTTTTTTTGTTTTTCTGTCTCGCTGTTGCGGCCGGTGGTTACGGGCTGAGCCTGCTGGATGACAGCCCCGCGTTTTTTGTCTGGTTGCTCGGTGGTCTGGGTGCGCTGGGCGTGGTGCTGTGCATCTATCTGTTGGGTAACAGCCTCTGGGTGCGTATCGACAGCCGGGGGCTGGAGAGCCGCCGCCGGCTGTTTGGCGCGCCGCTGCGGCACCGTCAGTTGCCCCGCTCACAATTGACAGGGTTTGGTTTCCGCTCCAACCTGCAAACCGGCACCGGCAGTGATCTGCAGGAGTTTTTCCAGGTGCTGGCAGTGACTGCCAACGAGCGACGGCTGGTGGTGGCCGAGGGTATCGAGGGCGAGGCCACGGCCCGCGAACTGGCGCAAAATCTGGCGGCGCTTACCGGCTTGCAGGCGCTGGGGCGGGTCGCCCGAGTTGCTCCCAGAAGGCGGCAATAATGGGGCTTTTCAGGCGGCGGTTGAGCACGCAGATGCCCACGTCGAAAGGCCCCAGGTCCGGCTGCCGGGGCAGGGCGGTTACCCGGTGCGCCAGGGGGCTGTTGTCCAGCACTATCTGCGGCACCAGTCCCACACCAAAGCCCAGGCTGACCATGCTGACAATGGCCTCGTTGCCCTTGACCTCGGCGTAGATCTCCGGCTGCAGTCCCTGTTGCCGGCACCATTGGTTGAAGCGGTCCCGGGCCAGCCCCTCCTCCGACAGAATCATCGGCAATTGCCGCCAGTCCACCTCTTCGCCGGACAGCCATTGCGATTGATCGCGAGCGGCGATAAAGATCAATGGTGACAGGGTGATACGCTGAAAACTGATGTCCGTCGGCAGGCGTTCCGGCCGCGCGGCTATGGCGATATCCTCCAGGCCGCCCAGTACCCGCTCCAGGGCCTGGGCCGGATCGCCGGTGTGCAGCTTGATGGCAATGCCGGGATGGCGGCTGCGGAAATCGGTGAGAATATCGAACAGAAAGCTGTAGCTGGCGGTCACCGAACAGTAGATGCTCAACTGGCCGCGCAGCTCACGGGCGCTGGCCAGCAGTGAATCCTGGAAGGTCTCCCACTGTTGCAGGGATTCGCGGGCGAACACCAGAAAGCTCTCGCCCTCCGGGGTCAGGGACACCGAACGGTTGTCCCGTTCCATCAGGCGCACCTGCAGTTCCTCCTCCAGTTGCCGCAGGTTGCGGCTGACCGTGGAGGGGCTGACGTGGCACAGCCGGGCCGCCCGGCCGAAATGCAGGCTGGTGGCCAGGGCGGTGTAGAGGCGCAGTTTGGCAATGTCCATGACATTGCATTATATGCGATATAGGGTTGCGAATATATCATTTTACGTTATGTCGGATTTTCCCTAGACTGCGCCTCTTACCCGATAGCGCGCCCTACCGGCGGGCGTCCGTTCAAGCCTACTCATCCAGCACGAGGATATCGCCATGCAGGTTTACTACGACAAAGATTGCGACCTTTCCATCATCCAGGCCCGCAAGGTGGCCATCATTGGCTACGGCTCCCAGGGCCACGCCCACGCCAACAATCTGAAGGAGTCCGGTGTGGACGTGGTGGTGGGCCTGCGGCCCGGTTCCGCTTCCGCCGCCAAGGCCGAAGCTGCCGGCCTCAAGGTGGCTGCTGTGCCCGAGGCGGTGGCCAGTGCCGATCTGGTGATGATCCTGACACCGGACGAGTTTCAGTCCCAGTTGTACCGCAATGAGATCGAGCCGAACCTGAAAAAGGGCAGCACCCTGGCCTTCGCCCACGGTTTTGCGATTCATTACAACCAGGTGGTGCCCCGTGCGGATCTGGACGTGATCATGGTGGCGCCCAAGGCGCCGGGCCACACAGTGCGCACCGAGTTCGTCAAGGGTGGCGGCATCCCCGATCTGATCGCCATCTTCCAGGACGCCTCCGGCAAGGCCAAGGATCTGGCGCTGTCCTACGCCAGTGCCATCGGCGGCGGTCGCACCGGCATTATTGAAACCACCTTCAAGGACGAGACCGAAACCGACCTGTTCGGTGAGCAGGCCGTGTTGTGTGGCGGCTGTGTGGAGCTGGTCAAGGCGGGTTTTGAAACCCTGGTGGAAGCCGGTTATGCGCCGGAGATGGCCTACTTCGAGTGTCTGCACGAACTGAAGCTGATTGTCGACCTGATGTACGAAGGCGGCATCGCCGACATGAACTACTCGATCTCCAACAATGCCGAGTACGGTGAGTATGTTACCGGCCCGCGGGTGATCAACGACGAGTCCCGCAAGGCCATGCGCGAGGCTCTGCGCAACATCCAGACCGGTGAGTACGCCAAGCGCTTTATCAGCGAAGGTGCACACAACTACCCGGAGATGACCGCCCAGCGCCGTCTCAACGCCGCTCACCCCATAGAGCAGGTGGGCTCCCGTCTGCGCGCCATGATGCCCTGGATCGGCTCCAACAAGATCATTGATAAAAGCAAGAACTGATCTTGCTCCTCCCCCTCCGCTTTGCGGAGGGGGCTGGGGTTCGGAAGAGATGCCCCAGTCTTTCATCTGTGGGACAATGCGGCTTTCATTTCGATAACCCGTCAGAGGCTGCTATGACAAAAGCGGAAAAGGCACCGGCACCCGACGCCGCCAAACCCGAACCCCCGCCGACCCTGCCGGAAGACGAGGGTCTGCTGCCCTTCGGCGAGCATATCGAGGAAGTCTCGGAAAACGGCAAGAAGGTGCGCCACAAAGGCGTCTACCTGCTGCCCAACCTGTTCACTACCGGTGCTCTGTTCAGTGGTTTCTACGCCATAGTGGCGGGTATGAACGGTGACTTCAGTCACGCCGCCGTGGCCATCTTTGTAGCCATGGTGCTGGACGGCCTCGATGGCCGTGTCGCCCGGCTGACCAAAACCACCAGTGCCTTTGGCGAGCAGTACGACAGCCTGGCGGACATGGTGTCCTTTGGGTTGGCGCCGTCTCTGGTCATGTTCAGTTGGGCCCTGGGGGATCTGGGCAAGTTTGGCTGGGCAGCGGCGTTCATTTACGCCGCCTGCGCGGCGCTGCGCCTGGCGCGCTTCAATACCCAGATCGGCACCGTGGACAAGCGTTATTTTGTCGGCCTGGCGAGCCCTGCCGCCGCCAGCGTGATTGCCGGCCTGGTCTGGGTGGGGTACGGTCACGGCATGAGTGTGCCCTTGGCCGCCGGCGCGGCTCTGGTGACCGCGTTTACCGGTCTGCTTATGGTGTCCAACATCTCCTATCTGAGCTTCAAGGAATTTGGTTTTCGCGGCCGGGTACCCTTTGTGGTGATGCTGTTGGTGGTCATGGCCTTTGTCGTTATCACCATAGACCCTCCCCGGATATTGCTGCTTCTGGCTGTGACCTATGCGCTCTCCGGCCCCGTTCTCTGGCTGTGGCGTCGCCGGCGCATCACCGCATAGGTCCGCCGAAAAGGGCCTTTTGCGAGCTGGAGTCGGTCTTTCCATGGGGGTTCACAATCTCCATAAAAAAGTTCTTGCCAAGCCGTGGGCGGGGACGTATAGTGCGCGCCCTTGCCAAGGCAAACTGGGGCTTTGGGGTCACCCTGATAAGCCCCTGAAAGCGGAATGAAAATTCCTTGTTTGAAGTCCTTGCCAAACGGTATTTGATGCGTATAATTCGCATCCCACGGTTTGAGGCTGAGCCCTCGCCGGTGTTCTTTAACATATTGATCAAGCAATGCGTGTGGGCACTTGCGGGTGGTAATCGACACAGATTATCAGACCAAGTGACCCGAATATTCA
>JBJHDF010000049.1:0-12268 GCA_050486405.1 Marinimicrobium sp. | reverse complement strand
TTGCCCGGGGCGAACCCATCGCCCTACAGGTGGCGGCGCGGGTGTCCGGCAGCGGTGTCGATCAGGTGCAGGTACAGGCCGCCGACGCGCTGGCCGAGTTGACCCTGAGCGGCACGCTGGCCAGCGGTGAGTTGCTGCTGCCGCCGGACGTCGGCGAGTACACCCTGCTGTACCAGGCCCTGAACAGCCAGGGCCTGGTGGTTGCCAGCGCCAGCCGTCAGGTGCGCGTGAGCGACCCCGACGCCGGCCCTCTGATCCTGCTGGGCCACCAACCGGACAATAACGCCCGCAACCAGGAAGCGGGTCAGGCCATCGAGTTGCAGTTCAATCGGGTAATAGACCCGTCGCGTCTCGATATTCAGGTGCGGGAAACCCTGCACGGTGACACCTACGTGGACATGGGCCAACCCGGCGAAGACTTCACCCAGGCCCGGGGCTACGAACTGCAACGGGTCAGCCGCAGCCAGGAACCCGTGCCCGGCAGTCTGGTGCTGCTGCCCGGCAACACCAGCGCCGCTTTCTATCCCGAGCGTCATTACGGCTTTAACGCCCGCCTGCAGGTGGACGTGCTTTACGACGGCGAGGAACTCGGCCGCTTCACCTTCGAGGTGCGCCCGCTGCCGACCTTTGTCACCGGTACCCTCACCGACCTGTTCGGTCAGCCGCTGCACGGCGTCACCGTCACCCTGCCGGGCCTGAACCGGGAAACCCGCACCAACGCCAACGGCGGCTTCGCCTTCGGCTTTGGCGAACCGGCCGAGCGGGATCTGCCCGGCGGTCGCCACCGCCTGCTGATCAACCCCGGTTTTGGCGCTCCGGGCTACGGCACCCTGCTGCGCAACATCAACCTGCAGGCTGGGCGCTACAACGACCTGGGCACCCTGCGGCTGCAGGAGTTGAACCCCAACGCCGGCTTCTCGCTGGTCAGCAGCGGCGAGCCGCAGGTATCGTTGGCGGGCCATCAGTTGCAACTGGATCTGAGCGACGCCCGGTTGCTGTTTCCCAACAACCGCACCAGCGGCAATGTGCACGTGCAGTTTATGCCGGTGGAGCAGATCGCCGACCCCATGGCCGACAACGCCCGGGTCAGTTGGGTGTTCGCCACCCAGCCCCGGGGCATTGCCGTGGAAGGGCGGGTGGGTCTCACCCTGCAGGTGCCGCCGCTGCACGGCAGCCACGACTACCTGCTGCTGGAAACCCAGTACGTGGTCCTGGTGGGTTACGACCAGACCCTGGAATCCCTGCAGGTGATGGGCCTGGGGCTGCTGAGCAACCGCCAGGTCACCAGCGTGGGCAAGGTGCCGCTCAACAGCCTGGATTACCTGGGTTATGTCTTGATGCACCCGGAATGGCAACCGGTGCTGGAGTCCCTGGCCAACAGCGGACAAACCGATCCCACCTCGTTGCGGGTGCGGTTACAACCCTAGTGATGGACAACTGAATAAAAAATGATGAACAGAACTGACAGGAACATCACCCCGACCCCATTCGCCCTGCGCCTCGTGCTGGGCCTGACGCTGCTGTTAAGCGGCCTGTCAGCTCACGGATTTCTGTTTCCTTTTCACACCGAAGCCCAGTACGGCGCGGTGATGGCACGGGGTTTGGTGACTCCAGACGGCGATAGCAGTCTGACCAATACAGCGGTGGTGATAGTGCCCTATAACACCGCCGGGGAAGAAGTGGGCTCTCCGATATCCCTGCCGGAAGGGCACACCCTGGCGGATATCCGCATCATCAGCCGGGACGAGTTCCAGACGGAAGTGGATCTGCTGGAGGACTGGCGGGCTGAAAACGCCGGAGGTCTGGCCGAGGGTGCCCGCTTGTTGCCCCGGGAGGCGTTTCTGGGCCAGTCCTACACCCTGGCGGATGGGCAGACGCGGATTGCACCGCCGGCGCTGCATCCGACCATCAAAAGCGTACTGGTACGTCCCCAGGTGCACCGGCACCGCACGGACCCCAATGAGCTGGCTCTGCTGAGGTTCACTGTGGACCTCAGCGACCCCGGTCGTCCCGGACCGAATATCCGCACCCTGTTGCTGGACCGCCACGGGCGTATCCGTCATGCGTCCGAGGGTATCCTGGCCCCGCGCACGGCGTTTTACGGCGATCCAAACACAGGCCAATCTTCCACCCGGCGCACACCGGAGGACACTATTTTTGGGCCGGTGAGCAACGTCAAAGTGGAGGTGTTTTATCCCGGAGGTGTGGGCGTCACCGACTCGGAGGGCCGTTACAGTTTCGGCTTTTGGATGATCTGTCCGCCCGGCGGTTTCGACTACCCGGTGGACACCCACGTCAGTCTGCGCTACCGCAGTTTTAATCCCCAGGGTTCGCCGGTACTGCCCTATTACCTGACACGTCACCACCGGGTGTACTGCCCGGCGCCGCCCATCATACCGGGTTTCGACCTGGCGGCGCTGATGGCTTATTTGGAGGCCTTGGCCATCCATGCCTCTATCGCCCGACCGGTGATGCCGCCGATTGACTTCTACGTGGACGTGATGTTCCTCAACGGCACCTTGAGCCTGGCCAATCCCGATGGCAGCCCGGTACCGCTGGCGGCGGAAACCCACTACCGGGTGTTTGATCCGGACGACACGCCGGTGGCGGCCCACTGGTACGACTTTGATGGCGATGGTCGGGTGGACCTGGCGCAACTGGGCCGGGTAGAGCGGATCACCCTGGACGGCGCGCCGGTGGACGTTTTCTACCCCGACCCGGAAGGCGAGTACCAGGGTGTGTATCTCAGTTCCAACCCCGCGCCCAACCCGCCGCCGCCGGGTCATGAAGAAGCGGGCTACCAGCCGGACTTGATCCGCCTGGCCAACACCCCGGTGCGCCGGGAGCACACGGGGCTGCTGGGGGGCATCAGCCAGGAAGACCTGCAGAACACGGACCTGCTGGTGTTTAGGGAGTCCACCGGCGAGTTGATCGTCGAGCGCCGGGGCTTGAGTGAGCGGGATATGGGCGAGGCCGAGCAGGCTGGCAGTCTGTATTACCGGTTGATGATGCGCGGCCCCAGAGATGCCCACTGGCGCAACGTGGGCGGTGGTGTGGACCGGCGCATGGCCTGGGGCGAGTGGGCGGCGGATTACGGTCTTGAGAAGCCCTTCCGGGATAACCCGGAAAACGTATTGCGCGTTGGCGAGCGGGTGAGCCTGGTGGCCATCAACCGGGCCACGGGCTATATGGACGTGCAGAGTGTGCAGTTGACCAGCGCCGGGGATGGCGGCGGTCTCAATGTGCCGGTGGCGCCCCTGGTGCTGCGCCCGCCGAACCTGAAGATCTGGGCCCAGCGGCGCTACGCGGTGGAGTACGGACTGACCGCCGGCGAACAGCGCCGCTACCTGATGGGTGCCGAAGGGGCGGGTCTGACCAGTGACACGCTGATTGAAGTGACCACCGAATGGCGAGCCCCCGATGGCCGTCCCCTGCCGGAGGGGCTGGGCGAGGGCGAGGGACGGGATTTTGGCCTGACAGGCCGGCTGGCCAAGGTGGTGGCCCCCAACGAGTTGCGAGAGACCGCCGAAGGCGGCCTGGCGCACTTTCCCATAGCGCCGGGCCGGCACACCCAGGTGATCCAATTGCGGGACAACCTGACGAGGCCGGAACACTATTACATCCACGTCAGCGGCACCCAGGAAACCGAAACCCCCAACTTCGGCAATCCCCAGGGCGGCCCGCTGAGCGGCCGTCCTGGGCGGCTGACGCCGTTTTTGGTGCCGCTGTATGACGAGTGGGCGGATTGGGACGGGATCAACCGCTGGCGGCAAACCAACCGGGCAACGGGCGCTGGTCTGCCCAGGCCCGAGCCTTACTACGCCTGGCACTACCGGCCGGAGTACCAGTTCAGCCGCTTCAGCCTGGAGGTGGAGGAGATTCAGCGTCAGACAGCGGAGCCGGATGGAGAAACCATCGGTCTGCTGGCGGAAGAAGCCGATGGGCAAATCCCCTATATCTCCGGCAGCGACGAGATGATCACGGCTCTTTATTCGTTGGTCGCCCCTTTGTTCAGCCGCCTGCCCTATGTCGACGGTCCCCAGGAGCTGGTGTTTGCCCTGGGTGGTCAGGAAGTGCGGGCCATCATGGGTGCCAACGGCCAGATCAGCTTCGGCAATCTGTCGATGCTGGATCGGCTGAGTGCGGCCGATCTGCTGACACTGCGGCTCTACAGCAATCAGGATGCCGGCAATATCCTTTGGGAATACGCCTTTGGCCAGACCCGCCAGCGGGAACTGCCCACCACTTACGATCTGGCCCGTTTTCCGGAGGACGACACCCAGGGGCTGGAAATGCGGCGGATCGATCACTACTTGATGCTGAATATCCCGGTGGAACAGGTGTCGCAGGTGGAGGTGAGCGTGCTCGACCACCGGCGGGATTTCAGTCACTTCCTGGTGCCGTCCCAGGCCGTGGTGCCGGACATGCACCACCTGGTGGTACTGCGCGACGATCTGGGCGACTGTGTGCGAAGGGTCCAGGTGACCGACTGTTACGTCAGTGTCAGCGTCCGGCCGGTGAACGGCGACCCGCCCAGGGAAACCCTCTACGAAATCAACAACCGCAAAAGGGTCAACGGTCTGATGCTGGGTCAGGTCATCGAGCACGACGTGCTGATCCAGACCGGCTCACTGACGCTGCAGCGCCAAGATTTCCAACTGGAAACCGGCGGTCTGCCACTGGGCTTTAGCCGCAGCTACAGCAACGTACCCTTTACCGAGCACGTCGGGCGCGACGACAGTATTTCCCGCATGGGTCCGGGCTGGCGCCACAACCACGACCTGCACCTGGAGATTCTGGCCAGCCGGGAGTTCGGGCCCAGCTACCGCAACGAGTTGCCCGGCTGGGTGGGTCACACCCGCCACACACTGACTGGTCCACAACTGCTCGACAGCCACACGCTGGCGAACCTGATGCCCGACCACGACTGGCCGAGCCGGGTAGCGGTCAGCGGCGGCGGTCAGTTCAAGCGGGCCGACACCGCAAATAGCTGGACGCCCCAGCGCGGTTATCACGGCGAGTTAACCTACGAGGACGGCGTCTGGGAGTTTCGTTCCAAGGACGGCACCCTGTACCGCTTCGAGCCCCCGGACAACGCACTGGGCGGTAGCGCGGTGTCCGGGCGCATACCGGTGAGCCGCATCACCGATCGCAACGGCAACAGCCTGACCTATGAGTACACGCTGCAGGAGGGACAGCGGTTGCTGTCCCGGGTGACGGACAATGCTGGCCGGCAGTTGCGCTTTGAATACACGGACGAAGAGGGCCATCTGCGCCTGACGACGGTGACGGCCTGGGATGGCGTAGGGGTGAGTTTTGAATATGAGCCCATGGAGTTGAGCGTCGGAGACGGTGACCCGGTGGAGATGGGCTCTGTGCTCAGTTCGGCCCGCCGGGGTGCACATCAGGAATCGTATCGGTACGACTGGTCGGAGGATACCATCAATCCCCATCTGGCCTCCTTCACCGATGCCAATGGCCATGTCAGACGCTACGATTATCACGACATCGGCACCCTGCCCAGGGAATTGATCTCTGGTGCCGAACTGCACCAGGTGGTCAGCCAGGTCCACTACCCGGACGGCCACAGCGCCCGACTGGATTACCACGTGGCGCTGGATGACAACCGGCGCGAGGTGGTGGATCTGAACGGTCACACCAAGACCTACCATCTCAACGGCGTCGGCAACCCGGTCCGGGTCGTCTACCCTGAAAACCAGGTCATCGCCTACCGCTGGAGTTCAGACCAGGGCGGCCCGGGCAATTACATGACCCGCAAAACCCACGAGGGCATGGGCGCCGTCTGGCAGTACAACTACGATGCCAAAGGCAACCTGATTGAAGAAGTGGACCCCCTGGGCCAGCGCCTGACCCAAAGCTGGGACCCGGACTTTGCCGTGTTGCTCAGCCGCACCGGCAAGGACGGCCACACCCTGACCCAGACCCTGGACGGCAACGGCAACGTGATTGTCCGGCGGCAAAGTGCCGAAGTGCGCGGCCAGTCCACCGAGGTGGAAACCCGGCACAGCTACGGCGCTGCAGGTCGCTATAACGGCCTGTTGCAAAGCACCACGGACGGTCGCAACGCCACCACCCAATACGGCTACGACGGTCTGGGCCTGTTGGCAGAGGTTACGGAACCCGAAGGCAGCCGCACCCGTTACGTCAATGACCCGCGCGGCCGGCGCATCTCGGAGACCGATCCCAACGGCCACACCACTCGTTACGCCTACGACGACCTGGACAACCTGATTCAGGTCACCGATGCCGAGGGCAACCGGCTTGAATACGACTACGACGCCAAGGGCAACAAGACCCGGGAACTGCACCGGGAAAGCTACCGTACCGCCGCCGGCATGCTGGAGCGCAGCAAACAACGGGTGTACACCTACGACACCCGGGACCGGGTGGTATCGGAAGTGCGCTCCGGCTCCCAGGGCCTCGGTGGGCAAAAGACTTACGGCTACGACGGCAACAGCAACCTGCTGAGCGAAACCGACTGGCAGGGCGGCATCACCCGCACCAGCTACGACGGCCTGAACCGCCCGGTGAGCGTTACCAACCGGCTGGGCCACAGTCGCGGCTTCAGCTACGCCTTTGCCGAGGGCGGCCTGCGGGTGCAGGAGACCGACACCCTGGGCCGGGTCACCAGCCGCCGCGAAGACGCTCTGGGGCGGGTGGTGCTTATCGAGCACCCCGAGATCAACGGCGAGCGCCACCGCCGCGAGATGACCTACGACGGCCAGGATCGGCTGCTCAGCGTGCGCGATGAGAACGGCGGCGTCAGCCAGACCCACTACGACGGCCGCGGGCTGGTGGTCAGTGAAACCAACCCCAACGGCCACACCGCCAGCCACCAGTACGACGAGGCGGGCAACCGGGTGGTGTCGGTGGACGAAGCGGGCCGCGTTACCGAATTCACCTACGACCGGCAGAACCGACGCCTGAGCCGCCAGGCGCCGGAAGGGCAGCTATGGCAGTACGGCTACGACCCCGTCGGCCGCCTGCTGCAGGAAACCGATCCCTGGGGCCACGTCGTCAGCTACACCTACGACCGCATCGGCCGGCGCACCAGCCGCACCCACCCCGATGGCACCGAGCAGGAAGGTCACACCCGCGACGGCCTGCTCAGCTACCGTCGCGATGCCGCCGGGCGCGAGATCAGCCGGGTCTACGACCCCCTGTCGCAGTTAGTGCTCGAGACCGACCCCCGAGGGCGCAGCACCCAGATCAGCTACGACGCCAACGGCAACCGCCTGAGCGAAACCCTTTCCTGGGGTGGCGCCGCCACCGGTCCGGGCAGCGTCAGTCATCAGTACGAATACGACGCCGAAGACCGCCTGACGCGCCAGACCCTGGCCGCCGGCAGCGCCGAGGCTCAGGTGACCGACTACACCTACGACGCCCAGGGCAATCTGCTCCAGGAACAGCGGCCCGACGGCCGGACCACCCAGTGGGCCTACGACGCGCGCGACCGCCTGATCCGCACCAGCGATGCCCAGGGCGGGCAGGTGCTGCGCGAACTGGACGGCCTGGGCCATGTGCTGACCGAAACTGACCGCCGCGGCCAGACCACCCGCACCACCTACGACGGTCTGGGCCGCCCCCTGAGCGTGACCTACCCGGACAACACCAGCCGACACTTCAGCTACGACCCGGTGGGCAATGTCCTCGCCGAAACCAACCCCCGGGGCCACACCCTGTCCTGGGTCTACGACGGGCTGGACCGGGTCACCGAACACCGCCACGCCGGCACCCGGGTCTACAGTCAGGAATACGACCTGGGCGGCGCGCGCCGCCACGCCGTGATCGACGCCAACGGCAACCGGGTGGAAACCTTCGAAGACTGGCGGGGCAACACTCTGGCCACTAGTCTGCCGGGCGGCCCCGGCTACGGGGCCTCCACCCGCACCAACAGCTACGACGCCTCCGGCTTCCAGTTGAGCGCCACGGACGAAAGCGGCCTGACCACCGAGTACAGCCGCCACCCCGACGGCACCCTGGCCAGCGTCACCAACCCGGCCGGCGAGACCACACAGTTCGAGTACGATATTTTTGGCAACCAGGCGCGCATCACCCGGCCCCTGGGCGGCACGCAAACCCTCACCCGGGATGCGCGCAACCGCCTGGTCAGCGTGGTGGATGCCCTGGGGCAGGAAACCCGCTACACCTACGACGCCAACGACAACAAGCTCAGCCACGAACTGCCGGGCCCCGGCGGCGGCCATACCCGGGTCTCCTACGCCTACGACAGCCTGAACCGGCAAATCAGCCACACCCAGCACAAGGCCGACGGCAACCTGACGGGCACCTTCGCCTACGACGCCGAGGGCAACCTCACCCAGCGCACCGACGCCCGGGGCCAGGTGTTCGGCTACAGCTACGATGCCCTGGGCCGTCTGGTGGAGCAGACCTTCCCGGGCGGCAGCGATCTCAATCGCATCACCACCAGCTACGATGCCAACGGCAATGTCGACACCATCACCGAGCACACCCCCGGCGGCCAGCGCGTCACCAGCCACAGCTACGACGCCCATGACCGCCTGGTCAGCCAGACCCAGCGGGGCCACACCGTCAGCTACAGCTACGACGCCAACGGCAACCGCACCGCCGTCAACTCCCAGGGCGGCAGCAGCACTTACCGCTACGACACCCGCAACCGCCTGACCCAGGTCAGCAGCAACGGCGCGCTCAGCGACTACCGCTACCGGGCCAACGGCTGGCTGGAAAGCCTCACCCACGGCAACGGCACCCGGGCCGACTACAGCCACGACAACGCCGGCCGGGTCACCCAGGTCAGCCACAGCCTGGGGGACGGCAGCCTGCTGTCGCGGTTTGTCTACCAGTACGACGCCAACGGCAACCGCACCCGCCAGGAAGAAACCCAGCAGGGCTTCCAGAGTGGCCAGGTGCAGGTCACCGACTATGTCTACGACGCCCTGGACCGTCTGGAGCGCTATACCGAAACCCTGGACGACGGCACGGTCACGGATCATCGGTTCACCTTCCACCCCAGCTACGACCGGGCCAGCTACCGGATCGAGGTGGACGGGGAACTGACCCAGAACCGCCAGTACCACTACGACGAGACCCACTGGCTGACCCGCATCGACGAACAGGCCGGCGACGGCGGCCGGGTGGACTATGTCTACGACGCCAACGGCAACCCCATCAGCAAAACCGACAGCACCGGCGAAGGCCCGGCCAGCACCCTGTTTGCGTACAACAGCCGCAACCAGTTGATCCGCCTGGCTGCGGGCGAGGCGGGCGCCGAGGCGGAGCAGGGCCGCTACGTCTACAACCACGCCGGGCTGCGAGTCCAGCACCTGGGCTCCGCGCGCGGCGATATCGACTACCTGTACGACGGCGACAGCATCCTCGAAGAGCGTCTGGTGGCCACAGGCCAGTTGCTGGCCCACTACCGCTACGCCGACCGGCTGCTGAGCCTGAACCACCTGGGCGAGGACCAGTACTACCACCAGGCCGCGCTGGGCACCACGGTCAACCTGAGCACCGCCGAGGGCGAAGCCCAGGTGGCCTACCGCACCGACGCCTTCGGGCAGATCACCCAGCAGGCAGGCGAGAGCGTCAACCGCCGGGTGTTTACCGGCCACGAGCACGACACGGAAACCGGGCTGATCTATATGAAAGCCCGCTTCTACGACCCGGCGGCCGGGCGGTTCCTGAATCAGGACACCTATCTGGGCGAGGCCGGCAATCCGCCGAGTTTGCATCGGTATTTGTATGCGTTTAATAACCCGACGGTGTGGGTTGATCCGGATGGTCGGCAGTCTTACCGGTATGTTAATGAAAAAGGCGTGACAGTTTTTACGGATGGTACAGGGCTCAAACCCTCTCCTGAAACAAAGATGGAGGTGCACCAAGATGACAGTGCGGGTACGTTAGGGAACAGGGAACGGCTTGCGCAGGACAACCTTAGGCAGCAAGCGCGAACCGCCCAACAGGCTCAGGCAATAGCGGAGCGGCGGCAGGGAAGCGAAGAGTACTGCGAACAGTATGGCTGTATGGACTATGCCGATGCGATCAATTGGGACAGGGTTGCAAGGATGCAGCGCGATGCGCAGTTGCGGGAAATCACGATTGAAAGCAGCGTAGGCCCATTAACGGGGTACGCTGCGAGTTGCTCAGCCGTCATGGACCCGGATTTCTGTCAGAGGGAGGCCCAAAAACGCGAGTTCTTTGTGGCATTGGGACCGACTGCCGAGCCTGGCGGCGAAATGATAATGGTTGTACTCTATATGGGAAGGAATCCCACAAGAGGGGCTGGTGGCGGCACCAGGAGTACGGTGCGGCATGGTGTTGATGCGGGTGGGAGTTCGTCGAATCGGACTGTTGTGGATGGTACCGCTCAGTCGTCAAGAGGAAGGTATGCCAATCGTACGAATGTGACCTATCGTTCGGCTGATGACGTAAATGCTGAGTTCAGCGGCTATATGCCGCCATATCAGAGAGGAACTAGGGTTACCGAGTACACGACAGTTCATAGTGATCAGTTTGTCCGAGTTCATGGAGAGAGAAACGCTGCGAGGTCATGGATGATGCGAAGAGAGGCAGTTCAAGGATTGTCTCCTGAAGAAATTGCCAGGAAATATTCTCTGCCGGAAATTCCTACTCATATATCTGATGTAAATGTGCCTGCTGGAACTAGAGTTCGTACAGGAAGAGTCGCAGATAATTTTGGCGGAAATCAAGGCGCGATTCAGTATCAATGGCTGGGCCGCGTCCCCGAAGACGCGATAACAAACACCAGGCCTCTTAGATAGATTTTCAATGACTGAGAACAAATCTAAAATACTTATCGTCGGAAGCGCCAAAATTTTTATGGATGCTCCTGTAAAGCAAAGGCTTGAAATTGGTGGGCTGGTAATCGTTAGAGTTTATCCTTCTAACGAAGAACTGGAATCATACCCTCAGGATAAGCTCAATAGAAATGTTTATGCTTATGATTCGCTAGGTCGATTGATGTGGAGAATTCAGGAGGCTCCACATGGAGGCACAAGGGATGACAAAGCGTACATGGATATACGGATTTATGATCAAAGTTTGGTGGCTGGAAACTGGATTGGTATTGATTACCAAGTAGATCTAGAGAATGGAGAAGTCATTCCGCTAAAGCAGGGGGATAGGCCTTGGTGAGATTTGTGTAGAGCGCTGTAGTTGTAGAGTGTAGAGCGTCACGATACCATCGTATTTTCTCCCAAACTAGCGGTCGTAGGATTTGGCAAGATTACGATGTCCCGTTCGCCCGTCCGCCGTAAAAATAACGACTGACACCTCCCTGTTTTTGCTCAAAGTTTGAGCGATTCCTTTTTCTGACTGCCGCGCCCGCCAATTTCTTTGCGACCGGGTTGGCAACTGTTGCAATTGCCGATCAGATTTCTGCTATTTTTTCTTTTCAGGACGAGTTTGCCCGCGAACGACTTGCTTGTTCGTACGGCAGGCGGCTTTTCTGCTCCGTTTTTTCTGGGGCCCCCTCTGTCAGGATAGTTACCCCGGTTTGAACCAGTAACCCGCCAGTCTTCCCTGCCACGCACTGAACCAGCTCGGTATTGTATCACCCGGCTGCCGCATCGTCAGCGGTAAGTCATGATAGGCCTCACAGGGCGTTTTGCCGTGCAAATGCTGATGGGTTCTGATGTGGTTGTACCAGCAGCGGAACAGGTCGAGTTGTTCCTGAAGCTGATTTTCACTGAACAGCAAGCCTTTGGCTGTTTGCTTCAGGGTGCCGAATAGCCTTTCAATTCGGCCGTTTTGCCAGGGGTGCCCCGGCCGGATGCGCCGGTGTTGGATGCCCAACAGCCACAGCCCAAAGCGAAACAGCCTGGAGACAAACACGGCTTCGTTATCCGTCTTGACACTTTTGGGTTTCTGCCCGGTTTGTTCGATCGCATCCAGCAAACAGCGCAGCAGGGTGATGGATGCCTTGTTTTGCAGTTTCTGCATTAGTAACAGGCACCGAGAACCGTGATCGAGAATGCCGAGCACGTTATGGGATCGTCTATTGGTATCCGGCAGGCCGGTCAGGTCCAGCGCCCAGATATGATGTGTCGGCATGGGTCGTGGAATCCGGTGCTTCAGTGCTTTGTGCAATTGAAGAATCGCATATTGATGTTTCTTTCTTTGCTCGCATACCCAGGTCTTGCCGACCGTTACACCTTTCGACTCGCCGTAGAGCCGATTAAATGCATCGGCGATTTTCTGGCCGCCAACGTTGGGCAGGATCGCACTGAGGCGAATAACTTCCTTG
>JBJHDF010000048.1:0-13321 GCA_050486405.1 Marinimicrobium sp. | reverse complement strand
AGCCCCAGAGCCGATGCAGATGTCGCAACACCTCCTGGGCCGAGGGCTCGTGCAGCGGCTTGCGGGCGTGGCGGGTGTGGTGCAGGGTGAGGGAGCGGTCGCCGCGGATGTCGACGCTGTGCACCTGGATATTGGGCTCGCGATTACCCAGGTTGTACATGCCGGCCAGGGCCTGGCGCACAGCGCGGTAACCGCTTTCGTCGTGGATGGCCTGTACCAGGATTTCCTCTTCCCGGTCGTCATCGACAATGCCGAACAGCTTCAATTCCCGAATCACGCGCGGCGACAGAAACTGCAGGATAAAACTCTCGTCCTTGAAGTCGCGCATGGCGTGCTCCAGCACGGGGCGCCAGGGGCTGCCGGCGATATCGGGGAACCACTGGTGGTCCTCGTCCGTGGGATTTTCGCAGATGCGGCGAATGTCCATCATGATATTGAAGCCCAGGGTGTACGGATTGATGCCGCTGTAGTAGGGGCTGTCGTAAGGCGGCTGGTAGATGACGCTGGAGTGGGATTGCAGAAACTCCAGCATAAAGCCGTCGGTCACCAGGCCGCGATCGTAAAGTTCGTTGAGCAGGGTGTAGTGCCAAAAGCAGGCCCAGCCTTCGTTCATTACCTGGGTTTGCCGTTGCGGGTAGAAATACTGGGCTACCTTGCGCACGATGCGCACTACTTCCCGCTGCCAGGGTTCCAGCAACGGTGCGTTTTTCTCGATAAAGTACAGCAGGTTTTCCTGGGGCTCGGTGGGAAAACGCGGTGCCTTCTTGCGCGACTTGCCTTCCGGGCTTTTGGGAATGGTGCGCCACAGATCGTTGATCTGGCGTTGCAGGTGCTCTTCGCGCTCCTGCTGGCGCAGTTTTTCTTCGGCGGCGGAAATGGGAGAAGGCCGCTTGTAGCGATCGACACCATAGTTCATCAGGGCGTGGCAGGAATCGAGAATCTCTTCCACAGCGGAGACGCCGTACTTTTCCTCGCACTGGGCAATGTAGTTCTTGGCGAACAGAAAGTAATCGATGATGGAAGAGGCATCGGTCCAGGTGCGGAACAGATAGTTTCCCTTGAAGAACGAGTTGTGACCGTAGCTGGCGTGGGCGATCACCAGCGCCTGCATGGTCATGGTGTTTTCTTCCATGAGATAGGCGATGCAGGGGTTGGAGTTGATGACGATCTCGTAGGCCAGTCCCATCTGCCCGCGCTTGTAGGAGTTCTCCACTGTGAGAAACTGCTTGCCGTAGGACCAGTGGTGGTAACCCAGAGGCATGCCGGAAGCGGCGTAGGCATCCATCATCTGTTCCGAGCTGATCACCTCGATCTGATTGGGGTAGGTATCAAGCTCGTATTCGGCGGCAATTTCGGCGATGGCCTTGTCATAGGCGTCGATCAGCTCAAAGGACCATTCGGCCCCGGTAGAGATGGGTGCTGCTGCTTTTTTCATGCGCCGGCGGCCTGTTGTGCGTCTTTGTGGAACAGATTGCGAAATACCGGGTATATATCCCGGGCATCGGTCAGTTGCGCCATGGCAAACACGTCGGGAAAGCGCGCCTTGACCTGCTCGTACTCGAACCATAGGGCCTGGTGCTCCCGCTGGGTGATCTCGACGTAAGAGTAGTACTGGGTTTGCGGCAGTATGGCCTCGGTGAGCAATTGCTGACAGATGCTGGAATCCTCGTTCCAGTTGTCACCATCCGATGCCTGGGCGCCGTAGATGTTCCATTCGCCTGGCGGGTAGCGGGCATCGATAATACTGTTCATCAGCCGCAGTGCGCTGGAGACAATGGTGCCGCCGGTCTCGCGCGAATAGAAAAACTCCTCCTCGTCCACTTCCTTGGCGCTGGTGTGGTGGCGAATGAACACCACTTCGGTGTGGCCGTAGTTGCGGCGCAAAAACAAATATAACAGGATGAAAAATCGCTTGGCGATATCCTTGGTGGCCTGGGTCATGGAGCCGGATACGTCCATCAGGCAAAACATCACTGCCTTGGAGCGCGGCACCGGATGTTTGGCGTGCAGATTGTACTTGAGGTCAAAAGTATCCAGCCAGGGCACCCGCTTGATACGTGCCTCCAGTGTGGCGATCTGCTCCTCGAGTTCGGCAATTTTGCGGGCGTCGCGCAGGGTGGGATGCTGGGCCTGGGTGGCCGCCAACTGCTCCTGCAGTTCCCGCAGCTGGCGCCGCTTGCCGCCGGTCAGGGCGATGCGCCGGGCGTGGGCCGCGCGCAGCGAGCGCACGATATTGATCTGCCCCGGGTTGCCTTCGTTGCTGATGCCGGCGCGGTGGCGCTGAAACTCGGTGTCGCCGATCAGTTGCCGCTTGACCAGGTTGGGCAGGGCGAGGTCATCAAACATGAAGTCCAGAAATTCCGCCTGGGAAATCTGAAAAACGAATTCGTCCTCCCCTTCGCCCTGGTCGCTGGCACCGGAGCCACCGCTGCCAGAGCCGCCGCCGGACGGGCGCTGAATGCGGTCGCCGCGGACAAATTCCTTGTTGCCCGGCAATACGGCTTCCGCCTGGCCGCCACGGCCGTGATGAAAGATCGGTTCGCTGACGTCCCGGGCGGGGATGCTGATTTTTTCTCCCTGCTCAATATCGGTGATCGAGCGGCGGTTGACGGCGTCGGACACGGCCTTTTTGATATGCTCCCGGTAGCGCCGCAAAAAGCGCTGGCGGTTGACAGCGCTTTTGTTTTTGGCATTAAGCCGACGATCAACAATATAATTCATGGATGCCTCTGAGCGTGCGCTACTGCGACTTCCTGACCCGCAGGTACCATTCGGAGAGCAGGCGTACCTGTTTTTCGGTGTAGCCGCGTTCCACCATGCGCGCGACAAAATCCTGGTGTTTCTTCTGGTCCGCCGCCGAGGCCTTGGCGTTGAAGGAGATCACCGGCAGCAGGTCCTCGGTATTGGAGAACATTTTCTTCTCGATCACCGAGCGCAGTTTCTCGTAGCTGCTCCAGGCCGGGTTGCGGCCCTGGTTATTGGCGCGGGCGCGCAGCACAAAGTTGACGATCTCGTTGCGGAAATCCTTGGGGTTGCTGATGCCCGCCGGCTTTTCGATTTTTTCCAGCTCCTCGTTGAGGGCGGCGCGGTTGAGAATCTCGCCGGTGTCCGGGTCGCGGTACTCCTGATCCTGAATCCAGAAGTCGGCAAAGGTGACGTAGCGGTCGAAAATGTTCTGGCCGTATTCGGTGTAGGATTCCAGGTAGGCGGTCTGGATTTCCTTGCCGATAAAGTCGACATAGCGTGGGGCCAGGAACTCCTTGATAAAATTCAGGTAGCGTTCCCGGGTCTCTGCGGGGAACTGCTCCTGTTCGATCTGTTGCTCCAGCACATAGAGCAGGTGTACCGGGTTGGCGGCCACCTCGGTGGCGTCGAAGTTGAAAACCCTGGAGAGAATCTTGAAGGCAAAACGGGTGGACAGGCCGGTCATGCCCTCGTCCACGCCGGCGGTATCCCGGTACTCTTGAATGGATTTTGCCTTGGGATCTGTGTCTTTCAGGCTGTCGCCATCGTAGATGCGCATCTTGGAATAGATGTTGGAGTTTTCCGGCTCCTTGAGGCGCGAGAGTATGGTGAACTGGGCCAGCATGCGCAGGGTGTCCGGTGCGCACTGGGCCTGGTGCAGGGAGCTGTTCTGCAACAGTTTTTCGTAGATCTTGATCTCCTCGGACACGCGCAGGCAGTAGGGCACCTTGACGATGTATACCCGGTCCAGGAAGGCTTCGTTGTTCTTGTTGTTGCGGAAACTCTGCCATTCGGACTCGTTGGAGTGGGCGAGAATGATGCCTTCAAAGGGAATGGCACTCAGTCCTTCGGTACTGTTGTAGTTGCCCTCCTGGGTGGCGGTGAGCAGCGGGTGCAGCACCTTGATGGGCGCCTTGAACATTTCCACGAATTCCATCAGCCCCTGATTGGCGCGGCACAGGCCGCCGGAGAAGCTGTAGGCGTCCGGGTCGTTCTGGGGGAATTCCTCCAGCTTGCGGATATCCACCTTGCCCACCAGCGACGAGATGTCCTGGTTGTTTTCGTCACCGGGCTCGGTTTTGGATATGGCGATCTGGTCGAGAATGGAGGGATAGACCTTGACCACCCTGAACTGGCTGATATCGCCGCCGTAGTCGTGCAGGCGTTTTACCGCCCAGGGCGACATGATGGTCTTCAGGTAGCGGCGGGGTATACCGTAGTCCTCCTCCAGTATGGTGCCGTCCTCATCGGGGTTGAACAGGCCCAGGGGGGACTCGAACACCGGGGAGTCTTTCAGGCAATAGATGGGCACCTGCTGCATCAGGTGTTTCAGTCGCTCCGCCAGGGAGGACTTGCCGCCACCGACCGGGCCCAACAGATAGAGAATCTGTTTCTTTTCCTCCAGTCCCTGAGCGGCGTGGCGAAAGAAGGACACGATCTGCTCGATGGCCTCTTCCATGCCGTAGAACTCTTCAAAGGCGGCGTAGCGCTTGATGACCTTGTTGGAGAAAATCCGGCTCAGGCGCGGGTCTTTGGCAGTATCGATCAGCTCCGGCTCGCCGATGGCCATGACCATGCGCTCGGCGGCGGTGGCGTAAACACTGGCGTCCTTTTTACACAGCTCCAGGTACTCCTGGATGCTCAATTCCTCCTGTTGGGTGGATGTGTAGCGCTCGCGGTAGTGACTGAAGATGGTCATGAAGTAACTCCTGATCAGACAGGCCTGCTTTTACCTCTAAGCATAGCCGCAATTTTGACACCGGTAGGGCCACATAAAGCATTTACGACAAATATTTCACTCGGACCACTTTCCATAGCCGGCTAGGAAATACTTTGTTCGACATTATCGCCGCAACTTTCGGGCCAACCATTCGACAATACGGGGTCGGGTCGGGTTTCGTTCGGTGGCAGAAAAATCTGCGTCAGGCGCGCGGCGGAGCGGGCAACAGTACCCGGAAGCGGGCGCCCCCCAGGGGACTGTCGGAAATCTGGAGCGCACCCTCGTAGCTGTGAACGATGTCGGCGCATACCGCCAGACCAATGCCCTGGCCCGGCTGTGCCGTGTCCAGGCGCTGACCGCGTTGCAGAATGCGCTGGCGCTGGTCTGCGGGTACGCCGGGACCGTCGTCGTCCACGTCGATGCGCAGTTGATCATTTTGTCGCCGCACCTGCACCGAAATTTGCCTGCGGCCGTACTTGAAGGCGTTGTCCAGCAGATTGCCCAGCAGTTCCAGCAGGTCCTGGTCGTCGCCGGCGAATTCGGCGTCCGGCGCCAAATCGGTGCTGATTGCCATGGGCTTGTCGCGGTAGACTTTCTGCAGCGCCGAAATCAGTCGCTGGGTGGCCGCCACCACCGGCGCCCGACGGTGCTGGCCGGATTGATGATCGGACAGGGGGCGCTGCAACTGGTAGTGCACCACTTGGTTCATACGCGCCAGTTGTTCGGCCAGCACCTGGGGCAGATCGTCGTCCGCTTCCTGCAGTTTGCCCTGGAGTACCGCCAGTGGTGTTTTCAGGCTGTGGGCCAGGTCGCCCAGGCTGTTGCGGTAGCGCTGGCGCAGAGCCTGTTCGCGCGCCAACACCTGGTTCAGGTTGTCCACCACCTGCTGCAGTTCCCGGGGGTGCTCGCCGGCAATGTCCCGGGTGTCACCGCGCTCCATGGCCTTGAGTGCCTCCGCCAGTTGTCCCAGTGGGCGCAGCCCCCAGCGCAGGATGGCGGCCTGGGTCAGCAGCAACAACAGCGCCACCGCGCCCAGCCAGCGCCAGAGTTGGGTCCGGTAGGCAGCCAGTTCGGCCCGGTAGGGCACGCGGTCCTGCAACAGGGCAAAGCGCAGTGGGTGCTCGTTGTCCAGTTCGTCTTCCCAGATGACGTCATAGTGAGCGCTCACATATCGTGTGCCGTCGAGGCGCAGCGTACCCAGGACCAACTCGCCCGTGGTACGTACTGGTGCCAGTTGCTCCAGGGTGGGTGCGGCCAGCAGCGCGGCCGAGTTGGAGCGCCAGAGCAGTTCGCCGTCGCCGCCGTAGATAAAGGCGTAGAGCCCGGAGTTGAGGCGTTCGAAACCCGGCTCCATCAGGACCGCCGGCATAGTGAGTTGGCCGGGGCTTTCCCCTTCTGCCGGGATATCGGCAACGCTGAACAGCAGGAACAGCTGCCCCTGAAGGCGCTGCGCTTCGGCGGTGTCGAGACTGCGCTGGAAGGCGCTGTCGAGAATGACGCCGGTGACCCCAAGAAACAGTGGCAGCAGCAGCGCTGAGGCGAGGAGCAGCCGGGCGGTGAGAGAGCGGAATCGCCTGGCCAGTAGCGTCACGGTTCGCCCTGATCCGGGGTCAGGTTGAAGCGGTAGCCCAGACCGCGCTGGGTGCTGATCAGATTCAGGGTGCCCTCCGGGTCCAGCTTCTTGCGCAGGCGGCCGATAAATACCTCGATGACATTGCTGTCGCGGTCGTAGTCCTGGTCGTAGAGGTGCTCGGTGAGTTCGGTCTTGGAGATGTTTTTGCCGGCGTGCAGGGCCAAATAGGCCAGGGTGTTGTACTCGTAGCTGGTCAGCTCCACATCCTGCCCATTCAGCTGCACCCGCCGGGCGCTGGTGTCCAGGGACAGGGGGCCGTAGCGCACCACCGGCGACGCCTGGCCGCTGGCCCGACGCAGCAGGGCGTTGACGCGGGCGCGCAGCTCCTCTGGATGGAAGGGTTTGGTCAGGTAATCATCGGCGCCGGCTTCCAGGCCCAATACCTTGTCCTGCCAGTTGCTGCGCGCGGTGAGAATCAGGATGGGAAAGTTGCGCCCCTTGGCGCGCAACTGACGGATGACTTCCACGCCATCCAGCAAGGGCAGGCCCAGATCGACCACGGCCAGGTCGTAATTGTATTCTTCGCCCAGAAACAGGCCCTCACGGCCGTCCTCGGCGCTGTCGCAGGCGTGCTTGTCGGCGGCCAGCAACCGGCAGATCTGCTGGCGCAGGGCCGGGTCATCTTCCAGTACGAGCATCCGCATAGGGAACCTGCCTATCTGCCCATGATTTCGCCGGTTTCGCCATTGACCCGCACCGTGCGTACCCGGCCGTCGTCCTGGAGAATACGCACCCGGTAGATGACGCGGCCGCCGGACTGCACGGTATCCACGTCCACCACTTGGCCCCCGAAACGGCGCTGGACAATGGCCGCCGCCTGCCCGGCGGAGATGCGCGGCCGCTGTTCCGGCCGGCTTTCCGCCCGCGCCTGGAACTGGCCTCCGGTCTGGGCCATTGCGGGAACGGCCGTCACCGCCCCGGCCATGGCCAGGGCGGTGAACAGCGCGATTGCAAAATGGCGACGTGTCATGGCGGCAGTGACCTTACGGGTGTTAACGGTAAACGGGCTGCACATTGACGTTGACCCGAATCCGGTCACCGGGATGGTGCGGCATACGGGTCTGGTAGCGCTGACCGTTGTAGCGATAGATCACATCATACCCCAGCAACTCCCGCTGGTGCTCGGTGCGATAGCGGGTCTGGCACACCTGCCGGTCCTGATAGACCACCGACCGGGCGCCCTGGCGGTTGCGGCTGATGTCGCGGCCGATGGAGGCGCCCAGCAGGCCGCCGGCCACGGCGCCCAGATCGCTGTTGCCCCGGGAGCGGCCGATTTCGCTGCCCACGGCGGCGCCGATCACGCCACCGGCGATGGTGCCGGTGTGGGAGCGTTGGGGCCGATAGGCCACGGTTTCCATATGACAGGCCTGGTAGGGCCTCTGTACAGCCACCTGCCGGTATACCGGTTGGGCGCTGATCACCTGAGCGTAATCACCATAGCTGCGGGCGGAAACACTGCCGTGAGCCAGCATCAGCCCAAGGCCACCCAGTACACTGATCAGAGTGAGTTTTTTCATGGCACTAACCTCCAGTGGTTGACTACGACTGCAGATTACGCCGGGCAACCTGAACCGGGGCTGAAGAGTCGGCGTGTCTGGTGAACAGGGAGCGGGGGCTGGTCGGAGACAGAGGGCTGGAGGCAGAGGCACCCACCTCTTGCATTTCCGGGTTATTTTCTATAGAGTTCGGTTCGTCAAAATACCGGCGCCCCAGACATCCTGGAGCCCGAGAGTCCGCTTTTTGCTGCAAGAAGCGTGAATATGGGCATTGGCAAGCACCGAAAGACAATGGTTTAAGGGACTAAAATCAGGGAAACCCCAGTACTAGCTCCCATGTGAAGACACCATCGCACCGGGAGATAGTCCCTTGAATACAATAATACGATCTCTGCTATCTATCCTCGGCCTAATTGTGCTGGCGACTAACGTCGCTTATGCAGTGGAAATTCACCGTCTTAGCCTATTTACACATAGCGAAGGCCAGATCTCTGAAGACCGCCAATTACCAACAGCAACTGCGATTATCCCGCCCGCCCCTACAATTACGACAGTTTTTTCTGGAACAATCTCCGATGCAGACTCCACCACATGGCAATGGACCATTACAGGCAACGGCGATACTGCTTCGGGTCCGTTTCGCGTTACCGCTTATCTGGATGCAGACATAGGTGCGGATAGCCATACGTTTTTCAACGAGAACGCACAACTGATCTCCCTATTCGCGCCCGAAGGCCACATTGTGCCGGATCGCTGGGAAGTCTCTGAGCCGGGATACTGGAGAGGAGACCTGCTGCCAAGGGCAGCCACCGGCGAACTGCTGAACCAGGCGCTTACCCAGGATGATGATGTTGCACTGGCCCTGTCCCTGCCTGTAGACACTCTACTTCCCGATCAACAGTTAATGGTTACTGCCAGCGTGACGGCCGTGAATCGCGGAGGCCTGATGCAGATTGATAGCGCTACAGAGCAAAGCATCTATTTTCGGTTTTGGGCGCAGACCGTAGACTTGCAAGACTCAAACCCCCACGACGATGACCCAATCAACGACGATCCCGAGGAGGGCAATCCCGAAGAGAACAACCCCGAAAACAACGACCCGGTGAGCGATCACCCGGGCGACGGTTTGGGGAGTCATCACGGGCATAATATACATGCCATTCCCGCTGGTAACTTCCTCGGATGGATGCTTCTGTCGCTGATGTTTATATTTACCGCACTTCGTTGTCTGGGCCGGCAAAAAGCCCTGGCTGGCAGCATTGCGGTATTGTGCCTCCTATCCGCCGGCCTGCTTCCACAGAATGCCCACGCATTGGTCGAAAACGGTGACTTCGAATCAGAAGACTTTGCTCATTGGGATGTCCATTACTTTGCTAATCCCGGGCTGACTGGTCAGCCTCCCTTTACGACGCATGATATTAGGCTTGGGGTGCTCCGCAGCCGACAAAACACCATCGTCGGGCATATGTTCGATCCTCGCGCACCGCATTTGGAGCTTCCTCGTCAGGGCAATTTCTCCGCAAAAATCAACAACGAGCAGGGGGGAGCAAATCTTCACATCATCAGCCAGGTGGGTATCATCACCGAGGCTGATCGCGACCCCGCCGATGGCCGTCTCTACGCCAGATTTTCCTACGCGGCCGTGCTGAATGACCCGTCGCACAGCCCGCAGCACCAACCGTACTTCCATGTGCAACTGCGCAATGTGACCACCGACAGCATTCTGTACGACGACTTCGCCTATTCCAACCAGCCTGGTCGTCTGTTCTACACCACTGTCATCAGTAGCGGCACCTGGCAGGCCACACCGTTTATCGACGTGGAGATGGAGATACCCGACAGCAGCCTGGGGCATGAACTGGAAATTCGCGTACTGGCCGCGGACTGCTCGCTGGGAGGGCACGGCGGCTACGTCTATGTGGACGCCTTCGGCTCCCAGCGTATACCACCACAAGATGCCTGCCTCCACGAACTGCGCGCCCGAGGCAAGCCCGGCCAGGTGCAACTGGTATGGGAAGACACCGGCGCAGCCGCCTACGCCATCTATCGCGCCGACGCCCTCGAGGGGCCGTATGTGCAGCGGGCGACCACCGAGTCACGTTACAGTACCTGGCGCGATACCGAGGTAGAAACCGAAACCATCTACTACTACCGGGTTCATGCCCTGGACGCCGAAGGCCACGAAATCTGCTCGTCCGGCGAAATCGCTGGCATGGCACCCCAACGCTGGGCACCCGGCTCTCCACTGCGCCGGCCACCCCAGTTCGACAGCACACCGCCTGTCCATGCAGACCTGCACAGCCTCTTCGAGTATCACCCCGAAGCCTATCGTGGCGATGCCCCGTCTTCGTTTTTCCGCCTGGTCTACGGTCCGCAAGACATGACCGTGGATTCCGACTCGGGCAGCATCCGTTGGCAGCCCCTGAATACCGGCGTGTACCGCGTTAACCTGTTTACCGAAAACTCCGAGGGCAATGTGGCCAACCAGGCGTTCGCCATCCGGGTCAGCGACGACAACCTGCCACCGGTCATCAACAACACTATGCCCGACACCATTCTCGCCGGCAGTACATTCACTCACCAGGTAGACGCCACGGACCCGGACGGTGATGACCTTATTTTCAGTTTGGCCAGCCAGGCCGCGGGGATGAGGATGTCCCGGGACGGTCTCATTACCTGGCCTCAACCACAGCCGGGGCTTTATCCCGTCGTTGTGCATGTGGCCGATGTCCGTGGCGGTCGTACCCGGCAACAATTGATTCTGCGCGTTGACACCTCGCCGGAGTTTTCCAACCCGCCTGTGCTGTCCGCCACTCTTGGGGAAACCTATCGTTTCGATGCCAGCGCCTCAAGTTACAACAACCACGACATTGTCTACTCACTGACCCAGCATCCGGAAGGCATGACCATTGACAGTGCCACCGGAGAAGTTCTATGGAATCCGGACAGCGCCGGGCTATTCAGCGTGGGCATCAGAGCCGTCGATTCACAAGGTAATGAAACCACCCGATCCTTCAACCTCCGTGTCAACAATATCGCCAACCGGCCGCCGGTGTTTACCACAACACCTGTGACCTACGTTGCCCACCCCACCACTCAGTACGTGTACAACGCACGCGCCAATGACCCAGACAACGACAATCTGGTTTGGCAACTGATTGAAGCACCGTCGGGGATGGAAATCGGCCGTACCACCGGCAATATACGCTGGACATTACCACCGGGCTGGTCCGGAGCCTTTGCCGTCGAAATACAGGTGGACGATCAACGCGGCGGTGTCGCAACGCAGCGCTACATGCTCCAGGTATCCGGCGCCCTTAACAACGCTCCGCGCATTACCAGTACACCCGCCACCCAGACCAGAGCCAATCAGGATTACCTCTACCCCATCCTGGTGACCGACCTGGATAATGACAGGCTCAGTTATTCCGTGGAAGGCCCGGCTGAAGCGCACTTGCAGGCCAATCTGCTGCGCTGGAACCCCACCGCTGAAGACATCGGCATTCACCCGTTCCAGATTACGGTGGCGGATACCGATGGTGCAATCGCCATCCAGAGCTGGATGCTGGAAGTACTTCCCGAAGCCGCCAACCGCGTTCCAATTTTTTCCTCCAACCCCCCGACAGCGGCCACCAGCGGTGCCCTGTACAACTATCAGGTTCAGGCGCTAGACCCGGACGGCGACCCGCTGAGCTACTCACTTGGGGATGCTCCCGAGGATATGATCATCTCGGCTACGGGCCTGGTGCAATGGCCGGTGCCCACCGATGCAACGGGCACCTACCCGGTCACCATAGTCGTCGATGACGGTCGTGGCGGCATAGCACTGCAACAATACGTCATCGGCGTGGGTATAGTCGGCAACCGCCCCCCGCGCATCACCTCCCGGCCCGCCACTACAGCCACGGTGGGCGCTTTGTACAGCTACCAGGTTTCCGCCAGCGACCCGGACGGCGACCCACTGACCTACTCGCTGGAACAGGGTCCGGCTGGCATGACTCTCTCCGCTTCGAGGCGTGTCGAATGGACGCCAACACCTGAGCAAAACGGTTTTCACACCGTCAGTATTCGTGTGTCGGACAATCGCGGTGCCAGTGCCGTGCAATCCTGGGAGATACACGCCCAAAGAGCCGTTAACCGACCACCGCAGATCACCAGCAACCCGGTGCTCAGGGCATCGCTGGGTGTTCCCTACAGCTACCAAGTGGTGGCCTCGGACCCCGACAACGATCCTCTGACCTATACCCTGACCAGCGCCCCTACCGGCATGTTGATCGCCCCCAATGGTCTGGTCAGTTGGACGCATCCGGTTACCGGTGAGTACTCCGTGGCCATCAGCGTTGCGGACAACCGGGGCGCCGCTGTGGTTCAAACCTATACGTTGGTCGTCACGGACACCAACACCGCGCCGGTAATCACCAGCGTACCCGTTACCACCGCTGAAGTAGGTATTCCCTACCACTATCAGGTCACTGCGGTGGACGCCGAAGGGGATTTCCTTACCTACAGCCTGGTCACCAGGCCCACCGGCATGACCATGTCCGATACCGGCCGTATCGACTGGACACCGGACAGAGTATTAAACAACGCCGCAGTCACCGTCAGAGTCAGTGACGGACGGCTGCAACGCGACCAGAGTTTCAGTATCCGGGTGACCCAACCTGTTATTGCACCCTTGAGCGGCCAGCTTGTCGCAGAGCCTCGCTTTATTCCGGCGGGCGCAACCACTCTTGTCCGACTGCTACCCCAGGGCGGGGTGCCGCCTTATACCGTGTCCACCTTCCGGGTGAACAATACCAACCGAACCATGGACAGCAATACCCTGAGCGCGGAAGTAAACGCCGGTAACCCGGGCCGCTACAACCTGCTGGCAACACTCCGCGACAGCCAAAACGCGCAAGTGACAGTGGAAAGCTGGTTTGCCGTGATGGATCCGGAGGATCTGGACCATCCAGTGGCGGAAATCACCTCGCCTGGCGATTCCAGCACCATCGAAATAGCAGAAATCACCGAACCCACGGATATAGTCGGCACCGCCTTCGATACACATTTTGGCGAGTATGTATTGTGGATATCGCCGGCAGGCAAAAACCAGTGGACAGTGCTCACCCGCAGTGCCAATCCGGTGACGGAGGGCGTGCTCGGGCGCGTCAACCCGCAAACCCTGGCCAACGGCCTTTACGATATTGCCCTGTCAGTGCTGGACCTGTCCGGTCGACAGGCCAGCGCCACCATTACCCTGGCCATCACGGGCGACCAGAAAACAGCACCTCTGCGCCTCACTTTCGAGGACTTCAATCTGGAAATCGAAGGGTTGCCTCTGGTGGTCAACCGCACCTACGACAGTTTGCGTCGCTTCGAACCTCTGGATTTTGGCTACGGCTGGAGTATCGACTACCAGGACGTACTGATACAGACCAACGGCGTGCCCGGCCGGGACTGGGAACTGGTGCAAACCGGCTCGGGGCTCAACCGGCAAATCTGTGTGCGCCCGCAAGGCACCCGCCG
>JBJHDF010000047.1:0-13949 GCA_050486405.1 Marinimicrobium sp. | reverse complement strand
GCCACGTCACGCCTGGCTTATATCTGAATGTTATAAAAACCCAGGGGTGAAACACGGAAATTTTCCTTGTGAAGCGTGTTAGACGGAAATATGGCCGTATAAAAGCACAGGTAAGGGTTCGGGCTTGCCGGTGCCCTCAAATACAGATCGCCGGGTATCCTGAATTAAGCCCGTTGACGCCCTGGCCGCCCCCGGCCGGCGCCCAGGCCGCGCCGCTATGGGATTTACGCTGCCTTCCCGGTACAATACGCGGCTCAATTTTTCCAGTGGCCCCGGCGCCGGGGCAGTCTCAGCGGGAGTTATCCATGTCGTCTGTCAAGAAAGTGGTATTGGCCTATTCCGGGGGGCTGGACACCTCGGTTATCGTCAAGTGGCTTCAGGAAACCTACAACTGCGAGGTGGTGACCTTTACCGCCGATATCGGTCAGGGGGAGGAGGTGGAGCCGGCCCGGGCCAAGGCCCAGGCGCTGGGGGTGAAGGAGATCTATATCGACGACCTGCGCGAGGAGTTCGTGCGGGACTTTGTCTTCCCCATGTTCCGCGCCAATGCCATCTACGAGGGCGAGTATCTGCTGGGCACCTCCATTGCCCGGCCGCTGATCGCCAAGCGGCTGATCGAGATCGCCAACGAGACCGGCGCCGATGCCATCTCCCACGGCGCCACTGGCAAGGGCAACGACCAGGTGCGCTTCGAGCTGGGCGCCTATGCCCTGAAGCCCGGCGTCAAGGTGATCGCCCCCTGGCGGGAGTGGGATCTCACCAGCCGGGAGACCCTGATGGCCTATTGCGAGAAGCACAGCATTCCGGTGGACTTCTCCAAAAAGAAGAAGTCTCCCTATTCCATGGACGCCAACCTGCTGCACATCTCCTATGAGGGCGGCGTGCTGGAGGACCCCTGGACCGAGGCCGAAGAGGACATGTGGCGCTGGAGCGTCTCTCCGGAGGCGGCGCCGGATCAGCCCACCTATGTGGATCTGACCTTTGAGCGCGGCGATATCGTCGCCATCGACGGCGAGCGCCTGTCGCCGGCCCAGGTGCTGGCGAAGCTGAACAAACTGGGCGGCGACAATGGCGTCGGCCGGCTGGATATTGTGGAAAATCGTTACGTGGGCATGAAGTCCCGGGGCTGCTACGAGACGCCCGGCGGCACCATCATGCTCAAGGCCCACCGGGGCATCGAGTCCATCACCCTGGACCGGGAGGTGGCGCATCTGAAGGACAGCCTGATGCCGCGCTACGCGGAGCTGATCTACAACGGCTACTGGTGGAGCCCGGAGCGCCGGATTCTGCAGACCGCCATTGACGAGACCCAGCAGTTCGTCAACGGCGAGGTGCGGGTGAAGCTGTACAAAGGCGGGGTCCACCTGGTGGGTCGGCGCTCGGATGACAGTCTGTTCGACGGCAGGATCGCTACCTTTGAGGACGATGCCGGTGCCTATGATCAGAAGGACGCGGAGGGCTTTATCAAGTTGAATGCTTTGCGGATGCGGATTGCGGCGAGTAAGGGGAGGGTGGTTGATTGATCCGGGTCAATAACTCTGCAATCCGGCTGGCCGATAATGCCGCCTGCCGGGGTTCCGGATAAATCTACCACAGGAAATGCCTATACCATGAGTAATCCAGCGGTCGCTCCCGGCGATCATCCCGTCTACGATTACAAGGTTGTCCGTCAGTTTGCCGTGATGACGGTGGTCTGGGGCATAGTGGGCATGGCCGTGGGGGTGCTGCTGGCGGCACAGATGGTCTGGCCGGTGCTCAATGATATCTGGCAGCCCTACAGCCACTTTGGCCGCCTGCGCCCGCTGCACACCAATGCGGTGATCTTTGCCTTCGGCGGCTCGGCCCTGTTTGCCACCTCCTATTATGTGGTGCAGCGCACCTGTCAGGCGCCGCTGTTTGGCGGCTGGCTGGTGCCTTTTACCTTTTGGGGCTGGCAGGTGGTGATTGTCTCCGCCGCCATCACCCTGCCCATGGGCATCACCACCACCAAGGAATACGCCGAGCTGGAGTGGCCCATCAACATCCTGATCGCCCTCGTCTGGGTGTCCTATGCGGTGGTGTTTTTTGGCACCATCGTCAAGCGCAAGACCTCCCACATTTACGTGGCCAACTGGTTCTTTGGCGCCTTTATTCTCACCATCGCCGTGCTGCACATCGTCAACAACCTGGCGATTCCGGTGTCCCTGTGGAAGTCCTACTCGGTGTTCTCCGGCACCACCGACGCCATGGTGCAATGGTGGTACGGCCACAACGCCGTGGGCTTTTTCCTGACGGCCGGCTTTCTGGGCATCATGTACTACTTTGTGCCCAAGCAGGCCAACCGGCCCATCTATTCCTACCAGTTGTCCATCGTGCATTTCTGGGCGCTGATTTCCGTCTATATCTGGGCCGGGCCGCACCACCTGCACTACACGGCGCTGCCGGACTGGGCCCAGAGCCTGGGCATGGTGATGTCGCTGCTGCTGCTGGCGCCGAGCTGGGGCGGCATGATCAATGGCATCATGACCCTGTCCGGTGCCTGGCACAAACTGCGCACCGATCCCACCCTGCGCTTTCTGGTGGTATCCCTGTCCTTCTACGGGCTGGCCACCTTTGAGGGGCCCATGATGTCCATCAAGACGGTCAACGCCCTGTCCCACAATACCGACTGGACCGTGGGCCACGTGCACGCCGGCGCCCTGGGCTGGGTGGCGATGATTTCCATCGGCGCCATGTACCACCTGCTGCCCATCCTGTTCGGACGCAAGCAGATGTACAGCGTCAAGTGGATCAACTGGCACTTTATTCTGTCCACCATCGGCATTGTGCTCTACATCGTCTCCATGTGGGTGAACGGCATCATGCAGGGGTTGATGTGGCGCGCCTTCAACGACGACGGCACCTTGACCTACAGTTTTGTCGAGTCGCTGATTGCCAGTTACCCGGGTTACTACGTGCGCCTGTTGGGCGGGTTTATCTTCCTGCTGGGTATGTTCCTGATGGCCTGGAACCTGTACAAAACCGCCACCACCGATCAGGTGCGCGATGTCATGGAAGGCGATGATACCGAATCCACTCAGCCGGTGCGGGAGGGGGCATGAAGAATCACGATATTGTAGAAAAAAATATCGGGCTGATGACCCTGCTGATCATCGTTGCCATCAGTTTTGGTGGCCTGGTGCAGATTGTGCCACTGTTCTTTCTCAAGGAAACCACCGAGCCGGTGGAGGGCCTGCGGCCGCTGACGGCGGTGGAGCTTGAGGGCCGGGACATCTATATCCGCGAGGGCTGCCACGTCTGCCACACCCAGATGATTCGTCCGCTGCGCGCAGAGGTGGAGCGCTACGGTCACTACTCGGTGGCCGGTGAATATATCTACGATCACCCCTTTATGTGGGGCTCCAAACGCACCGGGCCGGATCTGGCGCGCATCGGTGGCCGCTACTCCGACGACTGGCAGCGGATTCACCTGTACAACCCGCGCCTGGTAGTCCCCGAGTCCAATATGCCCGCCTACCCCTGGCTGTTCGACAACGAGCTGGATGGCCGGCACACCGCGCGCAAGATGCGGGCGCTGCGCACGCTGGGTGTACCCTACACCGATGAGGATATCGAAGGCGCCGCCGAGGCCGTGCAGGGCGTTACCGAGGTGGATGCCCTGGTGGCCTATCTGCAGCAACTGGGCACCGTGATTACGGAGCGACGCTGATGCTGGACCCCAGTACCCTCGGTGTCATCTCCACGCTGTTGATGGCGTTTGCCATCGTCGGCATCAGTTGGTGGGCCTTTTCCCCCAAACGCCGGCAGCGTTTTCGGGACGACGCGCAGCTGCCGTTTGCCGACGACGAGAATGACACCAAACCGCAACAGGATCAGCCCGAGAGGCAAGATAAAGAATGAGTATTTTCTGGAGTCTCTGGATAATCATCCTGACCGTGATCAATATGGGTCTGGTGCTCTGGGTGCTGCTGGCCAATCGCAAGGTGGCGGTGCGTGACGACGCTGATCCGGAAAACAGGAAAACCGGCCACGTCTACGACGGTATCGAGGAGTACGACAATCCGCTGCCGCGCTGGTGGTTCTTTCTGTTTATCGGCACCTTTGTCTTTGGTGCCATTTATCTGGTGTTCTACCCGGGTATGGGGGCCTTTCCGGGGCTGCTGGGCTGGACGTCCACTGGTCAGCTTTATACCCAGCAGGAACGCGCGGAGGAACGCTACGCCGATCGTTTCGGCCATTACGCGGACATGTCCATCGAGGAACTGGTGCAGGAGCACCGGGCCATGCGTATGGGGCAGCGCCTGTTTGCCAACAACTGTGCAGCCTGCCATGGCTCCGACGGCGGTGGCGGCTACGGCTTCCCGAACCTGACCAACACAGACTGGCAGTGGGGCGGCAGCCCGGAACAGATCAAACGCTCCATCACCGAAGGTCGCGAGGGCATCATGCCCCCCTGGGACCACGTGCTGGACGAAAGCGGTATTGCCGATGTGGCCGAGTATGTGCTGCAACTGGCCGGACGCGATCACGACAGCGAAAGAGCCGAGCGCGGCGCGACGCCCTATCGCCAGTACTGCGCCGCCTGTCACGGCGCCGAAGGCGGCGGCAACCAGGCCCTGGGCGCCCCGAATCTGGCCAATGATATCTGGCTCTACGGCGGAGAGGCATCCGACCTTCGCCGCATCATCCGCAGCGGCCGCACCGGCATCATGCCCGCGCAGAAGCACCTGCTCAGCGAAGAGCGGATTCATCTGCTGACGGCGTATGTTTACGGGCTGTCGCAGGAGGAATAGGTCTTTCCTTGAGTAAAAAGTCCGGTTCAGAGAAATCTGATTCGCAGCCCCCCGCGATCCGCTACGTCAACCTGTACGAAGCGGAAGAGAAAATCTATACCCGCCATATCACCGGTTTCTACCAGCGGTTGCGGCGCTATACCGGCATCCCCCTGATGCTGGGGTTTCTGTTGATGCCCTGGTTGCTGATCGATGGCCGGCCGGCCATGCTGTTCGATCTGCCGAGCCGGGAGTTCCATATTCTCTGGCTGACGTTCCGGCCCCAGGACGGTGTCTATCTGGCCTGGCTGCTGATCATCTCCGCTTTTTTACTGTTTACCGTCACGGTGCTGGTGGGGCGGGTCTGGTGCGGTTTTACCTGTCCGCAGACTGTCTGGACGCTGATATTTATCTGGGCGGAGCGCATCTGCCAGGGTGATCGCAACAAGCGCATCAAACTGGATGCCCAGCCCTGGAATACGGACAAGATATTGCGCAAGGGCGCCACCCAGGGGTTGTGGATCGCCATTGCCCTGGTCACGGCGGTGACCTTTGTTGGCTACTTTGTGCCCATACGGGACTTGCTCCGGGGGCTGGTCACCCTGGATGTGCATCCGGCGGCGGCCTTCTGGGTGTTCTTCTTTACCGGCGCCACTTATCTCAACGCCGGTTATATGCGCGAGCAGGTGTGCAAGTACATGTGCCCCTACGCGCGTTTCCAGTCGGTGATGTACGATTCGCACACCCTGGCGGTGCATTACAACGCCCGGCGCGGCGAACCGCGCGGGCCGCGCAAGCCCAAAGACGATTATCAGGCCATGGGGCTGGGTGACTGCATCGACTGCTCCTGGTGCGTGCAGGTGTGCCCGGTGGATATCGACATTCGCGATGGCACCCAGTACGAGTGTATCGACTGTGGCCTCTGCGTCGACGCCTGCAATCAGGTGATGGATCGCATGGGGTACCCCCGGGGGCTGATCAGCTTTACCACGGAAAAAGCGGTGGCCACCGGCAAGGCAAAGATACTGCGCCCGCGCCTAGTAATCTACGCCGTCGCGCTTCTGGCAATGATTGTGCTGTTTGCGTACAGTATCACCACCCGTCTGCCCGTGGGGCTGGACGTGTTGCGCGACCGGGGAATTCGCCAGTACCGCATCAGCGGTGAAGACGTGCAGAATGTCTACAGCCTGCGCATTCACAACCTGGATCGGGTTGAACAGACCTACGATATCAATGTCAGCGGTGACTATGGTTTCGAACTGCAGGGTTATCGCGCCCACCCGGTGGAGCCGGGCGAGATCATCACGGTGCCGGTGCGCGTGGTGGTCCCCCGCACCGAGCTGGACCGGGTGCAGACCAGCGTGACCTTTACCATTGAAGCCCGGGACAACCCGGACATCCGCGCCAGTCGGCGCAGCACCTTTATCGGCCCACAGCCACGCGGATAATTCCCATGATCCAGGACAAAAACACTCAGCCCGCGCCCTGGTACCGGCAATTCTGGTTCTGGTTCCTGATGATGCCGCTGTTTGCTTCCTTTATTGCCGGCGGCATTTTGGTGAGCACGGCGGTGCGCCACTCGGACGATCTGGTAATCGACAACTATTACCGCGAGGGGCGGGGCATCAATCAGGTTTTCGAGCAGGACCAGCGCGCCCGCGACCTGGGCCTGACCGCCGCGCTGCAGTTTGATCGCGAAGTGGGCGAGGTGCTGTTGCAACTGCCGCCGGTGGATGAACTGCCGGACACCCTGAAACTATTGATGGACCACCCGGTGAGCGCACGCCGCGACCAGCAGATTGTTCTGGTGCGCACCCGGCCGGGCCACTATCGCGGCGAGCTGGAGCAGGAGCCCCGGCACCGCTGGTATCTGTCGCTGGTACCGGGCCTGGACGGTGATCTGCGCGCCCGGGCGGAGTGGCGGCTGCGCGGCGAGATAGATTTTGCCCAGGCAGAGGCCATTGTGTTGGAGCCACTCGTCGGTTATCGCTAACGTGAGTACGCTTGCCGCAACAGAAAACCTCGATTGCTATCACTGCGGTCTGCCCGTGCCCGAGGGGAGTCACTACCCGGTGACCATCGGCGGACGGCAGGAGTTGATGTGCTGCCCCGGTTGCCAGGCTGTGGCCGGCGCCATTGTCAGCGGCGGGCTGGAAAACTTTTACCGGTTTCGCACCGAAGTGAATACCCGCCCGGAAAACGCCCGGGCGGTGGAGAGCGAACGCTGGCGCGCCTACGATCTGCCCGAGGTGCAGGCCGATTTTGTGGTGGAGCTGGGCGAGCAGCGCCACCAGGCCAACCTGTTGCTCGAAGGCATCACCTGCGCCGCCTGCAGTTGGCTGATTGAAAAGCACTTGCAGCGGCAGCCGTCGCTGCAGTCGGTCAGCGTCAATGTCACCAGTCACCGCTGCACCCTGGTGTGGAACCCGCAAAAGCAGACGCTCAGCGAATTGCTGATGGCGCTGGCGGAAATCGGCTATACGCCGCACCCGGCCACCGACGAGCAGGAGCAAATACTTTTAAAGAAGGAAAACCGTCTGGCCCTGATGCGCCTGGGAGTGGCGGGCTTTGGCATGATGCAGGTGGGCATGCTGGCGGTGTACATCTACACCGGCGCCACCGACGAGTGGCTGCATCTGTTTCGCTGGCTGAGTCTGGTGCTGGTGACGCCCGTGGCGCTGTTCAGCAGTTGGCCCTTTTACCGGGGCGCCTGGCGCGCGCTGCGGCACTGGAACCTCACCATGGATGTGCCCATTTCCCTGGGGCTGATTCTCGCCTACCTGGCCAGCGTCTGGTCCACGCTGTTTGACAGCGGCGAAGTCTATTTCGAGGCGGTGGCCACCTTTGCCTTCTTTCTGCTTGCCGGTCGCTATCTGGAAATGCGCGCCCGCCATCGCAACCGACAGGGCTACGGCAATCTGGCGCAACTGATGCCCCTGACCGCGCGGCGCCTGCGGGCCGATGGCGAGGAACAGGTGGTACTGAAAAGCCTGCGCTCCGGCGACCGGGTGCTGGTCAAGGGCGGTGAGACCTTTCCCTGCGACGGCCGGGTGGAAGAGGGTATCAGCAGTGCCGGCGAAGCGTTGCTGACCGGCGAATCCCGGCCCGTGCCCAAGCAGCGTGGCGACGCGGTGATCGCCGGGACCCTCAACGAAGAGAGCCCCCTGACGGTAACCGTCACCGCCGCGGGCGCCGGTACCCGCCTGTCCGCCATCGAGCGCCTGGTGGAGCAGGCGGCCCGGGAAAAGCCCTGGCAGGTGGCTCTGGCGGACCGGGTGTCGCGCTATTTTATTGCTGCCGTGCTGATTGTCTGCTCGGCGGTGTTTGCCTTCTGGTGGCACTACCAGCCGGAGCGGGCCTTCTGGGTGGCGCTGTCGGTACTGGTGGTGACCTGTCCCTGTGCCCTGGGGCTGTCGGTGCCCACCGCCATGACGGCGGCCACCACGCACCTGCGCCGTCTGGGGTTTCTGGTGGCCCGGGGCCATGTTATCGAGAGCCTGAACGGCATCACCCGGGTGATCTTCGACAAGACCGGCACCCTGACCCGGGGCGAATTTTCCCTGCAGTCGGTGGTGCTTGCGGGCGATCTGCCGGAGGAACGGGCGCTGGCGGTGGCGGCGGCGCTGGAGGCCAGCGCCAGCCATCCCCTGGCGGCGGCCTTTGCGCCCTGGCAGGGCCGGCTGGAGGCGCGGCAGGTGCAGCAGGTGCAGCAGGTGACGGCCGCCGGCGTTATGGGCCAGATCAAGGGCGAGGCTTTCCGCCTGGGCAACCCGGACTTTGTGTTTGAGGGGATTGTGACCGGGGGGGTTGCCGGTGCGGCGCCTCCGGCGCCGGACGAGCGGCAGCAGTGGTTGTTGCTGGGCGACAGTCGCGGCCCCCTGGCCTGGTTTGCGGTGGCGGACAGCCCGCGACCCGGCGCGGCGGAACTGGTGGCGCTGTTGCAACAGCAGGGCATTGCCGTGGAACTGCTCAGTGGCGATCATTCCGGCGCCGTGGCGGAGCTGGCCGGGCAACTGGGCATTGCTGAGTTTCGCGCCGGCGCGACGCCCGAGGACAAGCTGGCGCGCCTGCGCGAGGTGCAGGCGGCCGGGGATCGGGTGCTGATGATGGGCGATGGCATCAATGACGTGCCGGTATTGTCCGGGGCGGATGTGTCTGTGGCCATGGCGTCGGCGTCGGATCTGGCCCGGACCCGGGCGGACAGTGTACTGCTCAACGACAATCTGACAGTATTGGCCCAGGCGCTGCTGCTGGCGCGGCGCACCCGCCGGATCGTGAAGCAGAACCTGGGTTTTTCCCTGGCCTACAATCTGGCGGCGCTGCCCCTGGCGGCGGCGGGCCTGGTGGCGCCCTGGGTGGCGGCGCTGGGCATGACCGCCAGTTCCCTGGTGGTGATTTTCAATGCGCTGCGCCTGAATAATGCCGGCATTTCTGGAAGTGCCACTAAGCGGGGGCAGCAGCTGGCGGTAACAACTTCTGCGGACGCATAAATACGACCGCCATGGATGGCGGAAGTGCCGGTTTTGCAGGAGCGAAAACCGGCCGTCCCTGTAGCTCCCGCGCTTCCTCCCTGAAGCGAGGGCCGCCGAAGTTGTTCCCCCCATCTGCTGCGGTGCCTGCTGGCAAATCTCGTTTCTTGTTTACTCTAGTTTCGGAGTTCGACGCCGCCAGAGTGGCACAAGCCGGGGCCGGGTATACCTTTCCGGGACCGTACTCAGCAGGGATGCTGTGTCCGAGCCTACAGGGACGTATTTACGGCGTGTCCCGGAAAGGTATACCCGGGCGCGGCTCCCAGCATCGAAGTCTGAAGCTTGAGTTGTTTACTTATTGACAATAGTGACCATCACAGCCGTATGGACAGTTTGTATATTTTGATTCCCATCGCCCTGGTCTTCTTTGGAGTGGCCATCAAGCTGCTGTTCTGGGCCATCAACAGCGGTCAGTACGACAACCTGGATACTGAGGCGCATCGCATCTTGTTTGATGAGGACCCGCCGGCGGAGCAGGAGTCTGCCGAAGCCGACGAGGCGCCGGAGAACACCGGGGACAAACCCGATGCTTGAGTGGCAGGTGCTTTTACCGGCCCTGGGGGTGGCGTTTTCCCTGGGGCTGCTCAGCGGTGCCCACTGTATCGGCATGTGCGGCGGCATCATGGGGGCGCTGTCCCTGGCGGTGCCGGCCCAGGCCCGGGGGCGGCGCTGGGGCTTACTGCTGGGCTACAACCTGGGGCGCATTGCCAGTTATACCCTGATGGGTGTGTTGCTGGGGTTGTTGGCCGGCGGCGCGGCCCACTGGGGCGGCGGTCACTGGCTGCGCCTGCTGGCCGGGTTGCTGTTGATTGCCATGGGACTGTATCTGGCGGACTGGTGGCGGGGACTGCTCTGGCTGGAGAAGGGCGGTCGCTATCTGTGGGCCTATATCGAACCCTTGGGACGGGGACTGATGCCGGTGACCAGTCTGCCCAGGGCGCTGTTGCTGGGAGCGCTATGGGGCTGGCTGCCCTGCGGTCTGGTGTACACGGCCCTGGCCTACGCGGCGCTGCAGGGGCAGGCGCTGGCTGCCGGGGCGGTGATGCTGGCCTTTGGCCTGGGCACTCTGCCGGCGGTATTGGCCGCCGGGGTGGCGGCCAGCCAGTTGACCCGCCTGCTGCGCCGACGCTATCTGCGCCTGGGTTTTGCACTGCTGATCATGGTTTTTGGTGCCTGGACCCTGTGGGGCGGCTGGCATGGCGCCCTGCACAGCCACCCAGCGGAGACAGCGTCCCCGGCGGCTTCGCCCCATCATTGAAGCCCTGCTTTCTACAATTTTTCACATACAACTATCGTTTGCGGCGGCTTAGTCAGGTTATTATGGCCAAAACAATAGTCGTGGGGCCGCTGTGATTCTGCTTTTCGTCGACCTGAGTAACCGATTACTACACGCCCCGCGCGCAGCGGATTCGGTGCCGGTGGGAATATGGAGTACCACGGGCATATCGGCGTGGGTGCTGCGACGACGCGGCTGGGCGCTGAGTTTCTGGTTGGTGGCTGCCTTGGGCTGGGCTGGCGAGGACGTCAACGAGGACGACTTCGACGATGAGACGGTGGAGGTCAGTGCGCTGCCGGAGCGTATCGAAGACGATCTCACCTGCCTGCACTACGAGGAGCCGGGCCGGGAGCGACGCGGTACCCATGAGGTTCGCCTGCTGTCTGACATTTTTTGGGAGCACGAAGGCAAGACCATTCGTTTTATTACCCACGAAAGCCGGGATATTTTCGACGAAACCAACCCTGATGAGGATAACTGGTTGTACCGGGCTTTCAACCGGTTGCATATCAACACCCGCGAGCGCACGGTTCTCGCTCAGTTGCTGTTTGACGAGGGTGACCCGGTCAATACCCGGCAGATCAAGGAGACTGAGCGGATTCTGCGCAGCCGCAGCTATCTGACCAGCGCCTATATTGTTCCCGGTACCATCTGTGATGAGTATGTGGATGTGCATGTGGTGACCCGCGATGCCTGGGTCACTGAGCCGGAGTTTGCCTTTGGTCACGAAGGCGGAGACACCCGCTCGGGCTTTGGTGTCAAGGACGGTAATTTTCTCGGCACTGGTGACAATATTTCCATCGGTTATAGCCAGGACCAGCAGCGCAGCAGTATCAACTACGACTACCGGACGTCCCACCTCTTCAACACTCGCTTGTCGGCGCGGGCTTTTTTCGCCGACAAGAGCGATGGTAGGGACCGCATCCTGAGCCTGGAAAAACCCTTCTATTCATTGGATACCCCGTGGGCGGCGGGCTTTGTCAACGAGGACGTTTCGGAAATCCACCAGGTGCGAGCGCGTGGCGATGTCATCAACGAGTTTCGGCATCGCTTTATTGACAACCATTTCTATGTGGGTATCGGCACCACCGACAACGAAGATCACACCCAGCGCTGGTTGCTGGGTTTTACCCACGAAGAAGACCGTTTTTCGGAAAATGAAGATACGGTGCTGGGCATACCGGATGAGCGCAAGGCGTATTATCCCTGGTGGGAATACCAGTACATAGAAAACAGCTACGCGGTGTATCGCAATATCCACCAAATTCAGCGCGATGAAGACTTGGCCACCGGTGTCAACTTTCGCTTGCGCATGGGGTATGGGGGTAATGAGTTCAACAACGATACGGATATTTTTCGCTACTTGATGAACTATTCCAATATGCTGGATTTTGGTGATCAGCACCTGTTGCGTTTGGGTTTCAGCGCCGATGGTCGCTATTACCCACAGGTGAGCGGCACTAACTCCTACGTGCTGGGAACAACGGCGGCCTACCATTACTTTGTGGATAATCAAAGTCGCTGGTATATTGGTGCCGAGCTGGAGTTTGGGCGGCGACTACAGCAGTACGAGGAGCTGACAGTGGGCGGCGCCAGCGGTTTACGCGGCTATCCTGCTGACTATCAGCGCGGCAGCAAACGTTACGTATTCACTTTGGAGCGTCGCTATTTCTCCAATGTGCACTTGTTCAACGTCGTGCGTATGGGGTTCGTAGGGTTTTTTGATATGGGCATGGCCTGGGGTGGTGAGGAAGGTCTGGACAATTCTCACTTGGCCAACGTAGGTATGGGCGTACGTCTCAGCTCCAGCAAGGCGCGCATTGGTAACGTGCTGCACGTGGACGTGGCAACTCCCATGATGGATCGCAGCGGTCTGGACCGGGTGCAGCTGTCCGTTAAGGCATCGAGCCGGTTTTAGCTGTTTCCGATACTTCAAGTCTAGGTAGTTTTATGAAAAAAGTTTTTTTCTTGGCGGTGATTATTGGCTCTTATGTGGTGCTTGCCTGGTACTCCGGCACGGTGGGCGAGCGTAATTTCAATACCCACATTGATTTGGCCAGGCAGGAGCTGGCTGATAAGGGAGTGAATCTGGCCCTGGCCGAATACCAGCGCGGTGTTTTCAGCAGCCGCGTACGCCTGCGCTTGGATATAGAACGGCTTGGCGGGTTTGATAATCTGCCGTTTGCTGGTGTGCAGACCCGCTTGAGAATTACCCACGGGCCTTTGTTGTTCGGTCACGGCCCCAAATTTGGTGCCTTCGGCGCACGCGGGGCTGTCCACATGTTGGGGCAGGATACTGAGCTTGAGCTGGGATTGACCGAGTGGTTCGGCGGAGAACCCATTTGGGTGAGTTTTATCGGGCATTACGACAGTACCCTGACGGCCCAGGTAAAGGTTCCTCCCGTCGGCGTGCGGGAAGCCGAGAATGGTTTCCGCCTGGACGGAATCGAGTTGCGTGTTCGCGCTGATCAGCTGGACAGAACTCTGCGTGGTTCCTACGCCTTGGGTGAGTTGCGTTGGCGCTCCTCCGCGGGGACAGCTGGCGGGGCGGATTTTCGGATATCGCCGGTGCTGGGTGACTTCGATATGCAGGCGCTGGCTTCCGGCATTAACCTGGGCAGCTTTACAGCGACCATCGATGAAATAGGCTATGCCGCTATGATGTTTCGTGCCACCTTGCACGATATTGCCATCAAGGGCAGCCGGGAACTGGTAGGCGAGCGACTGGATGACGCCTATGAGTTCACTGCTGAGAGGTTTCAGGGGCCCATTGACATGACCGACTTGCGCCACTATGGGGAGCTTAGTGGGGTGAGCCCGCGCGCTCTGAAATTGATGCAGGAGTGGTCCCGCAAGGCGCAACGGATGACGGATCCGCAGGACTTCGACACCCAGTTCGAACCGGCCCTGTTGGCGATGCTTGAGGCGCTGTTTAAGGAAGGGCTGGAGTTGAAAACCGGCGTATCGGCCAAGTTGATGCGGGGCCAGGCCAGTGCCGATTTGTCGCTGGAGTACGTTGGCCAGCCAGCAACGCCCTCTACTATTGAAGAGACTGCGGCGTACATTGATGGTCTGGACGGCGAATTCTTACTCAGGCTTTCGGAAACCGTGGTGAACGAGACGCCACTGATTTTCATGGTGATGAACTATATTGGCACAGTATTTCACTGGCAGGATGAAGAACTGATACTGCACGCAACGTTGCGCGAGGGTGTATTGCACGTGGGGGAGTACAGTATAGCGGTGCAAGAGTGGATAAGAGGCGTTTTGCCGGGCACCAGTGTCGCACCGGGTGAGGATGGCGCGGGCTGGCCGCAGGAGACTGAGCCATACAGCGAACCGCAGGATGACCTTGAGGGTTGACGCCGGCGGCGCACCGCCGGCGCGTGGTCT
>JBJHDF010000046.1:0-15344 GCA_050486405.1 Marinimicrobium sp. | reverse complement strand
GGCGCGGGAATCCAGGCCCGGCGTCGCCGCCAAGGCGGAGCCCGAAGAAGCGGCGGCACGCGTGCGTCTGCCGGCCCGGGAAACCATCGTTCAGCCCTGACCAATCTGCTCGGTGGGGCCTGCTATAATGCGCCACCACCACCAAGCGGAGCCCTGAATGAGCGATAGACGTATGCCGGCCGAATGGGAGGAGCAGGATGCAGTACTGCTCACCTGGCCCCACGCCAACTCCGACTGGCAGCGCCTGTTGGACGATGTCATTCCCCTCTACGAAGCCCTGGTCACGGTGATCGCCGATTACGCCGATCTGGTGATTGGCGTGCCAGAGAGCCAAATGGTCGAGGTTGCACAAAGGCTGGCGGCCATGGGCGTGCCAGAGGACGCCGTGTACCTTTACCCCGTGGCCAGCAACGATACCTGGGCCCGGGACCATGGGCCGCTGACGGTGATCACTGAGCAGGGGCCACAACTGCTGGATTTCGTGTTCAATGGCTGGGGTGGCAAGTACCCGGCGGATCTGGACAACGGCATCACCCGGCAGTTGTACGGGCAGGGCGCTTTTCCTGGGGCCAGCCTGGAAACCAGGGGCTGGGTGCTGGAAGGCGGTTCCATCGAGGTTGACGGCCGCGGCACGCTGCTCACCACCAGCGCTTGTCTGCTCAATCCCAACCGCAACCCGGCACTCGATAAGGCGGAAATCGAGCGACGTCTCAAGCAGGACCTGGGGGTGCGCAAGGTCAACTGGCTGACGCACGGCCATCTGCAGGGGGATGACACCGACAGCCACATCGACACCCTGGCGCGGCTTTGCCCGGACAACGTCATCGCCTACGTCGCCTGCGACGACCCGGCCGACGAGCATTACGACGATCTCAAGGCCATGGAGCGGGAACTGCGTGAACTCACCGACGCCGACGGCCAACCCTACCGGCTGGTGCCGTTGCCCTGGCCAGAGCCTTGCTACAGCGAGGACGGTGACGACCGCCGGCTGCCGGCCACCTATGCCAACTTCCTGGTGATCAACGGCGCCGTGCTGGTGCCCCTTTACGACAGCGTTACCGACGACGATGCGTTGGAGCAGGTTGCCAAAGCCTTCCCCGGATATGAGATCATGGGGGTGCCCTGCCGCACTTTGATTGAGCAGGGCGGCAGTCTTCACTGCATCACCATGCAACTTCCCAGCGGGGTACTGTTTTCGTGAGTTCATTGTCCGTGGGGTTGGTACAGCACGCCTGCAGCGCCGATACCAGCACCAATCTGCAAAAATCCATGGCCGGCATTCGCCAACTGGCAGCCCAGGGCGCCCGCCTGGTGGTGCTGCAGGAACTGCACCGCAGCCTTTACTTCTGTCAGCAGGAAGACGTGGCGCAATTTAACCTGGCGGAACCCATTCCCGGCCCCAGCAGTGAAACCCTGGCGGCGCTGGCCCGGGAACTGGGGGTGGTGATTGTCGCTTCGCTGTTCGAGCGGCGGGCGGCGGGGCTGTATCACAACACGGCGGTGGTGCTGGACAGCGACGGCAGCCTCGCCGGTCGCTACCGCAAAATGCACATACCAGACGACCCGGGGTTCTACGAGAAATTCTATTTCACGCCCGGCGACCTGGGCTTCGCGCCCATCCAGACCTCTCTGGGCAAGTTGGGTGTACTGGTCTGCTGGGACCAGTGGTTTCCCGAGGCCGCCCGGCTGATGGCCATGGCTGGTGCCGAGCTACTGATTTATCCCACGGCTATCGGCTGGGATCCCCGCGACAGTGCGGAGGAGCAGCAGCGCCAGCGCGACGCCTGGATCACCATTCAGCGCGCCCATGCCATCGCCAACGGCGTGCCGGTGGTCAGCGTCAACCGGGTGGGCCACGAAGCCGACCCAGGCGGTGGTGCTGGCATCCAGTTTTGGGGCAGCAGCTTCGTCGCTGGCCCCCAGGGCGAAATCCTGGCGGAGGCGCCGAAAGCCGAGGAAACCTCGCTTCTGGTGCAACTGGACATGCGCCGCGGCGAGCAGGTGCGACGTATCTGGCCTTATCTGCGTGATCGCCGGGTGGAGTACTACGGCGATTTATTGAAGATTTACCGGGATTGATGAGAGCTGCGCCCTGTAATGGGGCAGGGGTATTGGTTAGAATAAGCGCCATGACAACAATAACCGCCGCGAACAAATCCCATGACCGATACTGATTCGTCACCGGTACTGGAGTGCCCTGCCGGGGAAAGCCACTGTGAATACCTGTCCGAGTTGGTGCAGCTGCGCCGGCATGTTGGCAGTCTGGAAGCGCAGGTGCGCACCGACGCTCTGACCGGGCTGCACAACTATCGCCACTTTATTGAGTCGTTGATACTGGAGATGGAGCGCACCCGCCGCACCACACAGCCACTGTCGCTGGCACTGCTGGACATCGACCATTTCAAACAGCTCAATGACACCTGGGGTCACGACAGAGGTAACCGCATCTTGCAGGAGGTGGCGGGGCGCCTGCTGCAGGGGCTGCGCAAACTGGATATCGCCTGTCGTTTTGGCGGTGAGGAGTTTGCGTTGATACTGCCCAACACATCGCTGCAGTCTGCCGTCATGGTGGCTGAGCGTGTGCGGCGCGCGGTGGCGACAGAACCGTTTGTCTGTAATGCCGACGGTGAGGTGACGCTGACTGTATCTCTGGGCGTGGACACTTTTTTCGCCAATCAGGGCGATGCGCCCGAGGGTTTTTTGCGGCGCGTGGACGAGTGGATGTATCGGGCCAAAGGTGCTGGCCGGAATTGCATTGCACACCCTGCGCTTAAAACTACAGACTCAAGCACCGCCATCACACCGGATGAGAGAGACGCTCTTTATCGTCCCTGACCCGCTTTTGGGGTGGTGTTAGGTCGCAACGACCTGCCGCACTGCTTCTAAGGCGTCAGTTTGGCGCCGAACTCATCGTAAATACTTTTTGTAAACCCGTTTACTTTCAGGAGTAGCAAACATGCCTTTACCGAAAATCGGCAATCTGGCCCCCGCTTTTGTCCTTCGCAATCAGCGTGGGGAAAAAGTCAGTCTCAAGGATTTTCGCGGCAAGAATCTGGTGCTGTACTTTTATCCCAAAGCCATGACTCCGGGCTGTACCACCCAGGCCTGCGGCATTCGCGATGTGAAAAAGGAGCTGGATGCAGAGGACATAGTTGTACTGGGAGTAAGCCCGGACAGCCCGGAAAGGTTGCAAAAGTTTATTGATAAGCATGATCTTAATTTCGATTTGTTATCAGACGAAGATCATTCTATTGCAAAAAAATATGGCGTTTGGGGGTTAAAAAAGTTTATGGGAAGGGAGTTTATGGGGATAATCCGCACGTCCTTTTTGATAGACAAAACGGGTCGTTTGCGTCATATTCTCGAAAAGGTAAACACCAAGACCCATGACCGGGACGCGCTGGACTACATTCGCGAAAACTTTTGACCGGCCGAAATGGCTGAGCGGCGGCGGGCTGAAGGGCAGATGCCGGATCCGGGATTACCGGGACATGTTGAAAAGTGTGACCTTTTGCAGATTCTGATGCTACCTTGGGCAAATTGGCCGGCGACTTTCGGCGTCTTGTCCTATACTTTCGTCGCTTGTTCCGAGCGGTGAATGGGTTGGGGAGCTAGCGGAGTCAACCTGTTGACCTTTTTTCGGGAGTGCTTTTAAACATGAGTCCCATGCCAGGATTTCGGCAGAAGGAGAGGCCTGTATGATTCAACTTCAGCGCGTGTACACCACTTGTTCGGGCGTGTCTTCGGATAGCGAAGGCGTCAAACCAGGTAGTATTTCCTATGAAACCTATTTGGAGATGGCCGGGTTGCCAATGCCGGATGGCATTGCCGCTCGTGTTGTAGCGGTTTTGCAGAACCGGGTGGGACATTCGTCCCTCGCCATTGACAGCATTGCCGGCGATCTAAACCTCTCCAAACGTACCTTGCAACGGCGTTTACAGCAGCAGGACGAAAATTTTGCCCAGTTGCGAGACAGTGTCCGTTTTCACTTTGCCATCAAGTTTTTGATCGATGAGCATATGAGTGTTGACGAGGTTTCCAAAGCCCTGGACTTTTCCGACCGAACCAGTTTTACCAACGCCTTCAAACGCTGGACCGGGTTGTCGCCCAGTGTGTTTCGCAAGTTGTTTCGCGACTATGCTTGACACCGCTGTACCTGACGCCGACGCACTCTGACTGTCCCGATTTCGCTGTTGCCGGCACCTCGTTGCCGGCTTTGCGAGCCACCGTTTTCGGCGCCGGCCGATTGCCAGACTGTGCTAAACAGGGTAGAGTTAGCACTTTTTTGGCATCCCTAAGAGGTTGATTTCATGGAATTTCTTATTCCCGCCGCCATGGCTCAGGCCGAGCAGGCGCCCCAGGGGGGGTCGGCAATTCCCCTGTTGATGATCGTCGGCATGTTCGTGCTGATGTACTTCATGATCATCCGTCCCCAACAGAAGCGCGCCAAGGAACATCGCAGCCTGGTGTCGGCCCTGAACAAGGGCGATGAGGTGGTGATGACCAGTGGTATCATCGGCAAGATTACCAAGGTGGATGAGGACTATCTGGTGCTGGACGTGGGCAACAATGTGGAGCTCAAATTCCAGAAGGTGGCGGTGCATGCCGTGCTGCCCAAGGGCACCATCAAGTCCATCTGATTGCGCCTTCGGCCGGTGCCCACCGCTCGCGTGGGCACTGCCTTTCTTGCGGGGTGAATCATGGCCTTGCGCTTGAACTTCCCCCAGCGCCTCTGCCTGGCGATAACCCCCACACCTCTGCACCCTCTGGACCGCCTGTCCGAACAGTTGCGCGGCCCCCGCATCTGGATCAAGCGCGATGATCTCACCGGGTCGGTACTGTCTGGCAACAAGGTGCGCAAGCTGGAATTTCTGGTGGCCCAGGCCAGCGCCGAGGGCTGCGACACCCTGATCACCTGCGGCGCCCTGCAGTCCAACCACTGCCGGGCCACGGCGTTGGTGGCGGCCCAACTGGGCATGAAAGCGGTGTTGGTGTTGCGCCAAAACGGCCCCCTGGAGCCAGTGGACGCCAATCTGCTGCTGTCCCAACTCGCCGGCGCTGAATTGCGGATCTACGCCGAGCCCGCCTACCGGCGCGATCTGCCGGGGCTACTGGCCCGCACCCGGGATCAACTGCTCGCCCAAGGTCACAAGCCGTACCTGATCCCCACCGGCGGCAGCGATGCCGTGGGCGTCTGGGGGTACGTTGCGGCCAGCCTCGAACTGCAACAGGCCTACCGGGCGCAGGGCATTGCGCCGTCCCACCTGATCTGCGCCGTGGGTTCCGGCGGTACCCTGGCCGGCCTGGCGGCGGGGCACGCCCTGTACAGCCCCGGCACCCGCGTGCTGGGCATGGCGGTCTGTGACAGCGCCGCCGAATTTCAGCGCAAGGTGGAGCAGGATCTGGCGGACTGGCGGCAGCGCTATGGCATAGCGTCTACGCCCTTGTCCATGAGCATCAACGATCAGTACATCGGTGACGGCTACGGCCAGGCCGGTGCGGAGGTGCTGGACTGTATCGCCCGGCTGGCAAGCCTGGAGGGCATAGTGCTGGACCCGGTGTACACGGGCAAGGCGTTTTACGGCATGCTGGAGGAGATTCGCCGGGGCACGCTGCCGTCCTCCGGCGATCTGGTGTTTGTGCACACCGGCGGCATCTTTGGTGTTTTTCCCTACCGCCAGGCGATGGGCCGCCGCATAGCGCCGCTGGCATAGCTGCTTCAGGGTTGAAGGTTAAGGGCTACAGGCAGTTGTCCGGGCGCGGCAGGCCGGCGATCTTGCTGATAATCCGGGCCGGACTGGGGGGGAATAACCGCAACAGGTGGATACTGTTGCCTACTTCCGACCCCAGGTGCAGGGCCGTGTATTTCACCAGAGGCCGCATGGCCGGTGACAGTTCGTACTCCCGGTAGTAGTTGCGCACCAGATGAATCAGCTCCCAGTGAGCCGCCGTCAGACTGATGCCCTCGGCCTGGGCCAGTTGCACAGCCAGGGCTTCGCTCCAGTCCGAGAGCCGCCGCAGGTGGCCTTCGGCGTCGGTTTCCACGGTTTTGCCGTCGCAGATCAGAGCCATGTCAGTACCAGCTCTGAATCCGCTGGTGACGGCAACTCTGGGCCACAAATTCCGGGTAATCGATACAGCGGATGCCCGGCGCCAGACGCGTCTCCAGGCCGCGGGCGGCCAGATCGCCAGTCATGGCGAGCACCTCCACGCCGCGCGCCGCCACGTTGGCCAACTGCTGCGCCGGGGTCGCGCCCGCCAGGGCGGCGTAGACACCGTCCTCCAGCAACAGCAGGGTGTCGCCGGGTGCGCACAGCGCCAGGCAGGATGCCAGGGCGCTGTGACTGAAAGGGGAGCGGTTGACGGTGTGCAGGGTGCTCATGGGGTCAGAAGCTCAGGATATGATCCTGCTGGGCGATCAGTGCCTGCACCTGCTCGCTGTCCAGCAATTCGATATCATCGGCGAACAGATCCTGCGGCGCCAGTCCGCGTTGCGCCAGGGATTGCCGGTGCACGTACAACGGGCTGATGTCGTACAGGGGCAGGGCTGACAACTGTTTGGAGAGATTTTTCTGGTCTATGCCTGCGCTGTCTTGCCCCACCACCAGTTGCAGTACGCCATCGTCCATAAACAGCAAACTCAGTTGCTGGTCGTACACCGAGGCGGCCAGGGTCGCATCCAGCGCTTCCCGGGCGCGCGTGTTGCCATAGGGAGCCTGGCGGCTGATGAAGAGCAGTTTTTTTGTCATCTCAGCACCCCTAGCCGAAAGTGATCACGCGGTCTGAGTGTACGGCGGCGTCCAGCAGTTGGCCGAGGCCACCGATGACAAAGCCCGGGGCCAGATTGTGACCCGGCTTGCTGTAGCGGCGGGCTTCCTGTTCGTCCAGCAAGCCGCGCCCCAGAGCTGAGGCCACGCATACCACCATATCGATACCGTGCTGCTCGCCCAGCTGTTGCCAGCGCTCCAGATTATCCTGTTCGTCCTGAGGGGGAACAGCCAGCGAGTTGGCGTTGTGCACACCGTCGCCGTAAAAAAACAGGCGGTAGAGTTCGTGACCGGCGTCGAGCGCGGCGCTGGCAAAACGATAGGCGCTGTCGGCGGACTGGCGGGTGGGTGCTGAACGGATAACGAGGGAAAATATCATGGTCTGCTGCACGGGAACTCCCGAGGCGTGGCTGGCAATCCGGTTCGGGAAATACTAACACACATCGAAACAGGAGTGAGATCGAACAGCGCGGGATGAGGGATGGCGGAAGGGCAGGGATTCGAACCCTGGGTAGGCTATTAACCTACGGCGGTTTTCAAGACCGCTGCATTCAACCGCTCTGCCACCCTTCCAAGAGGTGCTGATTATACATACCTTTGACAGTTGAGCAAGCCGGCGGCGGAAAATTCCGCCGCCGCACGGCTGCGTTTTGTCGTCGGCTCAGTCGCCGTTGCTCTCCTGTGGCTCCGCCGAGCGGCGCCGGGCCAGCCTGGGATCGTTGCCGGGCCGGTTCAGGGGGCGGGGCTCATGGCTCACCTGCGGTGGTTTGCTGGTGTCCAACGCGCGGGCCGAAGGGCGATTGCGGGTTTCGGTCACAATGCGCACCTGCTGCACCGGCCTGGGGGCCAGGCGCGGGTCGTTGGCGACACGGGTTTTAGGCCGCGGTGTAGCTTCGGTTGGTGCTTCTTCCTCAACTGCTGAGGGTTCTTCATTTGCGACCGCTGAAGGCTCTTCATTCACAACCGCTGAAGGCTCTTCTTCCTGAACTGCTGAAGGCTCTTCATTCGTGACCGCTGAAGGCTCTTCATTCACCACTGCTGAAGGCTCTTCATTCACCACTGCTGAAGGCTCTTCATTCACCACTGCTGAAGGCTCTTTTTCTTCAACTATCGAGGGCTCGGCACTTACCATCACTGCAGGCTTTGGTTCTTCGGTCACTGCAGGTGTGGTTGCTTCCGTTGTTGAAGGTTCTTGCACGGTCGCGCTTTGGTTGCTTTCCTGGTTCCGGGTGTCGGCCGCCGCAAACGGCAAGTCGCTCTGGGCGGCGGGTTGCGCCAGCGGCCGAGATTGCGGCGCGGTGGACTCGTTGTCTGTTGTGCTTTCTACCGCAGTCGCTTCGTCACTGCGGCGGCGGCGATGACTGCGACCGCGGCGACCGGCCGGGCGTTTTTCGGGCCGTTGTTCCTGGCTGTCGCTGTCGCTGCGATCGGCACCGCTGTCCTGGGCGGGGCTGTCGTCGCTGGTTTGCGTATCTACCGTTGCGGCTACTGTGGCTTCGGTGTCACCCTCACCACCTTTTTGACGCCGACCACCGCGCCGGCGCCGACGCCTGCCGCCCTCGCGTTTCTCGCCCTCGTCGCGGCTGGTTTCCTCGGCGGCAACTTCCGGCTTGGCGCTGCGCGGTTTGTCTTCTCCGTCCCGGGTCTTGCGGCTGCCGCGTTTGTCGTCACGCGATTTACGACTGGACTTGTCGGCGTCGGTATCGGCGCGCGCATCGCGGCTGGGAAGGTTGTCGCGCAACTCCTGATCGTCCTTGCGGTCGCGCCGGTCATTGCGTCCGCGCCGGTTGCGGGTCTGCTGGGCGCGGCCACGGTTGCCGCGGCCACGATCGCCGCGTCCCTTGGCCTGTTTGGCCGGTGCTTTTTCCTGCGGCGCAAACAGGCTTTTCAGTGCGTTGATAAGGCGCTCCAGCAGGCCCGGTTGGCTGACCTTCTTCTTGGCCACCGGTGCTGGCGCCGGTTCGGAGTGGGCCAGGGGTTGCACCAAAGGTTGCGGCGCCACCACGGGTTTTTGGTTGGTGTCGTCGTTTGATTGATCTTCGTAGCTGGAAACAATCTTGTAGCTGGTTTCCAGTGTGCCCTCGTCGTCGTCGCGCAGGCGCTGGACTTCAAAGTGAGGAGTGACCATGTCGGCATTGGGCACAATTACCACACGGGTGTTGTTGCGCTGCTCGATGCCGGAAATGGTTTTACGTTTTTCGTTGAGCAGATAGGTGGCCACGGACACAGGCGCAATGGCGCGAATCTCGGCGCTGCGCTCTTTCTGGGCCTCCTCTTCCACCAGTCGCAGCACCGACAGCGCCAGCGAGCGGGTGCCGCGAATGGTGCCCTGGCCGCTGCAGCGGGGGCAGACTCTGGAGTGGGTTTCGCCCAGGGAGGGACGCAGGCGCTGGCGCGACATCTCCAGCAGTCCGAAACGGGAGATGCGCCCGATCTGCACACGGGCTCTGTCCATCATCAGGGCGTTGCGCACGCGATCTTCCACCGCCCGTTGGTTGCGGGCCGGCTGCATGTCGATGAAGTCGATGACGATCAGGCCGCCAACGTCGCGCAGACGCAGTTGCCGGGCGATTTCGTCAGCGGCTTCCAGGTTGGTTTGCAAGGCGGTCTCTTCGATATCGCCGCCCTTGGTAGCGCGGGAGGAGTTGATGTCGATGGACACCAGTGCTTCCGTGATATCGATGACAATGGAGCCGCCGGAGGGCAGTTTCACTTCGCGCTGGAAGGCGGTCTCGATCTGGCTTTCAATCTGGTAGCGGTTGAAAAGCGGAATATCGTTGTCGTAGAACTTGACCTTGTGCCGGTAGTTGGGCATCACCTGCTGCACAAACCCGGCGGCCAGGTCATAAGCCTCCTTATTGTCGACCACGACCTCGCCCACATCGTCGCGCAGGTAGTCGCGGATGGCGCGGATGATGACATTGCTCTCCTGGAACAGGAAGGCGGGGGCCTGGGCACTTTTGGCGGCGTCGTCGACGGAGGCCCAGAGCTTCAGCAGATAGTTCAGGTCCCACTGCAGTTCTTCCGGGCTGCGGCCGACGCCGGCGGTACGGATGATCACACCCATGCCCGAGGGCACGGTGATACTGCTCAGGGCGTCTTTCAGTTCGGCGCGATCCTCGCCCTCGATGCGGCGGGAGATGCCGCCGGCCCGGGGGTTGTTGGGCATCAGTACCAGATAGCGGCCGGCGAGGCTGATAAAGGTGGTCAGGGCGGCGCCCTTGTTGCCGCGCTCCTCCTTGTCCACCTGCACAATGACTTCTGTGCCTTCCTTGATGACGTCCTTGATGCGTACGCGGTCGTTGTCGCCGCCCCGGGTAAAGTACTCCCGGGAGATCTCCTTCAGGGGCAGAAAGCCGTGGCGCTCGGCTCCGTAATCAACAAAGGCCGCCTCCAGGCTGGGTTCAACCCGGGTGACACGGCCTTTGTAGATGTTGGCTTTTTTCTGTTGACGATTGCGGTTTTCGATATCCAGGTCGTAGAGCCATTGGCCATCGACCAGAGCGACACGCAACTCTTCCGGTTGCGTCGCGTTGATGAGCATTCTTTTCATGCGTTACCCGATAGTTGAGTTTTCCGCGCAGGCGAAACAACACAACCGGGTCGGCGCTGTGGGCTTTGTTGGCGGCCTGGTGTGCGAGTTGCGCACCAGGCCGTTGGGGCAGGTTATTCAGTGGACACGATGGTTGACATTCAACAGGCCACAGCGACGCAACCGCAGTTGCATCGACAGGGCTGGAATGTTGGTCACTTGTAACAAATCCTTTCCCATTTCACTCAGTTCTGAAGAGTTTGGCTGTTATCAGCCATGTCCTGTTCAGTGGTTGCCGGTTATTGCTTCTACAACGCCGGTCTTCCGTCGGGGTATCCGCGGGCGCGTTGTCAGTGGCGATCTCCATCTGGCTCAGTGGCTCGGGAGAGTCATGCCGGCAACACAAAAAATCAGAGTTCTAACAAAACACTTACAGTGCTGACGCTGGCTTGTATTGTCGCTAGCGCATTTTCAAAATGCGTTCACGCCCAGATCCGTAGATCGACCCGCAAATCGGGTGCGGCGAAAACGCGGTTTGTCAGTCGTTTTTTCTCCTGCACTCCCCGGTGTTGAAACTTTGCCGGGCAATTGAGGCAGGCGCTGGCCGCCTGAATCTGATCCTGACGATACGGCTGATTGGCGGTATCCGGATTGGCAGCGCTTCCGACTATAACAGTATTACAGTTCGGCTTCAACGAGTTTTTCCTGTAGAATCAGCCGCTTGCCAACCAGTGGGGGCGGAAACGGCTACTGAGACCCGGCCCGGACTGCTATGATGGCGCCCATGTTTCCACACCCGACTCCCCAGCAATGACCGCCAACGGCTCCCTCAGCAGTGTCCAGATGGTTGAAATAGACGCCGATCAGGCCGGCCAACGCCTGGACAACTTTCTGCTCACCCGTCTCAAGGGACTGCCCAGGTCCAGGCTCTACCGGCTGCTGCGCAAGGGCGAAGTGCGGGTCAACAAGGGCCGGGTCAAGCCCGAATACCGGCTCTGTGCCGGCGACCAGGTGCGGATTCCTCCGGTGAGACTCCCGGAAGCTGCCCCGGTTCCCCACGCCGGCCAGAGCCTGATCCGCCTGCTGGAGCGCGCCATCCTGCTGGAAACACCCGAACTGCTGGTGATCAATAAGCCCGCCGGCCTGGCGGTGCACGGCGGCAGCGGCGTCAGCCTGGGCCTGATCGAGGCCCTGCGCCAGACACGGCCCGACGATCGCTACCTGGAACTGGTGCACCGGCTGGACCGTGAGACCTCCGGCTGTGTCATGGTGGCCAGAAAGCGCAGTATGCTGCGCCACCTGCAGGGCGCCCTGCGCCGGCGCGACGGCGTGCGCAAGGTGTACTGGGCGCTGGTGGCCGGGCACTGGCCGGAGACGGTACAACAGGTGGAGGCGCCGCTGCTGAAAAGCGAAGTGGGGGAGGGCGAGCGCATCGTTCGCGTACACCCGGAAGGCAAACCCAGCCTCACCCGCTTCCGGCCCCTGGCCCGCTACCGCGATTGCACCCTGATAGAAGCCAGGCCGATTACCGGCCGCACCCACCAGATCCGGGTTCACGCCCAGTACCAGGGGCACGCTCTGGTGGGCGATGACAAATACGGCGACGATGCCTTCAATGAACAGATGCGTCAGCGGGGTTTCAAACGCATGTTCCTGCACGCCGCCGAACTGTCCTTTTATCTGCCCGACGCCAGCGAACCGACCGTCGTCAAAGCGCCCCTCGGTGACGACCTGGCTGCTCCGCTCGGGCGGCTGGTGCCAATTGAAGATTAGAGGAAACAAAAGTGCTGTTGATTTTTGATTGGGACGGAACCCTGAGTGACTCCACCGGCAAGATCACCGCCGCCATGCAGATGGCCGCCCGGGAACTGGGTTGGCCCGAGCCGGAGGCCAGTGAGGTGCACAACATCATCGGCCTGGGCCTGCCCGAAGCCATCCGGTTACTCTACCCGCAGCGCCGGAACGCCACGGAACTGGAACAGTTTCGTCGCGCCTACAGCCGCCAGTTCGTCGCCGCCGATCAGCAACAACCCTCGGACTTTTTTCCCGGCGTACTCGACACACTGCACCGCCTGCGCGAGCAGGGTCATGTGCTGACCGTGGCCACGGGAAAAAGCCGGCGCGGGCTGGATCGGGTGCTTGAGGCCCTGGGCATGAGCGGCTTCTTTCACGCCACCCGCTGCGCCGACGAAACCGCCTCCAAACCCGATCCTTTGATGCTGCAACAACTGCTGGTTGAATTCCGCATGCCGGTGGAAGAAGCCGCCATGATCGGCGACACCGAATACGATATGGACATGGCCCGGCGCATCCACATGCCACGCATCGCCGTCAGCTACGGCGCCCACCACATCGACCGCTTGCGACCCTACGAACCGGAGCTATGTCTCGACGAGTTTACTCACCTATGGGAGTGGGAGAGGTTGTAGCTACAATACCTCAATACCCGCTACCTCAAACAACGACACCAACCGAATCAGCGGCAGCCCCACCAGTGCATTCGGGTCCTCGCCGCGAATGGCCCGAAACAGCGCAATCCCCAACCCCTCGGACTTGAAACTTCCGGCGCAATCATAGGGCGTCTCCCGGTGCAGATAGCGCTCGATCTGCTGGTGGGTCAGAGGCCGAAAATCCACCTGGCAGACATCCACATCCTCGTGGCAGTGGCCGCTGCCGCTGTGGTGCAGGCACAGCGCCGTATAAAAGGTGACGGTGCCACCGCTGGCAGCCAACAGTTGCGCCACGGCGGTCTCGTGGTCGCCGGGCTTGCCCAGCAACTGCCCCCGGGCCGTTACCGCCACCTGATCCGAGCCGATGATCCAGCTGTCCGGAAAATCCCCCGCCAGCGCCCGGGCCTTGTCCCGCGCCAGGCGCCGGGCCAGTATCTGCGGCGCTTCGCCCTCCCTCGGCGTCTCGTCCACATCCGGCGAGCGCCAGACAAAGGGCAGCCCCAGCTTCTCCAGCAGTTGGCGGCGGTAGGCGGAGCCGGAGGCGAGTACCAGCGGCATAGGAGCTTCTCCCGGTGAATTTCCGGCATTCTAGCGGACATCCGCTCGAAAAAGGGCTGAAACCGCCGGTTTTCGTGGCTCGGGCCCTTATTTTCCTTTGACAGAGCAGGGCCATATCCCTATTATTGCGCGCTTATGTCCCAGGCCCCAGTCAGCAAGCCCCTGCCCGCCAGGGGCGACCCATGGAAATTTGCCCAGCAAGGCGTGACACTGAGCGGCCTGGTGCCCCTGGCAAGCCTGCTGCGACTGGCGCTCGCCCTGCGGGAGCCGGGTGGCGACGCCCGGGCGGAGCTGCGCTTTGGGCGCGATGAACAGGGTCGTCGGGTGTTGACCGGCTCGGTGGAGGCGGAGTTGCCGCTGGAGTGTCAGCGGTGCCTGGAAACGGTACTGTTTCCGGTGCGCTCCGAATTTGCCCTGGCCCTGGTGGCGGATGACGAAACCGCCGCCAGCCTGCCGCAGCACCTGGAGCCCTGGATTGTGACGGAAGACCAGGCCAGTTTCCACGACGTGATCGAAGAGGAACTGCTGCTGAGTTTGCCCACCGTGGCGGTGCATCCCGAGCCCTGTATCGATGAAGGGCTGATGAGTCGCGGTGATGCGGTGGCGGATGAGCCACGCAAAAATCCCTTTCAGGTGCTGGAGCAGCTCAAGGGTAAAAGAAAGTAGTAGAAGCTATCTCATAGATGCAGCGAGCGCGCAGCAGTTTAGGAGAGGGCCTCCCCCTAATTTGTTAAACCGGTTTACACAGGAGCAATCCCCATGGCTGTACAAAAAAGCAAAAAGACGCGTTCCCGTCGTGGCATGCGTCGCTCTCACGATGCACTGACCGCACCGACTCTGTCCATCGACCCCACCAGCGGTGAAAAGCATCTGCGTCACCACGTGACCGCAGACGGTTTTTACAAGGGCCGCAAAGTCGTGGAAACCGGCGGCGACGAGTAATCTCGTCGGCGTAATGTCGGCCCGATACTGTATTGCGATAGATGCCATGAGCGGGGACCTGGGTCCCCGTTCTGTCATTCCGGCCGTGCTCGATTTCGCCCGGCGTCGCAGCGACACCTGCTTTATTCTCTGCGGTGACGAGCAACAACTGTCGCCACTGCTGGCTTCGGTCCCCGAAGACCTGAGTGCCCGCCTGAGCCTGGTACACGCCCCCCGGATTGTCGCCATGGACGAAGATCCCCGCAGCGCCCTGCGCCACAAGCGGGAGTCTTCCATGTGGTGCGCCGTGGAGCAGGTGCGCACCGGTGCCGCCCAGGCCTGCGTCAGCGCCGGCAATACCGGCGCGCTCATGGCCATGGGCCGTTACCTGCTGAAAACCCTCCCGGGTATCGAACGCCCCGCCATCTGCAAGGCCATGCCGGTGGAATCCGGCCTGACCTATATGCTGGACCTGGGCGCCAATATCACCGCCACGCCGGAGCAGTTGCACCAGTTCGCGTTGCTGGGCAGCGCCCTGGCCGAAGCGCGGGTGGAACTCCCCCGGGTGGCGCTGCTCAATATCGGTGTGGAAGAGGGCAAGGGCACGGACGCGATTCGTGCGGCCCATCAACTGCTGCGCGCCGACGAGCGGTTACACTATATCGGCTTTCTGGAAGCGGATGCGATTTTCAGCGGTGCGGCGGAAGTGATTGTCTGCGACGGCTTTACCGGCAACATCGCGCTCAAGGCCAGTGAGGGTGTCGCCCACAGAATTGCGCAAAAGATTGTTACCGATATTCGCAGTCGCTGGCGCTATCGCCTGCTCGGATTCTGGCTGCGCCCTCTGGGCCGACAGTGGTTGCGCGAACTGGGCCCGGGCCTGTACAACGGCGCCATTTTTCTCGGCCTGCGTCAAACGCTGGTGAAAAGTCACGGCAGTGCCGACGCCGCCGCTTTTGCCCAGGCCATCGAAGTGGCCCGCGAACAAGTTAAGTTAAAAGAGCAATGAGAACTCATCATGCAAAATAATCTCGCCTTTGTTTTTCCCGGTCAGGGATCGCAGAAGCCCGGCATGCTGGCCGAACTGGCCGCCGTCTATCCGGTGGTAAAAGCCAC
>JBJHDF010000045.1:0-15971 GCA_050486405.1 Marinimicrobium sp. | reverse complement strand
CCACCGCCTGGCCGCCCCAGGTCTCGGAGCAGACACGCGTCAGCGCCGCTGTCAGCGTCGTCTTGCCGTGGTCTACGTGACCGATGGTGCCCACATTGACGTGGGGCTTGTTACGTTCAAACTTTTCTTTAGCCACTTTTATATTCCTCTGAATAGTGCAAATGGAAATTCGACGCGTCGCGCTTCCGGGAAGCGCGACGCACTTGAATCATCAGTCGCTGGACACCTTGCTCTTGGCAATCACTTCCTCAGCGACGTTGCGCGGCGCTTCGGCATAGTGCTTGAATTCCATGGTGTAGGTAGCGCGACCCTGGGTGGCAGAACGCAGATCCGTAGCGTAGCCGAACATCTCCGCTAGGGGCACTTCGGCGTTGATCACCTTGCCGCTGACGTTTTCGTCCATACCCTGGATCAGACCGCGACGGCGGTTCAGGTCGCCCACCACATCACCCATGTTTTCTTCGGGCGTGACCACCTCAACCTTCATGATGGGCTCCAGAAGAACCGCACCGCCTTGCTGCGCCAGCTTTTTGGTGGCCATGGACGCAGCGATCTTAAACGCCATTTCCGAAGAGTCAACATCGTGGAAAGAGCCATCGTAGGCAGTGGCTTTCAGGCCCAGCAACGGATAGCCGGCCAGTACACCGTTCTGCATCTGCTCTTCGATACCCTTTTGTACCGCTGGGATGTATTCCTTCGGCACCACACCACCGACGATTTCGTTGACAAACTCCAGCCCCTCGGCGCTTTCATCGGCGCCCGGCTCGAAGCGAATCCAGATGTGTCCGTATTGACCGCGACCACCGGACTGACGCACGAACTTGCCTTCGATTTCGCAGGTATTGCGAATCGCTTCGCGATAAGCCACTTGCGGCTTGCCGATGTTCGCCTCAACGTTGAATTCACGACGCATGCGGTCGACGATAATATCCAGGTGCAGCTCACCCATGCCGCCAATGATGGTCTGGCCGGTTTCTTCGTCGGTTTTCACCCGGAAAGACGGGTCTTCCTGAGCCAGCTTGCCCAGGGCGACGCCCATTTTTTCCTGGTCCGCTTTTGTTTTCGGCTCCACCGCCACATGGATCACCGGCTCGGGGAACTCCATCCGCTCCAGGGTGATCAGGTGGTTGAGGTCACACAGGGTGTCCCCGGTGGTAACGTCTTTGAAACCAATACCGGCGGCGATGTCGCCAGCCAGCACTTCCTTGATTTCCTTGCGATCGTTGGCGTGCATCTGCACCATACGGCCGACGCGTTCTTTTCTGCCCTTGACCGGGTTGTACACGGTGTCGCCGGAGTTGAGCGTGCCGGAGTAGACGCGGAAGAAAGTCAGCGTGCCCACAAACGGGTCCGTAGCGATTTTGAACGCCAGGGCCGCAAAAGGCGCATCGTCGTCGGCTTCACGGGTGGCGATGGTTTCACCGTCATCCAGAACCCCTTCAATGGCCCGCACCTGGTTGGGAGCCGGCAGATATTCGATAACAGCATCCAGCACCGCCTGCACACCCTTGTTCTTGAAGGCGGAGCCGCCCAGTACCGGAACGATTTCGTTGGCGATGGTACGCGCACGAATACCGGCTTTGATTTCTTCTTCGGTCAGTTCGCCGCCTTCCAGGTATTTTTCCATCAGCTCTTCGGTGGCTTCTGCCGCCGCTTCGACCATCTGCTCGCGCAGCGTCTGACAGGTTTCCAGCAGGTCGGCCGGGATATCCTCATATTCAAAGGTCATGCCCTGGTCTGCTTCGTTCCAGATGATGGCCTGCATCTTGACCAGATCCACCACACCCTTGAACTCGTCTTCTGAGCCAATCGTCATCTGCAGCGGCACGGCAGTGGCACCCAGACGGGTTTTCAACTGCTCGACCACGCGCAGGTAGTTGGCACCAGTGCGGTCCATCTTGTTGACGAATACCATGCGCGGCACTTCGTACTTGTTGGCTTGGCGCCAAACGGTTTCGGTTTGCGGCTGCACGCCGGAAGAACCACACAGCACGACAACCGCGCCATCCAGAACACGCAGGGAGCGCTCCACCTCAATGGTGAAGTCCACGTGTCCGGGCGTGTCGATGATATTGACGCGGTGCTCGTCGAACTGCTGGCGCATGCCTTTCCAGAAAGCGGTAACCGCAGCAGAGGTAATGGTAATACCACGCTCCTGCTCCTGGGCCATCCAGTCAGTGGTGGCCGCGCCGTCGTGCACTTCACCAATCTTGTGCGACAGACCCGTGTAAAAAAGTACGCGCTCGGTAGTGGTTGTCTTACCGGCGTCAACGTGTGCACAAATACCGATGTTGCGATAGCGTGCGATAGGAGTTTTACGTGCCACGACTGTATTCCCCGTTTAGCATATTCTGTAAATGGTAAAAGGCAGCTGAAAAGCTGCCTTTTATTGGGCCTGACCGATGCTTAGAAGCGATAGTGAGAGAATGCCTTGTTGGCCTCGGCCATGCGGTGTACATCTTCACGCTTCTTGACAGCGGCGCCCTTACCCTGGGAGGCATCGATCAGCTCACCGGCGAGACGCAGCGGCATAGATTTTTCGCTGCGCTTGCGGGAGAAATCCACCAGCCAGCGCATGGCCAGAGCGGTGCGACGGGAGGGGCGAACCTCTACCGGCACCTGATAGGTGGCACCACCCACGCGGCGGGACTTCACCTCCACCAGAGGAGCGATATTCTCAAGCGCCTCGTCAAACACTTCCAGCGGATCGCGGTTGAGCTTGGTCTGTACCTGCTCCAAAGCACCATAGACGATGCTCTCGGCCACGGACTTCTTGCCGCTGATCATTACATGGTTCATAAACTTGGCCAGCGTGACATTGCCGTACTTTGGATCCGGCAGCACTTCGCGCTTGGCGACAACTCTTCTTCTTGGCATTGCTTAAGCCTCTACAATTTCAGGATTGACCCGGAACTCCGCGGCAATTCAATCGCCGACGCGCCCGGCCTTACTCGGTCATAAACCGAAAACACAGCGCCCCACCCAAAACGGGTTACTTGGGACGCTTGGTGCCGTACTTGGAACGACCCTGCTTGCGGTTGTTGACGCCGGAAGTATCCAGCGAACCGCGCACTGTGTGGTAACGCACGCCCGGCAGGTCCTTGACCCGGCCGCCACGAATCAGCACCACGCTGTGCTCTTGCAGGTTGTGCCCTTCACCACCAATATAGGAAGACACTTCAAAACCGTTGGTCAGGCGCACACGGCAGACTTTCCGCAGTGCCGAGTTCGGCTTTTTCGGTGTGGTGGTATAAACGCGGGTACAGACACCGCGCTTTTGCGGGTTGCCCTGCAGAGCGGGTACGTCGCTCTTTTGCACCTTGCGTTTTCTCGGCTTACGAACCAACTGGTTGATCGTTGCCATGAAAATAAACTCCAGATATCAATAACGGCGCCAAATTGCGCCAAATCAAGACAGGCGGCCATAGGCCCACCCCCCACTTGCAAAAAGCGGGTGGCGCATTGTAATGACGCCACCCGCCCACGTCAAGCCGATCCGCCCGTACCCCCTGTGAGGGAGCCAGGCCCCAGATCAGCTGGACTTCAGCGCTTCAGTCAGTGCAGCCTCCACGTCCTCGGCGCTGACGCCTGTTTCATAGCTCAGCTCCTCTTCCCGGCGACGCTTGCGCTCAGCGTGGTACGCCAGACCGGTGCCAGCCGGAATCAGGCGGCCTACCACCACGTTCTCCTTGAGCCCGCGCAGACTGTCCTTCTTGCCGGTAACCGCCGCTTCGGTCAGCACCCGCGTGGTCTCCTGGAAGGAGGCCGCGGAGATGAAGGACTCGGTGGCCAGGGAGGCCTTGGTGATACCCAGCAGCAGGCGCTCGAACTGGGCCGGTTGCTTGCCTTCGGCCCGCAGACGCTCGTTCTCCTCCAGCACCTGGGAGTATTCCACCTGCTCACCCTTCACAAAGCTGGAGTCACCCATTTCAGTGATTTCCACCTTGCGCAGCATCTGCCGGACAATGGTCTCAATGTGCTTGTCATTGATTTTCACGCCCTGCAGACGGTAGACGTCCTGAATCTCGTTGGTGATGTAGCGCGCCAGCGCCTCCACGCCCTGCAGACGCAGGATATCGTGGGGGTTGCTCGGGCCGTCGGACACCACCTCGCCTTTCTCCACCTGCTCACCCTCGAACACCGTCAGGTGGCGATGCTTAGGGATCAGCACTTCGTAGTGACTGGAGCCATCCGGCAGCGGTTGCCCATCGGTGGGGGTAATCACCAGACGACGCTTGCCCTTGGTTTCCTTGCCGAAGCTGACCGTACCGGAGATCTCCGCCAGGATGGACGGCTCCTTGGGCTTGCGCGCCTCGAACAGATCGGCCACCCGGGGCAGACCACCGGTAATATCCCGGGTCTTGGAACCTTCCTGGGGAATACGGGCGATAACATCACCCACCTCAATGGAGTCGCTGTCATTGATGCTCAGGATAGCTCCGGCGGGCAGCATGTAATGCGCCGGCACATTGGTGTTGGCCAGGTTCAGCTGCTTGCCTTTCTCATCCACCAGCGTCACCGCCGGGCGCAGATCCTTACCGGCGGCGGGCCGCTCGGCCGGATCCATCACTTCGATGGAACTCAGGCCAGTCAGCTCGTCGGTCTGGCGACGGATGGACAGGGTGTCCTCCATGCCGGAGAAGGCCACCTTACCGGCCACTTCACTGACAATGGGGTGGGTATGCGGATCCCACTTGGCCACCACCTGGCCGCCCTTGACCTCTTCGCCGTCTTTTACGGTAATCACGGCGCCGTAGGGAATCTTGTAACGCTCGCGCTCACGGCCATTGGCATCGGCCATAGCCAGCTCACCGGAGCGGGACACCGCCACCAGGTTGCCGGCGGCGTTGCTCACCACCTTGACGTTGAGCAGGCGTACCTTGCCGTCCTGCTTGACCTGTACGCTGTCCACGGCGGAGGCCCGGGAGGCCGCGCCACCGATGTGGAATGTCCGCATGGTCAGCTGGGTACCTGGCTCGCCGATGGACTGGGCGGCGATAACCCCGACAGCCTCGCCGGAATTGACGCGGTGACCACGGGCCAGGTCGCGGCCGTAGCACATGGAGCAAACGCCGGCGCGGGCTTCACAGCTGATGGGTGAGCGTACACACACCTCATCAATACCCATGGCCTCGATGCGCTCTACCCAGGCTTCGTCGATCATGGTGCCGGCAGGCACCAGAATCTCGTCGCTATCGGGGCGAATCACGTCGCGCGCAACAATCCGACCCAGGATCCGATCACCCAGAGATTCGATAACGTCACCGCCTTCAATGACCGGCGCCATGGTCAGGCCTTCGTCGGTGCCGCAGTCCGGCATGGTTACTACCAGATCCTGAGCCACATCCACCAGGCGACGGGTGAGGTAACCGGAGTTGGCAGTTTTCAGCGCCGTGTCCGCCAGACCCTTACGAGCACCGTGGGTGGAAATAAAGTACTGCATTACGTCCAACCCCTCGCGGAAGTTGGCGGTAATGGGCGTCTCGATAATGGAGCCGTCCGGACGAGCCATCAGACCGCGCATACCCGCCAGCTGACGAATCTGGGCCGGGGAGCCCCGGGCACCGGAGTCGGCGTACATAAATACGGAGTTGAAGGAGTCCTGAACTTCCTCCTCGCCATCGCGATTGATCACCGACTCCTGACTGATGCCCTCCATCATGGACTTGGCCACAAGGTCGTTGGCCCGGGACCAGATGTCGATCACCTTGTTGTACTTCTCACCCTGGGTGACCAGACCGGACGCAAACTGGCTTTCGATTTCCAACACCTCGGCTTCGGCCCGGGCAATGATATCGGCCTTGGCTTCAGGGATGGTGAAATCATTTACACCGATGGAAGAGCCAGACTTGGTGGAGAAATCGTAACCCATGTACATCAGGCGGTCGGCAAAGATGACCGTGGACTTCAGACCCACCACGCGATAGCAGTAGTTGATAACCGCGGAAATGGCTTTTTTCACCATGGGCCGGTTAATCATCTCCAGCGGGATGCCTTCGGGAACGATATTCCACAGCAGCACACGCCCCACCGTGGTATCCACAATGCGGGTATCCTTCTGCTTTTCACCTTCCTCGCCTATGATGGTTTCGCTCAAACGCACCTTAATGCGCGCCTGCAAATCCGCCGCCCCGGAATAGTAGGCGCGGGAGACTTCCTTGGCGTCGCTGAACACCATACCCTCGCCGCGCGCATTAATGCGCTCGCGAGTCATCCAGTAGAGGCCCAAGACCACGTCCTGCGAAGGCACGATAATCGGTTCACCGGAAGCCGGCGACAGGATGTTGTTGGTGGACATCATCAGCGCCCGGGCTTCGAGCTGTGCTTCCAGAGTCAGGGGCACGTGCACCGCCATCTGGTCACCGTCGAAGTCCGCATTATAGGCAACACACACCAGCGGATGCAGTTGAATGGCCTTGCCTTCAATCAGCACCGGCTCGAATGCCTGAATACCCAGGCGGTGCAACGTCGGCGCGCGGTTGAGCAGCACCGGGTGTTCGCGGATCACTTCGTCAAGAATATCCCAGACGACAGCCTCTTCGCGCTCCACCATTTTTTTGGCGGCTTTGATGGTAGTGGCCAGACCGCGCAATTCGAGCTTGCTGAAAATAAACGGCTTGAACAGCTCCAGAGCCATTTTCTTGGGCAGACCACACTGGTGCAGCTTCAGGGTGGGGCCGACCACGATTACCGAACGGCCGGAATAATCCACACGCTTGCCCAGCAGGTTCTGCCGGAAACGCCCCTGCTTGCCCTTGATCATGTCGGCCAGGGACTTCAACGGGCGCTTGTTGGAGCCAGTAATGGCTCGACCGCGGCGACCGTTGTCTAACAACGCGTCCACCGCTTCCTGCAGCATGCGCTTTTCATTGCGCACGATAATGTCCGGCGCATTCAGGTCCAGCAGGCGCTTCAAACGATTGTTACGGTTGATCACGCGGCGGTACAGATCATTCAGATCCGAAGTCGCAAAGCGGCCCCCATCCAGCGGCACCAGCGGCCGCAAATCCGGCGGCAGTACCGGCAGCACTTCCATCACCATCCACTCGGGCTTGTTGCCTGAGAAATGGAAAGCTTCCAGCAGCTTCAGGCGCTTGGACAGCTTCTTGATCTTGGTCTCACTGGTGGTGCTGGGTATCTCTTCGCGAAGGCGCTGGATTTCCGCCTCCAGCTCGATGCCGCGCATCAGAATCTGAATGGCTTCCGCGCCCATCTTGGCTTCGAACTCGTCGCCAAACTCTTCCATGGCCTCAAAGTACTGCTCGTCAGTTAGCAGCTGACCCAACTCCAGAGTCGTCAGGCCCGGATCGGTAACCACGTAAGATTCAAAGTAGAGCACCCGCTCGATATCGCGCAGGGTCATGTCCAGCAACAAGCCAATACGGCTGGGCAGGGACTTGAGGAACCAGATGTGCGCAACCGGGCTGGCCAGCTCGATGTGCCCCATACGCTCACGGCGCACTTTGGCCAGTGTCACTTCCACGCCACATTTTTCGCAGATAATGCCACGGTGCTTCATGCGCTTGTACTTGCCGCACAGGCACTCGTAGTCCTTGACCGGGCCAAAGATCTTGGCACAGAACAACCCTTCACGCTCGGGCTTGAAGGTACGGTAATTAATGGTCTCGGGCTTTTTCACTTCCCCGAACGACCAGGAGCGAATCATTTCCGGCGAAGCCAGACTGATGCGAATTGCGTCGAATTCTTCGACCTGTCCCTGGGACTTCAGCAAGTTAAGTAAGTCTTTCAAGGCGATATCTCCAGTGTGCTCCAATGGACTTGACGGTGCGTTCCGCCCCCCGGGAGAAGCTCGTGGCCACTCCCGCACTGTTCGTAGCCGCCACGAGGCTCAGGCCCCGTGGCGGACGTGACTGTCAGTCGTCGTGTTCCAGCTCGATGTTGATGCCCAGCGAACGGATTTCCTTGACCAGTACGTTAAAGGATTCCGGCATACCGGGCTCCATACGATGGTCTCCGTCGACAATGTTTTTGTACATTTTGGTACGGCCGGCCACGTCATCCGACTTCACCGTCAGCATTTCCTGCAGGGTATAGGCGGCGCCGTAGGCTTCCAGTGCCCAGACTTCCATCTCACCGAAGCGCTGACCGCCAAACTGGGCTTTACCACCCAGCGGCTGCTGCGTAACCAGACTGTAGGAACCGGTGGAGCGGGCGTGCATCTTGTCATCCACCAAGTGGTTGAGCTTGAGCATGTACATGTAACCCACGGTCACCGGACGCTGGAACTGGTTCCCGGTACGACCATCGAACAGAGTGAACTGTCCCGACTCCGGCAGTTCTGCCAATTCCAGCAACGACTTAATCTCCTGCTCCTGGGCGCCGTCAAACACCGGCGTTGCCATGGGCACACCAGCAGTCAAATTACCCGCCAGTTCGATGACCTCTTCATCACTGAGTGACGCCAGGCTCTTTTTGGTAACCACATCACCGGTCTTGTTGTAGATTTCATCCAGAAACTTGCGAATGCCGCTTACCGCGCGCTGTTCGCGCAACATCTGGTTGATCTTTTCGCCAAGACCCTTGGCAGCCATTCCCAAGTGAGTTTCCAAAACCTGGCCGACGTTCATCCGTGAGGGAACGCCCAGCGGGTTGAGAACGATATCCACCGGCACGCCATTTTCATCGTAGGGCATATCCTCGGCCGGCATAATGACCGATATAACACCCTTGTTACCGTGACGGCCGGCCATCTTGTCGCCGGGCTGAATACGACGTTTGATCGCCAGATAGACCTTGACGATTTTCAGTACGCCGGGCGCCAGATCGTCGCCAGTGGACAGCTTGCGCTTCTTGTCTTCGAAGCGTTCGTCCAGAATCTTGCGACGCTCCGCCAGTTGCTCTTCGGCACGATCCAATTGTTCGTTGAGAGCTTCATCGGACATGCGCAGCTTGAACCACTGCGGACGCTCCAGCTTGTCCAGCACTTCCGCCTTAACCACGTCGCCTTTCTTTAGACCTTTGCCAGACACCACCTTCTGCCCGAGTAGCGCGCTGCGCAACCGGTCAAAAGTGGCATCTTCAACAATGCGGTACTCCTCGTTCAGGTCCTTGCGCACTTCCGCCAACTGGGCCTTCTCGATTTCCAGGCTGCGCTGATCCTTTTCCAGACCATCACGGGTAAATACCTGGACATCAATCACTGTACCCTTGGTACTGGACGGAACCCGCAAAGAGGTATCTTTCACGTCAGAAGCTTTTTCGCCAAAAATAGCGCGCAGTAGTTTTTCTTCCGGCGTCAACTGGGTTTCACCTTTGGGTGTAACCTTACCCACCAGAATATCGCCGCCGTTAACTTCAGCACCGATGTAAACGATGCCGGACTCATCCAGTTTTGACAGGGCATGCTCGCCAACGTTGGGAATATCCGAGGTGATTTCCTCGCTACCCAGCTTGGTGTCGCGCGCGATACAGGTCAGCTCCTGGATATGAATAGTGGTGAAACGATCTTCCTGCACCACTTTTTCGGACACCAGAATGGAATCCTCAAAGTTGTAGCCATTCCAGGGCATAAAGGCGATGCGCATGTTTTGGCCCAACGCCAACTCACCCATATCCACAGAGGGACCATCGGCCAGGATATCGCCGCGCTGTACCACATCGCCAACCTTAACGATGGGACGCTGGTTGATACAGGTATTTTGGTTGGACCGGGTATATTTGATCAGGTTGTAGATATCCACGCCCGCGTCGCCGGCATCCACCTCGTCGTCGTGAACCTTGATCACGATCTTGCCCGCATCGACGCTGTCAACCACGCCGCCGTGACGGGCAACCACACATACGCCAGAATCGCTGGCGACATTGCGCTCCATACCGGTACCCACCAGCGGCTTTTCCGCGCGCAAAGTTGGCACCGCCTGCCGCTGCATGTTTGAACCCATCAGGGCGCGGTTGGCATCATCGTGCTCGAGGAACGGAATCAGGGCTGCCGCCACCGATACCACCTGCCGGGGAGAAACGTCCATAAACTGCACGTCTTCCGGGGCCTTGAGGGTGAACTCGTTCTGATAGCGCACAGACACCAGCTCATCGGTGAGCTTACCATTCTTATCCGTGGTGGCGGATGCCTGGGCAATAACGTACTCGGCCTCATTGATGGCAGACAGAAACTCGATTTCCTCGGTAACCTTGCCACTCACCACCCGGCGATAGGGGGTTTCCAAAAAGCCGTAGTTGTTGGTGCGCGCATAGGTCGCCAGCGAATTAATCAGACCAATGTTCGGTCCTTCCGGCGTCTCAATGGGGCAGACGCGACCGTAGTGCGTTGGATGCACATCGCGCACCTCAAAGCCCGCACGCTCACGGGTCAGACCGCCTGGGCCCAACGCTGATACGCGGCGTTTGTGCGTCACTTCCGACAGCGGGTTGTTCTGGTCCATAAACTGGGAAAGCTGTGAGGAGCCAAAGAACTCCTTGACAGCGGCGGCAACGGGTTTGGCATTGATCAGGTCCTGCGGCATCAATCCTTCGCTTTCCGCCATGGACAAGCGCTCTTTAACAGCACGCTCTACCCGCACCAAGCCCACCCGGAACTGGTTCTCTGCCATTTCACCCACGGAGCGAACACGGCGGTTACCCAAGTGGTCAATATCGTCCACTGTGCCCTGGCCATTGCGAATATCGATCAGGGTTTTCAGAACGTCGACGATGTCTTCGTTGGACAGAGTGCCTTCACCCGACTCATCGCCGCGCCCGAGACGACGATTGAACTTCATGCGGCCGACAGCAGACAGGTCGTAGCGCTCCTGGCTGAAGAACAGATTCTGGAACAAAGTCTCGGCGGACTCCTTGGTCGGCGGCTCACCGGGACGCATCATGCGATAGATTTCCACCAATGCTTCCAGTTGCGTTCGGGTAGGATCAACCCGCAGCGTTTCAGATATGAACGGACCACAGTCCAGTTCGTTGGTGTACAAGGTTTCAATCTTTTCCGCGCCGGAAGCCATGAGCTTTTCCAGCACTTCCGAGGTGATTTCAGTATTACACTCCAGCAATACTTCGCCGGTGTCCGTATCGATCACGTCCTTAGCCAACGCCCTGCCCAACAGGTAATCTGCCGGCACTTCCATCTGATCAACTTTGGCTTTTTCCAGAGCGCGGATATGGCGCGCGGTAATCCGACGTCCTTCTTCGACCAATACGTTGCCTTTTTTGTCCTTGATATCGAATGTGGCAACATCACCGCGCAAGCGCGATGGCACCACCTCAAAGACGAATTCGCCGTTCTTGCCAACGGCGAAGGTGCTGGTTTCAAAGAACATATCCAACATCTGCTCTGAGCTATAACCCAGAGCACGCAGCAGGATGGTCGCAGGCAATTTACGACGACGGTCGATACGGACAAAAACCAGATCTTTGGGATCAAACTCAAAATCCAGCCAGGAACCGCGATAAGGAATAATGCGGGCTGAGTAGAGCAGTTTGCCGGAAGAGTGTGTCTTACCCTTGTCGTGATCGAAGAAAACACCGGGAGAGCGATGCAGCTGGGAAACGATCACCCGCTCGGTACCGTTGACAACGAAAGTACCGTTATCGGTCATCAGGGGTATTTCACCCATGTAAACTTCCTGCTCCTTGATATCCTTGATCGCCTTGCTGGCTGATTCGCGATCATAGATAATCAGGCGCACTCTTACACGCAACGGCACCGCGTAGGTAACGCCACGCAAAATACACTCATTGACATCAAACGCCGGTTTGCCCAAGCTATAGCTGACGTACTCGAGGGCAGCATTGCCAGAGTAGCTGACAATGGGGAAAACCGAACGGAAGGCAGCGTGCAGACCGGAATCCAGCCGCTTTTCCGGTGGCAGATCCGCTTGCGTAAACTTTCTGTATGAATCCAGCTGAATTGCCAGCAAATATGGCACATCCAATGGTTGCGGCAATTTGCCAAAATCCTTGCGGATACGTTTTTTCTCAGTATATGAGTAAGCCATCTGTATTCCTCAGCTCGTTCACGGATCAGGCCTGTCGCAGCCACAAGCGCTCTTGGCGCTTCAACGATTCTGCAGCGATCACTCGCTGCGCGGCGGTTCCGCACCGCCAATTTGTCCGACTTTCCGTTACACGGTGACGCGATTTTGTCGCCCAAACCGAAAACGGAAAAAGGCTGGCGAACTTTTGCTCACCAGCCTCGCGCCTACTATGGCACCTGGACTAAATTCACGCAGTACTGAAATTACTTCAGCTCTACGCTCGCGCCAGCTTCTTCCAGCTTCTTCTTGGCTTCTTCCGCGTCGTCCTTGGAAGCGGCTTCCTTAACTGCTTTAGGCGCGCTTTCAACCAGATCCTTGGCTTCTTTCAGGCCGAGGCCAGTGATTTCGCGAACAGCCTTGATGACGTTAACTTTCTTCTCGCCAATAGCAGTCAGAACCACGTCAAATTCAGTTTTCTCTTCAGCTGCACCGCCGGCGTCGCCGCCAGCAGGACCAGCAACCACAGCGGCGGCAGCGGAAACACCGAATTTCTCTTCCATTGCAGAAACCAGTTCCACAACGTCTTTTACGGACATTTCAGCAATCGCTTCGATGATATCTTCTTTACTCAGAGCCATGACTCAATTCCTAACTGTAGGGAGCAACAAGTGCTCGTTGTCTGTTGATAAAGTACTACCCGACTGATCAGGCAGCCTCTTTTTGGTCGCGAACGGCCGCCAAAGTGCGGACCAACTTGCCGGCGGCTGCCTCCTTCATGACACTCATCAGCTTGGCGATGGCCTCGTCGTACGTTGGCAGAGTAGCCAACATGGCGACATTGACCAGTTCACCTTCAAAGGCAGCAACTTTCAATTCCAGCTTGTCGTTTTCCTTGGCGAAATCCCGCAGGATACGCGCACCGGCACCGGGGTGCTCGGTGGAAAACGCAATGAGAGTTGGGCCAACGAAGCTGTCAACCAGGCACTCGTAGTCAGTGCCCTGTACGGCGCGGCGCGCCAGGGTGTTGCGTACGATTCTCAACCATACACCACTTTCCCGGGCCTGCTTGCGCAGAGCCGTCATTTGGCTGACAGTGACGCCACGAGAATCGGCGACCACCGCTGACAGAGCACTTTTGGCAGCTTCCTGGACTTCCGCGACAATCGCTTTTTTACCTTCAAGTCCTAATGCCACAGGTCTTCTCCAGGTATGACAGGCATTTGCCTGTCGTTAGCAACAGGTAACCGCGTGAACAACCGCTGTTACCACTATTTGGTGATTGCACCTCGCCTTGAACCGGGTCAAGGCGAGGTCGGGTCTCACCATCTGCGTAGGCTGGCCTTCCAGGCCGGATTAAGGATGGCATCAGCTGTCGCCGTCTGCCTTGTTCCACCTACGGTCTTTGATAGCCTGCGTCACGGACGCAGCTCCCAAAGTATGTTGTCCCGACGATTTAGATCGTCAGGGACGATTGATCAATCAACAAGCCCGGCCCCATAGTGGTGCTCAGAGCCACTTTCTTCAGGTACACGCCCTTGGAAGAGGCTGGCTTGGCTTTTTTCAGATCAGTGATAAGCGCTTCCAGGTTTTCCTTGATGGCCACCGGCTCAAAAGAGATTTTGCCGATGCCACCATGAACGATACCGCCCTTTTCCGCGCGATAGCGCACCTGACCGGCCTTGGCATTTTTCACTGCGGTGGCCACGTCCGGCGTTACCGTGCCAGTTTTCGGGTTCGGCATCAGACCACGGGGGCCAAGTACCTGACCGAGCTGACCGACTACACGCATGGCGTCGGGGCTGGCGATAACAACATCAAAGTCCATCTTGCCGGCTTTGACTTCAGCGGCCAGATCGTCCATACCCACCAGGTCGGCACCTGCTTCTTTCGCGGCGTCAGCATTGGCCCCCTGGGCAAATACCGCAACGCGAACGTCCTTACCGTTACCGTGGGGCAGCGTTGTCGCGCCGCGTACGTTCTGATCAGACTTGCGCGGGTCGATGCCGAGATTGATGGATACATCAACAGTTTCGGAAAACTTGACGGTGGACAGCTCCTTGAGCAGCGCTACCGCCTCATCCACACTGTACAGCTTTCCGGCCTGTACCTTTTCTTTGATCGCCCGCTGGCGTTTGCTCAACTTGGCCATGTTACACACCCTCCACTTCAAGACCCATGGCGCGGGCAGAGCCGGCGATGGTGCGGACCGCAGCGTCCATATCGGCAGCGGTCAAATCAGGCATTTTGGTGGTGGCAATTTCTTCCAATTGCGCACGATTGACCTTGCCTACTTTTTCACTGTTGGGACGACCGCTACCGGAAGTGATGCCGGCGGCCTTTTTCAACAGGAAAGAAGCCGGCGGTGTTTTCATCTCGAAGGTGAAGCTGCGATCGCTGTATACGCTGATCACAACAGGCACCGGAGCGCCGGGCTCAATATTCTGGGTCTGGGCGTTAAACGCTTTACAGAACTCCATGATATTGACGCCATGCTGACCCAAAGCCGGGCCCACAGGCGGTGACGGATTGGCCTTACCGGCTGCAACTTGCAGCTTGATATAGGCGGTTACTTTCTTGGCCATAATGGTTACTCCCCTATGGGTGTTAGCGCCTCGAGGGCATTCTGGCAAAATGCCCTGTCTCTGGCTCCCCTCCCCCGCCGACCAAACAGCACGCCGGACAGGGACGCGAAAACCTTCCTCCACCAAAGGCAAAGGAAGGCATAAAAAAATCTGCTCACTTGTCAGGCAGCAGGGCCGCCTATCAAGCAGTCACAATCAGGCCTTTTCCACCTGACCAAACTCGAGTTCAACCGGTGTTGACCGGCCGAAAATCAGCACCGCTACGCGCAGGCGACTCTTCTCGTAGTTCACTTCTTCGACCACACCGTTAAAGTCATTGAACGGGCCGTCGGTAACACGCACCATCTCGCCCGGCTCGAACAACGTCTTCGGCTTGGGTTTCTCAACGGAATCATCCATTCGCTGCAAAATGGACTGCGCTTCTTTTTCGGTAATCGGCGCCGGTTGATCACCCCGCCCGCCAATAAACCCCATTACCCGAGGAGTATCCTTTACCAAGTGCCAGGTATCATCGTTCAGCTCCATCTGCACCAGTACATAGCCCGGAAAGAACTTGCGTTCGCTCTTGCGCTTTTGTCCGGCGCGCATTTCCACCACTTCCTCGGTGGGCACCAGCACTTCACCAAAGTGGTCCTGCATCTGGAACCGCTCAATGCGCTCCTTCAGGGAGGTGGCCACCTTTTTTTCGTATCCGGAGTAGGCGTGTACTACGTACCAGCGCTTAGCCATGAAGTTTTATCCTATGATCCCAGAGGCGATCCAGCCAAATATCGCGTCCAACCCCCAAAGAATGACGGCAGTCACTATAACGACGGCAAGCACTATCAGCGTGGTCTGGTGGGTTTCCTGGCGCGTCGGCCACACAACCTTACGCACCTCAACCAAGGACTCCTGCATCAAGCGCCAGATGCCATTTCCCTTGGCGGTATTCACCGCCACAAGGCATGCCACTATTGCCAGTGCGAGCATTGCCAGCACACGGTACAACAGCGGCTCCGACGAGTAGTAGGTATTGCCAAGGATGGCCGCCGCCGCAAGGGCAAGCACAATCAGCCACTTGAGCGCATCAAGGCGGAATTCTTTCTGGTCGCTTTTCGTACTCATGGGTCGTGGCAACCTTATTTGCTGTCACTTGTTTCACTGCATATGGCAGGCCAGGAGGGACTCGAACCCCCAACCCCCGGTTTTGGAGACCGGTGCTCTACCAATTGAACTACTGGCCTATTTACCTACTGCAAACAATAAATCTCCTGATTTATTGTTTGCGTCGCCGGCCAATACTGGCGCAATCTCGCCGGATTGCTGGTATTGGCCTGGCCGCTTTTACTCGATGATTTTGGCTACCACGCCGGCGCCTACGGTGCGGCCGCCTTCGCGGATCGCGAAGCGCAGACCTTCTTCCATGGCGATCGGGTGGATCAGGGTCACAGACATCTGGATGTTGTCACCC
>JBJHDF010000044.1:0-16357 GCA_050486405.1 Marinimicrobium sp. | reverse complement strand
TTTCTGGGTCGGCTGGAAGGGATCGGCGACCCCGAACTCAAGCGCAAGGCTATCGGCAATACCTTTATTGAGGTGTTCGACGACGAGGCCGCCAAGCTGAAGGATGTGAAATGGCTGGCCCAGGGCACCATCTACCCGGACGTGATCGAGTCCGCCGCGGCCAAGACCGGCAAGGCCCACGTCATCAAGTCCCACCACAATGTCGGTGGCCTGCCCGACGACATGGCCCTGGAGCTGGTGGAACCGCTGCGCGAGCTGTTCAAGGACGAGGTGCGGGCCATAGGTCTGGAGCTGGGTCTGCCCTACGACATGGTCTACCGCCATCCCTTCCCGGGCCCCGGCCTGGGGGTGCGCATTCTCGGCGAGGTGAAAAAGGAATACGCCGATATATTGCGCGAGGCCGACGCCATCTTCCTGGAAGAGCTGCGCAACGCCGACTGGTACCACAAGACCAGCCAGGCCTTTGCCGTGTTCCTGCCGGTGAAATCCGTGGGCGTGGTAGGCGACGGCCGCCGCTACGAGTGGGTCATTGCCCTGCGCGCGGTGGAAACCGTGGATTTCATGACCGCCCGCTGGGCTCATCTGCCCTACGAACTGTTGGAGCGGGTCTCCAACCGCATCATCAATGAAATCGCCGGGGTCTCCCGGGTTACCTACGACATCTCCAGCAAGCCCCCCGCCACCATCGAATGGGAGTGAGCGACCCTCCGGGGTTGCTCCTCTCCCGGCAGAGGCATATTTCTCGTCTATACTGAAGCCAAGAGTGGCGGAGTGGCGGTGTCACCGCTTTCGGCTTGGCATTTCATTTTCCGAGAGACTCCCTTCCTATGGAAAGCAGTTTGCTGCACGTCCTGGGCGACAACACCCTGGATTTGATCTACGTTAAGGATCGCCAGGGGCGTTTTACCTTTGTCAACGCGGCCGTGGTCAGGATGGCCGGGATGCCTTCGGCGGAAGCTATGTTGGGCAAGACCGACTTCGACATAGTGCCGGAGGATATGGCACGGGGCTTCCGTGCCGACGACCGCCAGGTCATGGAAACGGGCGAGCCATTGAAAGGTCGTGAGGAACTGGTAGTGGACGCCGTTACCGGCGAGTCCCGCTGGCACTCCACCACCAAGGTGCCGCTGCGGGACGAGCACGGCGAGGTGGTGGGGCTGGTCGGTATCACCCGCGATATTACCGCCGCCAAGCGGGCTGAGGAGAATGTTCGCCAGCTCAATGCCGAGTTGGAGGAGCGTGTGAACGCCCGTACCCGTGAGTTGCAGGAGATCAGCGACACCTTGACCGCCGAGCGGAATCTGATGCGCACCCTGGTGGATTCCCTGCCCGATAATATCTTTGCCAAGGACATCGAAAGCCGTTTTCTGTTGGCCAATAAAGCGGTGGCCAGTGCCATGGGTACTACACCGGACAAACTTTTGGGCAAGAACGACTTTGATTTTTATCCGAAGGATATTGCCCAGAGTTTTTACGACGACGAGCGCAGGGTTCTAAGTTCCGGTGAGCCGCTGCTGGATTTTGAAGAACCCTGCATCGACAACCGAACGGGTAAGCTGATCTGGATGTTGACCAGCAAGCTGCCCGTGCGCGACGAAGCGGGCAAGGTGGTGGGACTGGTGGGTGTGGGCAGGAACATCACCGAACGCCGGGAGGCGGAGTTGGCCTTGCGCAAGAGCGAGGCGCGGTTTCGCAGTTTGACCGAACTGTCATCTGACTGGTACTGGGAGCAGGACGAAGACCTGCGCTTTGTCGATTTGAGTGAAATTGGCGGCAAGACGGGCTATCTCAGCCTGAACGTATTGGGTAAAACCCTGCAGGAGTTGCCCAATATCCAACTGTTGTCGGGCACCTGGGCAGACTACCAGGCCGAAGTGGAGCAACGCAAACCCTTTCGTGAACTGGAGGTGAGTTACAAATCGCGGCGGGAAGAAGTGCGTTATCTCAGCCTGAGCGGCCAACCAATACTGGATGACGATGGCAAGTTTGTCGGCTACCGGGGAATAGCTCGGGATATTACCGAGCGCAGGGTCTCAGAGGAGCGCGCCCAGCATCTGGCTACCCACGACAGCCTTACCGACCTGCCCAACCGTTTCATGTTCAGCGAGATTCTCAACCTGGCCATCGAATCCGCCCGTCGCCATAAACGTCGTCTCGCCGTGCTGTTTATCGATTTGGATCGTTTCAAGAATATCAACGATACGCTGGGCCACGAAGCGGGTGATGCGCTGCTCAAGCAAATGGCCAAGCGCCTGAGCAGTTGCCTGCGTTCCAGTGACGTCATAGCGCGGCTGGGTGGTGATGAATTCGTCATACTCCTGCAGGACGTGGACAGTGCGGAGCACGTTGCCACCGTGGCTCGCAAGATCCTCGGTGCCGCCGTCAGCCCAGTCGAAGTCCTGGGGCAGGAGTGTCGCGTCACGGCGAGCGTCGGCATCTGTATGTTCCCGGACGATGCCGGGGACGAACAGAGCCTGATGAAAAACGCCGACATCGCCATGTATCGGGCCAAGGAAGAGGGCAAGAATACCTACCAGTTTTATTCGCCGGACATCAAAGCCCGCTCGCTGGAGCGATTGGTGCTGGAGAACAATCTACGCCAGGCCATAGAGCGCAACGAGTTTTTTCTGCACTATCAGGCCAAGCGGGATCTGTCCACCGGCGCCATCGCCGGTGTTGAGGCCCTGGTGCGCTGGCAGCACCCGGAGCTGGGGGTGGTGCCGCCCAACCAGTTTATTCCGCTGGCCGAGGAGACTGGCTTGATTGTCCTGATCGGGCGCTGGGTGTTGAAAACCGCCTGTTGCCAGAACATGGCTTGGCAGCAGCAGGGTTTGCCGCCCCTGTGCATATCCGTCAACCTGTCGGTGCGGCAGTTCTTTGATGACAATCTGGTGAGCGATGTGGCGGCGGCCCTGGAAGAGTCCGGCATGGACCCCCAGTGGTTGGAGATGGAGATTACCGAAGGTATGGTGATGCAGGATGCCGAACGGGCTATCGGTATACTGAAGGCCATCAAGTCGCTGGGTGTCCGGCTGGCCATCGACGATTTTGGCGTCGGTTACTCCTCGCTGGCTCAAATCAAGCGTTTTCCCATCGACACCCTCAAGGTGGACAGCTCCTTTATCCACGATATTCCCGACAACCCCGAAGACAGAGCCATCACCGAGGCCATCATCGCCATGGGCAAGACCCTCAGCCTGACGGTGGTGGCGGAGGGTGTGGAAACCGAGGATCAGGAAACCTTTCTGCGCGATCACCAGTGTGATCAATCTCAGGGGTACTACTTCAGCCGGCCCGTACCTGCGGAGGACTTTGCCGCCCTGGTCCAGCGGCAGATGGAGCAGCCCAGCCCCTACCCCCCCCATTAGCAGTAGTTGGGCTGGTGAAGTACAGCGCTTTTGCGGTACTCTGATCGGATAGATAAATAGAGGACGTCCGCCATGGCCTATATCCGCCATCTGCTGCACGGCTCGCCCATTGCCCATTACCCCCTGGAGGAGCGGCTGACCATCGGCCGCAGCCCGGACAATGACCTGGCCATTGACGATGCCACCGTCAGCGGTCACCACGCGGTGATAGAGCGAGCAGGCGAGGGGTACTGCATTCGCGACCTGGGCAGCACCAACGGCGTGTTGATCAACGGCGAACGCCGGGAGGAGAGCGATATCACCGAGGGCGACGCCATACTGATCGGCACCCAGGATCTGCAACTGGTCTACACCCTGCCCGATGAACTGAAAAGCACCCTGAAGATCAAGAAGAGCTGGATCCCGGGGGTCTACTACACGAAATAATGCCTTCCATCGCCCGGCGCCTTCACACCCTGTTCAGCCTGCCGGCACTGGTACTGGCCGCCGGGCTGTGGCTGCTGTGGCAGCCGTCGCCGCCGGAGTGGTTGCGCGCCGCGGACCGGGGTCTGTTCTTTGCCGGTCTGCAATTGTCCCCGCACTGGTCCAACAACGCCGATCTGGCGCTGGTGGAACTCTCCCCCACCCAGTGGCAGCGCTTTCTCGATGACCCGGTAAGCGCCGGCGACATGCAGGAACTGCGCGATTATCTGCAGCGTACCAGTGCCACTGTAGGCCTGGTCGCCGATCGCCTGCCGCGCCGGGATCTGCATGCGGCCGAGCAACTGCTCAGCCGCGCCGACAGCGACAGCCTGTTGGCCCTGGAGTGGCAGGAATACCTGCAGGACTGGGCGGCCCTGGAAAACTGGCTCGCCTCGCCCCAGGTGGTGATCGGCAGCGACACCCTACAGGCCAATCCGGACCCCGCCGCCCGGGTCGAGGCCAGTGCCGCCCAATGGCAGCGCTATTACCGGTGGCTGCCCACCGGTGCCCGGCCGGACTACCTGCGCGGCGTGACCAATGGCGACTTCTCAACGGGGTTTCACGAACCCGCTGTCTGGCCCATCCAACTGAGTTCTCCGGATTTCGGTGCCTTGCACCAGCCGCTTCTTTGGCGCCAGGGCGAGGCACTGTACCCGGATATGGCCCTGGCGCTGCTCTGGCAGTCGCGCGAGCGACCCCCGGTGTTCTGGCGTCAGCGCAGCCAGTTGCGTCTGGGCACGGCGGAGTTTCGGGTAGGCCCCGACGCCAGCCTGATACCGGCCCTGCAGCCGGATACCCGTTACGCCCCACGGGTGACGCGTCTGTCGCCCGAGGCGTTGCAGCGGCAGGTCAGTCACAGCAGCGTACTATTGGTGGGACAACAGGGCGACCCAGCGTTGATGAGCCTCGCCAGTAAGGTACAGAGCCTGCAGATGGGTATGGTCTACTGGACGCCCTGGTGGCACCTGGCCCTGTACAAGTTTCTGGTGGCGTTGGTACTGGCCTACCTGCTGCTTTTGCTTCCGCGTCTCTCCCTCGCCGTGGGAGTTCTCAGCAGCGGCCTTATCCTGATACTGCTCCTGGTCTTGCAATTGGGTTGGCAGATCACCCAGTCCCAGTGGTTGCCGCTGGGTTCGGTCATTCTGCTCCTGCTGGCGGGGCATCCCCTTATGGTGCTGTGGCGCAGTCGGCGACGGCACTGGCAGGCCCTCGCCAGACGTTTGCGTCACAACGCCTGCGCCCTTGCGGCTCAGCAGTTGCACCAGGGTCAGGTGGAGCAGGCCCTGACCACCCTGGCACCCTGCGACACCGATAAAACCGTTTTGCAACTGCTGTACGACATTGGGCAGCACCAGGAGCGCAAGCGGCACTTTCCCGCTGCCCGCCGGGTGTACCAGAACCTGCAGAAACGGCGGCGCGGCTATCGCGATGTGACCGAGCGGCTCAGGCACCTGGACGACCTGGAACAACTGCCGGGGCAGGACGGCGATCTGGCCCTGACCAAAACCCTGGCCCTGTCCGACAGCCACAACCGGCCCCTGTTCGGTCGCTATGAAGTAGTACGGGAGTTGGGCCGCGGCGCCATGGGGGTGGTGTACCTGGGACGCGACCCCCAGATCGACCGGGAGGTGGCTATCAAGACCCTCAGCTACGCTCGCTTTGACAGCGACGAATTGCCCAGCGTCAAGATGCGCTTTTTCCGCGAGGCGGAAGCCGCCGGCAAGCTCAGCCACCCCAACATCGTCACCATCTACGATGTGGGCGAAGACCACGACCTGGCGTTTATCGCCATGGACTACCTGAGCGGCCGGCCTCTGAGCGAATACGCCGACCCCCACCGGCTGCTGCCGGTGGCCAGTGTCTATCGCATCGTCGCCCTGGTGGCCGATGCACTGGACTACGCCCACAGCCAGCAGGTGATTCACCGGGATATCAAACCGGGCAACATCGTCTACCAGCCGGACAGCGAACGGGTCACCGTCACCGATTTCGGCATAGCCCGCATTGCCAGCAAGGCCCGCACCCAGACCGGGGAAATTATCGGCAGCCCGGTGTACATGTCACCGGAACAATTGCAGGGTAAAAAGGTGGGTCCGGCCAGCGACATTTTCAGTCTGGGCGTCACCTTCTACCAATTGCTCTGCGGCGAGTTGCCGTTTCGCGGCGACAACATCGCCGCCCTGAGCTACAAGATCATCAACAGTCGCCACCCCAACGTGCGGGAACTGCGACCGCAACTGCCCGCCAGCGCCACCCGCATCGTCAACAAGGCCCTGCAGAAAGATCCGGCGCGTCGCTATGGCAACGCCGCAGAAATGGCCGGCGCCTTGCACAAAGCCCTCGCCCGCGGCTTGGAAGTCTGATGCCGTCCCAACCCCGCGCTTTCCGTGCTTGCTCCGCCCGGGTTCCTTCGCTATTCTCGGGTTAAACGTCACGAGAAACCACCACTGCCACCATGGATTTTCTTAAGGTCATAGACAAGGTGTGCCGGGCCATGGATGAAGCCGGCATTCACTACGCCCTGATCGGGGGCTTTGCCATGGCGCTGCGCGGTGTGCAGCGGGCGACAGTGGACCTGGATTTCATTATGCTGCTGCAGGATCTGAACCGGGCCGACGAGATACTTCGCCATCACGGTTACGAACGGACCTACCACTCGGAAAACGTATCGCACTATCGTGCGCATGAATCGGCCTTTGGGCGTATAGATATTCTGCACGCATTTCGCACCCCTTCGCTGGGTATGCTAAAACGTGCAGAACAGATTGAAATCAGTAAGGGACTGAGTCTGCCTGTGGTCAGAGCGGAAGACATAATCGGTTTAAAGGTACAAGCTGCGGTCAACGATCCTAGACGAGAGGATCAGGATTGGCTGGATATCAAACTGCTGCTGCAGGTAGCGGCAGAGCAGCAGCTGGATCTGGATTGGCACTTGCTCGGTGAATATCTGACCCTATTTGGTTTGAGCGACCGGAAACGAACTCTCAGAGGTTGGTATGACGAAGCTCGGTGACAGCGAGAAGCAGGAGTGGCGGAGACTGGGGAGTGAGCACCTGACCCAGCCGCCGCTGGCCCGCCACGAGCGGATAGTGGCACCCACCCCAGAGGCCCGGGAAGCCTATGTGCGGTTTGCCACCCAGGCAGCGCGGTTCTACCGTGGCGATCGTCCCGTCAGGTTTGTGGGGGATCAGTGGAAGTTGTGATGGAGGTAATGCCGGCCTGTGCGCGCGCGTGGTAGACTGGGAAAAACCGGCAATTCAGAGGTTTGCCCATGGCTCAGTTGTTTCAGCTTGTCGACGATGTGGTCACCAACCGTTTCAATGTCGGGCACCGGGGGCTGTCCCTCGGCCGCCACCGCGCCAGTGACATCCAGATCGACGACGCTGCGGTCAGTGCCCGTCACGCCCGCATCCGGGTGGAACCCAACAAGCACTTTCCCCGCTTCCACGAGTACTACCTCGAAGATCTGGACAGCACCAATGGCACTTTCGTCAACGACCGGCGTATTACCGGTTCCCACCGCCTGCGCCACAACGACCGGGTGCGCATCGCCTGGAACCAGTTCAAGTTCACGGACACCGAGGAAGCTCAGTTGGAAGAGACTCTGCACATGCTCTCCAGCAGCCGCGCCTGATTTCGGCACCCGCTCCCGCGAGCGCCAAAGGTTCATTTGACATAAAAACTTCGGCTTGTTAGCTTGGATCGACAATCAACAACAAAAGGGGTGGTATCGTGTGGGATTTCAGCTTTTCCCAGGCGCTGGGGATGATGGTCAAGACAGCGCCTTTTGTCGTTCTGCGCATCCTCGTCTATGTAGGCATAACCCTGGCCTATATCCTCTTTACCGCCCTCGGTGCCGGTATTGGCTACGGTCTGACCTCCTTTGGTGAAGGGCAGGGCGGCGGCGCCTTTTTCGGCGGCCTGCTCGGCTTTGTGGTGGTCAGCGGTGTGCTCTACTGGGCCAGGGCCTATATCCTGTATCTGGTCAAGGCCGGCCATATAGCCGTGATGGTGGAGTATATGCAGGGGGAAACCCTGCCTGGTGGCAAGGGCCAGATCGAGCACGCCCAGGGCGTGGTCAAGGAGCGCTTCAAGGAGGCTTCCATCCTCTTCGCCGTGGATCAGGTGATCAAGGGCGTACTGCGCGTACTCAACCGTATGGTTATGGCGCTTTCCCGGTTGCTGCCCATCCCCAAACTCAACCAGGTGGTGGGTCTGATCAACCGCATCATCAATGCCTCGCTCACCTACCTGGATGAGGTGATCCTGGCTTACAACATCAAGACCCGCAGCGAAAACCCCTGGCAGACCAGCAAGGACGCCCTGATTCTCTACGCCCAGAACTACAAGGTGATGCTGAAAAATGCCGTCTTCCTGGTGCTGTTCATGTACATCACCACCTTTCTTATCTTCCTGCTGATTCTAGGCCCTATTGCCGGCCTGGCGGCGCTGTTTCCCGGGTCTGTGGGCTTCTGGACCATTCTGGCTGCAGTGTTGCTGGCCTGGAGTCTAAAGGCCGCTCTGCTGGAACCTCTAGCGGTGGCCTGCATGATGCAGGTATACTTCAAAACCGTTGAGGGCCAGGTGCCCAACCCCGAGTGGGATGCCAAGCTGTCCTCGGCGTCCGCCAAGTTCCGGGAGATGGGCGAAAAGGCCCAGAACTACGTGATGAACAAGGCCGGCGGCAGCGCCCAGCCTGCCGCGTCCACTCCCGCACCTGGCGCCGATACCGGTGAAAGTCCCCCACCACAATAGCGACACTCATCAGGACAAGAAGGGAAGCATGCACAAATCTATTCGCGTGGGACTGGTTTGCGCAGCGTTTTTGCTGCTGGCTGGATGTAATAAATGCGAGCCCGAGGTCCTGCACGGTTCAGTGATTACCGGCTTTAATGTGACCTCTGTCCAGCAGTACTTTGGAATCGCAGGCGACTCTGGCGAGAGCTACCCCGTGTTGATTTTCCACCTTGGCCCGACGTACACCCAACCTGCCGCCCTATCTGACCGCCAATCCGCCGGGAAAGTCCGGAGCACTTGGCGGTTGTCTCTGTTTCCTTCGGCTCATGCCCATTTTCTTAGTTTTGGCAGGTGCTACCCGGAAAAACACCTTCCAGAAAAAGTCGTTTCGGTGAGCATATACAGCGACAGCGACTTCAACCCGGATTATCCGGCCGGCGAAAATCTGACTGAACTGCTGATAAACGGACCTGTTCGGGGCTCTGTGCCCAGAGCGGGAATAGCCTTAGGCGGCGTTGGTTACCTGCCAACCCTGGATCTGGTACACCGGTTTACCATTGAGATAGTGCTCGACAGCGGTGCCGTTCATAAGGTTGAACTCGACCCAATCACCTTTCCTGAGACGCTACCTTCGCAATCCGATTACCCAGACACGCCGCTGCCGGCTCCGGCGGTGTCCACCAGCCGGTTAAACGATACCGGCATTGATTGGTGTGCCGACAATGGCAGCGATCACCTGGACTGCCCGGTGTCCCTGTTGCCACTGCAGGACGGCGAGGTTGGACGCGATGCCCTGGCACGCTCCGCTGCGCTCACCAAGCAAGGCGCCGGCAGCGCCGGCTTCGACTTTACCAAACTGGACGCCGAGGGCAATGCCCTGCCTGTCTCGGCCAGTCAGTGGCACTGCGTGCGTGACAATCACACCGGCCTTACTTGGGAAGTCAAGAGCACAGAGGGGCTGCGCAACCGGGCGCACAGCTACAGTTGGTACAACCCGGACGACAGCACCAATGGCGGTGATCCGGGTGTTGTAAACGGTGGTAATTGCACGGACAGCGCCTGTGATACCTGGGGTTACGTTCAGGCAGTCAACAGCCATGCGTTGTGCGGGCTTTCCGACTGGCGCTTGCCAACTCGTGAGGAATTACTGTCTGTTTCTCATTTTGGCATGCAAGAACGGGCGGTTGATTGGGATTATTTTCCGGACATTGGCGGGCGTCGGAGCTACTGGACCAGTTCGGTTCACGTTGTGCATGACAGTTCTGCCTGGATATTGAATCCTTGGGGCTTATACGAGCGCAGTGGGTTCTCGCACAATCAAGCGCTTCGTCTGGTGAGCGGTGCAGAACCGGAGCAAGACCTGTCGGACAGGCAGCAGTGCACCCTCAGTGGTGTGCCGACCTCCGCGCCCTCGGGTCACTTTGAGCCGCTTGAGGATGGATCGAGTGTGCGTCATCTGACAACCAACCTGGAGTGGCAGCGCTGCTCCGTGGGTCAGAGCTGGGACGGCCAGGGGTGCAGGGGCCCGGCCAAGGTGTATAGTTGGCAACAGGCGCTCAACCTGGCCCATGAATACCCGGGCTGGAGGCTGCCCAACTTCAAGGAGCTCAGCAGTATTGTGGAGTTGTGTCGCAGCCATCCCGCCATTAACCCGGAGGCGTTTCCCGACACCCCCCTTTCCCTCCGTCCGAGGGTCGGTGTCTGGACAGCCACACCCACTCCGATTTGGCCCAACAGTATTCTCGCCATTGACTTTGTCACTGGTGGCTACTTAGTAAACCATAGAACCAGAGGGCTTGGCCGCGTGCGTCTAGTGCGCTACAGCACCGCCGTCGCCGAGTAGCTTCGGCAATAAAACTGTACTCTGTTTGTAACATTTGCCCCCTAGCATCGGTGCTGTGAATTCAGTCAGCATCGGTGGCCTTGTGCCACCCGGGGGGAGAGATGAAGGTTACTGTATACGGTACAGGTTATGTCGGATTGGTGACGGGTGCCTGTCTGGCCGACGCCGGTCACCGGGTGCTCTGCGCCGATGTGGACCGCCGCCGGGTGGACAACCTCAACCAGGGCATCATCCCCATCTACGAACCGGGCCTGGAACCGATAGTCCGGCAGGCTCTGGCCAACGGCAGTCTGCAGTTCACGGCGGACATGAAAACGGCGGTACACCATGGCCCGGTGCAGATGATCGCCGTGGGCACGCCCTCGGATACGGATGGCTCCGCCAGCCTGGCCCAGGTGGAAGAGGTGGCGCGCACCATTGGCAAGATCATGGACGACCACAAGCTGCTGATCACCAAATCCACGGTGCCGGTGGGCACGGCGGAGCGGGTGCGCGGCTGGGTAACTGAGCAACTGACCCGGCGCAAGAGCAGCCAGGACTTTGACGTGGCTTCCAACCCCGAATTTCTCAAGGAGGGCGCCGCCATCGCCGACTTCATGAAGCCGGACCGCATTGTGCTGGGCATCGACAACCCCCGGGTGGAGAAAACCCTGCGCGAACTCTACGGCCCCTTCAATCGCGTCTACGACCGTATCCTGTTTATGGACCTGCGTTCGGCCGAGCTGACCAAATACGCCGCCAACGCCATGCTGGCCACCAAGATCAGCTTTATCAACGAGATGGCCAACATCGCCGAGCGCCTGGGCGCCGATATAGAGAACGTGCGCATTGGCATTGGCGCCGACCAGCGCATCGGCTACCACTTCATCTACCCCGGTTGTGGCTACGGCGGTTCCTGTTTTCCCAAGGATATCAAGGCACTGATCCACATGGCCGACGGCGTCGCCTACGAGCCGCAACTCATGACGGCGGTGGACCGCATCAACCGCACCCAGAAAACCCGGCTGTTCAGTTACATCTCCGATTACTTTCGCGGCGAACTGCGCGGCAAGACCATCGCCCTGTGGGGGTTGGCGTTCAAACCCGGTACCGATGACATGCGCGAAGCTCCCAGCCGGGTGCTGATGGAAACCCTCTGGGCCGCCGGCGCCCGCATCCGGGCCTATGACCCGGTGGCCATGGATCAGGCGCGCAAGCTCTACGGCCGCCGCCCCGGACTGGTCTTTGCCAACACCAAGGAGGAAGCCCTGCGCGGCGCTGACGTCCTGGCCATCTGCACTGAGTGGAAAAACTTCCGCGCCCCGGATTTCGAACTGATCCGACAAACCCTCAGGCGGCCGGTGATCTTCGACGGCCGCAACCTCTATGACCCCAAGCACCTGTGCGAAATGGGCATCATTTATTACGCCATCGGACGCGGGCAAAGCCTGGCTCAGGCAAAAGAGCTGGCCCTGCCGGAATACGAATCCGACAGTGCCGCTTGAATTGCCCCTCCGATTCTGCTAGCCTGCCGCGCTTGCTGGAAACTGGGTCCAGCAAGCCGGGGTCTTGAGAAAGGCCCCACCAGCGGGGCAGGCGCCAGTTTTTCAGCCTCCCGCGCCTTACCATTAACCGGCCCGCACCTTACTGGCAGTGCGGTATACCGCATCGGCACCCTGCGCCTTCCGGCGAGCCGAGCGGTTATTGACAGGTAACACTGATGAGTGAAACTTTTGCAGAACTGTTTGAAGAAAGCCTGAAAACCGTAGAAATGGTGCCAGGCACCATCGTTACCGGCGTCGTTATCGACATCGACAAGGACTGGGTCACCGTCCACGCCGGCCTCAAATCCGAAGGCGTAATCCCCACCAGCCAATTTCTCGACGACAATGGTGAGCTGAAGCTGGCCATTGGCGATGAAGTGCAGGTTGCCCTGGAAACTGTCGAAGACGGTTTCGGCGAAACCCGCCTCTCCCGGGAAAAGGCAAAGCGTGCCGAATCCTGGAAAGTACTCGAAGCAGCCCATGCTGCCGACGAAGTGGTACACGGCGTTATCAACGGCAAGGTCAAGGGCGGCTTTACCGTGGATGTGTCCGGCGTACGCGCCTTCCTGCCCGGTTCCCTGGTCGATGTCCGTCCCGTGCGCGACACCCTGCACCTGGAAGGCAAGGAACTGGAATTCAAGGTTATCAAGCTGGACCAGAAGCGCAACAACGTGGTGGTTTCCCGCCGTGCGGTACTGGAGCAAGCCAACTCCGAAGAGCGTGAAGAGCTGCTCGCCACGCTGCAGGAAGGCATGGCGGTCAAGGGTATCGTCAAGAACCTCACCGACTACGGCGCCTTTGTTGATTTGGGCGGCGTTGACGGCCTGCTGCACATCACCGACATGGCCTGGAAGCGCATCAAGCACCCCAGCGAGATTGTCAATGTCGGCGACGAGATCGACGTCAAGGTGCTCAAGTTCGACCGCGAGCGCAACCGCGTCTCCCTGGGTCTGAAGCAACTGGGTGAAGACCCCTGGGTACAGATCACCGGTCGCTACCCCGAAGGCGCCCGCGTCAAGGCGGTGGTCACCAACCTCACCGACTACGGCTGCTTTGCCGAGCTGGAAGAGGGCGTGGAAGGCCTGGTACACGTCTCCGAAATGGACTGGACCAACAAGAACGTGCACCCATCCAAGATCGTGCAACTGGGTGACGAAGTAGAAGTGATGATCCTGGATATCGACGAAGAGCGTCGTCGTATCTCCCTGGGCATCAAGCAGTGCCAGGAAAACCCCTGGGACGCCTTCGCCCGCACCACCGGCAAGGGGGACAAGATCACCGGCAAGATCAAGTCCATCACCGACTTCGGTATTTTCATCGGTCTGGACGGCGGCATCGACGGTCTGGTTCACCTGTCCGACATCTCCTGGAACGAGACCGGCGAAGAAGCCGTGCGCAAGTACAAGAAGGGCGACGAGCTGGAAACCGTGGTACTGGCCATTGACCCCGAGCGCGAGCGCATCTCCCTGGGTATCAAGCAACTGGAGTCCGACCCCTTCTCTGAGTACGTGGCAGAGAACGACAAGGGCACCATCGTCAAGGGCATTGTGAAGGAAGTGGATGCCAAGGCGGCCGTGGTTACCCTGGCCGATGACGTGGAAGCGGTACTCAAGGCCTCCGAACTGAGCCGTGAAAAGGTGGAAGACGCCCGCAACGTGCTCAAGGAAGGTGAAGAAGTTGAAGCCAAGATCATCGCTGTGGACCGCAAGAATCGCAGTATCAGTCTGTCAGTGAAATCCAAGGACGTTGCCGACGAAAAAGCGGCTATCAAAGAGCACAGCGCCAAGCAGGCCGAAAAAGCCTCTCCTGCCACGCTGGGCGACCTGATCAAGGCGCAGATGGAAAGCAAGGACTGACTCTGCTTTCCCGCAGTACCCAAACCCGGCCGGCGGCAACGCCCGCCGGGTTATTGCCATGGATGGCATGTATGCCGGCAATGCAGGAGCAATTGCCAGGCCTTTTCACTTGCCCAATTCTCCACTTAGCTATAAGCTAGCGCTCTAAGTCTTTGAAAAGTGGCAAAATTAGAGCCAAAGCCGTGACCAAGTCCGAACTGATTGAGTACATCGCAGAAAAGCAGGATCAGTTGCCCCAGCGGGACGTTGAGCTGGCGGTGAAGCTGATCCTGGACCACATGGCGGATGTTCTGGCCAACGGCGAACGCATTGAAATTCGGGGTTTTGGCAGTTTTTCCCTGCACTACCGGGAGCCGAGAATGGGGCGCAACCCAAAAACAGGTGAACCGGTACAGTTGGATGGCAAGTATGTGCCGCATTTCAAGCCGGGCAAGGAAATGCGGGATAGGGTCAACGAAAGCATCAAACGGCACCCCATCCAGTAAACCGCCCGCCATTCACCACCACCACCGGGCAATACCATGAAACGCCTGATATGGATCCTCAAATCCGCCGTTCTGGTCCTGGCCCTGCTGCTTGGCGCCGTCTTTGCCATGGAAAACAGCACTCCTGTGACTGTGCGCCTGTGGGGGCTCGGCCTGCCTGAGCTGCGTCTGGGGCTGTGGCTGCTGGTATTTGCTGTGTTTGGGGTGCTGGTCGGCTTTCTGGTCAGCTACGGTGGTTACTTCCGTCTGCGTCGCCGACTTCACTACCGTGAACGCCAACTCGCCCGGCGTGACAAGGAAATACTTCACCTGCGCGCCGCCAACCTGCGGGAACCCTGATGCCGGATGCGCTCATCTTTGCGCTGCTCCTGCTGGCTGTCATTCTGGGCTTCTGGCTGGGGTGGCGTTTCGCCCGTCGCAATCGCCGTAACGCCGAGGGCGAGTATCCCTGGGGCTATTACAAGGGCCTGGCCTACCTGTTCAACGAACAGGCTGATAGTGCCGTGGATGCCTTTATCGACGCCCTGGAGGTCAACCCCGAAACCCTGGAAACCCACTTGGCACTGGGCAACCTGCTGCGCCGCAAGGGTGAGGTGGCCAAGGCCATCAAGATCCACCAGAACCTGCTGGCCCGCCCAAGTCTGACGCTGCCCCAGCTCCATGAAGCCCAGCTTGAACTGGCCCGGGACTATATCAAGGCAGGTCTGCTGGACCGGGCCGAACTGCTGCTGCAGGAACTGGTGGAGTCCTCCCAACGTTACAAGGACGAAGCCCTCACCCACCTGATGGAAATCTACCAGGACGAAAAGGAGTGGCTCAAGGCGCTGGACGTCGCCGATCAGCTGTCCAGCAAGCGCAAGAGCAAGCACTGGGACAGTCGCCCTCGGGTCACCATTGGCCTGGCCGTGGCACGGGCTCACTACTGTTGCGAAATCGCTCAGTTGCATATGGAGCGCAACGATCTGCTCAACGCCCGGCGCTATCTGCAAGACGCCCTTAGCTATGATCGAAGCTGCGTGCGCGCCAGCCTGCTCTGGGCGCAATTGGAATACAGCCAGGGGGACTATCGGGAGGCCTTGAAACTGCTGCAGCGCATTCCCCATCAAAACCCTGACTTTACGGTGGATTCCCTGGCGTTGGTAAGCGATTGCTATCATCAGTTGGGAGATCACGCGGGGTTGAGTCAGTACCTGTTGTCGTTGCTGGAGGAGCAGCCACTCGGTTCACTGGTGATCAAATATGCCGAAGAATTGCGCCGGTCCAGGGGCGATCCTGCCGCCATTGAATTCCTCACTGAACAGTTCCGCCGCAAGCCCTCTGTGAAAACGCTCAACCGCCTCCTGGAGTTACACCTGCAGCGCGCCGAAGGCAAGGGTCGGGAAAATCTTCTGCTGCTCAAGCAACTGGCGGAAAGAATCATGGCCGAGCACCCCTCCTACCGCTGCGAAAAGTGCGGATTTGCCGGCTCCCAGTTACACTGGCTGTGCCCCAGTTGCAAAAGCTGGAGCCGCATCAAGGCCATCAGAGGCATCGAAGGCGAGTAATGAGTGTGCACAAGGAAAGCCGTGCCGCGCGCAACCGACAGCGACCGGCGCTTCTGGCTGTGTGAAGAGCGCGATGCAAGTTGTGGAGTTTCTGCAGAAAAGGTAAATCAAATGAGAATAACCGTAATAGTAGCGATGTTCATGTTATTGGTGGCATGTGCTGCGGGCCCCGATACCAGATCCACAAGGAGCCAAAGCTCTGTACCTCTGACCGACAGTGAAAAGACCTACCTTGCCCGGCTGGAATCCGATGGTCGGTTAATGTATGAAAAGGATTCGCGAGCGGCAGAAGCGACAGATATATTACTCGGCATTATAGACCCGGCCGATTACCCGGGATTTGTGGGCTGGGTTACCCTGCCGAATGGCGAGGACTACACAGTTTCATTCTATGAAAAGTTGGGAAGTGAGTTTTCGATAATTGCCGATGTCAAGTTCGAAACGCAGGCGAACTACAGTATCGATATGCACCCTGAAAGAAGTCTTTCGGAAAGGGAAGAGTCTATGATAAGAGCGAGAATTGCAGCGCTCGAGGGAGG
>JBJHDF010000043.1:0-16929 GCA_050486405.1 Marinimicrobium sp. | reverse complement strand
CTTGACGATCATAGCGAGTTGGAACCACCTGATCCCATCCCGAACTCAGAAGTGAAACGACTTAGCGCCGATGGTAGTGTGGGGTTTCCCCATGTGAGAGTAGGTCATCGTCAAGCTCTTATCCCAAAGCCTCGATTGCACTTGCAGTCGGGGCTTTTTTCGTTGGGTATTTTTTGGGGGTTTTAGGGTAGTATTGCGGAAGATGTTGCAGATCAGGCGTTCAAGGCTCCGGAGTACCCGGTGCGGGCCGGGGCAGATAATAACCGTATGTCGCACCACTACTTCTCCAATCTGGTACAGCAAGCCGGAACAGTCCGGCGGCGACTCAAACCCATTGCCTTCGTTATCGGTTGCGCAGGTATGCTGCTGGCGTTGCTCCTTATTGCCGTGGAAACACAGCAGTTCGAGCGTCAGGCCACCACTATCAGCAGTGTCCTCGTGGTGGTGCTGGCTCCGGTTTTCCTCTACGCCACGGTGATACTCCTGGCCCTGTGCGCGGTCATTTTTATGAGCCCCTGGGGTCGGATACGCATTGGCGGTGAGGGTGCGGAACCCATCTATACCCCCTTTCAATGGTTTTCCGTCTCCCTGACTACCGTGATCGCCATGGGTATCCTGTTTTGGGCGGTGGCGGAGCCGGTGGTGCATTTTCGCGAGCCGCCGCCCCTTTGGGAGACCGCTCTGGACGAGCAGGGCAGGGCCCGGGCGGCCCTGGCCACCGCACTGACCCACTGGACCCTGGCGCCCTATGCCATCTACACCGTGACCGGCCTGGCTTTTGCCTTGGGGTTTCACAACCGGGGCTATTCCTTTTCTGTGGATGCTCTGCTCAGGCCGCTTCTGGGCTCGCGTCTGGGCGAGCGGCGCGCACAGGTGGTGGATGGCCTGGTGCTCTTTGCCCTGATTGCGGGGATGGCGGCGGTGCTCAGCGTGGGACTGCTGTTGATCGGGGATGGGCTCGGCCTGTTGTTCGGTGCAGTGTCAACGCCCTGGCTCCATGCCGCTGTGGCACTGACCGTCATGTGCGCGTCGCTTTACTCCGCCCACAGGGGGTTGCAGCGAGGCATCGGTGTCTGGGCCAGGGCCAACGTCATTCTGTTTATCGGGCTGGCTCTTTATGTCCTGATTGCCGGGCCCAGCGCCTGGATCATCCAGCTCGGACGCGAGTCCGTGGGCAGCTATTTCAGCGAGTTCGTACCCCGGCACCTGGCCATTGGGCAGCCGGACGACACCTACTGGTCGGCCCGCTGGACGATTGTACTGCTGGCCAGCTGGTTCGCCTGGGCGCCCCTGGTGTGCCTGTTTCTCGGCCGTATCGCCCGGGGCTACACCCTGCGCCAGTTCATCCTGGTGAATCTGATACTGCCATCCCTGTTCGGCTTGGCCTGGTTTGCGATATTCGGCGCCTCGGCACTCTATTTTGATGCGAGGGATGGCGGTGCCCTCTACAACGCCTATCAAAACGGCGGCCTGGGCCGGATGACCTATCTGCTTTTTGGCTATCTGCCGGGCGGAGTCGGCTTGAGCCTGGTGTTTGTTCTGGCCTGTCTGGTATCGTTTATAACGGCGGCCGACTCCAATATGGAAGCCATCGGCGGCCTGTGTACCCGTAACGTGACGGCGAAGTCCGCCCGCTCGCCCTTCGCTGTCAAGGTGTTCTGGGCTGCGGTCATCGGTTTTGCCGCCTGGTACAGTCTGGTGTTCCTGGGCGGAGACGGCATCCGGCTGCTGGCCGGCCTGGCGGGTTTTCCGGCCGTGATTATCGTGCTCGGCAGTGGCGTCAGCCTGCTGCTGATGCTGGTCAGGGATTACTCCAAATCGAAGGGGAGCAGCTCGTGACGACAACCGACAAGACCGAAACATTGACCTGGGACTGGACTCCGGAAGTCTGGCCCTGGATACCCGGCAAGGGCCCCTGGGCGCCCGAATACGGTCGCCCCGACACCTGTGTATCCCTGGGTTTCTCCACGCGAGGGGTTCGCCCGGCCGAGGCCTATGACTGCTGGCGTGAAATGGTCTTCTACGGCTGGGATGCCGACCGACCGGACGCCGAGCAACGCCACGGGTTCGGCGCTACCGGCAGCGGCCTGATCAACCCTCGGGGCGACTGCTACTGGTACCGCTCCGGCAGGGTTTCCGGCCACCGGAGCATACGCCACTGCCGACTGTACGAAGGCGACCCGGTCACCCTGGGGCTGGTGCTGGCGGGATGCCGGCGCCACGAACAGGAGGGAGATCGGGCGTTTATCAGCAGCGCGGGTGACTGGACTCTCTATGACCCCGATTACCCTTCCCGGACCCAGTGGGACGCGCATTCGGGCGTGCACCTGACCCTGGACCGCTCACTGGTGCGCCGGGCGCTGGGTGGCGATGTTCCGCCTTCGAGTCGCGTTGTCGAGGCGCTCGGGCAAAGCCGCCTTGCCCCCTATCTCGCCGGTCAGTTGCGCCTGTTGGCCAAGTGGGGCGACGACCTGCGCGGTCATGAACGTTCGCTGCTTCTCAATCAGGTCATCGATCTGGCGCTGGCTGCCCTGGAGTCCAGCCCTCTGGGCGCCCGTCTGGAAGCCGGCAATCACCGCAACCGGGCTCTGCGCATGGCGGCCCAGACCCTGATGCAACGGCATATGGATACCCCCGACCTCAGTGTCGGCGTTATTGCCGCAAAACTGGGATGCTCGCGCGCCGCACTTTATCGGGCCTTTGCCGAGGAAGGGTTGACAGTGGCCGGTTATCTTCGGGAGATTCGCCTGAAAAAAGTATATCAATTGCTGCAGACAGCACCTGGCTGCTACACCATCGCCGAGATTGCCGCACGCTGCGGTTTCGTAGACAGCGCCAGTTTCAGTCGCCTGTTTAAACAGGTATTCGACATCTGCCCCAAGGATCTTCGGGATTGAAACGTTCTGCATAGTGAACTGATACGGGTGGCCTAACGGCGGACGCGCTCCGGAGCTTAGTATCCGGTAAATTCCAATCAAGGATAGCGCCATCATGTCGCCGGAACCGAACAGCCCCGCAAGCCTTCTCACGCCCAGAGAACAGGACATTTTTTCCCGGGTTGGCCGGGGTGACTCCTGTGGCCAGATTGCCGATCAGCTTGGCATTTCCGAGATGACCGTCAGAAAACACCGAGCCAACATCTGCCAGAAACTCCACTGCCGCAGTGCCGCCCACCTGATTGCATGGGCCACGGATTTTCGTTGCTCGCTCATCCGGCATTGACCCTGGCAATGACTCTCCCCTCGGTGCCTGCGGGCGCCTTACTCGCCGAGAACAGCAAGTGGTCAAAGGCATTGTGGCCGGACTGACCAGCAAGGAAATCGCTCGCCAACTCAATGCAATCAGCCCTCGCACGGTGGATAAGCACCGGGAAAATGCCATGAAAAAGCTGGCTGCGCGCAATCCGGGTGAATTGATGCAGCGCTTGTACGATTCTACGTGATCGGAGGTATGTTTTCTGCCGCACTGTTTGCCCTACATTGATACAGGCCTTGTTTGACAGGCGATTATGTTTGGCCGGTAAAGGCATGACGTTTACATGGTTTTTGATGACTGAAGGGAGCAAATAATGATCTATTTCATAGATGTAGACAGCAACGAAATTACCAGTTTATCAGCTGGTACGACTATCGCTGGCGAAGAGTCACCGGCTATCCTGGACGAGCAGATTATTCAGGGGGGAGAAGTGACGGATTTGGATGGAACTCTGCCGGATATTAACTGGCGTGACGGTTTCGCATTGGGGAATGGTGTAAGCGCGATGACCGGGGATGTTCTTGGCAGCGCGCTAAAAAAGGAATTTGACGTCAAAAATGACGAAATTAACAACATTGTCAGAGATACCCGATACCTGACGGAGCAGTCGGATCTGGAACGGGAAATATCTGGGTCAGTGACGTTGAAATTCAATATTGGTGGATTTTCTCTTTCGAATTCAAGCGCTTACCTTGAAAAGTTGGCGGTATCCAACAACACTATCACCGTTATTGCAGAGTACTCCAAGCTCTGGGATAGCTATGACACCTTGCATCGGGAAGAACTGAGCGACACCGCCAGAAAGCTGCTGGAAACACCGGACGAATTTCGAGCGGCCTATGGCGATTACTATATAGCGGGACGCAAGCGAGCAGCCCGGTTTATGGCGATTTATCGCTGCAGTTCTACGGATACATCCACGTTAAGGGAGTTCAAATCCAAATTGCAGTCTTCGTATAAGGATCTTCTGTCGACGGAAGGAAACACTGAATTCAAAAATCTCGCCAGGGAAAAGAAGGTTGCTTTGGAGGAAAAAATAGTGATCACGGGTGTGCCAACGGCGCCTCCAGCCAATAAAAGTATTCTCGAAGTCATGCAGTGGTTTGGTGAATGTGCAGAAGGCGAGTCAGAGAGGACGTTGTTGAAGCATTATTCTACGCTTGACCCTGCCTCTCCTTCCAGAAAGCTGAATATAAGTCCCCGTGTATTTGTGGATATCAACCAGTTGCGGGAAAAAATGTGGCGGACTGCGGCTCTGTGTCGGGGGCTGCCCATGAGTCAGCGGCAGAGATTCATGCCTCGGTTGCAGAAGCTTTCTGACAAGTTGAGATCTGAGCATACCAGGCTAATCGATGATCAGGATGAAAGGGCGGTCCTGCATAAGAATTTTGACGAATTGGGTCGCGATATGCAGATTGTGGCGGATCGCTACGAGTTTTTCCTGAAGGTGAAGGAGGCCGTAGACGGAGAGCCCCCCAGTGGTCGGGAAACAGAGGCGAAAAGCAGTGGTCCGAGTGAATGGTTGTATGGCTTTGATGCGTGGCCCCGTAGTGAAGCGGTGAACATACACTCACTCCCAATGGAGCACCATGATGATTACAGGTTCGCCGGGCGTCGTACTCACAGCTTCAAGTTCAATCGTGGTGGCAAGTATCTTTTGGTAGGCTGGCGAGTCGTATCGATATGGAGTGATGGCACCAATGGTGGGTGGGGAAAATCCACAGACAGAATTTTGCTGCAAAGTCATGGAGAGGTGTTTGTGAGATCGAAGGTGACCCGAGGGTTCCACTGGAAAGTCATATACTATTTCGTGGATGCGGATCTGTTTCAGTTCTAACCGTGTATCGAAAAGTCATTCCGTGGGGTTATCAACCCGGCATGCGGCTTGTGTCCGCATGCCGGGATCATTCCGCCGGCACTGGTTCCAGCACTGAGGCTGGGTGAGACATGCTGCAGATTCAGTGAGACTTCCTGCATAACACCCACCCCCCGATTGCCGACATAATGCGGAGCTGACACCAAACAGCCGCCTCCCGGGCAGCTACCGTATCGGGGAATGCACATGAGTATCTATCGTACCCTCTTCAATCACAGCCGATGTCCGCTGGCGCTGGCCATCGCCCTGGCCGCCGCCCCAGCCCTGGCGAACGGGGGTAAGGGGGGTGACAACGTCGGCCTTGGCTATACAGGCGGGACTGGTGGCGCCACTTCGGCAACCGGACCCGGCGGCGATGGTGGTCCTGGTGGTGGGCCCGTCAGAGTCGGCGGCGGCGGGGGTGGGGCCGGCGCAACCGGCGGCGATGGCGGCGACAGCGGAGCTGCCGGTGGCGCCGGAGGGGAAAGTGCAGGGGCTAACGGTTCCAACGGTTCCAGCGGCTTCCAGGGCGCCGGTGGTGGCGGTGGCGGTGCCCACGGCGCGATAATCACGACGACCATGACCAATTCAACTGACTTGAATGGTGGCAATGGCGGTGCTGGTGGCCACGGCACCCCTGAAGACGGTGATTACAGCGCCGGGGGCGGCGGCGGGGGCGGCGGCTTTGGCGCCGTCGTTGACGGTAGCGGCCTGACCTATACCAATAGCGGCACCATCGCCGGCGGTGCCGGTGGAAACGGGGGGAACGGTTTCTCGAGTTGGGCTTCCGGCGGTGATGGCGGCAGGGGCGGTGTCGGTGTGTGGTTCACTGGCGCCGGCACGCTGAACAACTCGGGCACTATCGCCGGCGGACAGGGCGGCGCCCGCGGTGGTGGGAGTTCTGGCGCTACACCCGGCACTGCGGGTGGGGGCGGCGCGGGCCTGGTCGGCGGCGATCTTGTTGTTGTCAACGGTGGCGCCATCATCGGCGGGCTTAACGGCTCCGGTACGACGCGCGCCAACGCCATCACCTTCACCGGCGGCGCCAATACGCTGACACTAATGGCGGGCTCCGACATCACCGGCAATATCGCGATTACCGGCGGCGGCAGCCTCACCTTCAATCAGACGACAGCGCAGACGCTCGGCAATGTACTCACCGGCAACGGCTCGATCATCCAGAACGGCGAGGGCACCTTGACCCTGACTGGCACCAACACCTGGACCGGCGGCACCACAGTAGAAGCAGGCACCTTGCGCGCCGGCAGTGCGAACGCCTTTGTTGACGACACGGCCTATAGCGTCAATGGTGGCACGCTCGACCTGAACGGTTTCGACTTGACCATGAGCGCGTTGACCGGTGATGGCACGGTGGCGCTGGGCAGCGCCGGGCTCACACTGAACACCAGCATTGATTCGACTTTTGGCGGCACAATATCCGGTACCGGTACGCTCACCCTGCTTGGCGGTGGAGCATTGATCCTGACCGGCGACAACACCTACACAGACGGCGGCACCGTAGGCACCGTAACAGCCGCCACCACCGTACGTCAGGGCACCCTGGCGGTGGACGCGGGCAGTATCACCCACATCGGCAACTCCCGCATAATCGTGGGCAACGTGAGCGGCGATGAGGGCGCGCTGCACATCCTTAATGGCGGCACGGTGAGCAATCCCTTTAGTGATATCGGCCGCGAGTCCGGTTCCATCGGCACGGTGACGGTGACCGGTGAGGGCTCGGCATGGAGCGGTTCGCGGCTGTGGGTTGGTCGTGAAGGTACCGGCGTGCTCCGCATCGAAGACGGTGCCAGGGTCAGCAATTCCTTTATCGTCCATATCGGCGACGCCCCCGGCGCTATCGGCACGGTGACGGTGACCGGTGAGGGTTCGACCTGGACCGTGGGCAGCACCCTGCGGATCGGGCTTCAAGGCACCGGCACACTGACCATCGCGGCCGGCGGTGAGGTCAGCAGCTCCGCTAATGCCGTACTTGGTTATGTCCACGATAGCGTAGGCACGGTGACCGTGACCGGCGAGGGCTCGACCTGGGTCAACTCGGGAATCTTGTACGTCGGTAACGCGGGCAGCGGCACGCTGACTATCGAAGATGGTGGCATGGTCAGCGCCAGTCAGGTTACGCTGGTAGGCCTGTCTTCGTCCGCCTCTCTCATACAGCTGAAGGGTTCCGAGGCCAATGGCCGCGGGGTACTGGAGACCAGCTTCGTTCAAGTGGTCGATGGCGAGGTGTGGGTCATTCTCGACGGAGGAATACTGCGCGCCACGGGTGATCAGGAAAACTTTCTGCGCAACTTCGAGGCTGGGCAGGTGATCTTTGCTGCTGGCGGCGCCTTTGTGGACAACAACGGTTTCGATATCGCAATTGCCACTGACCTGTCCGGTAGTGGAGGCCTTACCAGCCTCGGCGGTGGCACCCTGACCCTGACCGGCGCCAATACCTGGGCCGGTGGCACCACCGTGGAAGCCGGCACCTTGCGCGCCGGCAGTGCGAATGCCTTTGTTGACGACACCGCCTACGGCGTCAACGGCGGCACGCTCGACCTGAACGGTTTCGACCTGACCATGAGCGCTTTGACCGGTGATGGCACAGTGGCTTTGGGTGACGGCGATCTCACACTGGCTTTTGGTGCCAACGCCACCTTTGCCGGCGCTTTTGCCGGCATCGGAAACCTCGTCCAGCAGGGCGATATCACCTTGAATCTGACTGGCGACAGCGGCGGCTTTGCCGGCCATACCCTGGTACAGAATGGCACCCTGTTGGCCAACGGTATTCTCGGCGGCGCAGTGACCGTCGAAGGCGGTGCTACGTTGGGTGGCAGCGGCACAGTGGGCAACACCCTGGTGGAAAACGGCGGCATTCTCGCTCCCGGCAATTCCATCGGTACCCTGACCATTGCCGGTGACCTGATACTCTCACGGGACGCCGTCCTGAACTATGAACTCGGCGCCCCGGGCACCAATGACCGCATTGATGTACAGGGTGACCTGACTCTGGATGGTTTGCTGAACCTCTATCAAAGTGATGACCCGGACGATGGCGCAGTGGGTCTGGGCTACTACCGCCTGATGACCTATGGTGGTGATCTTACGGACAACGGGCTGGACCTGGGAGCCCTGCCTACAGTGTCCGGTGCCGATATGTTCAACATTGACATCGGCAATGGCTATGTGGATTTTGTGATTGCCTTGGCGCCGGAACCCGAGCCCGAACCGGCGCCAGAACCAGAACCAGAACCTGAGCCTGAGCCGGCGCCGGAACCCGAGCCGGAACCGATAGTCGGCGACAACCGCCTGCAACACTGGCAGGGCGGCGATGGCACCTGGACCGCCAGCCAGGAGCAATGGCGCAACCACGGCGGCGAAGTGCTGGTGGAGTGGGCCGGAAAGCACGCCGTGTTCAAACACGACGATGGCTTTGGCGGTGGTGTGATCCACATCGAGGGCAGCCACAGCTTCGAAGGTCTGCAGTTTGTCGACGAAGGCTATGTGCTGGCCGGCAGCGGCCAACTGCACACGGACCCGGGGGGCAGCGAAATCCGCGTGTTGGCCGACTACGCCGAGATCGCCACGCCCATCACCGGCAGCGGCGGTATCACCAAAACCGAGGCCGGCACCCTCAACCTCAGTGGCCACAGCAGCTACACGGGAACCACTACCGTGCAGCGCGGTACCCTGCTGGTCAACGGTGACATCAGCAGCTCCGGGTTGCTGGTCGTCGAGGCCGGCGCCGCCCTGGGCGGCGGCGGTGTGGTGGGTTCGCTGCAACTGAACGACGGCGCGGTGATCAGCCCGGGCAACTCCATCGGCAGCCTGAGTGTGGAGGGTGACCTGAGTTTCAGTAGCGGTTCCATCTATGTGGTGGAGGTGGATCCGCAGAGCGACGACAGCGACCATCTTCAGGTCAGCGGCACGGCCAGCCTCAACGGCGCCTCGGTCCAGCACATCGGTGCAGATGGTAACTACCAACCCTTCTCGCGCTACACCATTCTCAGCGCCGACGGCGGGATCGACGGTGAATTCGGGAGCGTCAGCTCCAGTTTCGCCTTCCTGACCCCGACCCTGAGCTACGACCCCAACCGGGTCTTTCTGGAACTGACCCGCAATGAGGTGAGCTTTGCCGATCTGGCCATCACCGCCAACCAGCGAGCGGCGGCCGGTGGTATTGAATCCCTGAGCCCCGGTCACGGTGTTTACCAGTGGGTCGTGGCCCTGGAGGAGTCGCAGGCGGCACCGGCCTTTGACCAGTTGAGCGGCGACAGCCTGCTGGCCGGACTCAACACCGGGCGCGAACTGCAGAGGCGCTTCTCGGCGGAACTGCGGCGTCAGAGTTCCCCCATGGGCGCGTTGGCGGCCGGTGCCTTCCCGGGTGAGCGCCGGGAAGATGGGCACGGGCTGGCCACCTGGGTGCAGGTGGAATCGGTGCAGTTCGAGGAGCACGAGCAGAACACCACCGGCAACGCCGTCTACCGGGCCCGGGCCTGGCAACTGGCCGCCGGGGTGGACAAAACCTGGGAGCAACACTGGCAGGCGGGCCTGGCTCTGGGGGCAGCGGATGCGGATCTGAGTTTTGACAATCGCCAGGCCGAGGGCGATCTGTCCTCGGTATTTCTGGGCAGCTACGCCCGCTGGCGCAGCGACGGTCCTCTGTATCTGCGCGGTGATCTGAGTCTGGCCCGCAATCAGGTGGAGCAGGAACGGCAGGTGGCGGGCGACACCCTGGCGTCGGACACCCGGGTCAGCGGCATTCGCCTGGCCCTGGAGACGGGGCTGGAGTTCCAGTGGTCGGGCCTGGATCTGCGCCCCTACGCCCAAGTGGCGGGAGAGCGCCTGAGCCGGGGTGGCTTTCGTGAGAGCGGCGGCAGCGAGGCGGAGTTGACGGTGGCGAGCACCCGGATCGACAGTGGCGAGATCAGCCTGGGTATGGATCTCTCCCGGTGCTTTCTGGTGGGTACTTACCCGGCACGGATTCAGGGTGGTCTGGCGTCGGTGCGGGGCTTTGGCGACACCCAGGCCCGGCAGGAGGCCCGGTTCAGCTCCGGCAGTAATGCCTTCACTCTCGGCAGCGCGGATCTGGACAGCACCCAGGGAGAGGTGAGCCTGAGTGCGCAACTGCACCTCTCGTCGCAGTTGTCCCTGTGGGGCGGTTATCGCAGCCGTTTCGGTGGCGCCAGCGACAGTCAGAGTGGCCAGCTCGGCCTGCAGTGGCGCTGGTGACCGACACCCGTTAATCTGGCGACCGGGTTTCGCCCGGCGGCCGTGCATCTGTGTACCGCATGAACCCGGCAATGTTTATTGCCGGGTTCATAGTATCTCAATTATCCGCAAGCAGGCCTGGTATATAATGGAGGATTACTATTCCCAAACAACCCAATAGATCGCCCTGATCTATTGGGTTGTCGCCCCTATTGATTAGACGGTTGAGATAATGCCTGGCAAAGACAGATTGGTAATTTTCGACACCACCCTGCGCGATGGTGAGCAAAGCCCCGGGGCGTCCATGACCCTGGATGAGAAGGTGCGTATTGCCCGCATGCTGGAGAAACTGCGGGTGGATGTCATCGAGGCGGGCTTTGCCATCGCCAGCAAAGGTGATTTCGAGGCGGTCAGGGCCGTGGCCGAAGCGGTCAGGGACTCCCGGGTGTGCAGCCTGGCCAGGGCCGTGCCGGGCGATATCGAGCGGGCTGCCGAGGCCGTCAGGCCGGCCAATGCCAGCCGTATCCACACCTTTATCGCCACCTCCCCAATCCACATGAAATACAAGCTGCAGATGGAGCCGCCGCAGGTGCTGGAGCAGGCAGTGGCGGCCGTCAGGCAAGCGCGTCAGCACACCGATGATGTGGAGTTTTCCCTGGAGGACGCCAGCCGCTCCGAGTTCGATTTCATGTGCCGCATTATCGAGGCGGTGATCGACGCAGGAGCCGGCACCATCAATCTGCCGGATACCGTGGGTTACGGTGAACCGGGAGAGTACGGCGCCATGTTCGGCCGTCTGCTCGATGCCATTCCCAATGCCGACAAGGCAATTTTTTCCACGCACTGCCACAACGATCTGGGCCTGGCGGTGGCCAACTCCCTGTCGGCGGTGATGCACGGCGCCCGGCAGGTGGAGTGCACCATCAATGGCCTGGGCGAGCGGGCCGGCAACGCCGCGCTGGAAGAGATCGTCATGGCGGTGCGCACCCGCCAGGACGTGATGCCGGTGGAGACCGGTATCGACACCCGGCACATAGTGCCCACCTCGCGGCTGGTGTCCAGCATTACCGGCTTTCCGGTGCAGCCCAACAAGGCCATTGTCGGCGCCAACGCCTTCGCCCACGAGTCCGGCATTCACCAGGACGGGATTCTCAAGCACCGCGAGACCTACGAGATCATGCGCGCCGAGGATGTGGGCTGGAACGCCAACAAACTGGTGTTGGGCAAACACTCCGGGCGCGCGGCGGTGAAAGCGCGGTTTGACGCCCTGGGCATCGGCTTTGCCGACGCCGACGCCTTCAACTCTGCCTTTGCCCGCTTCAAGGATCTGGCGGACAAGAAGCACGAAATTTTTGACGAAGACCTGCAGGCACTGGTCAGCGACGTCAAGCCCCAAGATGCGCCGGAAGTGTTCCAGTTGCGGGCAATGGAAATCGTCTGCCGCACCGGCACCGCGCCCAGCGCCCGGATTTCCCTGCAGGTACGGGGCCAAGCCCTGAGCGCCGAGGCCACCGGCAGCGGACCGGTGGACGCCACCTTCAAGGCCATCGAAAGCCTGGCGGACAGCGGCAGTCACCTGAAGCTGTATTCGGTCAACGCCATCACCCAGGGCACCGACTCCCTGGGAGACGTGACCGTGCGCCTGGAAAAGGATGGCCAGATCGTCAACGGCGTGGGCGCGGACACCGACATTATCACCGCGTCCGCCAAGGCCTACCTGCACGCCCTGAACCTGCTGGCCTCACGGGCGGGCAAGTCCCATCCCCAGCACGATGGCATCTGAAATGAACGAGTATCGCCGCCTGAGTTATCTGGAAGCGCTGGGGGTCAGCAGTTACCAGCCCCGGCGGATTCTGCCCCATGCGCCCGAACCCTTTCTCTGTGATCTGCCGGAGTGGGTTGGGCAGGAGGCGGCGAATGCAGCGGACATTGCCGAAAACGTCGCTGCCGGTGCGGGCACACACACTACTGCGAAAAGCGAAGTCAAAACTACCCGGACAGCGCCCCAGGCCATCGGCCAGTTGCTGGATCAGGTGGGTGCCAGGGCTCCCCGCAGCAATCGTCCCGCGTCTCCACAAACCCCTGCAGAGACTCCCGCCGCCACACAACCCGGCATCGATCCCTTCAGCCTGGGTGTCTGGCGCAGTGCCGGACTGCTGGTGGTGGATTCCCGCCAGGCCATGCCCCTGCCCACCGAGCGGCTGCTGCACAATATTCTGTTGAGTCTGGGTGGCGATTGGGCCAGTGCGCGCTCCGCCGAGGAGATTCTCTCCTGGCCACTGGTGGACAGCGACCGGGAATTTTGTACCGAGGAACACACTCGCGGGCAGATTGAAGCCTGGCTGGACGCCGAGCTGGCGCGCGCGCCGGTCACGCGCCTGTGGGTGATGGGCGAGACCGCCGCCCGCTACCTGCTGCCCGAATCCCTTTCCTTTACGGATGCCCTCTGGCAGTGGCAGGCGCTCCCGACAATGGGAGTCCAGGTGCTGGTCGCTCCGAGCCTGTCCGAACTGTTGCGCCAGCCGGCACTCAAGCCCCGGCTGTGGGCGGCGCTGCAATCCCTGCGTGATTGATGTGATGGGTGAGGATGTGCTGGAAACGTCCACCGGGCAGCGTTTCCACACCAGAGCCATGGCGCCGCAGGATCTGCCGGCGGTGCTGTCGCTGGAGCAGAGCGTTCAGCCCTTTCCCTGGCGTCGCGCCAGTTTCGAGGATTACCTGAATCATCCCCGGGGTTGCTGTCAGCTGGCTTTTGACGGCCCGACGCTGGCCGGTTTTGTGGTGGTGACTCACGGCGGCGGAGACGCGGAGTTGTTGAACATCGCCGTGGCGCCGGAGTGTCAGCGACGAGGTTTGGGCAGTGCCCTGTTGCAGTGGACCCGCGACCGGATGCGCCCTCACGCCGACCTGCTGTTTCTGGAAGTGCGGGTATCCAATCGCAAAGCCATAGAGTTCTACTATCGCCAGGGCTTTTTCGAGACCGGCCGTCGCGCCGGCTACTACCCTGCTGCCAGCGGTCGCGAGGACGCGCTGCTGCTGGCCTGCCAACTCAATTCCTGACCGGTCTTTTTGCCAGCTTTCGTTGCAGGGTGCGTCGGTGCATGCCCAGAAGCCGGGCGGTGACCGAGATGTTGCCGTTGTTCTCCTGCAATACACGCTGAATATGCTCCCACTCCAACCGGTCCACCGACGGGGGCGTGGCGGCAATTTGCGAATCGGGGTTGCTCCCGGTGTCGCTGAAGGCGGTGAGAATGTCGTCGACGGAAGCGGGCTTGCACAGATAGTTGAGGGCGCCCAGTTTGATGGCCTCCACCGCCGTGGCAATGCTCGAGTAGCCGGTGAGGATCACCGTGGGCAGCTCGGGGTGATGGTCGCGAATATGCTCCAGCAGTTGCAAACCCGACTGCTGGGCCAATTTCAGATCCACCACCGCCCGGTGAAAACCATTGCTGTCCAGCAGGTCGACGGCCTGCTCCAGATTGGCGGCGACGCTGGTGTGCAGCCCCCGGCGCTCCAGAGCCCGGGACAGCACTTGAGTAAAGGCGGGATCATCGTCCACCAGCAGGTAATGCAGGGCGTTATTGGTCACGGATGAAGGGCTCCAGTGGCAGGCGGAACTCGGTGCGGGTGCCGCCGGCTTTTTCATTGTACAGGTGCACCTTGCCGCCGTAGCGGTTGACCGTGGCATGGCTCAGAAAAAGACCCAGTCCAAGCCCGTCCTTGCCGGTGATAAACGGCTTGCCCAGTTGCTCGGCGATGTCCAGATCGATGCCCGGGCCCCGGTCGGTGATCCGCCACCGCAGTTCGCGTTCCCACCAGCGGATGCGAATGTCGATATCCCGGGGCTCGGCGTCGGCGGCGTTGTTGAGCAGGTTGGTGATGGACTGGGCGATGGTGGGCGGAAAGGCCACTGACGGGCCATCGTCGTTTCCGGCTATATCCAGCGTCAGGGTCACGTCCGGGCGCATCAGTTGCCAGCGATCGATCAACTGCCGGCAGAAGGTCTTCAGAGACTGTGGCGGCAGGAAATCGTCCCCGCTGCGCTCGGCACTGGCTACCAGATGGCGCAGCGTGTCGCTGCACAGTTCCACCTGCTCGGACAGTGTGCGCAGATCCTCGAGCAACTGCGGGCTGTCGTGGTTCTGTCCGCCATGTTCTTCCCGCATCTCCGCCAGCAGTATTTTCAGTGTGTTCAGGGGCGTGCCCAGTTCGTGGGCGGTGCCGGCGGCCAGGGTGGCCACCGCCATCAATTGCTCGCCGCGCAACTGATCCTCGCGCTGCTGGTTGAGCTGGTCTTCCTGCCGACGCAGATCCCGGGCCATGCGCACCACAAAATAGGTAATCAGCGCCGCGCTGATAAAAAAGTTCAGCCACATGCCCAACACGTGCAGATTCAGCGGTGCATGGGCGTGCGCGTGATGGCCGGGTGAAATGGCGGGCAGGGGAATGTGAAAAAACAGGAGCAGGGTATAGCTGGCCAGGCTCAGGCCGGCCAGAGCCCAGGTGTAACCCCAGGGCAGCGTGGCGGCACAGATACTGATGGGCACCAGAAAGTAGAAGATAAACGGATTGTTGGCGCCGCCGGTGGTATAGAAAAGAACGCTGAGCAGCACAACGTCGAACAACAACTGAATGAACACTTCCAGTTCGGTCACCGGCAGCGTGCTGCGTTTCAGGCGAAGATAGCTCAGTATGTTGAGTGCACCGTAGCCCAGCAGCAGGCCCAGAACCGCCGGGTAGGGCAGGCTGACGGCGTCCAGCCCCAGAGTGGTCAGAGTGCCGGCGGTCAGAAAGATCAGCACCAGAGAGCGGATCAGCAGTAGTTGCCGCAGATGCCGTGCCGGTGCCGCCAGCGCCAGTGGTTGCGGAGAGGGCGAATTGTCCATGGGGCGCATTATACCCGTTCAATACGGGCAGTTCCGAAACAGCAGCCGGGATGAAATATTCGGGCTGGTGCACGCCAGGGTGTATACTGCCCGTTTTTTGCGAGCACTGGCCGCACCCCATGGCGAAACCGCTACCGGCAACCCTGACTGAAGGCTCCGTGGCCCGGCAATTGCGCGTGACGGCGGTGCCTATGGTCTGGGGCCTGCTGGCCACCATGTCCTTCAACGTGGTGGACACTTTCTTTGTCGCCCAGTTGGGCGAGGCGCCCCTGGCGGCCATGAGTTTCACCTTCCCGGTCATCATGGTGCTCACCAGCCTCGGCATCGGGCTGGGTGCGGGAACCTCCTCGGCGGTGTCCCGGGCCATCGGCGAGGGCGATGCGGTGCGGGCCCGGCGTCTGGCCACCGACGCCACCAGTCTGACCCTGCTGCTGTCGGTGGCGGTGAGCCTGCTGGGCTGGTTGACCATAGACCCCTTGTTCAGCGCGCTGGGTGCCAGCCGCGAACTGTTGCCACTGATTCGCGAGTACATGGTCATCTGGTACATCAGCGCACCTTTTTTGCTGGTACCCATGGTCAGCTTGGCGGCGTTGCGGGCCATGGGCATGAGTCAGGTGCAGGGCTACCTGATGAGCGCCGCGGCCCTGTTCAATGCGCTGCTGGATCCGATTCTGATCTTCGGCCTGCTGGGCGTGCCGGCACTGGGGATTCAGGGCGCGGCCCTGGCCACGCTGATCACCCGGGCCATTACCTTGGTGGTGGCGCTTTATATTCTCGGGTTCCGGGTGCATATGCTGGTGAATCCGCTGGCCGGTTGGCAGCGAGTGCGGGACTCCTGGTTGCGGGTGGTGGAAGTGGCACTGCCGGCCACCATGGCCAATATGATTGTCCCCATCGCCAGCGGTATAGTACTGGTGATGGTGGCCGCCTACGGCACCCACGCGGTGGCCGGTTTCGGCATCGCCGTGCGTCTGGAACCGCTGGCGCTGATCGTGTTCTACGCCCTGTCCGGCGTGGTTGGGCCCTTCTTCGGCCAGAACTATGGGGCGGGTAAATACCAGCGCATGGCCCGGGCCCTGCGCGTCCTCACCCTGTTCAGCCTTGTGTTTGGCGCCGGCATGGCGGTGTTTCTCTGGTTGAGCGGCGGCTTTATCGCCGGCTGGTTCAGCCGTCACGCCGAGGTGGTGGCGGTGGCGGTGATGTATCTGGCGGTGGTGCCGCTCAGCTACGGTGCCTACGGCATCGTCATGTCGGTCAACGCGGCCTTCAACGGCCTGGGCCGGCCCTGGCCGGCCATGGTGTTGTCGGCGGCCCGGGTGTTGATCGTCTTTTTGCCGCTGGCCTTTCTCGGTCAGTGGCTGTGGCAGTTGCCGGGCCTGTTTGTGGCCTCGGCGCTGGCCAATATCATTGTCGGCGCCTGGGCCTGGTTGTGGCTGCGGCGTCATATAGCGGCGGTACAAACTGCCAATTGAGAAGTAAGTGATGAACCTGAAAAATGAACTGGCGAAACGCCGGACCTTTGCCATTATTTCCCACCCGGATGCGGGCAAGACCACGATCACGGAAAAGCTGCTGCTGTTCGGCAACGCGATTCAACTCGCCGGTTCGGTCAAAGGCAAGCGCGGCCCCCACGCGCGCTCGGACTGGATGGCCATGGAGCAGGAGCGGGGCATTTCGGTGACGTCGTCGGTCATGCAGTTTCCCTATCGCAACCGCATTGTC
>JBJHDF010000042.1:0-17416 GCA_050486405.1 Marinimicrobium sp. | reverse complement strand
CGCACGGCTCGGGCGTAGACATCAATGGTAGAGGGTGCTTTCCCTTGGCGCTTAAGCGCGCTAAGATGTTTGCGGTACAGTGAATCCTGGCGTTTTTGCTGTGCTTTTTGCATGAGATAATTCCTCTAGTTGTCGTGCTCGGTATAAGCACGTAGGGGAATTATCTCAGCTCTCGAATTTTAACTTTGCCGCGGAGCGGCTTCGTTCAACAAACACAGCCAGTTCGACATTTATTCCGGCGCTCGTTTTGTGCCAGAAAAATGCCTGGCACAAAACAACCACCTACATAAATGCGCCTGCTGTGGGCGTTAGCATCTATAGGGAACGTATCGGCAAATGAAATATTGGATAGTAGTGTTCAGCACATGGTTTATCGCGGCCATATTTTTGTTGCTATCTGCTTATACCCTATTTATCTTTGAGGCAACGCAAGGAGCGTTCACCGCATGGATATATTTTGAACATGCACTTATATCAGCACTGGCCATTGGCTCCCTTGGCGGCCTCTATAAAAGAAATGGATTTACGTATTTATCGGCCATTGCAATGCTAACAGCTGCCTTCTTACTTCAAATGAAAGAGTTGAGCATTTGGGCGGTGTTAGGGTGTCACTTTGAGCTATGGGCGTGTGTAACAAAACCGCACTCGAATACTGTTTCGTCGGCATATTTCACGGTAGGTCTCTCATTTTTCATGCTTTTTTTGGCAGTAACGTTTATAAAATCCCAAACAATTCGACGGTGGTATAAACAAGAATGCTAACATATCGTTCAAGCGTTACGTGATCCGAGTGAGCTGGGGTTATGGATCGATGCACTATATATCACACCAGAGCGTCGTGGTTCTGGAGTCGCCACGAAGCTCATAGAAGCCGGCGAATCAATCGCCTATCGACACGGCGCAAGAGAGCTGTTTGCCTACACCAATAGGCCCGCTCTATACAAGAATTTAGGCTGGAGCATAGCAAAAGTTCAAGGTGAGCATAAGGTTCTACGCAAGGTACTCGTAAATGGCTGATTCACACGTAACAATGTGCAGCACTACGCCGCCGCAAGCGGTGGCGGGACGTTCGTAAACTCGCGCCCATGTGTGGGGCCTTAGACAAGGAATAACTCAATGATTCGCACTGCAAAGATAGAAGATGCTGAAGCGCTTGCCGGCATATATAACCACTACGTCAGCAACACCGTTGTTTCTTTTGAGGAAACTGCTTTATCTGGCGAGGAAATGGCACGTCGTGTTAGCAAGGCTTCCGAACATGGACTACCCTGGCTCGTCGCGGAAAGCGATGCAGAGGTTATAGCCTACGCGCACGCTACTCACTGGCACGAACGCGGCGCCTACAGGCATTCTGTAGAGGTATCGGCGTATGTCTCAAGAACCATGTGCTCAAGAGGATGGGGAACACGATTGTATGAGGGAATGTTTGGCGAGCTTAATAGCATGTCTATACATGCAGTAATTGCCGGCATTGCTTTGCCGAATACCGGCAGCGTAGCTTTGCACGAAAAATTCGGAATGAAAAAGGTCGCTCACTTCGCTGAAGTCGGCTTCAAGTTTGGGCAGTGGATAGATGTTGGTTACTGGCAGGTCAACCTCAATGCATAGTGCCAACTTATAATCGCAACAAATATTTTGGAGCGGCGCTTTCGCGGATCTAACCCGGTCCACGAACTAGGTGCTAGCGATACGGAAAGAATAGCATGAAAAAAATTGGGATTATCGGCGGGATAGGCTGGCCATCTACCATTGAATACTATCGCCTTATTTGCGAGGCAAGCCAAGCGCACCATGTAGAGCGGAACTTCATTGGGCCTACGCCCATGCCGGAAATGATTATTGAATCTTTGAATATAAATTTTACTGTCAATAATAGAGGAACTACCGATCCTGGGTCATGGGTTGTTTGGGATGAGTATTTCAATAAATCTATTAGACGACTTGAGAGTGGCGGGGCTGAACTGATCGTTATTGCGAGCGTTACACCTCACGGCAGGCTAAACGAGATATTGCAGGGCGTTTGTGTTCCTGTGGTCAGTATCTATAATGCTTTGGGGGATTATTGCAACCATATTGGCATTACGAAACTGTTGGTATTGGGCACGATGCCAACTATGACTTCTCCTGTCTTTCGCAATAGCTTGTCACCTTTTGGTGTGGACGCCTGGCACCCTCTCAACGAACTTCAGAGGGCCGCCGTGGTAGATGCCATTGATCGTCTATATCAGAATCAGAAAGAAGGGGTGGAAAAAGTCATCGACCAAGTTGTGAGGGAATCCATTTCTGAAGATGATCTCGAGATCAGCGCAGTTTGTCTTGGTTGCACTGAGCTAGCTCTCGCGTTTCCCGAGTTTGCAGGAGAGGTTAGTTTTAAAAAGAAAGGGATTACATACATAAATAGTGCTGCAGTGCATGCGGCGTCTGCATTTCGCGCTTGCGTGAACATTCCTTAGCGTCAACCTTGAAGCGCGACAGTGGCGCGGCCCGCCCCGCTGCACCTCTGGGAGCGGTGCAACGGCATATTTTCTGATAAACTCCCCCAGTTCTTCAGACGTAACACGAGGTATCATACCCGCCATGAGTGACTCTCCCGCTGCCGACAGCCAACTGAACCCGGTCTACCTCCTGCAGAACCAGGACAGGCTGTTTTTGGGAAAAAGCCAAGCCTGGCTGGATGGCCGCGACCTGGGCGCACTGTTCAGGACTCCCCACAAGGACGAGGCGGTGAACCAGCGGGTTGAAGTATCCGCCCGGGATTACAACCAACGTATCCAGTTGGTGCTTTGCCCCTTGAACGAGCGGGGCCAGCCGGTGATCGACCCCGATATACTGCCCCCACCCCTGCCCAAGGCGCCCAAAACAGGGGCGCTCTTTGTGGAAGAGCCTGGCGACGATTTGCTCGCCAGCCAAACCGAAAACACCTCGGCCTAGCCCCCTTCCTCAGGAGCCGCTGCATTGCCCACCTTTGACCAACTTATCAGCGCCCTGCGGCAGCCGGCCCACAACGCCACTCTCGGGGGCATTCTTCGCGGCCTGGAAAAGGAAAGTCTAAGGGTTACTCCGGAGGGGCAACTGGCCCAGACCCCGCATCCCCGGGGTTTGGGGTCCGCCCTCTGCCACCCCCATATCACCACCGACTATAGCGAAGCCTTGCTGGAATTCATCACCCGACCCTTCGATCGGGTGGACGCGCTACTGAACCAACTCGACGAGATTCACCGCTATACCCATGGCGAACTGAGCGGCGAACTGCTGTGGCCCGCCAGCATGCCCTGCTCCCTCGGCACCGACGCGCAGATCCCCGTGGCCCGCTACGGCAGCTCCAATGTGGGCACCATGAAAACCATCTACCGCCTGGGGTTGGGACACCGCTACGGTAGGGCCATGCAGACCATCGCCGGCATTCACTACAATTTTTCCCTGCCGGACACACTCTGGGAGGAACTGCAGCGCCGCGACGGCAGCGAAGAACCCCTGCAGGACTACAAGACCCGCCGCTACTTTGATCTGATTCGCAATTTTCGCCGCCACACCTGGCTGCTGATCTACCTGTTTGGCGCCTCACCGGCGGTGTGCCGGTCTTTTGTGCGCAATCGACCCCACCAGTTGGAACCCTTTGGGGGCGACGAGCATACCCTGCACAGCCCCTGGGCCACATCCCTGCGCATGGGGGATCTCGGCTACCAGAGCGACGCCCAGCAGAGCCTGGTGGTCTGCTACAACGATCTGGCCACCTACCTCAAGACCCTGTGCGAGGCCATCACCTGCCCTCACCCCGACTACGAGACCATCGGCGTGAAAGACGAGGCGGGACACTACAAACAGTTGAATACCAGCCTGCTGCAGATCGAAAACGAGTTTTACAGCAGTGTGCGCCCCAAACGCACCACCCGCACCGGCGAAACCGCCCTGCAGGCGCTGCGGTTGCGGGGCGTGGAATATATCGAAGTACGCTGTCTGGATCTGGACCCGGAAAACCCACTGGGCATCAGCGCCGGGCAGATTCACTTTCTCGACAGCTTTCTGCTGTTCTGTTTGCTGCAGGACAGCCCACAGACAGATAACCTGCAGTATCGCAACGAACAGGAGAACCAGAAGCGCATTGTCTACCGCGGCCGGGAGCCGGGCCTGACCCTGCGCCGCGGCAACGCGGAAGTGCACATGACGGAATGGGCCGACGAAGTGCTGGCGGGCGTCGAGCGCTGCGCGCAGTTGCTCGATCAGGCTTCAGGCAGCGAAGAGCACGGCCAGGCTCTGGCTTCCCAGCGGGCCAAGCTGGCCGATGCCGAGCTGACCCCCTCGGCCCGGGTACTGGCGCAGATGCGCCGGGACCGGCAGACCTTTTTCCGCCACACCCTGGCTCAGGCGAAGCAACATGGCCAGTGGTTCAGCCAGCGGCCCCTGAGCGCGGAGGACCAGGCCCGGTATCGGGAGCTGGCTGACGAATCCCTGGCCCGCCAGGCCCAAATCGAAGCGGAAGAGCGGATTTCGTTTGAGGAGCACCTGGCCAACTACTACGGCCAGTATCGCAACTGCCAACAGGGCTGCGGCTGATCCCGGTCACCAGACTCAGCGCTGCACCACAATGTTGTTGAAGTACAGCCCGGTGACCCCGCGCCGCCCCTCTTCCTGCTCAAGCAGGTCGTTGATTTCGTCCAGCGCCAGTTGCCGCAACCGCTCGCGGCCCTCCTGGGTATTCACCATCTCTTCGTCCTGGCGGCTCAGCAGCAGTACGATGGCGTTGCGGAACAGTGGCATGTGGTAGCGCACGGCGGCGGCATCGTTGACATTATCCACCCGCACGGAAATCTCCGCCTGCAGGTATTTCAGCCGCCCCTGGCCACCGTAGTTCACCACAAAAGGCGGAGCCATGGGGATATAGATGGCCGTACTGGCGGCAACGGGACTGGGCAGCAGCGCCACCGCCAGCAGCAGTGCGGCCACCAGGCCAAGCGCCCCCTGTCGCCAACTCAAAGCCCGGGAGCGGACCCGAACCGGGTTTTCATTGCCTGTGTGATACCGCATCATCTGGCTACCTGTATTGGCGCACCCTTTGGTGATTTCGACGCCCCGTGCGACCGAATCGACTGGCGCAGGAGGCAAGTTATTGCGTACCATTAACTTCCATGCGCACGACCTGTAGTATTCAGTATTAGCAGGTTCCCCGGCATTCGCCAGAGCAATCCGCAAATCCGGGACGTATAACGCCACTGTGACATCAAGTAGAAGGTAGGAAGAGGTATGCTGGAAAACTGTAAATCCGCCAAAGAGCGCTGGGGTGGCGTAAACAGCATTATTGATCGCTGGCTCCAGGAGCGCCAGCAAATGCTGGTGGAGTACTACGCCCTGAGCACGCTGGAGAACAAGCCGGAAAACGAAGATCTGCGCGCCGACAAGCTGCGCAGCCTGTGCGAACTGCTGGTGGACTACGTCTCCGCCGGCCACTTTGAAATCTACGAACAGCTGATCCAGGAGGGCCGCGCCTTCGACGACAAGGAGGCTTTGACGGAAGCCCGGCAACTCTACAACACCGTGGACGACACCACAGAGGTCGCCCTGGATTTCAACGACAAGTACCTGGAGACCGACGACCTCACCAGCCTCGACCGCGATCTGTCCGAGCTGGGCGAAGCCCTGGAGACCCGCTTCGGCGCCGAAGATCGTATGATCCAGGTGCTGCACACGGCCCACCAGGATCTGGTGAGCAGCTAGAGCACCCCGTGACATGGCCAACATAGCCAGGAGGTTCCTCACCCGCCCCTTGTGGCTGGCTGGCGCCGTCCTGCTGCTCAGCGGCTGCGATCCCGCCGAGACCCCCAGCCAAAGCACCGAAGTGGCCGCCCGCAGCGCTCAGAGTGCAGCCTTCAGCCCCGGTGCGGAATACGTCCTGATCGGGTCCGGCCACCACGGCGGCAGCCTTTGGCGGTTGCGCGATGACGAGCGACTCTACGACTGGAACCACCAGAGCGGTCAGTACACCCTGATCACCCGAGCCGCCTTCTCTCCTGAAGGAACCAAGGTCGTCACCAGCGACGGCCAGACGTTGGTGCTATGGGATGTTGAAACCGGCGCCGCCGAGCAGTTCTGGAGCATTCCCTCGGAAGTGCTGTCCCTAGCGCTGGGCCCGGAGGGCCAGCGGGCGCTGGTGGGGCTGGCGGATAACCGGGCCTCGCTCTATCACCTTTCGCTGGGTGGCGTGGAACGCAACTTCCCCCACGAGGGGCGGGTAAGGGATCTGGCCCTGAGTGCCGATGGGCGCCTGGCACTCACCGGCGGCAGCGACAACGCCGCCATTCTCTGGGACGCCAGCAACGGCGACAGCCTGCGCCGCCTCAACTTCAACGACGAAGTCTATCGCGTAGCACTCAGCCCCAACGGACAGCGAGCACTCAGCGCTGGTCGTTACGACAGTATTCAGATATGGAATACCAGCAGCGGCGAGCAGATCTGGCGCCTGCCGGTGGGAGAGGAGAAACTCAGGCGCGGCTTGAACCTTAGTGCGGCCACCTTCGACCACAGTGGCGACCGCCTGCTTACCGGCCGACCCGACGGATTGGTGCAGTTGTGGGATGTGAGCGGCCAGCGCCTGCTGCGCGAATGGCGCCTACCCACCCGCAAGGCTTGGCAGCCCACCGCCGCCGCTGTGCTGGCGGTGGGCTTTGCCGGTGAACACTACTACGCCGCGGGTTCCGACGGCTTTGTCCACCGGCTGGAGTGACTCGACTCTAGTCCTCCACAGCCTCAATCTCCAGCAGTTCCACTTCGAAAATCAGTGTCGCCGCCGGCGGAATGGGGCCGTGGCCGCCTGAGCCGTAACCCAGTTCCGGCGAGATGAAAAACTCATACTTGTCACCCGGAGACATAAGCTGCAGCCCTTCGGTCCAGCCGGCGATCACGCCGCTCAGCGGGAAAGTGGCGGGCTGACCGCGGCTGTGGGAACTGTCAAATTCGGTGCCGTCGATCAACGTACCGCGATAGTGAACAGTCACGGTATCGCGCGCACCGGGCGTGGGGCCGCCCTCACCCTTCTCGATAACCCGGTACTGCAGACCGCTATCGGTCACCACCACGCCCTCAGCCTCGGCGTTTTCCGCCAGGAAGGCCTCGCCCTCGGCGCGGTTGCGCTCCTCGGCCTCCTTCTGGGCGACGCGGCGTTTTTCCATCTGCTCTTCCTGGTAGGCCTGCATGGTAGCGCCGATATCTTCCTCACTCATACGCGGCTCACCGGTCTCGAGGATATCATCTATGGCCAGCAGAAAGGCATCCCGGTCCAGCTCAAGGCCACTGTCCTTGGCGTTCTGTCCCACATTCAGACCAAACACGTAGCTGATACGCTGCTTCTGGGTGTCCAGCGCGACCTCCCGGGATTCCTCCTCGCTCTTGCCGCACCCTGACAACAGCACAGCGGTAGTCATGGCGACCACCAGCATTTTCTTGTTCATCATAGACTCACCTTGGTTTGTTATCGTTTGCGGTTTGCGGCAATGGCAAACCGCCGGGGCAAAACATCGCCAATGGTACCTTATCTCGGCGCAAATGTACCCCCTTGGCTTTGCGGCGAAAAAACATACACTTTTTTTCTCGGCAGCATTACAATGCGAGTGGTTTTTTCGGAATGCCATCTGCACCTTGTCATCGCACCTGCGTGTTCACCGGATGGCTGTAACGAGTCCTCATGTCGTGTTCAACCTTTAAACTGACAGGATTTCATCATGGCCGCGAAAAGAAAGACCAGCCCAACCCCCGCAAGTATCGAAGCCCAGATCGCCAAACTTCAGGATCAACTCGCCAAGGCCCGGGACAAAAAAGTCACCGATGCCGAGAAGGCCCTGAGCACTGCCCGCAAAGCCGCCGACAAAGCAAGCAAGCAAGTCGCCAGCCTGCGCAAGAAAAAGCCTGCCAAGAACAAAGCCGCCAAGGATAAAGCAACCAAGGCGTTGGCCGCCGCCCGCAAGAAAGCCGACGAGGCCAAGTTGGCCGTTAGCAGCGCGCAGGATGCCGTAACGCAGGCCAAAGAAGAGAAGAAGCTGGCCGAGCAACTGGCGGCAGCCGTAGCCAAGGAGCAAAAAGCCCTGGCGAAGAAAGCTGCGAAGAAGAAGCCCGCACGCGGGAAATCCACCCGCAAGGCCACCGCCAAACCGGCGACCAAGAAAGCCACCGCCAAGAAGGCTCCGGCCAAGAAAGCTCCGGGAAAAAAAGCTCCGGCCAAGAGCGCGGCAGCCACCGCCAAAAAGCCCGCAGCAAAGAAGCCCGCAGCAAAGAAACCGGTGGCGAAAAAACCTGAGCCAGTGAAGCCGGCGGCGAAAAAACCCACCGCAAAGAAACCGGCAGCCAAGCCCCCGGCCAAACCTGCCCCGAAGGCGCCCGCCCCCATGCCCGCGGCGCCCAAGGAGCAACCGCTGCCCAGCCACGTGGGCACCAGCGTCATCGACGATCAGGGTCTGCCCAAAGCCAGTCCGGTGCCGGACAGCCCCTTCAATCGCGACAGCTACTGATCGGCTGACTGACCGCGCAGCGCGGCGGGCACCGGGGACACCCCCAGACCCGCCAAGTAAGCCTCCAACCCGCCGCGCGCCGTGGCGGGTTTTTTATTGTCCGGGCGCCAGGGCGCGCTGAACACGGCCAGCCGCCTCAACACCGCTTTTTCCGCCAGCAACTCCGCTTTTTTGATATGCTCCCGCGCCTGCTCCAATTCCGGCTCCAGCGCCTTCCAGCACCTGATCTGGCGGCGCAGACGGCGCAGTGGCACCACCAACTCATTTTCCACTGACGCCACCTGGCGACAGGCGTCTTCCAGTTGCGACGGCGACACCGGCACGCCTCTTTCGTCCAGCCACAACAGCCAGAGCACCAGTGTCACCCGGGCGCCATACCGATCCTGCAGTACCAGACAGTTATCGGCCACACCCGGTTGGGTATAGCGCCCCACGGCCCAGGCCCACAGTGGAAAGTCGTCGTCGTTGCGAGTCATATACAGATAGAATAGATATCATGATTCAATTACAGCAACTCAGTTTACAACGGGGCCACCAGATTTTGCTGGAGGGCGCCGACCTCACCGTCTTTCCCGGCCAGAAAGTCGGCCTGATCGGCGCCAACGGCAGCGGCAAATCCAGTCTGTTCCAGTTGCTGCTGGGGCAACTGGGCAGCGATCAGGGCCTGTGCCAGATACCCCGCCAGTGGCGCATCGCCCACATGGCCCAGGAGATCAGCGACAGCCAGCGCAGCGCGCTGGACTATCTGCTCGATGGCGACAGTGAACTGCGCCGGCTGGAACAGGCGCTGCTCGACGCCGGTGACGACGGCGAGAAACTGGCCACGCTCTACGCCGAGATGGAACACATCGACGCCTACAGCGCCCCGGCGCGGGCCCAGGTGCTGCTCAACGGTCTGGGCTTTGCGCCGGGGGACGATCAGCGCCCGGTGCGGGATTTTTCCGGCGGCTGGCGGGTGCGCCTCAACTTGGCCCGGGCACTGATGTGCCCCTCGGACCTGCTGTTGCTGGACGAACCCACCAACCACCTGGACCTGGACGCCACCCTCTGGCTCGAGCAGTGGCTGCAGCGCTACCCCGGCACCCTGCTGATCATCTCCCACGACCGGGACTTTCTCGACAATGTGGTGGACACCATTGTCGGCCTGGAAAACCGCAAGCTGACCAGCTACAAGGGCAACTACTCCGCCTACGAGCGCCAGCGCGCCGAACGCCTGGCCTTGCAGCAGGCCAGTTACGAAAAGCAGCAGGCGCGCATCGCCCACATGGAAGATTTTGTCCGGCGCTTTCGCGCCAAGGCCACCAAGGCCAAGCAGGCCCAGAGCCGCCTGAAAGAGCTGGAGCGCATGGAAAAGATCGCGCCGGCCCACGTGGACTCGCCCTTCAGCTTTGAGTTGCCCTGCGCCGACAAGATGTCCACGCCGCTGGTGAGCATCAGCCAGGGCGCCATCGGCTACGGCCGGCAGCGGATTCTCGGCGACGTCAATCTCGGCATACTGCCCGGCAGTCGTATCGGCCTGCTGGGTCCCAACGGCGCCGGCAAATCCTCCCTGATCAAGACCCTCTCCGGCGATCTGCCGCTGCTGGCGGGTGAACGCACGGCGGGCCAGCACTTCTACCTGGGCTATTTCGCCCAGCACCAACTGGAAGCCCTGGACCCCCGGGCCTCGGCCGCCACCCACATCCAGCGCCTGTCGCCCCAGGCCCGGGAGCAGGAAATCCGGGATTACCTCGGCGGCTTCGACTTTCGCGGTGACCGCGCCTTCGAGGCTGTGGACGTGTTCTCCGGTGGTGAAAAGGCCCGCCTGGCCCTGGCGCTGATCGCCTGGCAAAAGCCCAACGTACTGCTGCTGGACGAACCCACCAACCACCTGGATCTGGAGATGCGCCACGCCCTGACCCTGGCGCTGCAGACCTACGAGGGCGCGGTGCTGGTGGTGTCCCACGACCGCCACCTGCTGCGCAACACCGTGGATCGCTTCCTGCTGGTGGCCGACGGCCGCGTGACGGATTTCGACGGCACCCTGGACGACTACTATCGCTGGATGCAACAGCGCACACCCGGCGCGGCGATCACCCCCACTGACGCTCCGGCACCGGCGCCAGTCCTGGACCGCAAGGCCCAGCGCCAGGAGGCGGCGGCACTGCGCCAGAAGCGCCAGCCGCTGACCAACCGATTGAAACAACTGGACAAACGCCTGTCACAGTTGCAGGAGACACTGGGTGAGTTGGAAACCCGGCTGGCGGACCCGGCAATGTACGAAGCCAACCAAAAGGAGCTGCTGCGGGCCTTGCTCGAGGAGCAGGGCGCCAGACAGGGTGAATTGGCGGCGGCGGAAGAAGAATGGCTGGAGATCAGCGAGCAACTGGAAAGCTACGATCTGTGATTATCTGTGCCACACCCCCGGTTCGCTTGCGGTAAGGCTTCAGAGGGATCCATCAGCTCGTAGTTTCGCGCTGCAGTCCTTTACGTTGAGGGGTAATTGTATGAGAATCGGAGAGAACGACCACGGCAGGAGGCAAGAGTGAAACGAATTCCGCGCTATACAGCCCCGCTGTTCTTCCTCGGCTGCCTGTTGCTGGGCAGCCTGGGGCTGCTGCTGCAGCCGGTCGTCAATGCCGACGTACCGGACCGCCCCCATGTGGCCAAACTCACGGTCAGCGGCCCCATAGGCCCGGCCACCACCGACTACCTCACCCGCTCCATGGCCCGCGCCGCCGACGCCGGGGCGCAACTGATTGTGATTGAAATGGACACCCCCGGCGGCCTGGACGCCGCCACCCGGGACATCATCAAGGCCATTCTCGCCTCGCCGGTGCCGGTGGCCACCTACGTCCACCCCGCCGGCTCCCGGGCCGCCAGCGCCGGCACCTATATCCTTTACGGCAGCCATATCGCCGCCATGACACCGTCCACCACCCTGGGCGCCGCCACTCCCATCCAGATGGGCGGCCCTGACCTGCCCGGCCAGGATCCGAGGGAGCAGGAAAGGGAGCGGGATCGTGACAGAGATCGGGACAGGAACGCCGACGAAGACGATGAAGAACGCGCGAAAGACGACACCGACGACGCCCGGGATTCCGCGCCCCTGCCCGGCACCGCCATGGAGCGCAAGGTGATCAACGACGCTGTGGCGTTCATTCGCGGCCTGGCCTACCGCCACGGGCGCAACGCCGACTGGGCCGAGCGGGCGGTGCGCGAAGCGGTGAGCCTCACCGCCGAGGAGGCGCTGGAACAGAACGTGGTGGATATTGTGGCCGCCAATATAGAGGACCTGCTGGCGCAGCTGGACGGCCGTGAGATCACCACCGAGGCCGGCGCGATCACCCTCGAACTGGCAGAGCTGCCGGTAACCGCCTACGACCCGGACTGGCGCAACGAGCTGCTGGCCATCATCGCCAACCCCCAGGTGGCGTCCATTCTGTTGATGATCGGCATCTACGGCCTGATACTCGAAGGTTACAACCCCGGCGCCCTGGTGCCCGGCGTGGTGGGCATCATCTGCCTGCTGCTGGGGCTCTACGCCCTGCAAATGTTACCGGTCAACTATGCGGGGGTAGCGCTGATTATTGTCGGCGGCTTATTGATACTGGCGGAAGCGCTGGTGCCCAGTTTCGGCATACTCGGTGTGGGCGGCGTGGCGGCCATTGTTATCGGCTCCATCATGCTGGTGGACCGCGACGTGCCGGGCATGGAAGTGTCCTACGAGTGGATCGGCGGCATCGCCGGGGTGAGCGCCGTCATCATGCTGATCATTCTCACCATGGTGGGGCGCAGCCTGCGCATGCCGCGCATCGCCAGTGACCAGGCCATGGTGGGTCTTAACGGCCGCGTAATGCAAAGCCTGCCCAGTGGCGGCCAGGTGAGCATCAGCGGCGAAATCTGGAATGTGCACAGTGAACAAGCACTGACGCCGGGTCAGACTGTGAAGGTTGTGAAGCAGCAGGGTCTGACTCTTTATGTGGAACCCATTCAACCCGAGGAGAGCACATCATGATTGAATCCATTCTGGGCCTGGTACTGGTCTTTGGCTTTCTACTCATTGTCTACGCCGTTCGCATTCTGCGTGAATACGAGCGCGCCGTGGTGTTTATGCTGGGCCGTTTCCAGAAAGTAAAGGGGCCGGGGCTGATCATCATCATTCCCTTTCTGCAGACCATGGAGAAAGTGGACCTGCGCACCGTGGTGATGGACGTGCCCACCCAGGACGTCATCAGCCAGGACAACGTCTCGGTAAAAGTGAACGCCGTGGTTTACTTCCGGGTGGTCGACCCGCAACGGGCCATCATCAATGTCGAGCGTTTCTACGAAGCCGTGAGCCAACTGGCGCAAACCACCCTGCGCTCGGTGCTGGGTAAACACGATCTAGACGAGATGCTCTCCGAGCGGGACAAACTCAACCAGGATATCCAGGCCATTCTGGACGAGCACACCGATGCCTGGGGTGTGAAGGTCACCAACGTGGAAATCAAACACGTGGATCTGGACGAGAGCATGATCCGCGCCATCGCCCGCCAGGCGGAAGCGGAGCGCTCGCGCCGCGCCAAGATCATTCACGCCGAAGGGGAATCCCAGGCCGCTGCCAAACTCACCGATGCCGCCGACCAGCTTTCCAAGAACCCCAACGCCATGACACTGCGTTACCTGCAGACCCTGATCGATATCGCCGGCGAAAAGAACTCCACCATCGTCTTCCCGCTGCCGGTGGATCTGATCAGTTCCGTGCTCAAGCAATTCAATAAGCAGAATCAGTAAAAGAAAACTCCCCCTCCGCAAAGCGGAGGGGGCCGGGGGAGGAGAATGTTTGCGCACTACCCAGCTTAACCGTGCGCATGAACACGCTTGCGTACTTTTCCGCCGCCCGCTCGCCCGCCCGCCCGCCCGCCCGCCAAAAAATTTCGCTATTCCTTTGCGCCTTCGGCGTTATGCAGAGGAGGATAAAATCGATCCTGACATAAAGAAGTACAACGATAGACAGGAATGAGATCACAAGGGAGTATGTGATCTACTGGCTAAGGAAATCGATCGCAACCTGCCAGGTGCAACATGTGTTCTATAGCACTTCTTTTAATCCGCCAGGCGGCAGACCATAAACACATCATCCACACCCTCGGTGGGCACCATGCCGGGCGTCAGGGTGAGAGGCTTCTGAAAGCGCAGCCCCATGGGCATAAGGATGCGGTTGTACACCCAGGTGGCGACCTCGCGCTTGTGTTCCATGCACCACATACCCAGGTTCACCAATCGGCTGGACTTGGGTTTCATGCCGAACACCGCGCTGCGCTCCACGGTCAGCCCGTGATCGGCCAGCAGCCGGCTCAGTTCTTCCGGGCGATAGCGGCGGCGGTGGCCCACCAGGTCGTCGAAGGGCGTCCAGTATTCCGGGTGCAGCGGCGTGGACAAAAGCACAGTAGCGCCGGGCGCTGCCACCCGGGTCAGTTCCCGCAGCGCGCCCAGATCGTCATCCACGTGCTCGATGATATCCAGTGCGCACACCAGATCAAAGCTGTTGTCGGCAAACGGCAGCGCCGAGATGGGCGCGGTGGTGGTCAGGCCGCCGCGCTGCGCCAGACACGCCAGCGCCGGCGGGCTGATATCGACAAAATGCGTACCCTGCAACGGCAGGCGCGGACGCATGCCGGGCCCCACTTCCAGCCGGCGCGGCGCCTCGGCGGCCAGTGCTTCGATCACCGGCCAGGTATTGAAGCGCTGCGGCTCCACCAGGCGCACGTCGGCCCAGAGCCGGTCGTAGAATGCGCGATTGGCTTCGGTATCCGTTACGGCGGTGGTGTCGGTTTCTGCTTGGGTTTCGGTCACTGCACGGCTCCTGAATCCGGTCTCACAGTGTACACCATCCGGCTGTCTCAGTAGCGGGCGGTCAAGCGACGGGAAACACGCAGGTAAAGCTGCTGCCCTGCCCCGGAGTGCTGCGAATCAGCAGCTCCGCGTCGTGACGCAGGAGTACGTGCTTGACGATGGCCAGTCCCAGACCGGTACCGCCGGTGCTGCTGTTGCGGCTGGCCTCCACCCGGTAGAAGCGCTCGGTGAGGTGGGGAATATGCTTGGCTTCGAAGCCCGGGCCATTGTCACTCACACACACATGGATGTGGTTGTGCTCTCGCCACAGACGCAGCTCGATGCGACCGCCCGACTGGGTGTACTTAATGGCGTTCACCAGCAGGTTGGAAAAGGCGCTGTGCAGTTCCTTTTCACTGCCCGTTACCTGCTGGCCCGGCTGCAACTGCAACACCACTTCCTGCTGTTTTTCCCGGCTCAGCGCCAGCGCTTCGTTGCTGACCTGCTGCAACAGTAGCGCCAGATCCAGTGGCCTGTGGTTGTGACCGGACTCGCTGGTCTCCAGTTTGGACAGCATCAACAGATCGTTGATCAGCAGGGTCATGCGCCGGGTCTGCTGCTGCATCTGTTCCAGCGGCTTGCGCCAGGCGGGCTTGACGTCCGGGCTGTCTTCCAGGGTCTCCAGATAGCCGCTGATCACCGTCAATGGCGTGCGCAGTTCGTGTGACACATTGGCGACGAAATCCTTGCGCATCTGTTCCAGGTTGTGCAACTGCGTGATGTCGCGCACCACGATCAGGCGCTCGTCGTGGCCAAAGCGGGTGATCTGGAACTGCAGGCGCCTGGAGGCAAAACGCGGTGAGGGCATACTCAGCGGCTCGCTGTAGTCGCCCTCGTCAAAGTATTTGATAAAACGGGGGTGGCGAATGAAATTGGCCACCGGCTGGCCGCGATCGCTGACGCGAAAACCCAGCAGGCGCTGGGCCGAGGGGTTCCACCAGTCCAGGTGGCCGCGCCAGTTGAGCAGAATCACGCCGTCGCGCAGGGCGGAGGTGGTTTCCTGAATGCGGGTGACCACCGCCTGCAGGTTCTGCTTTTCCCGCTGCTGGTGGCGCTGCAGGCGGTAGATGTTGTCGAAGACTTCCCCCCAGATGCCGCTGGCTTCCGGCGGCGCCTCCTCGCCCTGGCGCAACAGCCAGCGGTTGAGACGACGCATCTGCCAGAGCAACCAGGTGATATAGAGCACGGCGCCCAGCAGCAGGGCCTTGAGTAGATACCCCAGCAGCAGGCCCAGCACGACACAGAGGCCGGCGAATAGCAGCAGGCGTCGCAGCTCGGCGTGGAATCCTCGCAGCAAAAGCGACCTCTCGCAGTCAATCAGCCCGTTCGGGTGGAAAAACGGTAGCCGGTGCCGCGCACCGTCTGCACCAGATCCTCGTGGCTATCCACACTCAGCGCCTTGCGCAGGCGGCGGATGTGCACGTCCACGGTGCGCTCTTCCACATAGACGTTGCCGCCCCAGACGTGGTCCAGCAACTGGCTGCGAGTATAAGCCCTTTCCTGGTGGGTGAGAAAGAACTCCAGCAGGCGGAATTCGGTGGGGCCCATGTCCACCGGCTGGTCATTGATGGTCACCCGGTGACTGGACGGGTCCAGACACAGGCCGCGCACAACAATGGGCTGGCCATTGGCTTGCGGGTCGGCCCGACGCAGCACGGCCTTGAGCCGGGCCACCAGTTCCCGGGGTGAAAAGGGTTTGGTGATGTAGTCGTCGGCACCCACTTCCAGCCCCTGGATCTTGTTGTCCTCCTCGCCCTTGGCGGTGAGCATGATCAGGGGAATCTCGGCGGTGACTTCCTCGCGCTTGAGGCGGCGGGCCAGCTCAATACCGCTGGTGCCGGGCATCATCCAGTCCAGCAGGATCAGATCCGGTTTTTCGTCGATGATCAGACTGTGGGCTTCCTGGGCGTTGCCCGCCTCGATGCACTGGTATTCGGCCATCTCCAGGGCCACCCGAAGCATGTCGCGAATCGCCGGTTCGTCGTCGACGATGAGTATCCTTCGTCCGGTCATAATGTTTACCTTCACCTCAAGCCCGAATATTTCACCAAATCGCTCGACAATCGTCGCAACACCTTTACCGGTGAGACCTGCGGGCAATTCAGGGCCGGTTACGTATTGTCACCAACCACGCTTGCCAGTTGCCGGGCTGGCATTTGGTGAAACATTCGGGCTAGGACGTTCTTACGCCAGGGTATTTAATAAACATTCTATGACACTATTATGACAAGCCGATGTCGGGCTGCAGTTTAATGTTGACATGTCATCATAACTGTGGGAAGGTTGTCCCATGAAAAACCCAGCAACAACCACCGGCAGACCCAGGACTTCTCCATTGACACGCGTCGAACAACTGCGTGCAGCAAAGCGTGAACAACGCCGCAGGCAGCGCCGGGCGGGCCTGGTCACCGTTGAACTCCGCCTCCCGGCCGAGCAAGCCGGACGACTCCGCGCCGCCGCCAACAACCCGCAATTCAGCCGGGCACTGGAGCGATTCCTTCAGGAGCAGGTGCTCAATATCAACGAATGGCCAACGCTGCGGGAGCTTGCCTGGAACCGGGCGGACCCATGGATTCCCGCCGAGGATGCCTTCGCGCTGTATGAGCGCAATTGGCGCCTGGTCGAGCCGGAACGGCTTACGCAAGCCGAAGCGAACCTGATTGATCAGCTAAAACATCGATTTGGCGGCGGCGTACTCAATGTCTGAAGCCGCCTGCATGCGACCAACCCACCGGCAAGTCCTGGCCGTACTGTCCGGGCTGGAACCCGCCTTTCTTGCCGAGGCACAGTGCTATTTCGGTGGTGGAACCCGCATCGTTCTGGAACTGGGTGAATACCGGGAATCGCGGGACATGGATTTTCTGTGTGCAAACCAGAACGGTTACCGCCTCTTGCGCGAAACCGTATCCGAAAAATCTCTGGGGCGCATTTCGGCATCGAAGCTCACCCTTGCCCGAGACGTGCGCGCCGATCAGTACGGCATTCGCACCTTCGTCGAAGCCGGCGAATTCAAACTCAAGTTCGAGATTATCCGTGAGGCCCGAATCCGGCTCGAAGGAGAAACC
>JBJHDF010000041.1:0-19908 GCA_050486405.1 Marinimicrobium sp. | reverse complement strand
GCCGGCGCCGCCATTGCGCTCAGTCTGGGTCTGACCGTGTCCCACACCATGGTGCCGCCGACTCCGGGCCCTATTGCCGCAGCCGGCATACTCGGTGCCAATCTGGGGTTGGTGTTGCTGGTGGGTATTCCGGTGAGCCTGATTGCCCTGACGGTGAGTATTCTTTTCGCCAGTCGATACGTGTCCCGCTACCATATAGAACCTCTGCCGGATCTGGACGAGGCGCGGCTGCAGAACCTGTCGCAGAATGCGCCGTCGCTGGTGAAGTCGGTTCTGCCCATTCTGGTGCCCATTCTGCTGATAGTGGGCAAGTCCCTGGTCAATCTGCTGGGTGCGCCGCCGTCACTGTTCACGGAAGTGATGAATTTTGTTGGTGAGCCCTTTGTCGCCCTGCTGATCGGTGTGTTTCTTTCTCTTTTGCTGCCAAAAAAACTGGAGGCGGAAATGCTTTCCGCCAATGGCTGGGTCGGTAAATCCCTGGCGGGTGCCGCATCCATTATCATGATAACCGGTGCCGGCGGAATTTTTGGTTTCATGTTGCAGCGTTCGGGCATTGCCGAAGTGCTGGGCGCCACCGTTTCGGCGTGGAACCTGGGTATCTGGCTGCCGTTCCTGCTGGCGGCTTCCATCAAAACCGCCCAGGGATCATCCACCGTGGCGCTGATTACCGCCGCGTCCATTATCGCACCCTTGATGGAAAGTCTCGGTTTTGTCACGGGTGTGGAAAAGGCGCTGGTGGTCATCGCCATTGGCGCGGGTTCCGCCGTTGTGTCCCACGCCAATGACAGCTTCTTCTGGGTGGTGACGCAGATGTCCGGCATGGACCCGAAAACCGGATACAAGACCCATACTTTGGGTACCCTGGTAATGGGCACCAGCGCCGCGTTTTGTGTCTTTGTGATCAGTCTGTTGGTATGACAGGAACGAAAACCATGAAAATCTACAAATTGACCCGCGATATTCTCATTGAAAATAATGACGCCTGGTATCTGGTGCAGGGCGAAGACTGGGACGACTTTATCAACGACGACAACCTGTACCGCAAAGTCAGTGCCGTGATCAGCGGTCAGGACGCCATTGGCAATGCCGAAGCCCTGCTGGCCGATTCACTGGATGCACCCATGCAGGGTCAGGAGCTCTGGGCCAGCGGCGTCACTTACATGCGCAGTAAGCAGGGCCGCCAGGAAGAAAGCGCCAATACAGGCGGTTCCGATTTCTACGCCCGGGTGTACGAGGCCGAGCGGCCGGAGCTTTTTTTCAAGGCGTCGCGGCACCGGGTGGTGGGGCATGGCGGTGAAGTGAGAATCCGCCGGGACTCCAGCTGGGATGTGCCCGAGCCGGAGCTGGTGCTGATGATCAGTAGCAGCGGAAAGATTGTCGGCTACACCATCGGCAACGATATGAGTTCCCGCAGCATCGAAGGCGAAAACCCGCTCTACCTGCCCCAGGCAAAAACCTACGACGGCTGCGCGTCACTGGGCCCCTGCATACTGGTGACGGAAACGCCGCCGGCCAGCGATACCCGTATTCAATTGGCCATTGAGCGGGACGGCGAGGTCGTTTTTTCCGGAGACATTGAAATCAACCAGATCAAGCGCGGCTTCGAAGAGTTGGCCGGCTTTCTTTATCGCGAGTGCAGCTTTCCCCACGGCGCCCTGCTGATGACCGGCACCGGCATTGTGCCCGGCAGCGACTTCACTCTGCGAGCTGGCGATGTTATCAGCATCACTGTGGATGGAATTGGCACGCTGAGCAATCCGGTTGCCTGAGGTGGCTTCTAGTCGATAAAGGCGAAATCGACGTGATAGTGATCGTCATGCCTTACCCATGAAGGGTTGATATTGAAACGCATACGTTCCTGCAGGTTGCTGCCGACATCGGTCTTGAACAGTTCCTTCTGCAGATCCGGTGCAAACACCACCAAGGTTATTCGCATTCCGTGCGCTTGCGCCGCGGCATCAAGCGCATCCAGATGCGCGGCCGTGGCCTCAAAATCGATGCGCAGGTCACCGGATCGCCCCTGACTGTCAAACTCCAGCGCATAGCCGAACTTGTTGAAAGGTCCGGTTGGCAATGTGGCCGGCAGGTCATTGCGCCTGACCGGCACCATAAAGTCTACCGACAGTCCATTCTGGTGTGTACGATGAGGCCGAAACCGACCGCCCCAGGGCCATCCGGTTTCACCGTACACATAGCGGACGCCCGGTGTCGTCTCCTCGAGATCGGTGTAGGCAGCGAGAACCACATCGCGCACTTCACTGTGGACGGCGGTTCTGCCGAGGGTGGAACCCAGCCTGGAGTAGGTTTGAAAGTTGTTGCCGGATGACGGCAAGCGTTTGCCGCGTATAAGGCGACCGTCGTTTGTTGCGCCGATACTCTCACTCGGTTTATCCGACTCCACCAGGCGGAGCAGGTCGTTGCCCCAGTAAGCGCATGCGGGGGTCAGTAGGGCAATACCTGCGGCGACGATCAGTAGTTTCTTCATGGGTCGGCAAACCGCGGGGGACTGACCGTAAGAGTATCGGCATCGCAGCTTTGCGTAAACAGATTCGCTGCCGGCGTGTGCCCGGTAAGCGCGTCGGCGGCCAGCAGCACGGCGGCGGCGGTCCAGGTGGTTTTTTCCAGGGGCCAGAGCACCTGATCGCGAAAGTTGTAGCCGGTCCAGTAGCCACCGTCGCTGTCGCAGAAGCGGTGCAGCCAACTGAACAGATGCAGGGCGCGGGCCCTGTCGCCGGCCGCCAGCAGCGCCAGGGTCAGTTCGCAGGATTCCGCCACTGTGACCCAGGGCTCGTCGCTGACGCAGCGGCAACCCACACCCGGTTCAACAAATTCCGGCCAGCGTTTTTTCAGACGCTGCCGCGCACTGTAGCGGTCCGCCGTGCCCGACAGCAAGGGATAGAACCAGTCCATGGCAAAGCGCGCCTTGCTGGGCCAGGTGCGGTCGAAGCGGTGAGGTTTGCGGCGCAGGGTTTCCAGCAGCCGCTGTCGCGCCAGTTCCCAGTGCGGCGCTTCGCGGCCCAGCGCTGCGGCGATATTCACCGCGCACTCCAGACTTTTGTGAATCGACGAACAGGCGGTCACCAGCGCGTCTTCCTTGGCGCTGCCGCCGGCGGTCACCGCCCAGTGAAATTCGCCCTGGGGCGACTGGTAGCGCAGCACAAACTCCATGGCGCCGCTCAGGCAGGGGAACAGCTCTTCGAGAAACTCCCGATGGCCGGTGATCCGGTAGTAGTGCCAGAGGCCCGTGGCGATATAGGCCACGAAGTGGGTCTCGCGGTGGTCGCGATCCACCGGTTGGCCGTGTCTGTAGTTGGCCCACCAACTGCCGTCGGGCAATTGCTCCCGGGCCAGCCAGCGGTAAGCGCGTCGGGCGGCGGCGTATTCACCACCAACGGTGAGACCCATGGCCGCCTCCACATGATCCCAGGGATCCAGTATGCCGCCCCGGAACCAGGGAATGGCGCCGTCCGCCTGCTGCTGGCCGAGTATGAAATCCACCGTGGGGCGCAGCAGCCGCTCGGGATAGAAACGCTTGCTCAGCAACAGGTTCTGCATCAGCTCACCCCCACCCGGTTGGCCGCTGCCGGTTTGCGGAAATAGAGCACCAGACTCTTGCCCATGAGGGGGTTGAGCAGGGCTTCGAGAATGCGGGTCAGGCGGGGTTGACTCATCAGATCCCAGACCAGGAACCGGTGATAGGCACGCACCAGCGCGGAGGTGTCCCGGGTTTTCCAGAACAGGCACTGCAGCCACCAGTAGGGGCTGTGCAGGGCGTGCGCCCAGTGGCGGCGATAGCAATTCAGCCCCAGGGACTCCAGTTCCCGGCGCAGTGGACCGGTTTTGAAAATACGCAGGTGCCCGCCGTCCACCTGATGGTAGTCCCGGCTCAGCCACCAACAGAGGCGCTCGGGCCAGTAGCGGGGCACGCTGATGGCCAGCAGGCCGCCGGGTTTGAGCACCCGGTGTATTTCGCCCAGTGCCGCCGGATAGTCCGTGAGGTGTTCCAGCACCTCGCTGCAGACGATACGGTCGAAAGTGGCGTCGGCAAAGGGCAGTTGCCCGGCATCCGCCTGTTGCAGGGCAATTCCGGTGTCCGGGCGGTCGCTCTTCCCCGGTGTGGCAAAGCTTGCCAGGGTTTCCGCGTAGCGGTTGGCGGCCGTCTTCAGGGCATCGACACTGAGATCCACGCCCAGCGCCTGGACATCGGCGGCGAAGCGGGCGCCGATCAGGTGGCGTCCCTCGCCGCAGCCCAGGTCCAGCAGGCGCTGGCCCGGGTGCAGATCCAGATGGTGAAAATCCACGGTCAGCACGGGTCCAGTTCCTGCCCCGTGTCGCTATCTGAGCCGCTATCTGAGCTGCTGGCAGAGTCGCTGCCAGAAAGAGCATCGCCCAGGCTTTGTCGGCCCAGCATGCGGCTGTAGTAGCGGGTCATAGCCGCCGCCACCCGTTGCCAGCAGAAGTGAGTGAGCACCCGCTCGCGCCCTGCCCGTCCCAGGGCGGCGCGGCGATCGGGGTTTTCCAGCAGTTCCGCCAGTGCTTCGGCCAGGGCAGCGGTGTCGCCCGCCGGCACCAACAGGCCGGCATCACCCACCACCTCGGGCAGGGCGCCGCCGTCGCTGCTGACCAGAGGCAGACCGCTGGCCATGGCCTCCCCGGCGGGCAGACCAAAGCCTTCGTAGAGGGACGGCGTTACCGCAATGGCGGCTTCGGCGTAGCGCGTCACCAGTTGTCGGGTGCTGATGCCGGACTCGAAGGTGACGCAGTCCTGCAGTTGCAACTGCGCCAGTTCCCGGGCCGTGGCGCCGTTCTCTTTCAGCTTGCCGATCACCCGCAGGCGCAGTTGCGGGTAGCGCGGTCGCAGGCTGGTCAGCGCCCGCAGCAGTACACTCAGTCCTTTGAGGGGCTGATCCGACGAGGCGGTGGTGATCAATTGCCAGGGGTCGCGCGGTACCTCGGGCAGCGGTCGGAAGGTTTCGGTGTCGACGCCGTTGGTCACCACCTCTATGCCCTCCGCCGGCCGACCAAAGGCCTCGGCGATATCCCGCCGGGAGCACCGGGAGACGGTGACCAGATGGTTCAGTTCCCGCACCACCCGGGTCTGCATCTGCACAAACCGGTACCAGCGCTGGATCAGCTTGCGGTGGCCCTCGCTGCTGGCCGCCGCCAGGGCCAGATCCCGATCCCGGGTGACCGGGTGGTGCACCGTGGCCACCACTGGCAGGCCGCGGCGTTGCAAGGTCAGCAGGGCGTGGCACAGGCTCTGGTTGTCGTGAATGATGTCGTAGGGACAGCCGTGGCGGCGAAAATGCCGCAGCAGCCGGCGGCCGAAGGTGTAGGGTTCGGGAAAGCCGCCGGTGAGCATGGACGCCCACTCGAAGGTGTCGGTCCAGGAGCGCAGGTGGCGCCAGCGCAGGGCGGTGACATGGTTGTCGCTGGCGTAGAGATCCAGGCTGGGCAGCTTGATCAGGGTCACGCCGTCCACCAGCTCCGGGTAGGGCGGCCCGGAAATCACATCCACCCGGTGCCCGGCTTCCAGCAGCGCCTTGCTCAGATAGTGCAGGTAGATGCCCTGACCGCCCACGTGGGGGTGGCTGCGGTAGCCCAGGAGGCCGATGTGCAGCGGCTTGGGCGGGTCGGTGGGAGTGGGTACCATGCCTTGGCCTGCCAAAAAGCAGGCATTATACCCGGCATCCAGGGCGCCGCCAGCCGTGCACGCAGTAGTTTGTGAGGTGGCTTCTGGTTATAATCGCCGCTTTAGGCCGGAGACACCCATGCCCGATCGCACCGCCCAAGTCACCCGCAACACTCTGGAGACCCGCATCTACGTCAGTGTCAATCTGGACGGCGGCGGCAAGGGCGTGTTCAACACCGGCGTGCCCTTTTTGGAACACATGATGGACCAGATCGCCCGTCATGGCATGATCGATATGGACATTCGCTGCGACGGCGACACCCACATCGACGACCACCACAGTGTCGAGGATATCGGCATCACCCTGGGACAGGCCATTGCCAAGGCCCTGGGCGACAAGAAGGGCATCCGTCGCTACGGTCACGCCTATGTGCCCCTGGACGAGGCTTTGTCCCGGGTGGTGATCGACTTTTCCGGCCGGCCCGGGCTGATCATGGAAGTGCCCTTCACCCAGAAGCGGGTGGGCCAGTTCGATACCGAACTGTTCTGGGAATTTTTCCAGGGCTTCGTCAACCACGCCCAGGTGACCCTGCACATCGACAATCTGCGCGGGCACAACGCCCACCACCAGATCGAAACCGTGTTCAAGGCCTTTGGCCGGGCGCTGCGCATGGCCATGGAGCCGGACCCGCGTATGGCGGGCGTCATGCCGTCCACCAAAGGTTCGCTGTAAACCCTGTTATCGCGACGATTTTCTATGAGTAAACAAACCGTTGCCGTGATCGACTACGGCATGGGCAATCTGCATTCCGCTGCCAGCGCCCTCAGCCACGTGGCACCCGACGCCGAGGTGATCATCACCGCCGACCCGCAGCGGGTACACGATGCCGATCGCGTGGTCTTTCCCGGGGTGGGCGCCATCCGCGACTGCATGGCCGAGATCAACCGGCTGGGTTTCGGCCAGTTGCTGAAAGCGCAACTGGCCCAGGGCAAGCCGGTGCTGGCCATCTGTGTGGGCATGCAGGCACTGATGGACAGCAGCGAGGAAAATGGCGGCGTGGATTGCCTGGGCATACTGCCCGGTCGGGTGCGTTTTTTCGGCGAGCAGCTGCTGGATGAGCGCGGCGAACCCATGAAGGTGCCGCACATGGGCTGGAACCAGGTGCAGCACAACGATCACCCCCTGTGGGCCGGCATTGCCCAGGACAGCCGCTTTTACTTTGTACACAGTTACTATGTGGAGTCGGCGGCAGCGGAACAGGTGGCCGGTACCTGCCAGTACCACGTGCCCTTCGCCGCGGCTCTGGCCCGGGACAACCTGTTCGCCGTGCAGTTTCACCCGGAAAAAAGCCACACGGCAGGTTTGCAATTGCTGAAGAATTTTGTGCAGTGGGAGATGTGATCATGGGGTCAGAGTCATTGACTCTGACCCCATGATCACATCTCGCTCGTAAGTTTGAATCGAGACGACAGACATGCTGATTATCCCCGCCATTGATTTGAAAGACGGCCAGTGCGTGCGCCTGCGCCAGGGCCTGATGGACGACTCCACGGTCTTCTCCGACGACCCGGTGGCGGTGGCCAAACGCTGGGTGGACGCCGGTTGTCGGCGTCTGCATCTGGTGGACCTGAACGGCGCCTTCGCCGGCAAGCCGGTCAACGGCGAGGTGGTCACCGCCATTGCCAGAGCCTACCCGACACTGCCCATTCAGATTGGCGGCGGCATCCGCAGTGCCGACACCATCCGGCACTACCTGGACGCCGGTGTGCAGTACGTGATCATCGGCACCAAGGCAGTGAAAGAGCCCGCCTTTGTCGGTCAGATATGCCGTGAGTTCGCTGGCCATATCATCGTCGGCCTGGACGCGAAGGATGGCCTGGTGGCCACCGACGGCTGGGCCGAAGTGTCCCAGGTCAAGGCCACCGACCTTGCCAGGCAGTTCGAGCAGGACGGTGTCAGCGCCATCGTTTACACCGATATCGCCCGGGATGGCATGATGCAGGGCGTCAATGTCGAGGCTACCCTGGCCATGGCCCGGGCGTCCAGTATTCCGGTCATCGCCTCCGGCGGCATCACCGACATGAACGATATCAAGGCGCTGCAACAGGTGTCCGCCGAGGGCATCTGCGGCGCCATCACCGGGCGCGCCATCTACGAAGGCACCCTCGATGTCGCCGAGGCCCAGGCCTGGTGCGACGCCCGGGAGCAAGAGCAGGAGCAGGAGCGCTAATATGGGCCTGGCCAAGCGCATCATTCCCTGCCTGGACGTGGACAACGGTCGCGTGGTCAAGGGCGTGCAGTTTGTCGATATCCGGGACGCCGGCGACCCGGTGGAGGTGGCCAAGCGCTACAACGCCGAGGGCGCCGATGAGATCACCTTTCTCGACATCACCGCCAGCCACCAGGGGCGCGACACCACCGTGCACACGGTGGAACAGATTGCCGCCGAGGTATTCATTCCCCTCACCGTGGGCGGCGGCATCCGCAAGATCGAGGATATCCGCACCCTGCTCAACGCCGGCGCCGACAAGGTGGGTATCAACTCGGCGGCGGTGGCCAATCCGGAGTTCGTCAAGGCGGCTTCCGACCGCTTTGGCGCCCAGTGTATTGTAGTAGCCATTGACGCCAAGCAGGTCAGCGCCGAGGGTGAGTCTTTGCGCTGGGAGATTTTCACCCACGGCGGGCGCAAGCCCACCGGCATAGACGCGGTGGCCTGGGCCGCGCGCATGGCGGACTACGGCGCCGGCGAAATACTGCTCACCAGCATGGATCGCGACGGTACCAAAAACGGTTTTGATCTGAAGCTCACCCGCGCCATCAGCGATGCCGTGCCGGTGCCGGTGATCGCCTCCGGTGGCGTGGGCAATCTGCAGCACCTGGTGGATGGTGTGGTGGAAGGGCGTGCCGACGCCGTACTGGCCGCCAGCATCTTTCACTTTGGGGAATACTCGGTGCCCGAGGCCAAGCGTTACATGGCCGAGCGCGGGGTGGAGGTGCGGCTCTGACCCGGGGTGGGATGTCTGGCAGATCCAGCGAACTGATCAGGCAGCCCGGTACTGCGCGAGAATCTCCACGATATTGGGTTCGGCGGCGCAGATAAAGTCGATAAACTCACCCAGGCCGTCCTCCGCGTCGGCGCGAGAATCGAAAGGGCCTATGTCAACGCCCTCCCGGGTTGAGTAGTACCAGTAGCCGTCTTTCTGGTGGAAGCGGCCGTGGCGCGGGGGCACTTTGCCCTCTTCTCCGGTTCGATTGTCAATCATAGTTCAGTCCGTCCCTTGTCATCATATCTCACTAATCAAATCTTGCCGACAGTCGCTGCGGCAGCGCAACAAACTGCCTCACACAGCATATAACTGCATCTGGATCGGCTTGTCACGCATTGTACTAAAAAACTGTGATATGCGGCGAATTTTGGCGCCTCATTCCACCGATTTACGATGCGTTTGGTCGGTTGGAGCCCTGCGGCGATAAAAAGTTTCCCGCTCTGCCCGCGCTGGTGAAAACTGCTCCAGCAGTGCCGATGCGAACACCAACTCAACGCCAGCGGCGGCCAGGTGTTCGGGAGCTTCTTGCAGCACCGCCAGTGTTTCCGGGTAGGGGTGGCCTATGGCCAGGGCGTAGCCCTGTGTTTGGGCCAGCTCTATGGCGGCATCCAACTGCGCGAGAATGTGCTCGGGTTGCCGTTGGTTGTCGAGAAACACGTCGCGCTTGAGACTGGGCAGGCCGTACAGCCGGGCCACATCCAGCGCCACACTGTCGGCGCTGGTGCGGCTGTCCACAAAATAGAGGTGGCGCTGGGCCAGCTCTGCCATCAGCCAGTGCATGGGTTGGCTCTGCTCAGTGAGTAGGCTGCCCATATGATTGTTGGCGCCGGCCAGGTGTGGAATTTCCTCCAGGCCCTGAATCAGGGTGTCGAGAAACGTCTGCCGATCCATGTCGGCATCCAGGGTGCCGGGGTCCTCGGCAATATTGCGGCTGTTGCTCATGGGGATATGCAGCATGATTTCCTTGCCCTGTCGGTGGCCCAACTGGGCTAGGGCAACGCCATGGGGTGTGAACGGCAGCACCGCCAGGGTGAAGTCGCCTGGCAGTTGCGCAGCGGCTTGCCCCAGAGGGGCGTTGTAGCCGATATCGTCGATGATGATGGCGAGGTAGCCCTGGGGTTGCCCCAGGGCCGGGGAGCACAGGCAACCCAGCGCCAGCAATAGCAGCAGACAGCGTCCGTGCACGGGGTCAGTGCCGCTGGCTGTTTCCAGAGTCACCCCGGGATTTGCTTTCCCCCTGGTCCGCCAGTTGGGTCAGGCGCGCCTGTTGCTGGCGGAAGATGTTCAGGCCCCTGAGCAGGTTGACTGCTTCGTAGAGTTGATTGTCCTCCTGCAGCAGGCTGGTACTGGCGTCACTTTCCCGCTGCCGTTGGCTGCGACTGCCGGCCGTGTCGTCGCCGCTGGTGAGATGTCGCGCCAGGTCTGCCTCGGTGGGTCTTGCCCGGCTGGGGATGGCGGTAACTCTGGCCCGCTCCACGGTGACATCCGGCACTATGCCCTGGGCCTGGATGGAGCGGCCACCGGGGGTGAGGTAGAGCGCCGTGGTCAGTTTGATGGCCCGGTCGTCGGTGATGGGAATGACCGATTGCACCGAACCCTTGCCAAAGGTGCGAGTGCCCAGCAGCAGGGCTCGGTCGTTATCCTGCAGGGCGCCGGCAACGATTTCCGAGGCCGAGGCGGAGCCGTCGTTGATCAACACCACCAGAGGCAGCCCGCCGGTGACGTCGCCAGCGCTGGCGCGGTAGCGAATTTCACTGTTGGGCATGCGGCCTTCGGTGTAGACCACCAGACCACCGTCGAGAAAAGCGTCGGCTACTTCCACCGAGGCTTGCAGTACGCCGCCGGGGTTATTGCGCAGATCCAGGATTATGCCCTTGGTGTCGGGGTTGGCGCGCAGCTGCTCGGTCAGTTGCCGGGACATGTCGCGACCGGTATTGACCTGAAATTGGGCGATGCGAATATACAGGTAGTCGTCCTGAATGGGGCGTATGCGCACGCTGCGCACCTGGATGATGTCGCGTTCCAGTTCCAGTTCAAAGGGCTGGTCCACGCCGTCCCGGACAATGGTCAGGGTGATCTTGCTGCCCTTTGGCCCCCGCATCATCTGTATGGCTTCGTTGAGGGTCATGCCTTTTACCGGTGTGTCGTCCAGGCGGATAATCAGATCCCCGGCCTGGACACCGCCGTGGTAGGCCGGGGTGTCGTCGATGGGTGCTATGACGCGGACAAAACCGTTTTCCATGCCCACTTCGATGCCCAAGCCGCCAAATTCACCGGAGGTATGTATTTGCAGATTGCCGTAGGCCTGGGTGTCCAGATAGGAAGAGTGGGGGTCCAGCTCCGAGAGCATGCCCTTGATGGCGTACTCCAGCAACTGGGCGTCGCTGATCTCTTCGACGTAACTGCTGCGAATGTGGTCGTATACGCGGGTAAAGGTGCGTAACTCTTCCAGGGGCAGCAGGCCCCTGGCGCTGTCCGAGGCTGCGGTATCGCCCTCCTGGGCTACGCTGACGGCAATCCAGAGCGCTGCGCCGAGCAGCAGAATCAGACGAACATAGTGGCGCATGTAACGGGCTCCTGGGGAACGATCAGTTCGAGGGGTTTATGCAGACAGACCCTTACAATAGGCCAAACCGCAGTAATTTGACAGGCCAATAGCGCCGTTGTTCAGGCGGCGGATGATGCTCAGGCTCTGGCCAGCCAGGTGGCGGGGTTGGCCGGAGTGCCCTTATGACGGATTTCGAAGTAGAGGCCGGCCTGTTCCTGGCCACCGGTATTGCCGATGCGGGCGATGGCTTCGCCGGCACTCACCCACTCGCCGGCTTCCTTGAGCAGCGCCTGGTTGTGGGCATAGAGGCTCATGTAGCCATCGCCGTGGTCGAGAATGATCAGCAGGCCGTGGCTGCGAAAATAGTCGGAAAAAATCACCCGGCCCCGGTGTACGGCTCGCACAGTGTCGCCGGCTTCGGCGCGGATATACCAGCCGTTCCACTGCATCTGGCCGCCCGCCCGGGCGCTGCCGAAGCGGTGCTGCAACTGTCCCCGAGCGGGCCAGGGCAACTGACCGCGCAGGCTGGCGAAGGGGCGGTCGTCACCCGGCAGGGGGGCGCTGGCCATGGTGCGGTCGATTTCGTCGAGCAGGCTTTGCAACTGTTCCCGGTCGGCGGTGAATTTCGCCAACTGTTGGTCGCCCTCGGTGATTTCGGCGTTGAGCCGGGCCAGCGCCTGTTGACGCTCGTCCTGGCGCTGGCTCAGTTGCCGGTGGCTGGTCTGCAGACGCGACTGCTCGCGTTCCAGAGTGGTGGTGGCAGTGGCGATTTCGGTCTCCAGGTGCTCCAGGCGATTCAGGGTGGTCAGGTAGCTGTCGATGCGCGCCCGGCGGTCGGCGAGAATATAGTCGTGGTAGCGCAGCAGGCGGGATACCCGCTCCGGTGACTCCTGATTCAGCAGCAGCGCCAGATGGCTTTGCTGTCCCAGCAGATAGGCGGCCCGCATTTCATCGCCCATGCGCAGCCGCTGTTGATCCCGGGCGTCGTTGAGGCGCTGGCGCTCCTCCCGCAGCTGCTGCAGTTCTTCCGCCTGCTGGCGCAGGCGGCGCTCGGTGGCTTCGATTTCTGCCTGCAACTCGGCGATGCGCTCCTCGGACAGGGTCAGGGCGTTTTCCAGTTCGCTGCGGCTGCTGCGCGCCTGTTGCAGCTCGCGTTGCAACTGGGCGATGTTGCGCTGTACCTGCTGCAGCCGCTCCTGGTAGTCGGCCTGGTCGCCAGCCAGGGCCAGCGGACAGCAGGCCAGAAGCAGCGGCAGCAGCAATTGGCGGAGACGCACGATCATCACGCGCCTTGTACCAGATTGCGACCGGTCATTTCCCTGGGTTGCTCCATGCCCAGCAGGTGCAGCATGGTAGGCGCCAGATCCACCAGGGAACCGCCGTCGGCCAGTGTCAGTTGACGCGGGCCCACATAGACCAGCGGTACCGGCAGGGTGGAGTGCTGGGTACTCACCTGGCCGGTTTCGGCGTCGAACATTTCTTCCACGTTGCCGTGGTCCGCGGTGATCAGTATTTCACCGCCGACTTTTTCCGTCGCCGCCTTGACCCGGCCCACGCACTCATCCAGAGCTTCCACCGCCTTCACCGCCGCCGCGAAGATGCCCGAGTGTCCCACCATGTCGCCGTTGGCGTAGTTGCAGATGATCACGTCGTACTTGCCGGACTCGATGGCCTCCACCAGCTTGTCGGTGACTTCCGGGGCGCTCATTTCCGGCTTGAGATCGTAGGTGGCCACCTTGGGTGACGGCACCAGTATGCGGTCTTCGCCGGGGTAGGTGTCCTCGACGCCGCCGTTGAAAAAGAAGGTGACGTGGGCGTACTTTTCCGTCTCGGCGATGCGCAGTTGGGTCTTGCCCTGCTGCGACAGGTAGTCGCCCAGGGTGTTGACCAGGTCTTCCGGCGGGTAGGCGACGCTGGCCTTGATGTCGGAAGCGTATTCGGTGGTGGTGACAAAGTCCGCCAGTTGCGGTGTCAGTTCCCGCTCGAAGCCGTCGAAGTCCGGGTCCACCAGCGCCCGGGTGATCTGGCGGGCGCGATCAGGGCGGAAATTCATGAAGATGACGGCGTCGCCATCGTTGATGGTGGCGGCCTCCTCGCCCTCGTCCAGAATCAGGGTGGGCTTGACGAACTCGTCGTTCTCGCCGCGCTCATAGGCGGCCAGCAAACCTTCCACGGCATTGCGGGCATCGAATTCCGACTCACCCTTGACCATCAGGTCGTAGGCGACCTTGATTCTGTCCCAGCGATTGTCCCGGTCCATGGCGTAGAAACGGCCGCAGATGCTGGCCACCCGCGCCACGCCCAGCTCCGCGCACAGATCCTGGGCCTTTTGCAGCGAGGCTTCGGCGCTGCGCGGCGCCGTGTCCCGACCGTCGAGGAAAGCGTGCAGGCACACCCGTTTGGCGCCGCGTGCGGCCGCCATTTTCATCATGGCGTAGATGTGCTCTTCGTGGCTGTGCACACCGCCGGGAGAGAGCAGCCCCAGAACATGCACGGCACCGCCGTTGCTGTTGGCCTTGTCGATGGCGGCGCAGTAGGCCGGGTTTTTCTCCAACTCGCCGTCTGCGATGGCCTTGTTGATTTTGGTCATGCTCTGGTAGATGACCCGGCCGGCGCCGATGGCCATGTGGCCTACCTCGCTGTTACCCATCTGCCCTTCCGGCAGGCCCACGGCCAGGCCGGAGGTCTCGATCAGGGTTTTCGGGCACTGGCTCCAGAGGCTGTCCCACACCGGCGACCTGGCGGCGTGAATAGCGTTGTGTTCGGTGTTCTCCGAGTGGCCGAAACCGTCGAGAATCAGCAAGACTAGCGGCTTTTTGGCATTGCTCATGGCGGTGGCTGGACCTTCTGTTGGTGTGGCTGTTGTGGTTACTGTTGGGTCTGTTCAGGCGGAATGCCCCGGCGTTGCGGGTGGACATGCCCCTGTCTGAGGTAGGCATTTTACCGGTTTGGGCCGGTCAACTCCATGACAGGGTCGGGATTGGCTGAGAAAAGGGCTTGGTTTGGTGTATACTGCCCCGCCCCGCCGGTGGCCAGCGCAGCCCCCTATTCGGCTGATCAGGCCGCGGTACCGGCATCAACTGTGACTTTGCAAGGAAAACCCGGTTCGTGGATTTCTTCATTTTCATCAGCCAGGAGTGGATCCTGGTCAGCATACTGGTGCTGCTGATCTACGTGTTTGCCTGGCGCGAGCGTATCAAGGGCGGCCGTCCCATTTCCGCCCATGAGGTGACCCGTCTGATCAACAGCGACGAGGCAGTACTGGTGGATGTGCGCGGCGAGTCCGAGTTCAAGGCCGGTCACATAGCCCACGCCATCAATATTCCTCACACCAAGGTAGCGAATGAGATGGAGCGCCTGGAGCCCCATCGGGAGAAAATCCTGGTGGTGGTGGACAAGCTGGGACAACACGCCGGTGCCGTGGGTCGCAATCTGGGCAAGGCCGGGTTCAACGTGCGCCGCCTGTCCGGAGGCATGGCCGAGTGGCGGGGCCAGAACCTGCCGCTGGTGAAGGACTGACGCATTCCCGCCAATCCATTCAAACCTGTTCAACCAAGAGTTAGCCGATTATGACTGAAACAACCGACAACACCACTCCTGAAGCCGCCGCCGGCAACAGCGGCCAGCCGGGACAGCCCGTTTTTGCTATCCAGCGAATCTACCTGAAGGACGTGTCCTTTGAAACACCCATGGGGCTCACCGCCTTTGCTCAGAACACCAAGCCGAAAATTCAACAGGAATTGAACGTGCAGGTGGAGCGCCTGGAGGGTGATCGTTTCGAAGTGGTGCTGCTGATCACCATCACAGCCAGCATTGAGGAGCGCACGGCGTTTCTGGTGGAAATCAAGCAGGCCGGTCTGTTTCATATGGCCGGTTTCGAAGCGCCGCAACTCAGCCAGATCATCAACAGCAACTGCCCGCAGATTCTTTTTCCCTACGCCCGGGAAGCCATTGACAGCGTTCTGTCCCGGGGCGGCTTCGCCCCCCTCATGCTGCCTCCCATCAACTTTGATGCGGTCTTTGCCCAGGCCGTGGCCCAGGCGCGGCAGCAAGCCGGTGCCCAGCAATCCGAGTCGCCGGCAACCAACTGATACCGCGTGTGCGCAGGCCCTCCAGCCTGCGCTCCCGGTCCCCCTGAGTACGCCCGCCGAGGACGCCCCGGCACCTGATGAATCAGGCGACAATATTTGCCAATTGTTTCACATTGTTCATGTTGTTGAGCTACATTAGTCGGTAGTCGGTCGAACGCCCGTTGACTCCCTGTACCGCTGCTGAACGGTGGCAACGGGGGCGGCTGGCTTGGCCGGCTTGCTTTTTCGGGCTCCCGACACTAACCAACGAATAACACACAGGAGTGTGTCCCTATGCTTCCCCGCCCCCTGCCTTCCACCAGTTGCAGTGTGTTCGTTCTGTGCGCGGTGCTCAGCGCCCAGCCGGTGCTGGCCTCGGCGCCGCCGGAGGTAGCCGAGGAGCGCCCGGCGATCACCAGCTACTGGGCGCCGCAGCTCTACCAGAACCTGCGCCTGGGCAACAAGCGGCACATTGCCGAGACGGGGATCACGGTGCCTTTTACGCAACTGCGCGAGCGGGTGTTCTTCGGGGATCTGCGCGGGCGCATGGACGATGACAGCAGCCACGAGTTCAACCTGGGGGTGGGCTACCGGGGTCTGCTGGCGGACGACCGGCTGCTGCTGGGCGCCTACGCCTACCGCGACCGCTTGAGCACACGCTTTGACAACACCTTTTACCAGAACACCCTGGGGGTGGAGCTGCAGGCCGAGCGCTGGAGTGTGCGCCTGAATGGCTACCGCCCCAGCGGCAGTGGCAGCGCCGCCATGGAAGAACCCTACACGGTGAGCGACGGCAACTTTGGCGATGCGCAACTGGCGGTGGTGAACTCACAACTGGTGTTCAATACCCCGGGTGGCTCGGAGACGGTGTACCAGTTGCAGGAGCGGGCCCTGGGCGGCTACGACCTGGAGCTGGGCTACCGGCTGCCGGTGGGCGATGGTCAGTCCCTGTGGCTGTACGGTGGTTACTACGATTTTGACGAATCGGGCATGGAGGCGATCTCCGGCCCCCGCGCCCGGGTGCAGTGGCAGCGTGGCCTGGATCAGTTGGTCGAAGGCACCCGGGTACACCTGGGCGTGGAGTGGCAGCGCGACAGCGTGCGCGGCAGCCGCGGCTACGCCACCCTGGGCATCCAGGTGCCCATCGGCAGCGGCGGCCGCCGCTACCGCGCCAGTGGCGCCGCGGACTGGTACGCCGAGCGGATGATGCAGCGCCCGGTGCGCGATGTGGACATCGTCACGGCGGCGCACACGGCGGTGCTGGGCCACCAGGAACGCGAAGCCAGTCAGGAGGCGGCGGTGTTCCACGGCGGCGACCTGGACGGTCAGCGGGTGGGCGGCGTGGGCGTGGCCCGCGCCGGTGCTTCGGGTGCCGGCACCCACGAGAACCCGGCCAGCCTGAGCGGCGCGGCGGGGCAGTTGAGCGATCGCGGCATTCTGGTGCTGGACGCCGCTGGCGGCGACTTCAACGGCGATCTCACCCTGGATTTTAACGATCTGCACATCCTGTCCGGCAACGCCGGCATCAGCGTGCGGGCCGAGAACACCGCCGGTCTGGAAGCGGTGTTTGGCGCCTCGGGCGATGCCGCCACCCTGGGCGGCGAGCTGATCCTCAGCGGTGATCGGGCGACGATACTGCAAGTGAACCTGGCCGGCGGTCTGCTGGCCGAGGGCGTACAGGGGCTGACCCTGCGCCAGAGCACCAGCGGTGATATCCGCCTGCACAACGTCGGCGGCAATATACAGCTGGATCAGGTGAACATGAGCGGCTTGTACCTGGATGGCGGCAGCGCCGTGGTGGCCCACACCGGCCAGCTCAGTCGCAACCAGTCCGGCGATCTGCTGCGCATCGAGAACCTCACCGGCGGCGCGGTGCACCTGAACGGCCCCCTGAGCGCCAGCGGCGCGGCCGGCGGCATTCACATCGCCCACAACAGCAACAGCCAAGTGCATATCAACGCCCCGGTGAGCCTGGATCTGAATCAGGCCGACGCCCTGGTACTGAGCGACAACGACAACGATACCCTGGTGCACGTTGACGGTGGCCTGAACATCGACACCCACAGCGGCGCCGGTCTGTTAGCCAGCGGTGGCGGCACCCTGGTGATCAGCGGCGGCGACAACCACATCCACAGCCGCGGCCCCGGGGCGGCGCTGCGCCTGGAGCAGGTGGCCAGCGATATTCAACTGGCCAGCCTCACCAGCGAAGGGGCCAGCGGCAACGGTGTGTCCCTCATCGATGTCAGCGGCACCGTGCAGATTGACGAGACCCACATCGACGGCGCCAGCGGCACAGGGCTGTTGGTCAGCGGCGGCAACAGCCACTACCACTTTGGTGACACTCAGGTCGGCAACACCGGCGGTGCCGGCGTGCACCTGAGCAACACCGGCGCCCAGATTGATTTTGGCAGCCTGAGCCTGCACCAGATCGGCGGTAACGGTGTGCACCTGGACAACGTCAGCGGCAACACCACGGTGGGCGATCTCGAGATTCACCAAGCTGGCGGCGTCGGCCTGAGCATTGTTGACAGCAGCGGCACCCTGAGTTTCGGCGCCACGGACATTCACACCACCGGCGGCCATGGTCTGCTGGTTAACAACAGCACCGGTGCCCTGGTGTTTGACACCCTCGCCATCGGCAACGCCGGCAGCGACGGCGTGCGCCTCACCGGCAGCGGCCTGAACCTGCAGACCGGGGACCTGCACATCAACGGCGCCGGGCAGCACGGCCTCAACCTGGCCGGCGCCGCCGGTCAGCTGAGTTTCGGCGCTATCCAGCTGCAGAGTGTCGGCCAGAGCGGCATACGCTTTGTCGACAGCAATACCCAATTCAGCGCCCAGAGTCTGCACAGCACCGGCGGGGTCACCGCCATTGATCTGACCCGCGCCCGGGGCAGCATCGAGTTTGCCCAAGGCGGTCAGCTACAAGGCTTCAGCGGCACCGGCGTGCAACTGAGCAGCAGCGACAGTCAGGCCGACAGCGCCAACGCCCACTTTGTCTTCGGCGGTGGCCACATCGCCGCCGGCCCCGGTGCCTATGTGCTAGATGCGGTGGGCCTGAACCCCAGCACGGGCCTGTACAACTTTACCGGTGTCAGCTTCTCCGGCGAGTTTCGTTTTGAGACGGCCCTGGCGGACCCGTCGCTGTACTTTGTGGGCTCCAGTGCCAGCGGTGACGGTAGTGGCAGTTCCCCGGACAACCTGGCCAACGCCGCCAGCGCCCAGGCGCGGGCCGACAGTGGCCAGTTCACCCGCTTTGTGTTCGTCAACGACGGCGCTGACATCGATTTCAGCGGTCTGCTCGACGGGACTTTCCATTTGGGCGAAGGCCAGCAGATCACCGGCTTTGGCTCGGGGCAGTCCTTTGGTGGCTCGCTGCCGGCCAATCTGATCGGCAACTTCCCCAACCCGAGCATCGGCGATCCCACCGGGCTGGGCGCGGCGGTGCTGACCACCTCGGCGGGCAACAGCGTGATCACCCTCACCGGGGGCAACAACCAGATCGGCGGGGTGAGCCTCAGTGGCGGGGATTACAATATCTGGGGTGAGGGGCTAAACAACCTGAATCTGGCCAACACCACCCTCACGGGTGCCGGCGCCAGTGCCCTGCACTTCCTTGATGCCCAGGGCGATCTGTTGATGAGTGGCAACACCGTCAGCAGCGACGGTGTCCTGCTCAGTGTGCTCGGCGGTGAATCGGCCCTGAGCCTGCTGGCGGGCAGCGGCGGTGGCCTCACCGGCAACGGCATCAGTGTGCTCGACACCCTGGGTGGCAGCGTGCACCTGAGCGGCGCGCAATTGGTGGGCAATGGTGCCCCGACCGTCACCCTGGACAACAACGTTGCCAGTGTCACCCTGACCGACACCAGCCTGGCCTCAACCACCAACCACTACCTGTTCAGCATCGACCAGGGCAGCGGCAGCAGCGGCGCCATCACCCTGAACAACGTCACCCAGAGTGGCACGCTGAATGGTGGCGCTTTCCTCATCGGCGGCGGCGACCGGGACATCAACGCCAGTGGGTTTGACATCACCGGCGGCAACCTGTCGGCGCACCTGATCGACATCGACGCTCAGGGCGGCGGTACCATCAGCCTGGGCAATATCACCAGCGACGGCCACGCCGGTTCGGCCCATGTGATCCGCGTGACGGGCCAGAGCGGCGGCACGCTCAACTTCGGCGCGGTGGATATCGACAACTTCAACAGCGCGGGTAACAACGCTGTGAGCCTTGCCGGCAGTGGCGCGGTGCGCTTCGGCGGCCTGGACATTCAGGCCAGTGCGGGCATGGGCCTGACCGCCAGCGGCGGTCTGACTCTGGGCATCGACCAGTCCAGCCGCATTCACACCACCAACGGCCAGGCCCTGAGCCTGAACAATGTGGTGATCCACAACGACGGCATCACCCTGGATTCGGTGCGCACCACCAGCGCCAGTGGTGTCGGTACCCTGGCCCACGGCATCCACCTGCAAACCATCAGCGGTGGCACCCTGCAGATGGACGAGGTGCAGATCAGCAGCGCGGGCAACCGCGGCATCAATATCCAGACCAACAGCAACGATATGGTGTTCAACGACCTGGACATTCAGGGCGGCACCCGGGCGCTGAC
>JBJHDF010000040.1:0-20160 GCA_050486405.1 Marinimicrobium sp. | reverse complement strand
TGCCCTGGGCCAGCCATTTCACATCCTTCAGCTTGGCGGCCTCGTCGTCGAACACCTCAATAAAGGTATTGCCGATAGCCTTGCGCTTGAGTTCGGGGTCGCCGATCCCTTCCAGCCGACCCAGAAACAGTTCCTCGGCATCCACCCGGATCACCCTGACACCCATGTTCTTGGCGAACATGTCCATCACCTGATCGCCTTCGTCCTTGCGCAACAGGCCGTTGTCCACGAACACGCAGGTGAGTTGGTCACCGATGGCCCGGTGCAACAGGGCTGCCACCACCGAGGAGTCCACGCCGCCGCTCAGGCCCAGTAACACTTTGTCGCTGCCCACCTGTTCGCGCACGCGCACTATGGCGTCCTCGACGATATTGGCCGGGGTCCACAGGGCCTCGCAGCCGCACAGCTTGAGCACGAAGTGCTCGAATATGCGCTTGCCCTGAAGGGTGTGGGTGACTTCCGGGTGAAACTGCAGACCGTAGAACTCGCGTTCCTGGCACTGAATGCCGGCGATGGGGCAAGACGGGGTGGAGGCAATCACTTCAAAGCCGGACGGCAGGCGTGACACCTTGTCGCCGTGGCTCATCCAGACATCCAACAGGGCGCCACCGTCGTGATCCACGTGGTCCTTGATGTCATCCAGCAGCGGGCTGCGAGCGGTGACTTTCACCTGAGCGTAGCCGAACTCGCGCAGGTTGGAGGACGCCACAGCGCCGCCGAGTTGCTCGGCCATGGTCTGCATGCCGTAGCAGATGCCCAGCACCGGTACGCCCTGTTCAAACACCCGTTGCGGCGCCCGGGGCGACTGGCCGGCGGTGACCGATTCGGGGCCGCCGGCGAGGATGATGCCCCTGGGGTCGAAGTCGCGGATTTCCTGGTCGGTGATGTCGAAAGCGCGGATTTCCGAGTAGACCCCCACCTCCCGCACGCGGCGGGCGATAAGCTGGGTGTACTGGGAACCAAAATCGAGAATCAGTATCCGCTGCGCGTGGATATTCTGCATATCAGCGGCCACCCACCGGATAGTTCGGGGCTTCCTTGGTGATCTGCACGTCGTGCACATGGCTTTCGCCCATGCCGGCGGAGGTCACCCGCACAAACCGCGGTTGGGTGCGCATTTCGTCGATATTGCTGGAGCCGGTGTAGCCCATGGCGGCGCGCAGCCCCCCCATCATCTGGTGCACGATGACACTGAGAGCGCCCTTGTAGGGAACCCGGCCTTCAATACCTTCCGGCACCAGCTTCTCGGTGCCCTCGCTGGCGTCCTGGAAATAGCGGTCGCTGGAGCCCTGGGTGCGGGCCATGGCGCCCAGCGAACCCATACCGCGATAGGCCTTGTAGGTGCGGCCCTGGAACAGCTCCACTTCGCCGGGCGCCTCTTCGGTGCCGGCAAAGACCGAACCCATCATCACGGCGTGGGCGCCGGCGGCCACGGCCTTGGCGATATCGCCGGAGTAGCGCACACCGCCGTCGGCCACCACGGGCACGTCGGTGTCCTTGAGGGCCTCCACCACGTTGGCGATGGCGCTCACCTGGGGTACACCGACGCCGCTGACAATGCGGGTGGTGCAGATGGAACCGGGGCCTATGCCCACCTTGACGCCGTCGGCGCCGGCTTCCACCAGGGCCAGGGCGGCCTCGGCAGTGGCGATATTGCCGCCGATCACCTGGATGTCAGGGTACTCTTGCTTGATCCAGCGCACCCGCTCGATGACGTTGCGGGAGTGGCCGTGGGCGGTGTCCACCACCAGCACGTCCACACCGGCGTCCACCAGCGCCCGCACCCGCTCGTCGGTGTCGACGGAGGTGCCGACGCTGGCACCCACCCGCAGGCGCCCTTCCGGATCTTTGCAGGCGCTGGGGTAGCGCTCGGCCTTGTTGATGTCCTTGACGGTGATCAGACCGCGCAGCTCGAACCTGTCGTTGACCACCAGCACCTTCTCGATGCGGTGCTTGTGCAGCAAGGAGCGCACCTCATCGGCGCTGGCGCCCTCGCCCACAGTGACCAATTTCTGCTTGGGGGTCATGATGCTGGAAACGCTGGCATCCTGGTTGGTTTCAAAGCGCACGTCGCGGCCGGTGACGATACCCACCAGTTCGCCACCTTCGAGGACCGGCACCCCGGAGATATTATTCTGCCGGGTCAGTTCCCGCAGTTCGCGGATGCTGGCGCCCGAGTCAATGGTGATGGGGTCCTTCACCACGCCGGCCTCGAACTTCTTCACGGCCCGCACTTCCAGGGCCTGCTGTTCGATGGACATGCTCTTGTGGATGATGCCGATGCCACCCTCCTGGGCAATGGCGATGGCCAGACGGGCCTCGGTGACCGTGTCCATGGCGGCGGACACCAGGGGAATATTGAGATCAATGCCGCGGGTCAGACGTGTTTTCAGGGAGACGCTGTTGGGAGTCACGGCGGAGTATCCCGGCACCAGCAGAACATCGTCGAACGTCAGCGCTTCTTCAGCGATTCGCAACATAGGGCACAGCCTCACAGGGGGTCTGGGTAAACCGGCGATTATAGCGTATGCGGGAGGCTAGCGGCTAGCGGACTACTCGGGCAGATGGCTGAAAATCGCACGATGGTGGTCATAGCCATCCACCGCGACACCACCGGGCTGCAGGAAAATATCGAAGGTAGCCCCCGCATGATGACTCACCTTGTAGGTGCCTTCAGGCAGATCGCTGCCAGAAGGCAGATAGAAACCCACTGCAAACTGCTCCAGTTGCGGATCCAGGTGGCTTTCCTCCAGAGGGGTCATCACCGCATCCAGCGAGCCGTAGAAGGGGTGTTCAATGTAAAAGACCTGCCCTTCCAGCGGCTTGAAGTGACGCGCCCGGGAGGGAATTTCCGGCTGCGGTGGCTCCGGCTCGGGTGAATCGACCACCGGTCCGGGGCCAGGTTGATAGTCGGGGCGGGAAGCGGAACCGCCACTGCCACAACCTGACAACAGCACCGGTGCCACCACCAGACCCAGCAACACTTCACGCCGATTGACGGGCCTGACATGAGCAATGGGATGCAATTGGGGAAGACTCTCCGTGTCGACTGCAGGAACACCCACGGAAAAGGAAGTATCGTGCATGAATGGCGCCAGAAGCAGTGAGTCGTGGCATAAAAGTTAGCATAGAACCCAAGGCACGTCCACCAACCTGCCCCCAGGCGGACTCGCGCGGGCGGTGCTGGCGCGCCTGACCAGAGGTCCCCGCGGATAGGGGTTTTCACGAAAGTCGGGGCAAGGCGCTGGAGCTACTGGTTGAGTTGGCAAAAAGCTGTAGGCGCACGGCACCTCCCTGTGCCAGGAATCTGCGAGGAAAATCAGATGGCCGCCTTCAGGTTGGCGGCCAGGTCCGGATCACCAAAGCTCACGCCCAATGACAGGGCACTTTGCAGCACCGGATCGTCCATGGGCACGGTGCGGGTCTTGTTGGCAACGGTGTTCATAGGAATGTGCGTGAAGCTGTTGTTACGAAACACCACCAGTTGACCGTGGTTTTTCTCCATCACCAGATTGGCCGCGTAGGTGCCGGCGTTGGTGGCCAGAATGCGGTCGTAGGCGCTGGGGGAACCGCCGCGCTGGACGTGGCCCAACTGGGTGGAACGAACCTCGGCACTGATTTTGTCGCGCAGTTGGGTTTGCAGGACATGGCCAATGCCCCCCAGACGCAAGGGATCCGGGCTGTCAGGGATGCGCTGACTCAGGGTATGGGTGCCGCCCTTGGGCATGGCGCCTTCGGCCACCACCAGCAGGACGTGGTGCTGGTGGTTCTGCCGGGCCTGGCAGATCCGCGCCACCTCATCCAGATCGTAGGGAATCTCCGGAATCAGAATGATGTCGGCGCCGCCGGCCATACCGCCGTGCAGGGCGATCCAGCCGGCGTAGCGGCCCATGGTTTCCAGCACCATCACCCGCCGGTGGGATTCGCCGGTGGTATGCAGCCGGTCCAGAGCCTCGCTGACAATATTGACCGCCGAATCGAAACCGAAGGTGCGATCGCAACCCATGAGGTCGTTGTCGATGGTTTTCGGCAGCCCGACGAACTTCATACCGTATTCGCTCATGTCGGTGCAGACCGACATGGTGCCATCGCCACCGATAGCGACTATGCAGTCCAGGCCCAACTCGTGGTAGTAGTCCGCTACCTGCCTGCTGAGATCCTGCCCCTTGTAGTTACGGGGCGCGGCGCGGTTGTCGGTACCCAGTATGGTGCCGCCCTTGCCGAGAATACTGCTGCAGTCCTCATAGGTGAGGCGGCGCACCCGACGCTCGATCAGACCAAGAAAACCGTCCTCAATGCCATAGATTTCCGCTCCGGACCGGAGCATGAGACTCTTGGCCACGCCGCGCAGGGCCGCATTGAGGCCCTGGCAGTCGCCACCGCCGGTCAGAATACCAACACGCATGTATTGCCTCCTGGATTGCCGTTAACTGAATGCCTACCTATCGAAGTAGCGTTGTTATTATTTACCCGGTTCGGGCCGGACAAACCAATAATGCATGCTTTAACGCGAAATTTCATCCGGCAATTGCGTTTATCCGGTTTACAATGGCAGCCATGGCAAATTCCCGCGAGATTCTCTCTGTCAGTCAGCTCAATCGCCGGGCCCGGCAGTTGCTGGAAACCCACCTGCCACTGATCTGGGTGGAGGGAGAGCTGTCCAGTCTGTCGCAACCCTCCTCCGGCCACTGGTACTTCACCCTCAAGGACGACCAGGCCCAGATCCGCTGCGCCATGTTTCGCAACCGCAACCAGCTGGTGAATTTTCCGCCAAAGCAGGGACAGCAGCTACTGGTGCGCGGCCGTGTAAGTCTTTATGAGGGGCGGGGCGACTACCAGTTGATTGCCGAGCATCTGGAAGAGGCGGGGTTTGGCGCCTTGCAGCGAGCCTTCGAGGAACTCAAACAGAAGCTGTCCGCCGAGGGGCTGTTCGACCCGGTGCACAAGCAACCCCTGCCCTCCCTGCCCCGGCATATCGGGGTGATCACCTCCCCCACCGGTGCTGCCGTGCGCGATATTCTGACGGTGTTGCACCGCCGCTTTCCCGCCATTCCGGTCACGGTGATTCCCACTCCGGTGCAGGGCAAGGAGGCGGCGCCGAAAATCGTCCAGGCGCTGGCCCTGGCCAACCGGGCGGGGCTGTTCGATGTGCTGGTGCTGGCCCGGGGCGGCGGCTCCCTGGAGGACCTGTGGCCCTTCAACGAGGAATCCGTGGCCCGCGCCATACACGCCAGCGAACTGCCGGTGGTGAGCGCCGTGGGCCACGAGGTGGACTTCACCATCGCCGACTTCGTCGCCGACCTGCGCGCGCCCACACCGTCGGCGGCAGCGGAACTGCTGGTGCCCGACGCCAGCGACTGGCTGGAAACCTTCGCCGGCTACGGCGTTCTGCTGGCCCGAATCCTGACCCGGCAGATCCGGGAACGACAGCAACGCATCCAGGCTCTGCGTAGCCGCCTGCGCCACCCGGGGGAACGACTGCAACAGCAGAATCAGCGCCTGGACGGTCTGGAGCTGCGCCTGAGACAGGCCATGGCCGCGAATCTGCAAACCCGGCGTCACCGGCTGGAAGGTCTGGTGCTGCGCCAACGCCCCCTGCACCCGGGGCCGACACTGGCACAGCGACAACAACAGGTGGCGCAACTGCACAAGTCATTGCTGCACTGTACGCAGCAGCAATTGCAACAACGGGGTCAACGCCTGGCCGAAGCGGCGCGACTGCTGAACACCGTCAATCCACTGAGTACGCTGGAGCGGGGTTACTCCATTACCAGCAATGAGCAGGGGCAGGTGCTGCGCGACGCTGAACAGGTGCGCATCGGACAACGTATCACTACACGGTTGGCTCGGGGGCAGGTATCAAGTCTTGTCGAAGGGGTGGAACCTGGGGCGCCGAAGTAAAGATCTCATCTGTGTTACCAAACGGATTTGACGTGTTTGTATGCGCGTATTTTGGTGTCTGCCGTCACCAGAGGGGCGTTCAGGTGTCGCGCCAGAGCAACGATCATTCTGTCTGCAGGATCTTTATGAAACTCACCTGGTAGCCTTGTGGATTCGACCACCACTTCGTTCTCTATCGGAACGAAGCGCACTCCTTCTATCTCTGAAACGGTTGTCAGCCAATCGTCAACGCCCATGGTTAGGGTAAGGCGGTCTGCGTTGACCAGCATCGCTATTTCCCATGCAGAGATAGAGGAGATCACAACAGTGCCATCTTCTGCGGCGATTTCCTTGGTGATGACAGTCTTGGCTCTCGAAGACAACTGACGGTCCCCGTTCACCCACCAGACAAGAGCCTGGGTATCGAGAACAATCAAAACTGCATCTCCCAGTCGTCTACCGCTACCGGCTCTGTTGGCCCCTTGAACTCAACCACACTACCTTTCAGCCGCTCCAGGGGAGATCGATGATCACTGCGGTAACGCCGTACTTCCACAGTGGGTTGCCCCCTGTCGGTGACAACAACAGAGTGACCCGACATCTCCACCTGGCGAAAATACTCCAGGGCCCGGGCTTTGAACTGGGATTTGGTAACAATCTCTTGACTCATGCTGACACCTCTATCGCCATCATATGGTCACAACTCATAGTCACCACTACGAGCATACATCCGCTTTGTGACTATAGCAAGTGGTCATTTTCAGCGTGCATCAAACATTACTCTTTACTGATCTTCCCTCCGATCAAAGAGCCACAACATCCCCGACCGATAGCTGTTTACGCTGTCCGCTGCGTGAGTGCCGTCCTGAATAGTCAGCGTGTGGAGGCTCCACGGGCGCTCCCCGACATTTTGCCAGGCATCGAACCACTCCAGCGCGTCTTGCCTGAGGCGCGGGAAATCGCGGGAACCGCTGGTCACCACCAACCCCAGGTCACTGCGCGATGTGTCGGACGCCGGCGAAAAGAACAGCTCGCGCCCGGGGTCGAAAACCGGGTTGCTGGCAATGCGGCCCCAGAAGAGATCCGGGTCCGTGAACGCGGAATAGAGCACCATGTAGCCGCCACGACTCTGGCCGAACAGAATCTGCCTGGCCGCGTCCGCGCTGTAGCGGCGCAAGACTTCCGGCATCAACTCTGTGCGCAGAAAGCGCTGAAACGCCGACGCACCACCCTGCTCCGGCCCGGCGTCGGCCGCCGGCGCGGAGAAATCAAACCCGCGCCGGTTGATGGACGAATGAAAGGAGCCGTAGGCGATTCCGACCACAATCGCTTCCGGGAGACCCTCGTCGTAGGTCAGGAACAGATGGTTGGCGGCGAGGATGGGAAAGAGTGAATCGCCATCAAGCAGGTAGACAACAGGATAGCTTTCGCTCTTGTCGTACCCCTCTGGCAGCCTCACGTAAATGTGAAAGGGCCGACCCACCTCCCGGGATTCCAGGGCAAAGTAATCGCCGTACAACGCCGGAAGGTGGTTGAGCGGGATTTGGCCTCCTGGACTGCTTTTTCTACAGTCCGTATCTGGTATTTCTGGGCATCATCTCCAAGTTTGCCAGAAATGGTCACTGGCTTCGACACGTTCGGATGGATGAAATTCCGGTGACTACCTTTGCCACCACGATTAGGGAGGCGTGTTCTCCCCTCTCCGTAGTGCACTCTTTAACCAGACGGCGGATACTGTACAGCGTCTGAGTCGCCTCCAACCGACTCAGGCTGGGAAAGTAGCACTCCGCTTTGGTAAGCTGGCAGAACCGGTTACCCCCGGTAAGCACCCCGCCGGAACTGCGTTTTCGGCTGGGTATCCCGGTGTAACTAATCAATCTGAAAAAGATCACTGATGACCTGCTGCGACCAGCCCAACTTGCTGCCTGTCGACGAAGCCCTGGCGCGCATGCTCGACCGGGTGACGCCACTGGCCCAGTACGAAACCCTGCCCCTGGAGCTACTGCTGGACCGCGTGCTGGCCCGGGATATAGAGGCGCAACTGGCGGTGCCCGGCGCCGACAACTCCGCCATGGACGGTTACGCCCTGCGCAGCGAGGATTCGGGGCCGCTGCGCATTATCGGCCAGGCGCTGGCGGGCCACCCCTTCGACGGCGAGATCACCACCGGCACCTGCGTGCGCATCACCACTGGCGCGCCCGTGCCCCGGGGCGCCGACGCGGTGATCATGCAGGAGAATACCCGCCGTGAAGACAAGAGCCTGCACCTGTTGCAGGCGGCCCGGGCCGGCGATCATATTCGCCGCCGGGGCGAGGATATGGCCCCCGGTGACCGGGTGCTGGCCGCGGGCCAAAGGCTGGGGCCGGTGGACCTGGCGCTGCTGGCCTCTCTGGGGCTTGCCGAAACCGAGGTGCTGCGCCGCCCCCGGGTGGCGGTACTGTCCACCGGCGACGAACTGGTGCCACCCGGCCAGCCACTGCAGGCCGGGCAGATCTACGACAGCAACCGCCAGGGCATTATCGCCATGCTGCAGCGGCTGGGTGTGGAAGTGCTGGACTTTGGCCTTGTGCCCGACACCGCCGAGGCCACCCGCCGCGCCCTGAGTGACGCCAGCGCCGGAGCCGACGCGCTGATCACCAGCGGCGGCGTTTCCGTGGGAGATGCCGATCATGTAAAAGCCGCGCTGGACGATCTGGGCGAAGTGGGCTTCTGGAAGGTGGCCATCAAGCCCGGCAAACCCTTCGCCTTCGGCCGCCTGGGCCACTGCTGGCTCTTCGGCCTGCCCGGCAATCCCGTTTCCTCCCTGGTGACCCTGCACCAGTTGGCGCTGCCGGTATTGCGCCATCTGTCCGGTGAGAGCGGCGCGGCGCCATTGCGCCTGGAAGCCCGGGCGGCGGCTCCCTTCAGGAAGCGCACCGGACGCCGCGATTACCAGCGCGCCCGGCTCAGCGACGACGGCACCAGCGTCGCCCCCACCGGCGCCCAGGGTTCGGGCCTGCTTACTTCCCTGACCCGGGCCAACTGCTTTGTTGTGCTGGAAGCCGAGCGCGGTTCGGTGGAGGCGGGCGAGACGGTCATAGTCTTGCCGTTTGACCGGTTTATCCGCTGAAGGGCCGGGGTAGTACCCGCATGAGACTGCCCCCTACCCCCCTTTGGTGCTGGCAGCCTGATTTCTTCGCCCCTATAATGGGGGAACACACACCGAGCCCGGCCGCCTAACCCCCAATGGCATGGCCACCGGGCCGTGGGGTCACCCACCGGGTGTGCCGGGAAACCGGCCCGCCTCCCGCATTTGGAAAGGTGTCACATGCTGATCGACCCGCAAAACCGCCGGTTTACCTACCTGCGCCTGTCGGTGACGGAGGTGTGCAACTTCCGCTGCAACTATTGCCTGCCGGACGGCACCGACTGCAGCCCCGAGAGCCGCGTCAACGATTTGACCCTGGATGAGATCCGCCGGCTGGTCACCGCCTTTGCCCGGCTGGGTACGCGCAAGGTGCGCATCACCGGCGGCGAGCCCTCCCTGCGCCGGGATCTGCCGGATATCATCGCCGCCTGCAAGGCTGTGCCCGGTATCGATACCGTGGCCCTGACCACCAACGGCTATCGCCTGGCCCGGGACATCGGCCGCTGGCGCGACGCCGGCCTGGACGCGCTCAACCTGAGCATTGACAGCCTGGACGCCCTGCGCTTCAAGCTGATCACCGGCCACGACAAGCTGCAGCAGATACTGGAGGGGCTGGCGCTGGCCGAGAACATGGGGTTGGCCGACATCAAGGTCAACAGCGTACTGATGCGCGAGCACAACGGCGGCGATCTGGACCGTTTTATCGACTTTGTGCGCACCCGGCCGGTAACGCTGCGCCTGATCGAGCTAATGCAGACCGGTGACAACCGGGAGTTTTTCCAGCGCCAGCACGTCAGTGGCGCCGACATCATGCAACAACTGCTCGCGCGCGGCTGGCGCGAACGCATTCGCCACCGGGACGCCGGCCCGGCCCGGGAGTTCTGGCATCCGGAGCATCGCGGCGGCATCGGCCTGATCATGCCTTACAGCAAAGACTTTTGTGCCAGTTGCAACCGCCTGCGGGTCTCCTGCGATGGCAAACTGTTCCTGTGCCTGTTCGCCGACCAGCACCAGAGCCTGCGCCATCTGCTGCAGGAGGACGACCCGGAACCGGTCATGGCCTTTATGCAACAGGCCGTACAACACAAGAAAGCCACCCATCAGTTGCACCAGAGTGATCCGGGCGCCACCCGGCACTTGGCCATGATCGGTGGCTAGCCCGAATATTTCACCAAATGCCAGCTTGCCGGCGACGGACCGGGGCCTTGTGAGCGGGCTCGCGACTGGAGCACTGGTGGTTCCAGGGCGCAAGGAGCATGTCCGCTCACAAGGCCTCGGAACCAGTCCGGCAACTGGCAAGCGTGGCTGGTGACAAAACGTCACCGACCCCGAATTGCCCGTAGGCCTTGCCAGTAAAGGCGTAGCGAAAATTACCGAGCGGTTTGGTGAAATATTCGGGCTAGAAGCCATCTCATAAACTACTGCGCGCGCGCACGCTCGCTCGCTCGCTACGTTTATAAGATGGCTTCTGATCTCCCTTATTACCGTCAACAGGAAATGCCACCATGGGCCGCCACACCGCCGAGAACTTTGTCCCCCTGAATATCGCCGTGCTCACGGTATCCGACACCCGCAATCTGGACAGCGACACCAGCGGCGCCTGGCTGGCAGACGCGCTGCGCGAGGAGGGGCATCAACTGGCCGAACGGGTGTTGATTCCGGATGACATCTACCGGATACGCGCGCGCGTGTCGGCCTGGGTGGCCGACCCCCAGGTACAGGTGGTACTCATAACCGGCGGCACCGGCTTTACCGACCGGGACTCCACCCCGGAGGCCGTGGCGCCACTGCTGGACAAGGAAGTGGAAGGCTTTGGTGAGCTGTTCCGGTACCACTCCCTGGCGGAGATCGGCACCTCCACCATCCAATCCCGAGCCCTGGCCGGCCTGGCCAACCACACCCTGATCGCCTGCCTGCCCGGCTCCACCGGCGCCTGCCGCACCGGTTGGCAGAAGATACTGCAACCGCAACTGGATGCCCGCCAGGGCCCCTGCAACTTTGTGCAACACCTGACCGGCGGCAAGCCCTGCGATCCGCGACCGGCCTGATCAAGATCAAGGGGTCAGAGTCCATGATCCCGGCGGGATCATGGACTCTGACCCCTTGATCTTGTGTGACCCCTTGATCTTGTGACCCCTTGATCTTGTGACCCCTTGATCTTGACCCCTTGATCTTGACCCCTTGATCTCCCCCCTCCCTTTTCCCCACAAAAATTTTATCAATACACTTGATAATAATTATCAATAGCAATATATTATTGAGAATTATTCGTAAAAACGAATCAACTGCAACTATACAAACACACAGGAGCCAACCCCCATGCCATCCTCCCGCCCACTGTGCACGGTGCTGAAACTGCTGCCTCTGGCCATAGTCCTGCCCGCTGCTGCGCAGACACCCGCCATTGAAATACCGCCGCTGGCGCTGGTGGAGACCATTACCATCCTGGGCAATCCCGAACAGCAGGCGGAAATCCCCGGCTCCGCCCACAGCGTCAGCCGGGAAGAGCTGGACCGTCACAATTTCACCGATGCGGGCCGCATACTGCGCGGCATCCCCGGCGTCAACGTGATTGACGAAGAGGGCCTGGGGCAGTTTCCGCACATCAGCATGCGCGGCGTGTTGCCGGAGCGCAACAGTGGCATCACCGTTATGGAAGACGGCGTTCTGGTGGGTGCCCCGGCCCCCTACGCGGCACCGGCCGCCTACTACTTTCCGCCCATCGCCCGCATGGAAGCCATCGAGGTGCGCAAGGGTTCCAGCGCCATCAAGTACGGCCCCCGCACGGTGGGCGGCGCCCTGAACATGATCTCTACCCGTATTCCCGACGAGGGAGTGGCCGGGCGCATTCACTTCCGCCGCGGCAGCGACAACGGCCAGCGGGTACACGCCCATCTGGGTGGCAGCAATGAACAATGGGGCTGGCTGCTGGAAAACTACTCAGAGCACAGCGACGGTTTCAAGCAACAGGACAATCCGGTGTCCGGCAGCCTGGAGAACAAACCGAACAATCCGGTGCCGGAAACCGGCGTAAACCGCAGCAACACCCTGGCCAAGCTGCGCTGGAAGAGCGCGCCGGGCGCACCTGTCGCGCAGCACCTGGAGTTCAAATACAGCCTGGATGAGCGGCGTGTCTACGACAGCTACCTGGGCATTCTGGCCGAGGATTTCGACGCAAATCCCTTCCGCCGTTACGCTGGCTCACAACTGGATGAAATTTTCACCGAAAACGAACTGTTCCAGTTGCGTTACGGCCTGGAGTTCAGCGAAAACACCGCCCTGACCGCCACCGTATACCGCAGTGATACCGTGCGCAACTGGTACAAACTGCACCGGGTGGACAACGGCGGCAATGGCAGCTACGTGGGTATCACCCAGATTCTGCAAAACCCCGCAGCGAACAGCGAGGCCATGGCCTGGATACTGGGCAATACCGAACTGTTTGGCGCCGACCGTTTCAGCATCAACAATGACACCCAGGGCCGGGTGCGCGCCAACAACCGCACCTACTACACCCAGGGCGTCCAGTTGCAACTGGGGCACAAATTCGAGTTTGCCGGTTGGGACAATCACCTGGAAGTGGGTGTGCGCCATCATGAAGACGAAGAGGACCGGCTGCAGTGGGAAGATACCTATCTGATGCACAACGGCACCCTGTCCCTGGTGGCGGAACAACTGCCCGGGCAAACCGAAAACCGGCTGAGTGAAGCATCGGCACTGGCGCTGTTCGTGCAGAACACCCTGCGCCGCGACAACTGGACCATTGTTGCCGGCGTGCGCTACGAGGATATCGAGCAGACCCGCAACGACTGGATGGGCACAGGGCGCAGCGACGCCAACCTCGCAGCCGGCCGGCCGCGCAGCAGCAGCTACGACGTGGTGATTCCCGGCGTGGGCGTCACCTACCGTCTGGCGGATTACTGGAGCCTGTTTGCCGGTTACCACAAGGGCTTTTCACCGTCCGGTGACAACCCGAACAGTAAACCGGAAGACGCCGACAATTTTGAAACCGGCTTCCGCTTCGAGAACGACCTGATCGAAGCCCAGGTGATCGGTTTCTACAACGACTACAGCAATATCAATATCGAGTGCACCGCTGTGGGCGGCGGTTGCCGGGACGAGGATATAGGCACCACCCGCAGTGCGGGCGAGGTGCTGATCTACGGGTTGGAGGCGTCACTGCGTCACGACCTGGGTCGCAGCAACGGCTGGGCGTTTTCCATGCCCGTTGCGCTGGCCTACACCTACACCAACAGCGAGTTCCAGCAGGATATCGGCAGCACCGCACCCAACCAGTGGCAGAACGCACGCAAGGGAGATTCGATTCCGGAAATCCCGGAGCACCAGTTGAATCTGTCTTTGGGGCTGGCCAGGGATGCCTGGCAACTAAACCTGAACGCCAACTATGTGGCCGAGGCGCAGGCGTTTGCCGATCCAGCCTTGGCTGATCTGGTCATCGAGGGCCGTCTGCTGCTGGATCTGTCCGGGGAATACCGCCTGACGGAGTACGCCAGCCTCACCGCCAGCGTGGAAAACCTGACCGATGAGACCTACATCGCCCACCACCGCCCTTCCGGCCTGCGCCCCGGCGCGCCCCGCGCCCTTTGGGCCGGCGTCAAGGTGAGCTTCTAACGCTTCGGCGTCATCGACCTTGTGCCAGGGACGGCACTTTTTTCGATATTGCAACCCGCTCAGCGTCCGCCGCTGGCCACACCCATCTGGTCGGCGGCGATCTGCGTCAGATCGATACCGAGCTTGCGTGGATCCACCACACCACGAATGGCCCAGCGCGCCTGTTCCTGTTCCGACAGGCGATCCAGGTTGATATGCGCCCGGTTGACACAGGGCGTGCCATCGATATTGCGCAGCAGCATGACAACCGGACGCAACCGGGTCTGATGGGTGTGGGACACCACTATGGCAACACTGCCATTGGCCAGGCGCACCAGGCTGCCCACCGGATAGATGCCCATGCAGCGCATAAACTCTTCCACCAGGGATACGCCAAAGTCGGTGGCCGCCACCGAGCGCAGCACGCCCAACGCTTCGTGAGGCAGTATGGCCTCGGCGGCCGGGCTGTCGGAGGTCATGGCGTCGTAAACATCGGCAATGGCCACCACCAGCACCGCTCGCGGCAGATCCGCGCCACTCAGACCGGCGGGGTACCCGTTGCCGCTGATGCGTTCATGGTGACAACGCACTATCTCCAACGCCATGGGCGGCACTTCCCGCATCAGGCGCAACACGTTGTAACCCTCGAGCGGGTGCTGTTTGATCTTGTCGAACTCTGCGTCGGTGAGCAGGCCGGGCTTATCGAGAATCTCGCGCGGCACCCGCATCAGGCCGATATCGTGCAGCAGAGCACCCAGGCCGATGGCCTCCAACTCGGCGCGCTCGTAACCCAGGTAGCGGGCGAAGGCCAGTGACAGCACGCAGGTGTTCATGGAGTGGGCCGCAGTGCGCTCGTGGGCGCGCTGCAGATTGGTCAGCCACAGTGAAGCGTTGGCGTTGCTGGCCACGGATGCGGCCAGCTCCGCAACTACGGTATGCGCCTCCCTGGTGTTAACACTCTCGCCCAGGCGCGCGTCCTCCAGCAGTTGCTCCATCACCCGGGTGCCCTTGGCACGCACATCCGCAGCGCGCTCGAGTTCGCGCTCAAACCTCTCGAGGGAATGGGCCTTGGGTTTATCAGGAACAGCGCGCGCCTCTTCCACCAGGTCGTCGCCCAGTTCCACATCGATAAACACGTACTCGCACTGACGCCGCAGCTGCGTCAGTTGCTCGTCGTTTTCGATGACAAAGCCCTGATACAGGAAGTCGCTCTCCAGCCAGGGCCGGTCCAATTCGGCCACATACATGCCAATCTGCAACTGTGCCACCGGAAGCTGCTTTTTATTCACGACAAGACTCCTCGCTCCGGATCAATCCGCTCCTTCGAGCATAAACACCCCACCGCGCAAACACAAGGTACCGGCCCGCATACCGTCCATACCCGTGACCCTATCGGCTTTTCTGCTCCATTGGCTTGCGCGCCCTTACAAGGTATAGTGTCAGCTACTTGTCGGGGCGCCTTGGCGGTTATACCGCGCGGAGGCTGAGATCGGTACGGCCGAACCCGCGGAACCTGATCAGGTTGAAACCTGCGTAGGAAACAAGGCTCGTGACACAGCACCCACACAACCCCTCTACCCTGTCCATAGGCATCGCCGGCGCCGGTCTGCTGGGGCGTCTGCTCGCCTGGCAGTTGCTGCGGCGCGGCCACCGGGTCAACCTGTTCGAGGCGGGCGAGTTGGAGCCATCGCCTGCCGCTGCCTGGACCGCCGCCGGTATGATCGCGCCGCTGAGCGAAGCGGTGGTATCGGACCGCGCCACCTGGCGCATGGGGATGTTTGCACTGCAACAGTGGCCCCGCTGGCTGGCCCAACTGGAGCAGCCCCGGCTGTTCACCAGCAGTGGCAGCCTGCTGGTGGCCCACCCCCGGGATCTCAGCGAACTGCGCCAGTTCGAGCGCGAACTGCAGCGTGTGCTGGCGGAGGAAAAGCCCGGCTACCGGCACTTGAACCGCGCCGACATCGCCGAACTGGAACCGGACCTGAGCGGCCAGTTTCAGCAGGGACTGCTGCTGCAGGACGAAGCGCATCTGGACAACCGCAATCTGCTGCGCGCGCTGCTCAATACCATAGTGGCACTGGGCGGCCAGTGTCACGCCCGGTGCCCGGTGGAAGTGACTCCCGGCACACTGATCACTGCCGGCGGGCAACACCACTTTGATCTGGTTGTCGACTGCCGGGGTCTCGGCAGCAAAATCCGACAACCCGGCCTGCGCGGTGTGCGCGGCGAAGTCATGAGCGTACACACCCGCGAGGTGCAACTGCACCGACCGGTGCGCTTGCTGCACCCGCGCTATCAACTGTACATTGTGCCCAAGCCCAATCACTGTTTTGTTATCGGGGCCACCCAGATCGAAAGCGAGGACCGCTCTCCCATGTCCCTGCAGTCGTCGCTGGAGCTGGGCAGCGCGCTCTACACATTGGCGCCGGCCTTTGCCGAAGCGCGTATTGTCGAGCAGGCGGTGAATCTGCGCCCAGCCTACGCCGACAACAACCCCCGGGTAAGCATCGAGCCGGGGTTGATCAGCGCCAACGGCCTGTTTCGCCACGGCTATCTGCTGGCGCCGGCGGTGGTGAGCCACATTCTGGCCTGTTTTGACAACAACGGTTTAAACAACAATGGTTTCGACGGCGCAGCCCAGTTACCCTTCGCCGAAGAATTGCAAGCGGAGATACCATGATTACCCTGAGCCTGAACAATCAACCGGCGCAGATCACAGAGCACACCGCTCTGTCCCAGGCGTTGCGCGAGTGGGGCTACGGCGACGGCAAACTGGCCGTGGCCATCAACGGTGAATTTGTGCCGCGCTCGCATTACAGCAAGCGGATTCTGGCGCAAGGCGACGAAATCGATATTGTCAAACCCATTGGCGGTGGCTGACATGCATGACACTCTGACACTCTACGGCGAAACCTTTCACAGTCGCTTTCTGCTCGGCACTGCGTTGTACAAATCGCCGCAGATTCTGCGCGACGCCATTGCCCAGTCGCGCTGCGAAATCGTGACTCTGGGCCTGCGCCGACAGAACCCCGCGGACCGTGACGGCGACGCCTTCTGGCAGCACATCCGCGACAGCGATTGCCGCCTGCTGCCCAATACCGCCGGTTGCAAGTCGGTCAAGGAAGCGGTGGCTCTGGCGGAAATGGCACGGGAGTTGTTCGATACACCCTGGATAAAACTGGAGGTAATCGGCGATGACTACAATCTGCAGCCGGACCCTTTCGGCCTGGTGGAAGCGGCGGACATTCTCAGTAAAAAGGGCTTCAAGGTGTTGCCCTACTGCACCGACGATCTGATTCTCGGGCAGCGCCTGCTGGATGTGGGATGCGAGGTGCTGATGCCCTGGGGTTCACCCATCGGCACCGGCCAGGGCCTGCTCAACCGCTACAACCTGCGCACCCTGCGCGAGCGCCTGCCGGACGTGCCGCTGATTGTCGACGCCGGTCTAGGCGCTCCCTCCCAGGCCGCCGAGGCCATGGAGATGGGCTTTGACGGCATTCTGCTCAACACCGCCGTGGCCAGGGCCGGAGACCCGCCACTGATGGCCCGGGCCTTCGCCGACGCCATCGACGCCGGCCGCAACGCCTTTCGCGCCGGCCTGATGGAAAAACGCCAAACCGCCAGCCCGAGCACACCCACCGTAGGACAGCCCTTCTGGCATCAGTAAACTCGAGGTGCGGACCTTAAAACTGAAGCACCAACTGCACGCCCCAATAGGCGTCGTTGGTGTCGGTGATGTGGGGCGCGACGCGCTCGACGGGAGTATGAAAGACGGACATGTTGCCGGTCTTGATCCAGTCGGTGCCGGTCATGCGGTTGAGACCCCGGCCGATGGCGTCCACGGGGTCGAGAAAGAAGAGTGAAACCTGCCCCAGGCGATGGGAGCCCATGACGGTGCCGCCCGAGGCGATGATGCGCTGCTCCCGGCGGTGCGCCCATTCACCGTAAAACCAACCGCCGATGGGCGTGACGATAATGTCCTGAATGGACGGCACCTCGGCGAAGGCTTCCAGGCCGTACTCCCAGTAGAAGGTGGACATCAGCGCGGAGTAGACAAAGGAGTCCCATTGGCCATAACCGGACTTGCGCGCCACCTGATAGTAAACACCGCCAAAGTAGGAATGGCCCACGTAATTGATGACATAGTCGTCGCGATCCCAGACCGGCCCCTGGCTGACGTTGTTCCACCAACGGGTGTGCAGATTGCCGGTCTGGCTCTTGTCCCAGTTGGTGATTTCCGACGGCATGGCGTAGAGCACACCGGCCACGCCGAAGCCCAGGCCGAAGATGAGTTTGGTCTGGGACCAGAGTCGCTCGCGGTCTTCCCCCTGACGGGGATTGAACAGGGTGACGCGATGAAACGCCAGTTCATCGCTTTCGCGGCCCGTCGCAGGGTCAGCGACACCGGCCAGGTCCGTTGCGCGCATGGGAAAATCCGCGCTATGGCGGGTCAATTCGCGGGATTGCAAGGTGTACTCAGCCGATGCTGCCACACCGGAACCTAACCAAAGGCAACAAAACCCGAGGGTCCGCAGCAGGTAGAACCCACAGCGGCTGTGTGTGCGACTGGATATCATGTCAGGCAGTATCGGTGTCAGAGCGAAGCGGCTTCCCATCCTGTTATGGCATCGCTGGCTTATGAAAACACTGTTTTTTTCTAACGGCTGTGCTTTGCGGCTCAAGGCTGCATTGTGCGGCCCGCGGGCTGCGCAGCTGATGATTCGGCGCAGGGTGCATCACCGCCAATTCTGGCCAGAATGCCCCACCAGGGCTCGAGTCTGGCCTGTAACTGCCGTATCCCGGGGGTCGCACCGGCGTCATAGAGCGCTATCATACGGCACAGACGCAGCAAGTGAAAGGCCAGTTCCTCCAGCATCAAATGGGCATCTTCCACCTCGCCCAGAGCATCCACCAACCGCTGCTCCCGCACATGCTCCACCCAGCGCCGAAACGCTTCGTCGAGCAAACCGGAACCCCGCAAGCCCACTGCGATGTGACTGTGCAGCTGCCGCAGGTTTCTCAGGGAGACATCCTCACAGGCACTGGCCTCCTGCAGGGGGGGTGCCAGCAGCGTCAGGCATTTGGAAACCTGAGCCATATCCGCCAGCAACTGGTCGATGAAAAGAACCAACTGTTCACGGTGAATCCGGCCAGAACGAGATAACTCAGCCTGCCGCAACAGAGTGATCAGTGCAGCATAGTTGGTATAGAAATAATCCTGGCTGTTCATTTGCAGCATGGGCACTATGTCGCGCAAGGTACCACCCCTGGGCAACAGACGATTGTGGTATACCGCCACCACACTATCGGCCAGAGCCACCATCTGGCCGGACTGGCTCAGGGATTCACCTTTGCAACCCGAGGGATAGCCAGTGCCATCCGGTCGCTCGTGGTGTTCCAGCACCGCCCTGGCAACGTCCGGCGGCATGCCGGGAATGGACAGCAGGAATTTCTGGCCGATAACCACATGCGCCTGAACCTTACGCCATTCTTCCGGGGTCAGCTTGCCCTGCCGGGTAACCAGGCCAGGGTCTATATGGAGCATACCCAGATCGTGGGTCAGGGCCGCCAGAAACAGAACCTGCACCGTTTGCTCGGGCAGGCGCATTTGCCGGGCTATCATCAGGCACAGCAGGGTGCACTCCAAAGAGCGCCGGTACACCTCGGGCAGGCGCTGGGCAAGCCGGGCCACCTTGCCATGTAGCGCGGGGTAGCGCTGGTAGTGGTTGCAGTGCCCCTGAAGCCACAATTCGAGTGCCTGACGGGTAAACACACGACCCAGATCAGGGTCAGAGCGCAGTACATGGTGAAAGTCTTTCAGCAGCCGGGCGGCATCAAGGTCATTGTCGGCCGGGTCCATGCGCCCTCCCTCGGGCAGATTGATCTATTATCGATTCAATATAGACCAAAAAACAGGACCGGGCTTTGGGATCTGGTAGCCCAGGGGGGAAGTCTGGGAACCGCTACTGGACGTGGACGCGGCCCTTGAGTTGCAACGGCTGCGGATCGTCAATAAAACTCAGGGTCAGTGTGACCTGTATGGGCATATCATCGTAGACCTCCCGACAATGCTCTTCCGGCGCGGGGAGGTACAGCACAAACCGGCCGCCCACCCCGGGCGGGAAGTCCGCCAGCGCGGTGCTTTTCAACAGACCCCGACCATCGGGACAGTGGATTTCAACCAGCAGGTGATAGAAGGGCTGCCCCGGCTCCACAGGCGCGGAATCCAGCGTCAACACCAGACGCCGCTCGGGCGGCACGCCCGCGCTGATATCCGTCAGCGGCCAGCTGACGCTGGCCACTGGGTCATCGCTTGTCAGTTGCCAGGTGAGTGGCGGCAACTCCGGTGGAGCCGCCGCCGCACAGGCCACCAGCACCAGGCTGCACAGGGCACTAGTGGCTCTCGAAGCCCTCGCTGAGCAACAATTCAATACCGGAAAGTTCAACTTGACCTCTCGGAACGGAGCGTCCGTCTGCAATAGACACTGCGCTGAAGTGGACGTTCAGTTGGGTGCGACTGGAGATGACACCCTCACGCAACA
>JBJHDF010000039.1:0-20498 GCA_050486405.1 Marinimicrobium sp. | reverse complement strand
TTGAGAAGTAAGTGATGAACCTGAAAAATGAACTGGCGAAACGCCGGACCTTTGCCATTATTTCCCACCCGGATGCGGGCAAGACCACGATCACGGAAAAGCTGCTGCTGTTCGGCAACGCGATTCAGCTCGCCGGTTCGGTCAAAGGCAAGCGCGGCCCCCACGCGCGCTCGGACTGGATGGCCATGGAGCAGGAGCGGGGCATTTCGGTGACGTCGTCGGTCATGCAGTTTCCCTATCGCAACCGCATTGTCAATCTGCTCGATACCCCCGGCCACGAGGACTTCTCCGAAGACACCTACCGCACCCTGACCGCCGTGGACTCAGTGCTGATGGTGATCGACGGTGCCAAGGGCGTGGAGGATAGAACCATCAAACTGATGGAAGTCTGCCGCCTGCGCGATACCCCGATTCTGTCGTTCATCAACAAGATGGACCGGGATATCCGTGCGCCGGTGGAACTGCTCGATGAAATCGAGACGGTGCTGAGCATCGCCGCCGCGCCCGTCAACTGGCCGCTGGGATCGGGGCGCGATTTCAAGGGTGTGTACAACCTCTACACGGACACCCTGCACCTGTATCGCCAGGGACAGGGGCACACCATTCCCGAGGATATCCGGATACAGGGGTTGGACAGCCCCGAGGCCAGTGACCTGCTGGGTGCCGATGCCGACGCCATGCGCGAGGAAATTGAACTGGTGCGCGGCGCCACTCCCGAGTTTTCCCTGGAGGAGTACCTGGCCGGGCGCCAGACGCCAGTGTTTTTCGGCACCGCCCTGGGCAACTTCGGCGTGCGGGAAATGCTGGACGGTTTTGTGGAGTGGGCGCCGCCGCCCCGGGGCCGCCAGGCGGAAACGCGAGAGGTGGCCGCGGACGAGGAAAAATTCTCCGGGTTTGTGTTCAAGATCCAGGCGAATATGGACCCCAAGCACCGGGATCGCATCGCCTTTATGCGGGTCTGCTCTGGCGTTTACCGCCAGGGCATGAAGATGCGCCATGTGCGCCTGGGTAAGGACGTGAAAATTGCCGATGCGGTAACCTTTATGGCAGGTGATCGCAGCGCGGTGGAAGAGGCTCTGGCTGGCGACATCATCGGCCTGCACAACCATGGCACCATCCAGATCGGCGACGCCTTTACCGAGGGCGAAAACCTGAAATTCACCGGTATTCCCCATTTTGCCCCGGAGCTGTTTCGGCGCATCCGCCTCAAGGACCCCATGAAAACCAAGCAGCTGCAGAAGGGCTTGCAGCAGCTGGCGGAGGAGGGCTCCACCCAGGTGTTTTTCCCGCTCAACAACAACGACATAGTGGTGGGCGCCGTGGGCGTGCTGCAGTTTGAGGTGGTGGCCTACCGCTTGAAGGATGAATACAAGGTGGAGGCCCTCTACGAGCCGGTCAACGTGGCCACGGCCCGCTGGGTGGAGTGTGACGACACCAGAAAGCTGGAGGACTTCAGGCGCAAGTGTGCCGATAACCTGTCGCTGGACGGCGGTGGTCACCTGACCTATCTGGCGCCCACCCGGGTAAACCTGTCCCTGACCGAAGAGCGCTACCCGGACATCCGCTTCCGGGCCACGCGGGAGCACTGACCCCGTGGTGTGGGCCACAGTAGTCTTCAGCGCCCTGGTGTTTGCCGGGGTGTTGCTGGTACTGCTGCTGGTTCGCACTCCCCACTACCAGCTGCGCCGGGAGAACGTCGTCACCCTGCTGGAAATGGTGCTGGACGGCCGCGCCAGCGAGAACGATTGGCGGGTATTTGTATCCGTTCCCCTGCGCCATGACCCGCTTCTGGACGAGTTGCGCCGGCGTTGCATCGATATTGAGGAGCGGGAATACCTGGGGCGGGGAGGTGCGCAGGGTCGTTTGTTTACCCGCCAGGGCATGGAAGAACTGCGGAAATTACTTCAGGAATTGCGCGATACCGGGTGAGCCTAAAGGATTTGGCCTGTTCACGGGTTCCCTTATTCGACTATACTCCCACTGCTGTACCTGAAAACCCGCACCTCAAGAATGGGCAACAGGAGTTCGCGTGTGGCAGTGGCAAACGATAACAAAGATCTGGTTTGGGATCTGGAGGCGTTCAACCAGCGCCAGCGCGCCATGGATTTCGTTATGGGCTTCGAGAGCAAGCTCTGCGTCTATTCCGGGTCCGTGGAACAGCTCTATACCAACTACAACATCTTCTTTCCCCGGGAAGAGGGCCACAAGCTGGTCATTCTGCCCAACCCCTATGCTCCCCACGATACCTACAATGGCATTCCTCCCGAGTCGGTGACCCCCACTGGGCTGCAGATACTGCCCGGTATGGTCAACGGCGAGCCGAGGCTGATGCTGGCTATTCCCTTTCGCAGCGGCAGCAGCCGCTACCGGACCATTCCCCTACAGGCGGGTTTGCGGGTGGTGGCCCAGCAAAGGCCGCCGGAGCGACCCTTTCTGCCCGTGCTGATGAAAGGGGATCTGCGCGAATTGGATGCGTCCACACCCTGCCTGCATCTGCACGCCATCAACCTGGACCGGTTGGAGGAGCACTCAACCCTGGAGCGCTCCGGCATCAGGCGGGTGATCACGGAGCGCCTGACCGTCCTGGCCTGAGCCTTTTACTGCATTTCGAAGTTGATGGGAATGCTGAATTCGTGCTGGCTGCCTGGAATCACCTCGGGGATGGGGCCGAAGGGCGCTGTGCTGGTGATGGCGCGTTCCGCCTCCTGATTCAGTACGTTGTGCCGGGCTTCATCGAGGAAGCTCAGATCGACGATTTCACCCTGGCGATTGAGCACCACAGCTACGCGGATATTGCCCTGCCAGCCTCTTTGCAGCGCCCGCGGCGGATAGCGGGTATTGCCTTGAATGCTGGCGATCATCTGCCGGAAATACTGCTGGTTGGCGACAATACCGGCTGCTGTCAGGACAGGACCGTCGTCCTCGTCTTCGTCTTCCTCTATCGGGTCAACCAGGGATACCGGAGGAATGGCGATATCAAGGGGCGGACGCTCGGGCGTTGGTGTCACCGGCTCGGGTTCTGGCTCGGGCTCCGGCTCGGGTTCAGGTTCGGGCTCCGGTTCGGGTGCAACCGCCACGGGCGGTGGCGTCGGTGTGGCCGGAGGGGGCTCTGGTGGAGGGGGCTCCGCAGTGGGTACCTGAGCCTGAACGGCGGCAACCCTTGGGGCGCTGGGCTCAATACTGCGGTAGCGGGCCAGCAGGGTCATGTCCACGTCACCACTGTTCAGGATGTTGTCTCTATAGGTGGATGACAGCGGTACCGGCCCCACCCAGGTGCGCAGCAACAGATTGAAAAATTCGTCGTCAGGAATATTGCCCAACACCACGCCATTGAGCAGTACATCCATGCCGGCGCCAGTGGTCAGGGAAAAGACCACATGATCGTTGGCCCTTAGCCTCCCCCGGAAGTAGGCGGCAAAGGCGGCCATATTGTCGGCCTGCTCCATCAGGGCTGACTGGCTGTTGTTGATGGCCATGCCCTCGAGCCACATACGGGTGAAGCGGCGGCTGGGAATGCCATCTTCAGCGGTGATTTTCAATTCCATTCGCATCTGCCGGCCCGGGTAGACATTCAGCAAGGTACTGGCGTTATCGCTCAGGGTGCTGGAATAGAGGGCTCCGACAAATTGCTCCTGGCCGAGCTCCTCGTGCGAGGCCAACCCATTGAGCAGTGGATCGGCCAGGGCCAGTCGACACAGGGCCAGTATCCAGAGTCCGAGACTAATAACGAATAATCGGTGTAGGCGCATAGTTTTAAGTTCACTTTCTTGTTATGTTCAGTGTAGTCCAGAATCGGGGTTTTGTGGACCCGGCGGGACCCGCTGTTTGCAAGAGGACGAACCCCGACAAAGTCGGTTGAATGTCCGTCAATGGGTCTTACTGTACAGAAATTCGCCAGTACTGGAAAGTCCGCCTAGTGCGGCGGAGCGAAAAAGCATGCCGGGTGTTGTATGCGGGTGTGGCCCCGGCGATTATCAGCTATGCTAGACAGGGATGTGGGAAGCTTTTTTGGCAAGCAATCTTTAGTGATCGGCTCACGGGGGGCTTCATGGAAATCAAACCACTGCATCGGTTTCCCCGGGAGACTGTTGAGCAGTTGCTCTCGGCTATCCCTTTCTATAAGACGGTACGCCAGCAGGATCCATGGCAATTTGAGCTGCTGTTGCAACACTCGCGGGTGCAGTATTTCAAGCCGGGGGAGGTGGTTCTGCGGCGGGGCGAGGAGGACCCTTGGCTGTACTTTCTGCTCAAGGGCCACCTGGTGGTCTACGCCGACGAGCCCCATAGCAGTGAGCCGGTCAATTACATAACCCCCGGCGAGGTTTTCGGTGACCTGGCTCGCCTTGTGGGTCAGCCGCGCACGGCTACCCTGCTGGCAGATACCAATTGTCGGGAGGTGATGGTGTTTGCCACCGATATCAGTGCCTTTGGACCCTTGCGAAATACCCAACGCTTCAGTTTGCAAACCAAACTGGCCTATTACCGCAATACGGTGCACAACCTGCGCTGGAAGCTGGAGGTATACCGCTCCCGGCACCCCGAACATGCGTTCGCCAACCGTCACCGTCAGGTGCGACTCTTTACCGGCAAAAAGGATACTATCGAGGAACTGGAGTCCTTGCACGCCCAGGCCCAGGCGCTGGCCAGGCTGTTGCTGGAGTGGAACAGTGAGTTTGGCAACCTGACCACCTCGCCCGCCCCCAGCCAGTCTCTGGTATCCGCACTGGAGAAGTGACTTGTCCGTGCGCCGCCGGTCGGTTATCCCCCTCTGGATTCTCTGGCTGATCTCGGTTTGTGGTCCGGCGGTGCAGGCCGTGGAGCTGGAGCAGCTTTGGTTTCCGGAAAGTTACTTGCGTCATCTGCCCCGCTTGTACGACGGAGCCAAATTGGTAGCTGAATCCGAACGCTGCGCGCAGTTCATCAACGGCAGTGTTCAGGTAGATCGCAGTTCTCTGACGCACCCGGTATTTCGCTATAACTGTCGAGATCAGGGGTTGCGCACCTATTCCCTCTTGGTGGACGGGCTGACGCTGGAGGTACTGGATCCCACCCGGCCCGGTGGCCGAGTGTCCTTTGCTGAACTGGAACGGGAGTGGGAGGCAGAGCTGGAGCGGCAGCGTCAACTGGAAGAGGCGCGGGCAGCGGTGCAGCAGGAAATCGACGAGGAGTTGGCCTTGCGCCGGCAGCAGGCTTTGGAGCAGGCGCGGCTGGAGCAGGAGGAACTGGAGCGTCAATTGGAGCGACAGCGGCGCCAGGGTCTATGGGAGCTGTGCAATGCCGCTTTGCGACAGCGCATCGGACAGATGGCCGACGTACATTGGCTGACACACGAGATGCCCGATGATCCGCATATCGACGGTGAGGGCGTGCTGGTCTATGAGGTGGATTTCGACGCGAAGGACTGGCACGGGGAGGCGCTGCGCTACCGGGGCTTCTGCCGAATGAAGAGTTCCGATGAATACCGTGTGACCATTCGGCCTCGGCGCCTGGTGGCGCCGGATTAACCGCTAAGCAGCGACGCCTTCCCTGGCGTCAGGCTGGTGGATCTCAGCTGGTCTTTTTGCGCGCGGACGTCTTCCGGGCGGCCTTCTTCGCTGGAGCCTTTTTGGTTGAGGCCTTCTTGGCCGATGCCTTTTTAGCAGGGGCCTTTTTTACGCTAGCCTTTTTCTTGGCTGGTGTCTTCTTGGCCGGCGCCTTCTTAGCTGGAGCCTTTTTGCTGGCCGCTTTCTTCGCCGGGGTTTTGCGAGCCGTCTTTTTTACGGCAGCCTTGGCTTTGGCTTTGGCTTTGGCTTTTTTGGCGGTGGCTTTGGCTTTGGCTGCAGCCTTCTTGGCGGCGGCTCTGGCCTTGGCAGCCGCTTTTTTCTCCAGAGCACGCTGCCGTGCGGCTACTTTTCTCGCGGCGACCTTGGCTTTGGCCGCTGCCTTTTTGGCGGCTGCCCGGGCTTTGGCAGCGGCTTTCTTGGCTGCCACTTTGGCTCTGGCCTGGGCTTTCTTGGCGGCTACCTTGGCCTTGGCCGCGGCCTTGCGCTCGGCGGCCTTCAGCTTCTTGCTCACCGCTGCCTTGGCCTTGGCCAGGGCTTTGCCGTGCTCTGCTGCTGCTTTGTTGGTGGCCTTAAGGTCAGCCAGGGCTTGTTTGGCGTCGGCGGCGGCCTTTTTGGCAGCAGCAGCTACCTGACGCGCCTTGGCCTGTGCCGCACTGGCTGCCTTGACGGCGGCTGCGGATTTTTTCTTGCGAGCTGCCGCCAGTTTGGATTGCGCTGACTTGAGCTGACTTGCCGCTTTGGTGGCTTCCCGTTGGGCGGCGCCTGCCGCTTTCTGGGCATCGTTCAACTGAGAGGCGCGGGCCTTGGCCAGTTGTGCTTGCAGTTGTGCCAATTGCTGCTCAAGTTGAGCAACCTTGTCGAGAGCTTTCGCTTTCTGTTTGCGTGCAGCCATGGTGAGCTTCCTTTATTGTTGTAGAACAGGATGTTTGTAAAACAGGGTTGGGTTGAGGTGGCAATTTTAATAACGCAGCTATAAATTAAAACTTTGCAGAAAAAATTCAAGTTTTTTATGCATTTTGGTCGTAAATAATTGTCCCGGGGCTCGCTGGTCTACCGTGCCAGGCATTGCGATGGTCGCTACCCAGGGTTGCAGGCACCGCTTGAGCGAAGCGCAATTGACCCGGAGACAGGGGCGCTCCGCGGGGGATCCGTGGCGGCGTATAGGGTTGTGTTGCCGTGACTTCGGCAGCTGTCAACCTTTGGGGCAAACAGGTCGAAATTCGATAAAATGGAGCGAAAATATCAAATTTGTCGGAATTTTGACGGGATTTGGGCCGTCTTCCTGGGCTTGCCGCCGGCGCCAGTGTAAAGGCCGTAGTCAGACCTGGGCGAAAGCTGGTAATATGGCTGTCCCGGTGTGGTCCAAGTAAAGGTGCCCGGCGCTCCTCCTGTCGGACGCCGCAACCGGACCCGGGGCAATGTTCAGAGATAATTCCAGAGGAGAGTAACTGCGGTGAGTCGAAGAAAACGAGGTAAGGCAGAAGACAGTACCGAAATCGACCTGACGCCCATGCTCGACGTGGTGTTCATCATGTTGATCTTCTTTATTGTCACCGCATCTTTTGTGCGCGAGGTTGGCCTGGATGTCAATGTGCCGGAGCGGACCGAGCAAGAACAGGAACAGCAGGAAAACCGCAATATCCTGGTGCGGATATCTGCGGATAACCAGATCGAGATAATTGCAGAGGGCCAGTTTAGCCGCATTGACGAGATGGCGATTCGCTCCAATATCGAGCGGATGCGGGCGGAGCTGCCCAACGCTGCGGTCGTGGTGCAGGCCCACGAGGACTCCTATGCCGAGACCTATGTGGCTGTAGCCGACGCCGCCTATGCGGCGGGTGTTGGCACCGTGGTACTGGTGCCTACCGACCAGCGCTTCTAAGAGTGCGTGCGGGGCGAGGCTGGTGTGGTTGCCAGTCGCGCCGCCGCCCTTGGCTGCCGCGCTGCTGGTTATATGGCGCCCTGGTGCATTACCGCCAGGCTTTCCGGCGGCGGCTTTTTCCCCAAATGGCTCTTGCGGAAGCGAAAGCGCTGCCGCTCGGCGCTGAAGTGGCCACTGAGTTTGTCCGCCATCAGCGCGACAAAATCCGCGCCACTCAGGCGGATCAGTTGCCGGTGATCGCCGGCCTCCACAAACACTTGGTTTCGCTCGGCCAGTTCCTCGTCCCACACCGTATCCAGGCCGTAGGCGTCCCCCAGCGCCGGTATGGCACCGGGGGCGCAGTCCGGGAACAGCCGCGCCAACTCATCCTCGTCCACCAGTTCCAAATGGCGGTCGAACATCTGGTTCAGGGTGTGGCGGAGTATCTTGTTGTGGGCGGGCAGGGCGCAGAGGATGTAGTGGAAGTCCTCGTCCCTGAGCACCACGGCCTTGACCAGACAGCGGTCGTCGATGCGTGCCTTTTGGGCGGTGTTGAAGGAACCTTCGCTGTATTCATGTTCCAGCAGGCTGTATTGAACCTCCCGCTGCATCAGGTACTTCGCCACACTGGCGGCAATACTCATGTTGTTCACCCCCTCGATACTGCTCGGCAGGCTGTTGAAATACGCCCTGTTGGGCCCGCTCCCTAAGTATATGCACAGAATTCCCGCTTTGCGGGATTTATACCTGGGAAGCGCGGCTGAACAGCTCACTACTGAATAGAGATTGGGGTTCTTAGACCAAAAGGTTTTGTCAGCTAAAGATCCGCCAGCTTTTGCCGCACTGACGCCAACTTGACGCAGGTGACGAACACTTCCATGGCGGCTACCACCTCTGCGACAGTTGGCACCGAAGGGGCAATACGGATATTGCGATCCTCCGGGTCTTTGCCGTAGGGGAAGGTGGCACCGGCGGGTGTCAGTTTGACGCCGGCTTCGGCGGCCAGACGCACCGTCTCTCGGGCACAGCCCGGACGGGTGTCGAATGAGACAAAGTAGCCACCCTCGGGTTTCTCCCAGGTGCCCAGATCGTTGTCGCCGAAGGCCTGTTCCAGTGCAGACAGTACCGCAGCGAAGCGCGGCTGCAGCAACTGCGCGTGCATTTTCATGTGCGCCAGCAGGGCGTCGCGGTCCGGCAGGAATCGGGTGTGACGGATCTGGTTGACCTTGTCCGGCCCGATAGTGCAGGTGCCAAGAAACTGTTTGAAGCCCTTGAGGTTGGCGTCGCTGGCGCCGACAAAGGCGACGCCGGCACCGGCGTGAGTGATTTTGGAGGTGGAGGCAAACTGGATCACCGAGTCTTCCGTGCCCTGCTCCCGGCAGGCATCGAAAATGGAAGCCAGTTGCCGCGGTGGCTCCACCAGGTCGTGTACGCCGTAGGCGTTATCCCAGAAGACCCGAAAACCCGGGCTGGCAATTTTACCCAGAGCGGCGATGCGCTTGACGGTGTCGTCGCTGTACACGGTGCCGGTGGGGTTGGAGTATTTGGGCACACACCAGAGGCCGACAACCTGGGGGTTATCCGTGACCAGCGCCTCCACGGCGTCCATGTCCGGGCCCTGGTCGGTCATGGCCACGGTGACCATGTCTACGCCCAGTTGCTCGCACACGGTGTAGTGGCGGTCGTAGCCGGGCACCGGGCAGATAAAGGTGACTCTGCCCCGACGCCGCCAGGCCGAGTCGGGGCCCTGCAGGCCGAACTGATGCGCGGTGAGCATCATCTGGAACATCAGGGTCAGACTGCTGTTGCCGCCGACCAGGACGTTCTCTGCGGGAATGCCCAGAATGTGAGCGCCGAGTTGCTTGGCCTCGGGCAGGCCGTCGAGACCACCGTAGTTGCGCGTGTCGGTGCCATCGGCGGCGCGGTAGTCGCCACCGAGTATGCCGTCCAGTGCGTCTGACAGTGACAGCTGCTCCGCCGAGGGTTTGCCCCGGGTCAGATCGAGATTGAGTTTTCTGTCGACGATGGCTTGATACTCCGCTGCCAGTGCGTTTTCCCACTGGCGGAGCTGGTCCGGTGCGGCTTGATCCAGTTGCAAGGTGATTACCTCGAAGGTTGGTGGCAAAAGCGGCATTATACCCGCTGGCCGCAGTGGCCTCCAACCGGATCAGTTGCCGAGAATTGGTGGCAGGGGGCAGTCCAGACAGTCGGCAATGGCGCGGAACAGCTCGGCTTCCGTGGGTGTGACCCTGCCGTCGTGAGTGACGCAGAGACCGATGGCCTTTAGCAGGCCAGGTTTTTGCAGGGGCTTGATCTGGTTGAGATCTTCCAGCGCCTGATCCAGTCGGGCTAGCCCGGACTCTTCCCGGGGCAGCAGCGACAGCTCGGACATCTGCAGACTGGCGGCGGCGGCAGCGAAGGCGCTGGCGGCCTCCTCCTCGCTGTCGTTACCGGCCCGGGCCATGACCGTCAGCACCAGGCGGCACTGGCTGCGCAGTTTGCGCAGATTGTAGGAGCCCAGCGCCGGGCGTCGCTCTTCCAGGTTGCGGCACAGAATGCGGTAGAGGCTCCACTCGGTGAGACTGATGCGCTGATCGGCGCGAATCAGTTGCACCAGGCAGTGCTTGAACACCCGGTATTGCTCGGCGGATTGTTGCTTCAGTGTCGGCAGGGCAAGTTCGAGCAGGGGCAGTCGCTGGGCGGGAGTGAGCAGGGTCAGGTGTGGCAGCAGTTGATTGAGCTCGCGCACCGTCTGTGGCAGGGCGCCGGTCTCCAGCTCCTGAAGCTGTTGCCTGCGTACCGCCAGGTCTTCGCTCAGCAGCAGGGCGTAGACCAGCGCGCGCGCGGCAAAGGGCTCGTGCGCGGCGTCCCTGAGTACTGCCGGCAGGGCCGTCAGTGTATTTCTCGCCTGAGCCAGGTGTTCCACACTGGGCTCGCCGATGGCGTCGACACTTTTTTCCAGGGTGTCCAGAGTCACCGCACCGGTTGCGGCTGCCGGGGCTGAAAAACCGCTGATCTGTTCACTGCCCGGGCCAGCGCTGGGTTGGGCGCGGGGTGGTGCCACCGCGGGAAGCTTGCCGTCCCACTGCGGCTCCACCCGCTTGATGCGTTCACGCAGCGGCGGGTGGGTGGCCATGAGTGCGTTGAAACTGCTGGCGATGCCCTGGCTGAAATACATATGGCTGTATTCGGCGGCGCCGGCGCTGGCCAATTCGGAGCCGAAACTGTGGCCGCCGATTTTTTTTAAGGCGCCGGCGATGCCCGCCGGGTTGCGGGTGTACTGCACCGCCGAGGCGTCGGCGAGAAACTCCCGCTGGCGGCTGACGGCGGCCTTGATCAGGTTGCCAAAGAAGGTGCCGGCGTAGCCGAGCACCATAAGTCCCAGACCCAGGATGAAAATGGCGATTATGGCACCGCCGCTGTTGCGGCCGCCACTGACACGTATACGGCCGCTGCCGCGCAGAATCACGTAGCCCATCAGGCCGATAAGCAATATACCGTTGAGTAGCGCCACCAGACGCATGTTCAGGCGCATATCACCGTGAAAAATATGGCTGAACTCGTGCGCCACCACGCCCTGAAGTTCGTCGCGGTTGAGCAGGCGAATGGCGCCGCGGGTAATGCCGATCACCGCGTCGTGATGGCTGTAGCCAGCGGCGAAGGCGTTGATGGAGCTGTCCTCCAGCACATACACCTGGGGCACGGCAATCCCCGAGGCAATGGCCATTTCCTCCACTACATTCAGTACCCGGCGTTCGTCGGGATCGTCGGTGTGGTACTGAATGCGCTTGCCGCCCAGCGCTTCGGCCACCACCCGGCCGCCGCCGCGCAGTTGCGACAATTTGTAGAGACTGCCCAGCAGCACTACGGTACACACCACGGCAGCTATGCTGCCGGTGAGTTGCCAGCCCCAGCTCTGCCAGGAGCCAATGTCCTGACTGAACAGCAGTGTTGCCAGCAGTACGGTGGCGGCGGCGATCAGTGACAGCACCGCCAGTGCCAAAAGCACCACCAGCTTGATGGTGTTGCGCCGGGCGATATCCTGTTGTTCGAAGAAATTCATCAGAAGCTGACCTTGGGCGCCTCCTGAATGGCCTGACTGTCAGCAAATTCGAGCGGAGCTGCGTTCTCTCTGTGGCCAAAGGTGCCGGCGAAGACTACTGGGGGAAAGCTCTGCTTGTAGGTGTTGTAGGTCATTACCGCGTCGTTGAAACCCTGGCGGGCAAAAGCCACTTTGTTTTCCGTGCTGGTGAGTTCTTCGCTCAGTTGTTGCATGTTCTGGGAGGCTTTCAGGTCGGGATAGGCTTCCATCACCATATTGAGGCGCCCCAGGGCGCCGGCCAACATGTTCTCCGCGCCGCCCAGTTGCGACATGGCGGCGGCGCTACCGGGCTGGGCAGCGGCAGCGGCCAGACCGGCCATGGCCTGGTTGCGCGCCTGGGTAACCGCTTCGAGCGTTTCGCGCTCGTGTTTCAGGTAGGCCTTGGCCGTTTCCACCAGGTTGGGAATCAGATCGTAGCGGCGCTTGAGTTGCACCTCGATCTGGGCAAAAGCATTCTGGAAGCGGTTTCTCAATGCCACCAGGCGGTTGTATATGCCGACTACGTAAAAGACCAGCGCGGCGATGACAATCAGAGTGATGATGGTTGAAATATCCATAGGGCTGTCCTTGTTTGCATGAGTTAATCGATATATTCGAACACCCGCACCACCTTCTTTACGCCACCAGTGTGGCGGGCGATGCTGGTAATCGTGTCTGCTTCCACCCGGGATACCATGCCCATCAGAAACACGGTGTTGTCTTCGGTGATTACCCGCACCCGGCTGCTCTCTACGTCGCGATTGGCCAGCAGTTTGGTACGCACCTTGGTGGAGAGCCAGGTGTCGTTGGTGCGGGATAGCATGGATGTATTGGCCTGGATTTCCAACTCGTTGTGTACTTGCCGCACATGGGGAATGGCCAATACTGTGTCCGTGGCCAGACGTCGCGCCTCGGAGTTGGGAACCTGGCCAGTCAACAGCACCAACGCGTTGTAGCTGTGAACATTGATGTTGGCATTGCTCAGCTCTTCGCTGGCTTTGTTGATGTTGACGGTGGCGATGGTCTCGATCTGCCGGTCGTCGATGCGCACGCCCAGTGTGCGTTTGCCGGGGTCAACCTGAATGGGTTCACTGGTGGTGGCACCGATAATGCTGGAACAGCCGTGCAGGCTCAGGCACAGCAGCGACAACAGAAGGGCGGGGGCAAGGCGCGGCAACATCAGAGGTGGCTCCCGAACAGTTGTTGGTCAATTAAATCACACAGGCAGAACAATGCAAGCAGATGTACTTCGTGCACGTGGGTGGCAGTGCCGGAGGCTACTCTCAGCTCCAGGTCGCGATTGTCCAGCAGCGAGGCTGTGTCGCGAACACTCTTGCCGGTCAGGGCGATGACCTGTATGTCCCGGTCGTGGGCGGCGCTGATGGCCTGCACCAGATTACCGGCGTCGTCGCTGGCCAGCACCAGCAGCAGATCACCGGGTTGGCCCAGGGTGCGGATCTGCTTGGCATAGATGTCGTTGAAGCTTTGATCCGTGGCGATGGCGGTTTGCGTAACGGTATCGGTACCCAGCGCCAGTGCGGGCAGGCCGGGTCGCTCGCGGACAAACCGGTTGGCCAGGCAACTGGCAAAAATCTGCGCCAGCCCGGCGGATATGCCATTGCCGCAGGCGAGAATACGGTTTTCGTGGAGCAGCGCGTCCACCATCACCTGGCTGGCGCGGGCAATGGTGGGAGCCAGCTCTTCACCGGCTTGCATTTTGGCCTGGATACTGGCGTGGAACAGGTTGATGACCTGTTGTTCCATAAAGGCTTCTCTACTGATGACTCATTGGGTTTGAAATGCATCCCGAATCCATTCCGCGTCGATATCGACGTCGGTCAGCGCCACCACGTCAAATCTGCAAGGCACTTTATCCGTCAATTGTTGCTGTAACAAGTAATATCGGGCGGCGCGGATTATACGCTGCTGTTTGGCGGTAGTGATGGATTCCAGCGCACTGGCGAAGTGCCGGTTGTTGCGCAGCCGCACTTCCACAAACACCAGAGTGTCGCCGTGCGCCATGATCAGATCGATCTCACCCGCTTTGCAGCGAAAATTGCGCTGGACCAGGCGCAGGCCCTGGCGGCGTAGAAACTGCTCGGCCCTGTGCTCAGCGTCAGCTCCCCGGGTGCTGCCAGCCATTAGGGGCGGGTACTGGCGGTGGCGCCAGCCGTGGGCACCGGGCGCGCTGTACCGCCGCGAAACTCAGCCCAGATCTGCTCCCGTTCGATACGGCCGTCGGGCAGCAGGCGCAGGGTGCCGGTGGCACCGTAAAGGCGGGCGTGCTCGGTTTGGGCCAGTTGTTGCAGGCGCGGATAGAGCCGATAGCTGTCCACGCCCAGGGCGTGCAGCCGACTGTAGATGGTGCCGCTGCGGGAGTGGCGGTCCACGGCCTGCTTTTCGGCGCTTTGACTGTCGAACAACCAGGGCATAGTGGTGAAGCGGATGCCGTTCAGATCCCGATCGGCGACGCTGTCCGGCACGCCCGAATAGATATGGCTGGTGGAGTACACCGGTAGGTCAGCGGCGTAGTGGAAGGCCAGAGTGGGCTTGACCTGCCGGGCCTCGGACGGACTGGCGAGCAGGAAGATCATATCCACATCCTGGCGCCGCCGGGGTTCAAACTCCAGGGTGGTGCCCAACAGGCGGGTGAGTTGTTGGTGGCGGGCGCGGCTCCTTTCAATCAGCAGGGCGTTGCCGATAACCGTCGAATAGTCGCCGCCGCCGAAGCGGCTGTAGTTCACCGTGGTTCCGCCCAAATCCTGCCAGAGGTGGGTGAATGCCTGGGCGCTGCGCTCGCTCCAGCCCTGGTCCGGGATCAGTATCATGGCGTGGGAATGCCCGTCCAGATGCGCCTGGCGCGCCACCTGCCGGGCCTCGTCCTCGGCGGCGAGGCCGAACTGGTACAGGTACCCATCCTGTTCCACCGGCGAGGCGTCGGCGTAGTTCAGGGTCAGCACCGGTACCGGCAGCGACAGCATCATGCTCAGTTCGTTGACCTGCTCCCGGTCCAGGGGGCCGATGACAATCTCGGCGCCTTCGCTGACCGCCTGCTGATACAGGGCAATGATGTCTGCGCCGTCGCTGTCGTATTGACGGATCTGGGGAATCCGGCTTTCTTCGGCAATGGCCTGGTAGTAGGCGGCGAAGAAGCCGTCCCGCACCGCCTCGGCGGCGGCCGCCAGATGGCCGCGCTGGGGCAGCAACAGCGCGACGTGTCGAGGCTGGTTCTCGATCAGTTCCCGCAGCACTTGCAGGTCGCCGGGGAGCTGCCGGCTGGCCGGGTGGTCCGGCCAGTTCTCCAGCCACGCATCCACCTGGGTCAATTGCCGTTCCAGGTTGCCCTGATGGATGCGGCTTACCGCCGCCAGAGCGTACCAGCCGCGCAACTGGCGGTCTTCCTCGCGTACCGCCAGCTCCTGCAGCTGTGCCAGCGGCAGGGTGAGCAGACTCTGCCACAGCAGATCCTGGTTGCGTTGCTCTTCCTCTGGGTCCTGCAACAAGGCAGTCAGTTGCATCCGCTCGCGGACGCTGGCGGTGGTATCCCCCAGCAGTGAAAATATTCGCGCCCGGCGTTGGCGCAAGGTGATCTCATCGGCGGGATCCAGGTTGTGCCAGATATTTTCCAAACGCGGGTTGGTGAGCACCCTCTGGGCGAGGAAATAGCCGCCATCGGCGATCGCCAGTTCACTCAGCAGCAGTGTATGGCGGATGAACTCCGGGTCCGCAAGGCGGCGGCTGTCCATGGTGACCAGCAGTTGGCGAGCCTGATCTGCCTGCTTCAGGATCAGCAGTAGCCGTGCGGCCTCCAGCACCTGTTGTTCGCGCTGGGGTGACTCGCTCTCGCGGGCGCTCTCCAGCAAGCGCTCCACCCGGGCTTCCACCTGAGCCGAGTCGTCGGTGGGGCGGCTGGGGGTGGTGCCGCAGCCGCTGAACAGGGTAAACAACAGGCAGCCTGCAACCAGACTGACGATCCTTTTTTGCACTGTGATGTCTCTCGTTTGTGTGTACACTCCGTTTTTTGGTCGGAAGTGCAAATCATGATCTCCAAAGGTCCGCGCACGACAAGCGGCGCCGGTACACTCTATGTGGTGGCCACACCCATCGGCAATCTGGGCGATATGGTACCCCGGGCGCTGGAGGTTCTCCAGGCGGTGGATCTGATCGCCGCCGAGGACACCCGGCACAGCGCCCGCTTGATGGCCCATTTTGCCATAGACCGGCCACTGGTGGCGTACCACGATCACAGTGACAACCGCCGGGGCGAAGAGTTGCTGCGGCGTCTGGCGGCGGGAGAGAGCGTGGCACTTATTTCCGATGCCGGCACACCCCTGGTGTCCGACCCCGGCTACCGCCTGGTACGGGCCGCCCGCCAGCAGGGCATTGCGGTGGTGCCCATACCCGGCCCCTGCGCCCTGATCGCTGCCCTGAGTGCCGCCGGCCTGCCGTCGGACCGCTTTGTCTTCGAGGGCTTTCTGCCCGCCAAGGCCGCCGCCCGCCGCACCGCCCTTCAGGCCCTTGCCGCCGAGCCGCGCACGCTCATTTTCTACGAGGCACCCCATCGGGTTTTGGCATCGCTGCGGGACATTGCCGAGGTGTTGGGTGCGGAGCGGGAAGTGGTATTGGCGCGGGAATTGACCAAGACCTTCGAGACCATTCGCGGCGACTACGCCGCCGCCCTGGCGGCCTGGGTAGCCGAAGACGCCGACCAGCAGCGCGGCGAGATAGTCCTGCTGGTGGCCGGCGCCCCGGCGCGACAGTCGTCGGAACTGGACGACGAAGCCCGCCGCGTGGCGGGCCTGTTGCTGGAGGAACTGCCGGTAAAACAGGCGGTCGCCCTGGCGGCAAAAATCACCGGCGCCAAGAAAAATGCCCTCTACCAGTGGGCTATAACCTTGCCCAAACAATAACAGGCCACACTCTTTTCCCTTTTCCCTCGTCTTGCGACAAGCGGCGCCCCCAACCAGAATACACATCAGGAGGTGTATGCCATGCGTACCAATATTGTGCTTGATGACCAACTGATTGCCGAGGCCATGGCACTCGCCAAGGTCAAAACCCGGCGCGAAATGGTGGATCGCGCCTTGCGTGAATACGTCGCCCGCCATCATCAGCGCGCCTTGCGTGATCTGGTGGGGCGTGATCTGATCGACCCCGATTACGACGCGCGTGCGGTTCGAGCCGGTATGCCCCGTGATTCTGGTTGACACTTCCGTCTGGATCGACTGGCTGCGCAGGGGCGGACGGCCCAAAACGCTGCTCCTCGACGAGTTGATCGACAAGGATGACATTGTGTTCGCGCCCGTCGTCGTGCAGGAATTGTTACAGGGAGCGCGAGGCCCGGCAGAGCTTGCCGAGTTGCGCAGGTATTTCGGCGGTCTTCCCGTGCTTTTGCCGACCGGTAAAACATACGCCGATGCCGGCTGCCTGTATGCTCGCTGCCGTTGGAGCGGCATCACACCGCGCAGTCCCCACGATTGCCTGATTGCCCAGCTGGCCGTGGAGCACAGTGTACCCCTGCTACAGGATGACCGGAACTTCGCCCTGCTGGCCCAAGCAGAACCAAAACTGGTACTGTGGTAGCTGCCTGTCAACAGTCATAATATTGCTGCTTGATCTAATAAGACAGCATGTTTATATAAAAACAATATTAGGGGGCGGCATATTGCTTAACTCTAATGCGGTAGTGTTCATACCTTCTGTTTTCATCAGCTACCCTCTTCACATGGGAAGAAGAGCCTGTCGCCGGTATTTTTCTGGACGATGATCCCGAGTTGCCCTTGTATTGACCTTTAAAACCTGACACTCCCCTGCAGCGCAATGCTTCTCGGCCGTTCGTAGAAGGCGTAGTAGGCCGTGCCCGTGCCGCCGGTCAGCACGGTGGACAGCGGCAGGCCGTTGGAATAGCTGACGATGGCTTCATCGGTGAGGTTGTTGCCGATCAGCGCCAGTTCCCAGCTTCTGTCCGGCCCGCTCAGCGCGATTCGCGCATTGAGCTTGGTATAGGCGCTCTGTTTGGTGCGCGGGTCCAGCGTGGGCGCTGTCAGGTAGCTGTCGCTGAAGATGATGTCCACGGTGCTGTTCAGGCTCAGTCCCCGGGTAAGCGGTAGCCGGTAGTCGCTGCTCAGATTGCCCTGCCAGCGGGGCGTGAATTCCCGCGTCTGGCCGCTGGCGTCACACAGGTTGGCCTCGGCAGAGGTCACGCCCTCCTGTTGACCAAAGTAGCACTGGGCGTTGGGGAAATCCCGGTATTCGAAATCCAGCCAGGTAAAGCCGCCGCTCAGTGTGACGTTGTCCGCCAGGGCCCAGCGGCCGTCCAGTTCCAGGCCGTGAATATGCGCCTTGGCGGCGTTGGTGACGTTGAAACTGAAGGCGCCGTCGAACTGGCTGGTCTGCAGGTCGGTAAACTCCGAGCGGAACAGCGCCACCTGCAATTCAGCGGCGCCCCGGGCGAGCTCAAACTTGCCACCGAGTTCGTAGTTGGTGGCCCGCTCGTCTTCGAATTCGAAGACACCGACAATGGGGCGCGGCTGATCGTTGCCAAAATTGAAGGCGTTGTTCACCGCCGGGTCCGGGTGAGCGTTGGAGCGCACGTCGAAGCCGCCGGATTTGACCCCGGTGGTGAAACGGGCGTAGAGCATATCGGTCGCGTTGAGATCGTGCTGCAGGGTGAGTAGCGGCGTCAGGTTGGACTCGGTACGCTTGCGTTCGATGGTGTCGTAGGGCTCGATGTTGAACAGGCCGTAGATGACATTCAGTGTGTCGCCTGGCGTGCCCAATGGCACCTCGCTGCCGTCGGTGTCCACATGGTACTGACGGCGCGACGCGGTTTTCTGCTCCCAGGTGTAGCGGGCGCCGACAATCAGGCGGGTGACGTCCGTAATGTTCCAGGTGAGTTCGCCGAACAGGGCCGCCAGATCTCCGTCCTGACGGAAGTCCCGATCGCTGGACGTGCCCGCCAGCAACTCCGTACCCTGGACGCCGTTGGCGGCCAGAATGGTCGGCAGCAGACTGTCCTCGGGCACGCCAGTGGCGTCATTGAATTCCAGCGTGTGGGTCTGTCCGAAGACACCGGCGATGTAACTGATGCGCTCTTGCTCGGGTGAGGCAAGGCGGAACTCCTGGCTCCACTGGCGGTAGGATTCTTCGGAGTGAATGTACAGCAGGGGCAGACCGATAAAGTCGCAGTCGCAGAGTTCGTCGTAGCTGTAGGAGTTGTAACCGGTCACTGAGGTGACATCGAACTCGCCCAGAACCGTGCCCACGGTGAGGACGCCGTGGCGGGTGTCGTTGTTGCTGTAGTCGCCGTTGGACTGGCGGCGGAAATTTTGCCGGGTTTCCAACTGGTACTCGCCGCCGGTGAGCAGGGCCAGGACATTGGCGTAGTCCACGGCGCCGGCCACGGGCAGGGTGGTGGGCCAGACCACGTCGATATTGCGCCCCTTGTTGTCAAAGCTGCCATCCTCCAGCTTCAGGGTGATGTCCCAGGTGTCGGTGGGCTGCCAGTTCAAGGTGCCGCGAAAAACCTGTGCCCGCTCCTGGGTTTCGTCCCGATCCAGGGTGGTATTTTCGAACCAGCCGTCCATGCTGCGATCCAGAATGGCCAGTCGGCCGTAGAGGTTGTCGTAGAGGGGGCCGGAGACCACCAGGCGCAGATCCTGTTCGCCGTGATTGGGCTCATAGAGCAGTGAAGCCTTGCCGCTAAAGGTTTCCGTGGGCTGGGCGGTAATGATACTGATGGCGCCGGCGGTGCTGTTCTTGCCCAGCAGAATGCCCTGGGGGCCGCGCAGCACTTCCACCCGCTCTATATCCAAAAAAGGCGCCCGGGTCAGCTGCGCCCGGCCAAAGTGAACACCGTCCACAAACAGCGCGGCGGACTGTTCGAACCCCTGGTTGACCCCGGAACTGATGCCGCGGATGGCCACGGTGGTGCCGATCCCCGTCTGACTCATGGTCAGACCGGGTACCAGATCGGCCATACGCTCGATGCCGGGCACTGCCGAGTCGTCCAGCTTTTCGCCGCCCAGCACACTGACGGAGACGGGGACTTCGTTCAGGGTCTGTTCGCGCTTTTGCGAGGTGATGAGGATTTCCTGAAGCACTGGCGAGTATTCTTGCGCCAGAGCATTTGGTGCGGCACTCAGGCAGGTGGCGCCGATGATCGATGACAGCAGGGTCAGTCGGGTCTTATTCATGGTCCTTTCCTCAAATCCGATTGTAAGGTCAGGCATTTCCAATGGTTATTATTAGCGCAGTTGCCAAAAAATTGCACGGGTCAGCGCAGCAAATTGCCGCCCAGTTCCACATTCCAACCCCGGCACCCCTTATCCGGTCCTTTTCCCTTGCTCTTTCTTTCCGCCCCCGCTATCTTGTCCTCTCGGAGTCGGCTCGGCAGTCGCTCCGGCGTTAACTGGCCGTCTCTCTTGAGTGGCGATTGGTGCGCCGGGGAGGAAAGTCCGGGCTCCACAGGGCAGGGCGCCAGGTAACACCTGGGGGGCGCGAGCCTACGGAAAGTGCAACAGAAAGCATACCGCCTAAGCTTCCGTTCGCGGGAGCCGGTAAGGGTGAAATGGTGCGGTAAGAGCGCACCGCGCAGCTGGCAACAGTCTGCGGCGATGGTAAACCCCGCCCGGAGCAAGACCAAATAGGAACCCAAGGGTGCGGCCCGCACCGGGTTCGGGTAGGTCGCTTGAGGCCTGTGGCGACACGGGTCCCAGATGAATGACTGTCCACGACAGAACCCGGCTTACAGGCCGGCTCCGATTTAACACCGCTTTTCTGGTTTTTGTTAGGCCTTTCAGTTCTATAAAACCTTTCCCTTTAATCCCAAAAAGTGCCCAACTTAATGTAGTTTATTAGGTTTGCTCTCTATCCTTTTGATTTTCGGTGGATTCCCTGCTTTTTCTTCTGTTGGCCTATAGCCATTTCCTGGATGTTCCTACAGCTTTCCTGAACGTTGCCGGCATTTTCTCTGCATTTTGCCAAACCGCTGCTTGACTTTGATGGCGCTGGA
>JBJHDF010000038.1:0-26976 GCA_050486405.1 Marinimicrobium sp. | reverse complement strand
CGTCACGACTGCACGGATGCAGGAGGTAGAGCAACGCAGGAGCAGTTGCCGAGGGATGACGCGCGGGAGCTACAGGGATGTATTCACCGCGTTTGCCAAAGGCGCTACCGACTTCACTGGCCGACCATCTTAGTGGCACCCATCCTCGGATTCCACCGCACGTGAGGTTCGGGGTGGGGGAAAGCCATTTGGGACCGTACACCGCACGGATGCGGTGTGCGAGCCCCCAGGGAAGGGTTTACGGCGCGTCCCAAATGGCTTTACCGCACCCCAAACCCGCACCCAAGTTCAAGTCCAACCCAATGCCCCTCACGCCAAGTCTCCCTGCTCCGGCGTCACCCGTTGGCCAGACTGTTCCAGACGCTGGCGAACTGGCCCATAGGATACCCGATGTACCGGGGTGACGCCCAACTGATCCAGTGCCGCCAGATGGGCCTTGGTCGGATACCCCATATGTTTTGCAAAGCCGTAGCCCGGGTACTCCCGATCCAGCGCCTGCATATCCCGATCCCGACACACCTTGGCCAGAATGGACGCCGCGCCTATGGCTGCCACCCGGCTGTCGCCCTTCACCACCGCCTCCGCCGCATAGTGCCAGCGCGGCAGGCGGTTGCCGTCCACCAGCACATGCTCCGGCTGGCGTGACAGGCCCTGCACCGCCCGGCTCATGGCCAGCAGGCTCGCCTGCAATATATTGAAGCGATCGATCTCCGCGACGCTGGCCCGGGCGATACACCAACTCAAAGCCTGCGCCTGAATCACATCGAACAGCTGCTCCCGGCGCCGGGCGCTGAGCTTCTTCGAGTCAGCCAGCCCCTCGATGGGATTATCCGGGTCCAGAATCACCGCTGCGGCCACTACGTCGCCGGCCAAAGGTCCCCGCCCCGCCTCGTCGACACCGGCAAACAAATGGCCCTTGTAGACCGATACAAAGGGCGTCACGACAGGCCATCTCCCGAACGTGCTTCGATCAGCTGTGCCACCGCCTCGGCGGCGCGCTGGCTGGCATTGCGCTGCAGGGACACGTGTATCTGAGCGAAGCTGGATTTAACCTCCGCCGCCACGGCTGAGTTCTGCAAAAAGTGCAATACCGCATCGGCGAGAGTCTGGGGTGTGGCCCTGGACTGCAACAACTCTGGCACCAGTTCCCGTCCGGCCAGCAGGTTGGGCAGGGAGACGAAGGGAGCTTTTACCAAGCGTGACAGGATAGCGTAGGACAGCGGCGCCATGCGATAGGCAACCACCATGGGCTTTTTCAGCAACAGGGTTTCCAGCGTGGCGGTGCCGGAGGCCACCAGCACGGCATCGGCGGCGGCTATGGCCTGGCGGGATTGGCCGTGCAGCAGGTGCACCGGCAGATGCTGGTGAGCAGCCAGTTGTTCGTGCAGTTGCCGGTAACGGTCCGGCGTGGCGGCAGGCAGCAGAAACTCCAGGCCGGGCTGCCGGGCCAGACAGAGATCGGCGGCCTGCAGAAACAGCTCGCCCATCTGTTTGACTTCGCTGCCACGACTGCCGGGTAACAGGGCCACCAGGCGTGCGTTGGGTTCGAGGTTCAGGGCCCGGCGAGCGCCCAGAGTATCCACGGTCAACGGCAACTGATCCGCCAGGTGGTGGCCGACAAACTCCACCGGCACCCTATGCTTTTCGTAGAACTCGGCTTCGAACGGCAGCAGCGTCAGCATCAGATCCACGTTGCGGGCAATGGTCTTGATGCGCCCCTGACGCCAGGCCCAGACCGAAGGACTGACGTAGTGAGTCACGGGAATGCCGACGCGACGCAGGTCGCCTTCCAGAGACAGGTTGAAATCCGGCGAATCGATGCCGATAAACACCGCCGGCGGCTGTTCAAGAAAGTGCTGACGCAGGTGGCGACGAATGCGCAGCAACTCAGGCAGGCGTCTCAGAGGCTCCACCAGGCCCATGACAGCGAGGCGATCCTGGGGAAACAGGGAGTGGAAACCGTGCTCAAGCATGCGCGGGCCACCGATACCGGCAAAGCGGGCTTGAGGAAAGCGCTGACGCAGAGTCTCCATCAAACCAGCGCCCAGAATATCGCCGGACGCCTCACCGGCCACCATGGCGATGGTCATGGGTGACGCTGCGCCGGGTCTGTGTTCATTCATGACACGCTTCCCAAAAACCGCTAGCGCACGATTCCGCGGCCAGAGGTTCTCAACGAATCGATCAGTGGCTGTAGACAAGCACCGTGAGGCAGCAGCTTTTCCAACTCGGCCACCGCTTCGTCAACAATCAAGCCTCGGCGGTAAACCAGTTTGAAAGCTTTGTTGATCAGCGCCAGTTCCTCCCGGGAAAAACCCCGGCGGCGCAAGCCTTCGGTATTCACACTCTTGGCGGCGGCAGGCGCACCGGCCACCATGACATAGGCGGGCACATCCTTGCCGATGGCGCTGCCCATGCCAGTAAAACTGTGAGCACCTATGCGGCAATATTGATGCACGAGGGTGTAGCCGCTGAGTATGGCCCAATCACCGATGTGGACGTGGCCGGCCAGCGCTGCGTTGTTGACCAGTATGCAGTGGTTGCCGATAACGCTGTCGTGACCGACGTGTACGTAGGCCATTAACAGATTGTGATCACCGATGGTTGTTTCCGAGCGATCCTGCACCGTTCCCCGGTGAATGGTAACGCCTTCGCGAATGACGTTGTGATCGCCGATCACCAACCGGGTGGGCTCGCCCTGGTACTTGAGATCCGGGGTGTCTTCACCCACGGAGGAAAATTGGAAAATGCGATTGTATCGACCAATGCGTGTCGGCCCTTTGAGCACCACATGGGAGGCAATGACGCTGCCCTCGCCAATTTCCACCTCTGGACCTATGGTGGTCCAGGGCCCCACTTGCACATCGGCGGCCAGTTTGGCATCCGGGTCAACAATGGCACTGGGGTGGATGCGGCTCATGGCAGCTCGCCGCTTCAGACTCTGCGGTCTGCGCAGAGGATATCGGCTTCGGCCACCAACTCGCCATCGACACTGGCGCGACAAGAGAACTTCCAGATACCCCGTTTAACGGAGACCACGCGAGATTCCAACTGCAGCCGGTCACCGGGAACAACCTGCCTTTTGAAGCGCACGCCGTCAACGCCAGCAAAAAGGTAAATGGAGCCGTCCTGGGGTTTCTTGTCCATGGTTTTAAAGCCGAGGATGCCGGAGGCCTGAGCCATGGCCTCCAGAATCATAACGCCCGGGAATATGGGGTTCTGGGGAAAGTGGCCATTGAACACTTCTTCGTTTCCGGTAATGTTCTTGTAGGCCACAATGGATTCGCCCTGCACCAGCTCCACCACCCGATCCACCAACAGAAAGGGATAGCGGTGCGGCAGGTATTCGCGAATTTCGTTGACATCCATCATGCAGGTAGCCTCTTGGAGCCGAAATCGTCGACTCCCTGTTTTGCTATTGTTCAATACCGCAGTCTGCACCCTTTCAGCCGAGCAACGCACGGTTGAAAGGGTGCATGGGTTTCCAGGTCTTCTTACCCCTGCCGATCAGTCTGCTTTATCCAGCAGAGCAGTTACCCGTTCGGTAATATCATAGGCTGCGGTGGCATGGTACACGGCCTGACTACTGAGCACCATACCAATATTCTCGGCCGCGATCAGTTGTTCGAGGACCGTGCGCGTTTTCGGCGTCAATTCCTGAGCCACCCGCTGCAGCACGGCCTGACCCTCGCGTTGCAGGCGGGTAGCAGCCGACTCATAGTCCGAGCGCAGCGACTCCATGCGACGACGATTTTCATCCCGTTCGGTTTCAGACCAGGTCATGCTTTCTTTCTCGGCTGTGTCTCCCAGAGCACGAATGTCCGCCTCCAAGCTCTCCAGCCGGGCGCGCAGAGCAGAAACCTCCGGGCTGCGATCCAGCGCGGCTATACGCTGCTGAGCCAGCTGCGTATTCAGCATGGCTTCCTGGAGATCGAGCACCACAATCTTGCTCTCCGCCAGGACGCCGCCTGAGAACAGAGTCAGAACCAGCATGGCAAACAGTTTATTCAAAGTCTTCACAGTAATATCCCCCTGTGTGTTCTAGCAGTTAAAGTATTTATCAGAAAGATCCGCCCAAGGAAAAGTCAAAAAACTTGGCGCGTTCAAACTCGTTTTTGCGTATCGGCCTGGCAACAGCAAACGTCATGGGACCAAAAGCCGATATCCAGGTTAACCCAATACCGCCAGCGGCGCTGAGTCGCTCCAAGTCCAGGTTGTGGCAGTTTCTCTGAAACTCGTTGCAGTTGGTGTGGAACGCGTTGCCCGCATCGAGAAAGGCAACTGTCTGAAAGGAGCGCTGATCCTCAATAAAGGGCAGAGGAAAAATCAATTCGATACTGCCTTCCACCAGGACATTGCCCCCAAAAGCGTCGCGGGAACGACGCGTATCGCGAGGACGGGGAGTAGCGATTACATGCCCGGGGGTACAGCGCGAGTTTGCTCCAAAGCCGCCCAGAGCTGGATCTTCGCAAAGCACATAAGCCTGCCCACCAACTTCACCCTGCTGCTGAAGACCGTCTCCGTTGAAATCATCCCAAACGGTATTCACAACAAAGGGCGTTTCCGTGGGCGTGCTGCGAGGTCCCAGTGTGTTGCGTTCAAAGCCACGCACCGAGCCAAAACCGCCTGAGTAGAAATGTTCGAAAAATGGCAAGTTGCCAGAGCGGCTGTACGAGTCAACATAGCCCAGTTGTGTCTTGAAGCGCAGGGTCAGATCCCGGGTAATGGGCTTGAAGTACTGGGCGTTGTAGCTCAGTTTAAAATATTCCAAATCTCCCAGGGGGGCAGACGCCTCCAAAGCCAACCGCTGCGAAGCACCCCGAGTGGGAAGAAAACCACGATTCAGACGCGACCTGACCCAGTTGACGCTGAAAATCACATCGCGAAAGTTATTGCCGTTCAGATCGAGGAACCCCGGCTCGCCGTAGATCAGATCGTCAGTCACCCAATCGAGCTCATAGGTTCCCGCAGGGTAGTCCCTACCGATAGACTCCCGAACCAGCGCATCCAGCAGATCACTCTGGGAGATGTACCGTGTATTTTCGCCAAAAGTCGGCGTCCGGAGAATCTCCTGCGGCGCAATGCTGGGCACCACACTTACAGTCAGATCACGATACCCAACTTCAAAACCTATTCTTTCGATGTCGGATATAGGGTAACCGAAACGCATTTTCACGCCGTAAACATCAGTGGTATAACCGGTGATGTTTACCCGACCAAAGCGGGTCTTCTGGTAGTAGGCACTGAAACCTCGGCTGACGCCATCCACCGTGAAATACGGGTCGTTGTAGTCAAAACTGTAGCCGCTTTGCCAGCGGTTGTGGCTGAAGTTGAAGCCCACTTGCTTGCCAGTGCCAAACCAGTTGGTCTCCTGAATATGACCAGAAAGCATCAGGCCGGAATACTGGGCATAGCCGATATTCAAACCCAGGGCACCAGAGGGAGCCTCCTCCACGGTAAACTCCACGTCCACCTGATTGGTGGTACCGGGCACTTCCACCGTGTCCACGTCCACTTCCTTGAAGAAACCCAGCCGATCCAGACGCAGCTTGGAGTGCTCGATCATGGCATTGGAGGCGGCGCCGCCTTCCATCTGCCGCATCTCGCGCCGCAGAACTTCGTCAGTAGTGCGGGTATTGCCGCGAAAGTTGATGCGACGCACGTAGGCACGATGACCGGGGTCGATAAAGTAGACAATGTTAACCGTGTTGTCTTCGTCGTTGCGCTCGGGAATAGCCTCAACGTTGGCAAACGTATAGCCTTCGTTGCCCAGCCGCTGGGTGATGTATTCCGATGAGGTGGTCATCAGCACCTGGGAAAAGGTGTGGCCTTCATCCAGCAATATCATGCGTCGCACCAACTCTTCGGGAATCTTTGGATCTCCCGCCAGTTGAATGCCGCTGACCGTGTAGATATCACCTTCGGTGACATTGATGGTAACGAAGACTTTGGACAGATCCGGACTCAGGGAGACCTGCGTGGAATCGATGCTGAACGCAAGGTAACCGCGGTCCATATAGTAGGACTCGAGGCGCTCGAGATCGCCGGACAGTTTTTCCCGGGAATAGCGATCGTTACCACTAATCCAGGAAAAAAGCCCTGTGGTATTCAACTCAAACAGATTTAACAGGTCATCGTCATCGAATACCGTATTGCCTACAATATTGATTTTCTTAACTCTGGCCACCTTGCCTTCACGGATGTTGACCAGCACCTTGACCTGATTGCGCGGCAAATCTTCGATTTCGAGCTCCACCTTGGCGCCATAGCGCCCCTGAGCCAGATACTGTCGCTGCAATGCCTGGGTGATCGCTTCCAGTGTAGCACGCTGAAAGATTTGCCCTTCGGACAAACCGTTATCGCGCAGACTTTCCATCAGCATGTCCGTTTTGATCACCTTGTTGCCTTCGAACACAATCTCGCTGATGGCTGGGCGCTCCTCAACGATAATGACCAACACATCGTCATCCCGGCCAATGGCCACGTCGGAGAAGAGGCCCACTTTGAACAGTTCCCGGGAGGCATGCTGGACATCTTCAGCCGTTAGCACATCGCCCACGCGCACAGGCAGTGACGTAAAGACAGTACCGGCGGACACCCGCTGCAGTCCCTCCACCCGGATATCACCAACGCGAAAGGTTTCCGCGTGCGCGACAACAGATGCCAGAACGAGAATCAGGCAGCACAAACTACGCATTAAAACTTGTATCATATTGTTGAGTCTAAAATTCAGTAGATACACCAGCGCCGGACCGAGGGCCGCTTCAAAGACGCATCAAATCGTTATAAAAAGCCAGTATCATCAGGCCCACAATCATTACCAGGCCCACCTGGTAACCCACCATCTGCACCTTTTCAGATACAGGGCTGCCCTTGATCACTTCGATGAAGTAATACAGCAGATGCCCGCCATCCAGCACCGGGATGGGCAGGAGGTTGAATATCGCCAGAAAGACGCTCAGCAGCGCGACGAAGCCGACAAAGCTCTTCCAGCCACTCTGGGCCGAAGTGCCGGCCACCTGGGCTATGGTGATTGGACCGCTCAGGTTCCGGGTGGATATCTCTCCCACCACCAGCTTTTTGATGGACAGAAGCACAAATCCGGACGTATCCCAGGTACGGTGAACCCCGTCCACAAACGCGCCGGGCACACTGTACCGATATTCGCGCAACATGTCATCCGGCCAGACGGGACTTTGTACCCCCACAAAGCCATACGCCTCGCCATTCCGGCTGATTGCTTTCGGGGTCACTGTCAGTGCCAGTTCCCGTCCTTCCCGGGCCACCCGCAGGTCGATGGCCTGTTCGGGCCTGGCCTGAACATGCTCCACCCAGCCACTCCAGGTCTCCATGGCCAGCCCGTCCGCCTCGAGAATACGATCCCCGGCCTGCAATCCCGCCCGTTGGGCAGGGCTGCCTTCCTCTACACCACTGATCACGGGCAATGTCGTCGGCACATACAGTTCCAACCCCAGACCCTGCAACACATCCGGCTCCGCCACCCCGCGCAGCCAGGCGTTCAGGGTGGCTTCGGATTCGTAGCGCAGTTCCGAGTCCGGGTAGGAAACCAGAAAACTGATGCTGCCGCTCTCCCCGAGACGCCGCAGCAACTGCTGGTGCAGGGCCTGCCAGGTGGGGGTCTCCCTGCCGTCCACTGCTAATATCTCCTGACCCGGCTCCAGGCCCGCCTCGGCGGCTACCGAGTTGGACGCCACGGCGCCGACGATGGGAATGGGGCTCTGATAGCCGGGCAGTGCCAACACCCAGAACAGCAACACGGCAAGAATGAAGTTGGCTGCAGGGCCAGCGGCCACCACGGCGATGCGCTGCCAAACGTTCTTGCGATTGAAAGCTCTGTGCAGTTGGTCTTCCGGCACGTCGCCTTCACGCTCGTCCAGCATCTTGACATAGCCACCCAGGGGAATGGCGGCGATGGCATACTCGGTACCCTGGCGGTCGTGCCAGCGCAGCAGTACCCGGCCGAAGCCGATGGAGAAACGCAGTACCTGGACACCACAGCGCCTAGCCACATAGAAGTGACCAAACTCGTGCACTGCCACCAAAATGATCAGTGCGACCAGAAACCAGATTATCATCTGTATCAGAGCCAAGCCCTCATTCAACTGGGGTGTTCAACTGGGGTATTCGTCGGCGATTACCCGCGCCGCCAGGTCCCGGGCCGCGGAATCGGCGGTTTGGACAACGTCCAGGGTTGCGGGTTCAGACACCGGCAACTGTTGCATTACCTTTTCGATCACCAGGGCGATGCGGTCAAAACGCAGCTTGCCCGCCAGAAACGCCGCCACTGCCACCTCATTGGCGGCGTTGAGCAGCGCCGGGGCCGTGCCGCCGGTGTCCGCAGCCTGCCGCGCCAGGCGCAGGCAGGGAAATTTGTCTTCATCCGGCGCGGCGAAGTCCAGCCGGGCAGTGGCGACAATATCCAGCCCCGCCACCCCGGACTCCATCCGCTCCGGCCAGGCCAGGGCGTGGGCGATGGGCGTGCGCATGTCCGGATTGCCCATCTGGGCCAGCACCGAACCGTCCACATACTCCACCATGGAGTGCACCACACTCTGGGGATGCACCACCACCTCGATCTGCTCGGGCCGGGCGCCGAACAGCCAGCAGGCCTCGATCAACTCCAACCCCTTGTTCATCATGGTGGCCGAGTCCACCGAAATCTTCTGCCCCATGCTCCAGTTGGGATGGGCACAGGCCTGCTCCGGCGTCACCGCAGCCAGCGCCTCTCTGGGCGTGGACCAGAAAGGACCGCCAGAGGCGGTGAGCAGTATTCGGCGCACACCGAGCCGAGTCAAGCCACCGCTGACGTCGCCGCCGCACAGGCACTGAAAAATGGCGTTGTGCTCGCTGTCGATGGGCAGCAGGGTGGCACCCGACTCCCGCACCGCCCGCACGAACAGGTCGCCGGCCATGACCAGGGCTTCCTTGTTGGCCAGCAGTACCTTCTTGCCGGCCCGCACCGCTGCCAGAGTCGGCAACAGGCCCGCCGCGCCCACTATAGCCGCCATGACCGTGGTGACATCGGGGTCGCTCACCACGGTTGCCAGAGCCTCATCGCCACACAGCACCCGGGTGTCGCAGCCGGCATCGGCCAGATATCGGATCAATTGTTGCGCCGCCTGCGGCTCGCCCAGTACCGCGAACCGGGGCCGATGCGCCAGACACTGCTCCGCCAGCAGTTGCCAGCGGCTGTTGGCGGTCAAGGCATGGAGGTGGTAGCGCTCGGGATGCCGGCTCAGCACATCCAGAGTGCTGATGCCGATACTGCCGGTGGAACCGAGTATGGTAACAGTCTGCACTGTGCCCTACCCCGGCATCCAGCCGCTGGCGAGAAGGGCCAGGGCAAATACCGGCGCCGCCGCCGTCAGGCTGTCCACCCGGTCCAACAATCCACCGTGGCCAGGCAGCAGGGTGCCGCTGTCCTTGACCCCCCGCTCGCGCTTGACCATGCTTTCCAGCAGATCGCCCAGTACCGACGCCAGACAGGCCGGCAGCACCAGCGCCAGCAGCAGCCCGTAGCTGCCGCCCACCACCAGCCAAATCACCAGTGCCAATAACAAATTGCAAGCCAGCCCACCGACAAAGCCCTCCCAGGTCTTGCCCGGGCTGACGTTGGGTGCCAGTTTGCGACGGCCCCAGCGGCGGCCGGCAAAATAGCCGCCGATATCGGCACTGGCCACCACCGCCACTGTCATCAGCACCAGCCAAATGCCGTTGTCCTGAGCGCGCACAAAGGTCAGCGCCACCCAGGTGGGCACCACCACCAGCCAACCCATCATCGCCCGCACCGGGCGATAGCGCCAGAGCAGCGCGCTCTGGGGGTAGCTCTGTACCCAGAGCAGGGCCAGCGCCCACCAGACGCCAGCCACCACCAGCAGTTGCCGTACCCGGCCTGAGTCCAACTGCGCCAGATCGGCAGACCCGGGACTCAACCCCAGGTAGAACGCACCGGCCAGCAACAGACCGGCTGTGGCCAGCGTGTAGAGCAGTCGCTGCCAGCGGATGCCAAGACCCGCCAGATCGGCCCATTCCCAGGCGCCGATCAACACCACCACACCAATCAGCGCGGAAAACCAAAGGGGCGGCAAGCCCAGCAAGGCGCCCAGAAATCCGAAGCCGAGAACCAGGGCGGTGATAACACGCTGCTTAAGCAATTGCACCACCCCCGGCCAGTTGTTCACCACTGCAGCCAAAGCGTCGCTGGCGGCGATAAAAATCGGCGGCGGCAGCGTGCAGATCTTCGGCACTGAAGTCCGGCCAGAGCTTGTCGCTGAAATAGAGTTCGGTATAGGCGCAGTGCCAGAGCAGAAAGTTGCTGATGCGCAATTCGCCACCGGTGCGAATCAACAGATCCGGCTCCGGCAGGCCGTGCAGCGATAGAGCCTCGTCAAAGCGCTGCTCGTCTATGTCGGCGGGGTCGATTTCTCCTTTCGCTGCAGCGGCGGCCAGCGCCCGGCTGGCCTGAAGAATGTCCCAGCGACCACCGTAGTCGGCGGCCAGCACCAGGGTGGTGGCGCCTCCACTTGTCTGGGCCTCGGTTTTGGCGATGGCCTTGCGCAGCGCGGGACTGAAGCGGTCGCGGTTGCCCACCACCCGCAGGCGCACATCCTTTTCCCGCAACTGCTTGCCCTCCTGGCGCAGGTACAACTGGAACAGTGACATGAGTGCATCCACTTCCCGCGCCGAGCGGCGCCAGTTCTCACTGCTGAAGGCAAACAGGGTCAGCACTTCCACGTTCAGTTCCTGGCAGGCGGCCATAACGTCGCGAATACGCTCGGCGCCCTCCCGGTGCCCGGCCGCTCCCGACAGCCCCTGCTGGCGGGCCCAGCGGTTGTTGCCGTCCATAATGATGGCGATATGGCGCAGGGAGCTGCTGGTCACAGACATGGTTCTCAAGGCTGGCGGGTAGATTAAGGTCGAGCGGGCCTCAAATGGCCATCAGGTCGGCTTCCTTGGCCGCCAACGCCTTATCCACCTCGGCTATGTATTTATCGGTGATTTTCTGTATCTCGTCCTGGGCGCGGTGTTCGTCGTCCTCGGAGATATCTTTGTCCTTGAGCAGAGTCTTGAGTTCCGAAATGGCATCGCGACGGGCGTTGCGCACCGAGACCCGGGCATTTTCCGCCTCGGTCTTGGCCTGCTTGATGAAGCCCTTGCGGGTTTCTTCGGTCAGCATGGGCATGGGCAGCCGGATCACGCCACCGGCGGTGGACGGGTTCAGCCCCAGATCGGACTTCATGATGGCTTTTTCAATGTCCGGCACCAGTTGCTTTTCCCAGGGCGCGATGCTCAGGGTTCGCGCGTCCTCGACGTTGACGTTGGCCACCTGGGTCAGCGGTGTCTCCGCGCCGTAATAGGACACGGTAATGCCGTCCAGCAGACTGGGATGGGCCCGGCCGGTACGAATCTTGTTGAAATGCACACCCAGCGCTTCCAACGACTTGGCCATGCGCGCTTCAGCGGATTTTTTGATATTGTCAATCACCGGATTTTTCCTCCTCGATCAGCGTGCCCTCGTCGCTGCCCACCACAATGTTCAGCAGGGCACCGCTCTTGTTCATGCGAAACACCCGCACCGGCATATAGTGCTCCCGGCACAGGCAGATAGCGGTCAGATCCATTACAGCCAGCTTCTTCTCCAGCACCTGATCGTAAGTCAGGCGATCGTATTTGACAGCGGCGCTGTCCAGCATGGGATCAGCGCTGTAGACACCGTCCACCTTGGTGGCCTTGAGCACGATATCCGCCTCCACTTCAATGCCGCGCAGACAGGCAGCAGAATCGGTGGTAAAGAAGGGATTGCCGGTGCCGGCGGAGAAAATCACCACCTCACCGGTGTTGAGAAAGCGGATGGCCCGGCGGCGATCGTAGTGCTCGACAATGCCGCTCATGGGAATGGCCGACATGACCCGGGAGGAAATATTGGAGCGCTCCAGGGCATCGCGCATGGCCAGGGCATTCATCACCGTGGCCAGCATGCCCATGTGATCGCCGGTAACCCGATCCAGCCCGGCGGCGCTGAGGGCCGCGCCGCGAAACAGGTTGCCACCGCCGATCACCAGCCCCACCTGTACACCAATGCCCACCAGTTGACCGATCTCCAGGGCCATCTTGTCCAGCACCCTGGGGTCTATACCGAAGCCCTCGGCGCCCATCAGCTCTTCACCGCTGAGCTTGAGCAGAATCCGTTTGTATTTCTTGTCGCGCGCGCTGGGCATCGTGGGTCTCCGCAGGGCAGGGCCGGGGTCGAAAAAGTACGCCATTCTAACAGCATTGGTCCGGCAATGGATATGGCTATGCCAGGGGCCATAAAAAAGAGGCGGGGGAACAGCGCAAGCCGTCCGCACCGCCTCTTCGAGGGCAGTTGGCGGTCTCGCGACCGCCGGATTATCGATCGATCAGCCCTTGGAAGCCTGCACCTGAGCCGCCACTTCAGCGGCAAAGTCGACTGTCTCCTTCTCGATCCCTTCGCCCACTTCAAAGCGCACGAAGCTCACCACTGTGGCACCGGCCTTGGCCGCCAGCTTGCCGACAGTCACTTCCGGATCCTTGACAAACGGCTGCTCCACCAGGCTGTTTTCCTTGAGGAACTTGTTGATGCGGCCACCGATCATTTTTTCAACGATTTCGGCGGGCTTGCCTGCCATATCCGGCTGCGCCTTGATGATTTCCTTTTCCTTTTCCACCAGTTCGGCGGGCATATCTTCGGCCTTGACCACGCGCGGATTCACGGCGGCCACGTGCATGGCAACGTCTTTGGCCAATTCGCCATCACCGCCCTGCAGGCTGGTCACCACGGCGATGCGGTTGTTGGAGTGTACATAGCCACCCACCACCTGGCCTTCCACCAGTTGCACACGACGCACGGAAATGTTTTCGCCGATTTTCTGTACCAGTGCTTCCCGGGCGTTTTCCAACTCACCGGCCATCAGCGCGGCGACGTCGGTCTGACGATCGGCAAACGCCTTGTCCAGCACTTGGTTGACGAACGCCAGAAAGCCGGTGTCGCGAGCGACAAAGTCGGTTTCACTGTTGACTTCCAGCACTACGGCATAGCTGTTGTCATCGGCCACCTTCAGCGCCACAACGCCATCGGCGGCGGTGCGGTCGGCTTTCTTGGCGGCCTTGAGACCACTGGCCTTGCGCAGGTTTTCGATGGCAAGCTCAATGTCACCGTCAGCTTCACCCAAAGCCTTTTTGCATTCCATCATGCCCAGGCCGGTACGCTCGCGCAGCTCTTTTACCATTAAAGCAGATACTGCTGCCATAAAACTCTCCTCTCAATCTTGTTCAGCGGTTACTCCGCAGCGGCCTGTTCACCGTCGGCGGGCACATACTCGTCTTTGGCTGAAGGACCGCTGGCAGCGGACTTGGCGCCTTCCATGCAGGCGTCAGCCAAGGCAGTCACATACAGGCGGATGGCGCGGATGGCGTCGTCGTTGCCGGGGATAACATAGTCGATACCGCTGGGATCGCTGTTGGTGTCAACCACGCCGATCACCGGAATACCCAGCTTGTTGGCTTCCTGCACGGCGATGCGCTCGTGATCGACGTCGATCACAAACAGGGCGTCGGGCAGGCCGCTCATGTCCTTGATACCGCCGATGGAACGCTCCAGCTTTTCCATGGCGCGAGTGCGCATCAGCGCCTCTTTCTTGGTCAGCTTCTCGAAGGTACCGTCCTGGCTCTGGGCTTCCAGCTCGCGATAGCGACGGATGGAGGCGCGGATGGTCTTGTAGTTGGTGAGCATGCCGCCCAGCCAGCGGTGGCTGACGTAGGGCTGGCCGGCCCTTTCGGCCTGCTCCTGGATGATCTTGCGGGCGGCGCGCTTGGTGCCGACGAACAGGATCTTTTTCTTCTGGGAAGCCATCTGTTGCACCAGCGCCAGCACTTCATTGAAGGCCGGAACCGTATGCTCCAGATTGATAATGTGAATCTTGTTGCGAGCCCCGAAAATGTACTGATCCATTTTGGGGTTCCAGTAGCGGGTCTGGTGGCCAAAGTGCACACCAGCCTGCAGCATATCGCGCATGCTGACGACGGACATAGGATTTTCCTGTTGGGTTAGGCCTCCACGCACCCCGTCCGCCAACCCGATGACCGCCCCTGAGGGCCGCCCCGGGCACCCAGGTCGAACGTGCCGGTGTGTGTGTGACAGTATTAAAGTTACGTTCCCCGAGGCGGCCAAAAGCAGCCTCCGGCCTCCACCGGACCCCCGGCGGAGGCGCGCTTTATACCACAACCGGGCGCCGGGATAAAGTCCGGATTGGGTCGCGGGGCCCGGCGGGTGCTACAATGGGCGTCCGCTGCGACACCAAAAGCAGTACGAGTATAGAGAGATATCCGATGAAAGAGGCTTGGCCATGAAAGAAACCTGGCGCTGGTTCGGCCCCAAGGACCCCGTGACCCTGCAACAGATCGCCCAGGCGGGCGCCACCGGCATTGTCACCGCACTGCATCACATCCCCACCGGCGAGGCCTGGCCCCTGCACGAGATACTGGCCCGCAAACGGGAAATCGAGGCCGCTGGCCTGGAGTGGGCCGTGGTGGAGAGCGTGCCCCTGCACAACGACATCAAGACCCGCAGCGGCAACTACCGCACCTGGATCGACAACTACCGCCAGTCCATTCGCAACCTGGGCCAGGCCGGCATCTACGATATCTGCTACAACTTCATGCCGGTGGTGGACTGGACCCGCACCAACCTGAGCTACACCCTGCCCAACCAGGCCCAGGCCCTGCGCTTCGAGATGAGCGACTTTGCCGCCTACGACGCCTATATATTGCAAAGACCCGGCGCAGAACGGGACTACCCGGCGGACCTGCTGGCCAAAGCCAAGGCCCGGGTGGACGCCATGACCGCCGGGGAAAAGGCCCTGCTGGAAAAGAACATCATCGCCGGCCTGCCCGGTGGCGAGGGCTCCTACGACCGGGACGGCATCCGCGCCGCCATCGAGCAGTTCATTGCCCTGGGGGACGAGGGCATGCGTGCCAACCTCTTCGCCTTCCTGGAGGACGTGGTGCCCACGGCCGAGGAGGCCGGGGTTCGCCTGTGCATTCACCCCGACGACCCGCCCTTCTCCCTGTTCGGCCTGCCCCGGGTGGTATCCACCGCCGACGACGCCCGGGCTTTGCTGCAGGCGGTGCCCAGCCCCGCCAACGGCCTGACCCTCTGTGCCGGCTCCTACGGCGCCCGGGGCGACAACGATCTGGTGGCCATGGCCCGGGAGTTCGGGCCGCGCATCTATTTTGTCCATCTGCGCAATATCAAGCGCGAGGCAGACGGCTCCTTCTACGAATCCGACCACCTGGACGGCGACAACGACATTGTCGGCCTGGTGGAGGCGCTGCTGGATGAAGAGGATCGCCGCAAAAAAGACAACCAGTTGCCATCCATTGCCATGCGGCCAGATCACGGCCACCTGATGGGCGACGAGATCGGCAAGCCCGGTATCAACCCCGGCTACTCCTACGCCGGGCGCATGAAGGGGCTGGCGGAACTGCGGGGAGTAATTCACGCCTTGAGTCGGGTGCGGGAGGGGGCCAGGGGGAGGTGAGGAGACCCCAAATGGGGTACAATGCGGGGTTTTCCCGAACCCTGTTATCAACATGCCAGTAACCCTGAAAAAGCCCGACGAAATCGAGAAGATGCGCGTGGCCGGCCGCATGGCGGCCGATGTGCTGGAGATGATCGAGCCCCATGTTCAGCCCGGAGTAACCACCGCCGAACTGGACCGCATCTGCCACGACTATATCGTCAACGAGCAAAAAGCCATACCCGCCTGCCTGGGCTACCGAGGCTTTCCCAAGTCCATCTGTACCTCGGTCAACCAGGTGGTCTGCCACGGCATCCCCTCCGAGAAGAAAACCCTCAAGAACGGTGACATCATCAATATCGACGTCACCGTCATTTATCAGGGTTATCACGGCGACACCAGCAAGATGTACTTTGTGGGCAAGGCCCTGCCCCATGCCGAACGCCTGGTCAGCATTACCCAGGAATGCATGTACAAGGCCATTGAGCTGGTGCGGCCCGGCTGCCGCCTGGGCGATATCGGCCACATCATCCAGCAGCACGCCGAGGCCAATTACTACTCGGTGGTGCGCGAATACTGCGGCCACGGCATTGGCAAACAGTTTCACGAAGATCCCCAGATATTGCATTACGGCAAACCCGATACCGGCATGGAATTGAAGGAGGGCATGGCGTTCACCATTGAGCCCATGATCAACGCCGGCAAGGCCGGCACCAAGCTCAAGTCCGACGGCTGGACCGTGGAAACCCGCGACGGCCGCCTCTCCGCCCAGTGGGAACACACCATGGTGGTCACCGCCAACGGCGTGGAAGTGCTCACCGCCCGCAGTGAGGAACCCTGGCGGCAATGAGCGATTCCCTGAGCGCACCCTATTTTGAACGCCCCCTGTTCTTTTTCGACCAGAGCCGTTTTCGCCAGGCACTGGTGGACAAACCCATCATCGGCGTTTTTAAAGACGCGCTTATCGCCGCCAACAATCAATTCAACGCCCGCTTTCGCGAGGGCGAGGACATTCGCAACCTGATCCACGAGCGCGCCCTGTTCGTGGACTGCCTGCTGCACTACGCCTGGTATCAGTTTTCCTGGCCGACAGGCGTCAGTCTGGAAGCGGTGGGCGGCTATGGCCGCTGCGAACTGCACCCCTGCTCCGACATCGACCTGCTGCTATTACTGGGCGATGATGCTCAGCCCCCCCGCGACAATATTGAGCGCTTTTTGACACTGCTGTGGGACGTGGGCCTGGAAATCGGTCACAGCGTGCGCACGGTGAGTCAATGTGTTGAAATTGCCCGCAGCGACATCACCGTGGCCACCAATATCATGGAAAGCCGCACGCTGGTGGGTGACGAGACCCTGCGCTTTCGTCTGCTGGAGGAAACAGCGCCGGAGAAAATCTGGCCGCCGGATGAATTTTTTCGCGCCAAGTGGGACGAGCAACAGCAACGCTACGACAAATACAACAACACCGAACACAATCTGGAACCCAACATCAAAAACGCCCCCGGTGGTCTGCGCGACATTCAGATGATTGGCTGGGTGGCCAAGCGCTACTTCCAGGTACGTACTCTGAAACAACTGGAAGGCAAGGGCTTTTTCACCGAGGAAGAATTTTCACTGCTGCAAAGTGGCGAGGAATTTCTCTGGCGGGTACGCTACGGACTGCACATGATTGTCGGCCGCGCCGAGGAGCGGCTGCTGTTCGACCACCAGCGGGAACTGGCGCGGATGTTCGGCTACACCGACAACAGCGAGAGCCTGGCGGTAGAGCAGTTCATGCATAAGTACTACCGGCTGGTGCTGGCGTTGCGCGAGCTGAACGACGTGTTGCTGCAGTTCCTGCACGAAGTCATTCTCAAGCGCGGCCAGACCCGCGCCGCCACGCCTCTGAACGAGCGCTTCCAGTTGCGGGACAACTATATCGAAGTCGCGCATATCTACGTGTTTTCCGAAACACCCTCGGCGCTGCTGGAAATATTCGTGTTGATGTCCCGGCACCCGGAAATTCAGGGCGTACGCGCCTCCACCATCCGCATGCTGCGGGAGAACCGTCATCTGATTGATGAGGATTTTCGCAACCAGCCGGAGAACACCGCGCTTTTTATGGAGCTGTTTCAATACCCGGCCGGCCTGGTGGAACAACTGCGGCGCATGAGCCGCTACGGCATTCTCGGCCTCTACCTGCCCGAATTCGGCCAGGTAACCGGGCAGATGCAACACGATCTCTTCCACATCTACACTGTGGATGCCCATACGCTTAAAGTGGTACAGAACATGTGCGACTTTCTGCTGCCCGCTGCCCGCGAGGAATTTCCCATCGCCGCCCATGTTATGAAGCGGCTGCCGCGTCACGATCTGCTGTATATCGCCGGCCTCTACCACGACATCGGCAAGGGCCGCGGCGGCGACCACTCTGTGCTCGGCGCCGTGGATGCCGAAATCTTCTGCCAGCGGCACGGCATTTCTCCCCGGGAGACGCGCTTGGTGTGCTGGCTGGTAAAAAAACACCTGCTGATGTCCTCCGTGTCGCAGAAGCAGGACATCTCGGACCCGGAAGTCATTCACAACTTCGCCCTGGAAATGGGCGACCAACTGCATCTGGATTATCTATACGCGCTGACCGTTGCAGATATCAACGGCACCAACCGCGAATTGTGGAACACCTGGCGGGCCAGCCTGATGCGCCACTTGTACCTGGAAACCAAACGCGCCCTGCGTCGCGGGCTGGAAAACAACATCGACAAGCAGGAGCTGATCGAGGAAACCCAGCAGGCGGCGCTGCACAAGCTGGAGCGCCGGGGTTTGAGCGCCGACGAGGTTCACGCCCTCTGGCGGGATATGGGCGAAGACTATTTCCTGCGCGAAAGCTATCTGGATATCGTCTGGCACACCGAAGCCATCGCCGGGCACGACAGTGAGCAGCCGCTGATCATCATCAAGGAATCCACCAGCCGGGAGCTGGAAGGCGCCACCCAGATTTTTGTGCGGAGCAAAGGCCGTGACAACTTGTTCGCCGCTGTAGCCACTGCCCTGGATCAACTCAATCTGAGTATTCAGGATGCGCGCATCTACAATTCGCGCTCCGGTTACACACTGGATACTTTTTTTGTGCTCAACGAAAACGGCGAGCCACTGGGCGAGGACCCGAAGCTGCTGGAAAAAATCCGCCGCACCCTGCTGGACGAACTGAGCTTGGTGGACAACTATTCCGAAGTGATCACCCGACGCACGCCCCGACGCCTGAAACATTTCTCCATGCCCACCCGCACCGCCATCAGCAACGACATGATCAGCGGCAACACGGTGCTGGAAGTGATCAGTCCCGATCGCCCGGGATTACTGGCCTGCATTGGCCGCATCTTCATGGATTTCGGCGTGCAACTACAGAACGCCAAGATCGCCACCCTGGGTGAACGGGTGGAAGATATTTTCTTCATCACCGATCGCAATGGGCGACCATTGAGTGATCCCAAACTCTGTGCCGATCTGCAGCAGGCGATCTGCACGCAACTGGACAAGCGCGTCACCGACGACCGGACCCGCGCTCTTTGCTAGCAACAGGACCATGAACCCCGACCTGAACCGACTGCACCCCTATCCCTTTGAGAAGCTGGCCACGCTCAAGGCCGGCGCCGTTCCCCCAACGGATCTGCCTCATATCGCCCTGTCCATCGGCGAGCCGCAACACCCGCCGCCGGAACCGGTGCTGCGGGTGCTGGCCGAACAGTTGCCGCGTCTGGCCCAATACCCGGCCACCCGCGGCTTGCCCGAGTTGCGGCAGGTCATTGCCGGTTGGGCGACACAGCGCTTTCAACTGCCGCCGGGCAGTCTTTCCGAGGCGCACCTGCTGCCGGTCAACGGCACCCGCGAGGCGCTGTTCGCCATTGCCCAAACGGTGGTGGATCGCAATGCCCCGCGCCCTCTGATAGTCAGCCCCAATCCGTTCTACCAGATCTACGAAGGCGCCGCCCTGCTGGCCGGTGCGGACCTGCACCTGCTCAACTGCACCGCGGACAACGGCTTCGTTCCGGATTTCGCGTCCGTGTCTGCCGACATCTGGCGGGACTGCCAACTGGTGTATCTCTGCTCACCGGGCAACCCCGCCGGCGCCGTGGTCAGTGAGCAGCAATGGCGACAGCTCATCGCGCTGGCGGACATGCACGATTTCATTATCGCCGCCGACGAATGCTACTCGGAAATCTACCGGGACGAGCAGCAACCGCCCCTCGGACTACTGGAAGTCTGCGCCCACCTGGGTCGCACCGACTACCGTCGCTGCCTGGTGTTTCACAGTCTGTCCAAGCGCTCCAACCTGCCCGGGCTGCGCTCCGGCTTTGTCGCCGGCGACGCGCAGTTGATCGCGGAGTTTCTGCGCTACCGCACCTATCACGGCTGCGCCATGCCGGTACCGACACAGCTGGCCAGTATCGCCGCCTGGCAGGACGAAGCGCATGTGCGCGAAAACCGGCAGCACTACCGGGAGAAGTTCGACGCCGTGCTGGATATCCTGGGAGACGCCCTGCCTTGTCAGCGCCCGGACGCCGGCTTCTATCTCTGGCCGGAAACACCGGTGGACGACGAGACCTTTGCCCGGGAGCTTTACGCGCAACAAAACGTCACAGTACTGCCGGGCAGTTACCTGGGACGCGATTTTGGCGACGGCAATCCTGGCAAGAACCGCGTACGCATGGCGCTGGTGGCGCCTCTGGCCGAGTGCGTCACGGCGGCAAAGCGCATCCGGACCTTTGTGCAATCCCTATGACGGAGCGCACTAATCTCAACAAGAGCGAGCGCGTCGCTTTTATTCTGCAGCGACTGCAGACGCTGTATCCCGCGCCGCCCATACCGCTGCACCACAAAGACCCCTACACCCTGCTGGTGGCGGTGCTGCTCTCGGCCCAGTGCACCGACGAACGAGTCAACCAGGTGACTCCGCACCTGTGGCAACTGGCGGACAACCCGGCAGATATGGCCCGAGTTCCGGTGGAGAAGGTGCAGGCAGTGATCCGACCCTGCGGTCTGTCGCCACAAAAGGCCAGGGCTATTGTCGGCCTGTCGCAAATTCTTATAGACGAACACGGCGGCAAAGTGCCGGCGGATTTTGCCGCGCTGGAGCGACTGCCCGGCGTGGGACACAAGACCGCCAGTGTGGTCATGAGCCAGGCTTTCGGCGTGCCGGCCTTTCCCGTGGACACTCACATACACCGCCTGGCGCAGCGCTGGGGACTGACCAGCGGCAAAAGCGTGGTGCAGACCGAGCGCGATCTGAAGCGACTGTTTCCCGAAGAGCGCTGGAATGCCCTGCATCTGCAGATCATTTACTACGGGCGGGAACACTGCTCGGCCAGAGGCTGCGACGGCACCCGCTGCGATATCTGTCGCACCTGCTATCCGAATCGCAAGAAACCCAAAATTTCGCGCAAGGCCTAGCCTGATAGCTGTAAGGAGAAAACTACCATGTCCGTCACAATGTACGGCATCAAAAACTGCGATACCGTGAAAAAAGCCCGGCGCTGGCTGGAGGAGAACGGCATCGGGTACCGCTTTCACGACTTCCGTCAGGACGGCCTGGACAGCAAGCAAGCCAATGCATGGCTGCGGGAACTGGGATCGGATCAACTGGTCAACCGGCGCGGCACCACCTGGCGCAACCTGCCGGATGCGGAGAAGGGACGGCTCAATGCCGCTTTGCTGGTACAATACCCGGCTCTGATCAAGCGTCCGTTACTGGACACCGGCAAAATCCGTCACCTGGGCTTCAGCCCCAGCGATTACCGAGAAATTTTTCAGGACACCGTTTAACATGAGCACACTTTACAGCGTCGGCCTGGGCGTCGGCACACAGAATCGCAACGGCCAGTGGCTGGAAGTTTTCTATCCCCAACCGCTGCGGAACCCCGACACCAGCATCACTGAAGTCCTGGCGCGCGCCACCGGCTATACCGGTGGCAATCAGGCCATCGCACTGAAAGCGGACGCCGCACCGGCACTGGCCCAGGCACTGGCAACCGCCGGTCACGAGGCACTGGCGGCCACAGCCCGCAGCTTTGCCAACAGCAAGCGCCCCCTGGTGGTCACACTGCTGGCCAGCGACGAAGCGCCAACGTCGGTGCCCGAAGCCTATCTGAAGCTGCATCTGCTGTCTCACCGTCTGGTAAAACCCCACGAAACCAACCTCACCGGCGCCTTTGGCGTACTGCCCAACGTCGCCTGGACCAACCAGGGCGCGGTGGATCTGGAGGAGTTGACCGAGAGGCAATTGCAAGCGCGCCTGAACGGCGAACTGCTGCGCGTCAACTGCGTGGACAAGTTCCCCCGCATGAGCGATTACGTGGTGCCCGCCGGTGTGCGTATCGCCGACACCGCCCGGGTCAGGTTGGGCGCCTACCTGGGTGAAGGCACCACCATCATGCACGAAGGGTTTGTAAACTTTAACGCCGGCACCGCAGGGCCGGGCATGATCGAAGGACGCATCTCCGCCGGCGTATTTGTCGGCGAAGGTTCGGATCTGGGCGGCGGCAGCTCCACCATGGGCACCCTGTCCGGCGGCGGCAATATCGTTATTTCCCTGGGCAAAAACTGCCTGCTGGGCGCCAATGCCGGCACCGGCATTCCGCTGGGAGACCGTTGCACCATCGAGTCCGGCCTTTATATCACTGCCGGCACCAAGGTAGCGCTGCTGGATGCCCAGGGAGAAGTCGCACAGTTGGTGAAGGCGCGGGATTTGGCCGGCCAGTCAGATCTGCTGTTTCGCCGCAACTCCCAGACCGGTCGCGTGGAGTGCCTGACCAACAAAAGCGCGGTGCAGCTCAACGAATCGCTGCACAAAAACAATTAGAGTGGCTATAAACCCAGCCCTTCATCCTCATCACCGAGCAGATCCACACCGCGCACTTTTTCGCGCATCTCCCGCCGGGCCAGCAACTTGGCCTGGGCGGGCTGAGGCAGATCGGTGAAGAGGATGGTGCCGCGCTCCACCAGTAGGTAGATCAGGTCTTCCATGACCCTAGCCATCTCCAGATCGGACTCCTGTAGATTGTTCGGAACCTCTGCCTGCAACGCTTTTAGAAAAGCCCGAAGTTCGGGGTGATCATCACTCAGATGATCAAACCCGGCTTCAGCATCCCTGCTGACAGCCACTACGGCGCCGGTAAGATCGCGCTTCACATACATATTACAAGTCCACGTTCAGGCTTCCAGAATTCAACAACTGGTTGATAATATCCGCGTTGTCACCGGAGAAGGTGACTCCCTGCAGTACGATGATCTGGTCGGTGGCGCCCGCGCTGTAGCCGCTGCCATACCCCCCGGTGCTACTGATATGAACAATGGTATCCGACCCGCTCTGCTGGAAGTGCAGATAATTCACCAGGGTGGTTTCGGTCTCTCCCTGCAGTAGATCCGCGAGATCCAATACATCACCACTGCTGACATTGAAGTCGGTGACTGTATCCTGGGCCGGAGTGCCCGGCGCACCCTGATCGCCCAGGTTCCAGACAAAAGTGTCGGCGCCAGCACCACCGGTCAGAACGTCGTCGCCGGGGCCACCGTACAAGGTATCGTCACCTGACGTACCGATGAGCACGTCGTCACCCGGCCCGCCGACAAGTCCACCTTCCAACCCAATAGCCACCAAGAGGGATGAACTATCAGTGCTGCCATCACCATCCACTACGGTAAACGGCACATTGAACTCCACTGGCTCAGTAGTGAACGAGCTAAAAGATAGATTGTGTAGCTGGAATGTATTACCCGCAGTAGCATTCAGTACGGTAACACTCTGTATAAAATAGCCATCATTAGCTGCTGCAGTAAACAACGAATCACTGATACCAGTGTGTGTAACGGTTAAATCAGCCCCACCCGTCATAGAACCCATCACAACAGTCACGTTGTACACAGGTGATTGTGTTCCTTGACTTCCCGAGACTCCGAACGTAAACGTATTAGCGAAGTCCGCCAGAGCAGGAGCATCCCCCCCCTGATAGTCAAATCCGAAAACAATATACTGACCATTGTTAACGTGTGGATTCGCGACGCCTATGCTAGAGTTCGATGTATTCACTCCCACCAGTTCATTGTTGGCGTTAAAGCCGCTCATGCTCATTACCCAGCCACCTGCGCCAGACCCATCAAGAAGCATGTCACCATCGTCATTGACAAATCGGGCACTAGGACCGTTAGCCTGAACCAAGCTGACTGATGTCGAACTAGAGTCCAGTGCCCTCAGTAATGTGAAGGTGTATTGCCCCATAGAAGCATCAGCTTCAATAGTAAATACGTTTTGACCTCCGGCCTGCGCTACCAGCGTCGACCCACCATCTTGAAGCACATAAGTTACTTCTTCACCGAAGGAAGTAAGAGCAGGCATTGAGCTTATATTAAAGTAAATGTTAGCCCCATCTCTATCTGCACCGATGTCTGCCAATTTTCCTGTAACAACTGTTCCTGCTACGTTGTTAAAAGAAATGCTGTTAGCAACTGCCACCGGGATATCATCAATAATGTTCACCTGAATATCCACTGGGTCAGAATGTAGACTACCATCAAATACGGTAATCTCTACCAGCTCAAACGGGTCATTACCACTGCTGTGATCAAAAGCGCTTGTTAACAGATAAGTCCAGGAACCATCTCCGCGGAAAGTAAGCATCCCATAGTCGGTGATATACTCTCCTTCGGTAGAAGCCTCGCCATCAAGCGCAACAACAAAGCCTCCGTTGACGTAAAGCGTAAGATCGTCACCTTCTTCATCCGAGAAGGCTAATTGTCCGCTCACTTCGATAGCAGTATCCCCTTGCTGCGTTCCTTCAGCCAAACCTGATTCGAAAACCGTTTCTTCAGAGCCGCCATCAAGAGTTGGGGCCGTATTCGAATTATCGCTACCATCCAGAAATTCTATTACTGGCGCTCCATCAGAAGAATAAACCTGTACAGCCAAACTCGCACTAGTGGTTGCAGTGTCGTTATTGGCCGTTTCCGTTGCCGTCGCTGCAACAATTAGATTAAAATTACCCGTAAAATCTGCAGGTGGCGTGATTGAAAGGTTGCTCCAATCCCATCCAGTAATATCCACTTCCGTATCACCAACCGTAGCGGTAAAACTATTGTCTCCATCAGTCAACACAGCTCCCACTGGAATATCGGATATTGCCAGCGTAAGAACCTCCGAACCATCGGTGTCCACCAGTTCAGCGGAAATCTCCGACAACCGAATAGCGCTATTTTCCTCACCTTCGTTCAAGTCAAACACGCGATAGAATCCGCCAGCATCATCGCCCAGTAAACTGGATAGGGTGATTCCCTGGGCTTCAATTTCAGCAATACTGGTATTGAGTATAAAGTTGTCTACGCTTAGATCTAAAATAGGCCCGCCATCCACCCTCAGGTTGATGTCGAAAAGCCCATGGCTAAGTTCGTTATGGTGATATACAGCAATGGTGTAATAGCCGCTTTCCGATACAGTAAAGCCATTTCCTTCATGGAAAATAAAGTCGTCATCACTCGGAACGAACGGTGTTACAGCCGTAATCACTCCGGTGGTGTAATCCATCAAATGCGTGACTTCGCCAGTATTCGTATTGTAGCCAAAGTAGTGGCCCATAGCCTCATAGTCAACAGAGTTCCCAAGATTACCGGAGAAATACCCTTGACCTTCGGTCGGAAACCAGCGCGAAATGCCAGGATCCCATATGCCACCACCATAGGTAGAAGATGCGACAGTCTCCCCGCCAATCACGATTTTGACACTGTCATCTGCCACGCCACTAAAAGTATATTCTCTGCCCGCTTCCAGATAAATAAGACCGTAAGTTACCGATGCGTCACCCTCCCCTACAGATTCATCGCTGCCGGGAGACACTGATAAATCCCGCTCTATCACGTTCTGAATAGTCTCGGAACTGGTCGGCGTCAGCGTGGTATTATCGATGGCGTCTTGCACATCGTCTGGATCAATACCTGGGCCAGGTCCAGGAAAGGGTAAGTCGGCAAACCCAACCCAGGTGTCTTTAATCAGCCCCACCGATACAGCTGTTCCAGTCTCACCGCCCAGATCGAGCAGGGGAGCATCGGCGACAGGAGTCACGTCAATATTCAATACAGCCGAGGCACTGCCGCCTACACCATCAGTGATGGTGTAAGTCACTTCGGGCAGAGTACCACTCCAGTGTTCGAACGGATCATAGGTATAGCTGCCATCAGCCTGAATGGTCAGTGTTCCCATGCCTGAAATGTTGACCGTATCGCCGGCGCTGTAGACAGTCGGGTCACCGACGATCGTGAATTGAGTCACCGTCAAGGTATCGCCATCAGGGTCGGTATCCGGTGATCCGTCGTTGAGCAGATTTCCGGTCAGTATGACATCCTCATCAGTGACGGCTGTAACATTATTGGCAACAGGATTACTGTTCAACAACAGTTCATCCCCCAATCCGGGATTACCAGTAACTGCGCTGACAAAAGCTCCGTCAGCAACGATGACGGAAATACTGTCGCTGCCATCCGCGGTAAACACAGCTGTCCAAGTGGTCGAATCCAACTGGGTGAAGTCGCTGATGGTACCGCCAGTGACACTGACATCGCTGGCGTCGAAACCCGACACCGGCTCGCTGAAGCTGAACGTCAGGTTCGATGTATCGCCAGCCGACAGATTGTCGTTGTCAGACTCTATCTCCAGTTCAGGCTGGGAGGTTACCATCACCGCTGTATCAGTGGCAGAGGCCTCGTTGCCAGCCTGGTCCTGCACGGTGGCAGTAACCGTCAGCGAACCATCCGACAAGGTGCTCAGATCGGCAGTGGCCGAGTAGGTGCCGTCACCTTGCACAGTGGCGGTTACAGTAACCGTGTCAGTGCCATCGGTAACCTCCAGTGTCACCACCTGACCGGCTTCCACATCGTTGGTGGTACCGCTGATCGGGGCATTGGCCACATTCGCGCTGTTCACATCGTCAAGGTTGACGGTGATTTCGGCCAGGGTGTCCAGGTTGGCCGTGTCGGTGGCATCAATGCTGTTGGCATTGTTGTCGGTAACGGTCGCAGTAACTGTCAGGGGACCATCAGCCAAACTACTCAAATCAACCGTGGTGCTGTAGGTGCCGTCGCCCTGAACCGTCGCGGTGGTGTTGATGGTCGTGGTGCCATCGGTAATAGCCAGAGATACGGTAGCGCCCACCGGCACATCGCTGGTGGTACCAGTGATCTCGGCATTCTCAACCGAAGCGGCATTCTGGTCGTCCAGATTGACCGCGACACTGCCCTCGGCTGTGGCCAGGGTAGCGGTGTCGGTAGCTGTGGCTTCGTTACCTGCCTGGTCCTGTACGGTGGCAGTAACCGTCAGCGAACCATCCGACAAGGTGCTCAGATCGGCAGTGGTCGAGTAAGTGCCGTCACCTTGCACAGTGGCGGTTACAGTGACCGTATC
>JBJHDF010000037.1:0-29373 GCA_050486405.1 Marinimicrobium sp. | reverse complement strand
GTGCGGACGGCGGAGCGTTACTTTTCATCCGTCAAGAGCGCCTACGGGCTGGCGCGTGAACACGACAACCTGTTTGTGTTCGCTTCTCACACCGACGACCGGTTCGGCTCCTACCGGCGCTATACCACGGCGTCCGTCGGTTATGGCAGAAGGCTGCTCAATGCCGAGAAGGCGCAGTTGGACGTGGAAATCGGTCCCGGTTATTTTCGCGGTGAACAGGTGCTGGCCGACAGCGAACTGGAAACAGACAAGGGCGCCATGCTGCGCCTGGCCGGCTCCTTCGATTGGCAGGTCACAGCATCGGCGGATTTTCGGCAGACGCTCAGTGTGGAGTCGGCCCAGGACAATACCCGTTCCACTTCGGAGACCTCGCTCAGCACCCGTATCAACGACAAGTTGCGGATGAAGGCCGGGTTCAGGGTGACGAATGACTCCGAGGTGGCACCGGGCAAGGAAAACACCGACACCATGACCTACGTCAATCTGGTGTACAGTTTTTAAGGACGGGGATTGCAGTAACATTGCAATAACAATGAGCAGGCGCTCGCGGAGGTGATTATGGGCAAGACATATCAGGTAACCGACACGCTGGCAGTGGCCGGAGAGCGATACCACTATTACCCGTTCACGGCCATAGCGGCGAAACATCCCGTGGAGCGGCTGCCGTTTTCCCTGCGCATACTGCTGGAAAATCTATTGCGCCACGCCGACCAGGATTTCGTCAGCGATGCCGATATCGAAGCGCTGGCCAACTGGAACCCCAAAGCCGAACCCAGCCAGGAAATCGCCTTTGTGCCGGCCCGGGTGATACTGCAGGATTTCACCGGCGTACCGGCCATTGTCGATCTGGCGGCCATGCGCGATGCCGTAAAAAAACTCGGTGGCGATCCGGGGCGCATCAACCCCCTGTCGCCGGTGGAGCTGGTGATCGATCACTCGGTGATGGTGGATTATTTCGGTACTGACGATGCCCTGAGCCGCAATACCGCCACCGAGATCGAACGCAACCGCGAGCGCTACCAGTTTCTGCGCTGGGGCCAGAAGGCCTTTGACAACTTCAAGGTGGTGCCGCCGGGCACCGGCATAGTGCACCAGGTGAACCTGGAGTACCTGGCCCGCACCGTGTTTACCCGGGAGCGCGACGGCAAGCGCTGGGCCTACCCGGATACCCTGGTGGGCACCGACTCCCACACCACCATGATCAACGGCCTGGGCGTGCTGGGTTGGGGCGTGGGCGGCATTGAGGCCGAAGCGGCCATGCTGGGCCAGCCGATCTCCATGCTGATTCCCCAGGTGGTGGGCTTCAGGCTCACTGGTGAGCTGCCCGAGGGCACCACCGCCACGGATCTGGTGCTCACCGTCACCCAGAAACTGCGCAAGCTGGGGGTGGTGGGCAAGTTTGTGGAGTTCTTCGGCAGCGGCCTGGAGCAGCTCACCCTGGCCGACCGCGCCACCATCGCCAATATGGCGCCGGAGTACGGCGCCACCTGCGGTATCTTCCCGGTGGATGCCCAGACCCTGGACTACCTGCGCTTTACCGGTCGCAGTGAGGACCAGGTACAGCTGGTCGAGGCCTACATGAAGGCCATGGGCCTCTGGCACGACGCCGACACCCCCGAGGCGGAATACAGCGAGTTACTGACGCTGGATCTGGCGACCGTGGTGCCCTCCCTGGCTGGTCCGCGCCGGCCCCAGGATCGCATCGCCCTCTCCGACAGCAAGGCGGAATTTCACAAGGTACTGGATGAGATCAGGGAGCACCGCAGCGCCATCATTCAGTCCACCAGCGAGGCGGATTTTGCCTCCGAGGGTGGCAGTGCCGCCGTGGGTGCCACCTCGCCGGCGGATAACGGCGCGGTGCAGGTGGACGACGGCCAAAACCGCTATCTGCTCAAACACGGCGCCGTGGTCATCGCCGCCATCACCAGTTGCACCAATACCTCCAACCCGGCGGTGTTGATGGCCGCCGGCCTGCTGGCGCGCAATGCCCGGGCCCGGGGGCTGACCCGTCAGCCCTGGGTAAAAACCAGCCTCGCCCCCGGCTCCAAGGTGGTCACCGACTACCTGCAGCAGGCGGGTCTGCTGGAAGAACTCGAAGCACTGGGCTTCTATCTGGTGGGCTATGGCTGCACCACCTGCATCGGCAATTCCGGCCCCCTGCCGGAGGTCATCTCCAGGGCCATTCACGCCGGCGACCTCACCGTGGCTTCGGTGCTCTCGGGCAACCGCAACTTCGAGGGGCGCATTCACCCGGAGGTGCGCAGCAACTATCTGGCCTCGCCGCCGCTGGTGGTGGCCTACGCCCTGGCCGGCACCATGGATATCGACCTGTACAAAGAGCCACTGGGCACCGGCACCGACGGTAAACCGGTGTATATGAAGGATATCTGGCCCAGTGCCGCCGATATCCAGTCCGCTATCGCCGAGCACCTGGATCCGGCCATGTTCAAGCGCAAGTACGCCGATGTTTTCAGCGGCGACGAGCACTGGCGGGCGCTGCCGGTGGCGGAGAACCAGCTCTACGATTGGCCGGATTCCGACTATGTGCGCCGGCCGCCCTTCTTCGAGGACATGGTTGCCGAGCCCCCCGGGGTCGAGGCCATCGAGGGCGCCCGCTGCCTGGTCAAGGTGGGCGACAGCATCACCACCGACCATATCTCGCCGGCCGGTGCCATCATGCCCGACAGTCCGGCGGGCCGGTATCTGCAGGAGCAGGGCGTGCAGCCCGGGGATTTCAACTCCTACGGCTCGCGCCGGGGCAACCACGAGGTGATGATGCGCGGCACCTTTGCCAATGTGCGCCTGAAAAACCAGTTGGCGCCGGGCACCGAGGGCAGCTGGACCACCTGTTGGTCGGAGAGCGGCAAAGGCGCGGAGGTCACCAGTATTTTCGACGCCGCCGAGCGCTATCGCGCCGAGGGTGTGCCGCTGGTGGTGCTGGCGGGTAAGGAATACGGCTCCGGTTCCTCCCGGGACTGGGCGGCCAAGGGGCCGGCCCTGCTGGGGGTGCGGGCGGTGATCGCAGAGAGCTACGAGCGCATTCACCGCTCCAATCTGGTGGGCATGGGGATACTGCCGCTGCAGTTTGCCGAGGGCGAGTCGGCCCAGTCCCTGGAGTTGCAGGGCGACGAGCGCTTCGCTATTCCCGCCGTGGCCGCCGACGACCGGCAAGTGACGGTCAGTGTGCGCAGTGCCGACGGCAAACAGTGGGACTTCACCGCCACTGTGCGCATCGACACGCCCAACGAGTTTGCCTATTTCCGCCACGGCGGTATTCTGCATTACGTGCTCCGAAACCTCCTGCCGGAATGACGCTATGACGCTGACCCATATTGACAGTCGCGGCCAGGCCAGCATGGTGGACGTGGCCGACAAGGCCGCCACTGTGCGCGAGGCGCGGGCCATGGCCCGGGTGCGTATGCAGCCCGAAACCCTGGCGCTGATTCGCGACGACAAGCTGAAAAAAGGCGACGTGCTGGCGGTGGCCCGGGTGGCCGGTATCCAGGCCGCGAAAAAGTGCTCGGATCTGATTCCCCTGTGTCACCCCCTGGCGCTGAGCAAGGTGTCCGTGCACTTCGAGCTGGATGACAGCGACAGCGTGCGGATCACCAGCTACTGCAAGGTCACCGGCCCCACCGGCGTGGAAATGGAAGCGCTCACCGCCGCCAGTGTGGCGGCGCTCACCCTCTACGATATGTGCAAGGCGGCGGATAAGGACATGACCATCGAGGAGGTCTGTCTGCTGGAAAAACTCGGCGGTCGCAGCGGCCACTACCGCCGCGGTGCGAACGGTGAGGGCGGTAATGATTGAGGTACTGTTTTTTGCCCGGTTGCGCGAGCAACTCGGTTGTGAGCGCACCCAGGTGGCGGCCACAGAGGGCATGACCCTGGCGCAGCTGCGCCAACACCTGATCGACACTCACCCGCAGTGGCGGGATGCCCTGGGTGACGAGCGCCTGCTGGCCGCCGTCAATCACAGCCTGGCGAAAATGCACCAGCCGGTGGCGTCGGGGGACGAGGTGGCGTTCTTTCCGCCGGTCACCGGGGGTTGAAATGATCAGCGTACAGGAGGAGGATTTTGATCCGGGCGCCGAATATCAACAACTGGTGGCGGGCGACACCAGCCATGGCGCCGCCGTGCTGTTTGTCGGCCGGGTGCGGGACTGGCATCCGGCGGTGGACTCCAGTGAGGCTGAGCCCATCGTCGGCTTGACGCTGGAACACTACCCCGGCATGACGCAAAAGGCCTTGGAGGACATTGCCGAGCAGGCGCGCCAGCGCTGGCAGCTCGGTTGTGTGCGCATTATTCATCGGGTGGGTCGCCTTGCACCCGGTGATGCGATTGTGCTGGTGGGCGTCACCAGTGCCCACCGGGCTGAGGCCTTTGCTGCAGCGGAGTTTTTGATGGACTACCTGAAAACCCGCGCGCCCTTCTGGAAGAAGGAAGAGCGCCAAAGCGGCGAGCAGTGGGTGGCGGCAAAAGCCAGCGACCAGCAGGCCGCTGAGCGCTGGTAGCGCCCTCCCCCCAACCCCCTCCTCAGGGAGGAGGGGGCGTTTTGAAGCGCAATAAGAGGAAAATAGCGATGAACAAGTTGATTACGTGTCTATGTGCCTTGGCGCTGATAAGCGGCTGCCAGCGCAGTGACGACGGACCTGTGACCCCTGGGTCGGGGTACGAAGTGCAGCCGGAGGCTCAGCCGACACCGGAGGAAACACCCGCGCCAGCGTATGACGAAGAACTGGGCGAGCTGGCGGACTACCTGGAGGTGGTGTTGGCTGGCGTGCACCGCAGCGAGGTCAATCGCGCCCGGGACCCGTATCGCAATCCAGTGCAAACCCTGGCCTTTTTCGGCGTGACCGCCGACGCTACGGTGATGGAAATCAACCCTGGCGGCGGCTGGTATATGGAAGTGCTGGCGCCGCTGCTCAACGCCCACGGCCAATATGTCGCCGCCACGCCCGATCCATCTATTGATGGCCTGCCGGGTTATTTCGTCAGCCACGCCCAGGGCATCACTGAGCGTATCGAAAGCACACCGGAGCTGTACGGCAACGCGCAGGTACAGTATTACGACCCGTCCGAGCCAGTGTTGGGTGAACCCGACAGCGTTGATATTGTACTGACCTTCCGCAATATGCACGGCTGGTATAACAACGAACTGGCGGAGACCATGCTCGGCGCTTTTTATCAGGTGCTCAAGCCGGGCGGCGTATTGGGTGTGGTGCAACACCGCGCTGCGGAAGGCGCCGACCCGGGCGAAACCAGCGGCACCGGCTACCTGCCGGAAGCTGCGGTCATAGCCTTGGCCGAAGCAGCGGGCTTTGTTCTGGACGAGCGCAGCGACATCAACGCCAACCCCGCCGATACCCGGGACCACCCCCGTGGCGTCTGGACCCTGCCGCCGGTGCTGGCGCTGGGCGACGAAAACCGCGAACACTGGCTGGCCATTGGCGAGAGCGACCGCATGACGCTGCGCTTCAAGAAACCGGACTAGCCCGAATATTTCGGGCTAGCGATTCCAGGGCATGCGCGATAGCAGAGTGCACATGGGGCAGATGTCGACTATGCCACCGGCTATTTGCGCCATGCCGATCAGAGCGGCCAGCCCGAACCAGGCCGGGTGCAACCCCAGCCCCAGCAACACGCTCAGCAGTATCAATGTGCCCAGCGCCACGCTGTTCTGACGCTCCATACTGATCGTGCCTTTAACACCTTGTTCCAGCGGCAGGCGGCTCTGGCGCAGGGCGTCCACGCCGCCATGGATCACGTAGATTTCATTGTCGTGGGGATAGATGCGCTGAGCGGCCTGCTGGGCGCGGCTGCCGGTCTGGGACAACAGGTACAGCGGGCGCCCCGTCTGGCCGTGCCGGTGTAACTCGTCTTGCAGCCGCTCGGGCGTCAGTTCGTGCAAGGGTATATGAATACTGCCATCCATGGGTTCACTCTTGACTTCGGCGGCGGTGCGCACGTCGATAATACAAAGCTCATGGACGGCATCGCCACCCAGCAACTGAGCCGGGTGAACATGGGTGAAGGTCATACACTCTCCTGTAGGACATTGTTGTCATTACTATGTAGATTTCTGTGCCAATTTAACAGTAATTTATTCAAATTGCTGTCATTGGGTATTGCTATGGATCAAAGAAATGCCTGTGCGCCAGCAAATTGGCAAATGGGGTACAATGCCGCCCTTAATTCTCTTGTTGGCCGGCGATGAAAGCACTGATTGTCAAACTCAGCTCCATGGGCGATCTGGTGCAGGCGCTGCCGGCTGTCACCGACGCCGCTGCAGCCATCCCCGGGTTGCGCTTTGACTGGGTGGCGGACGAGGCCTTTGCCGAAGTTGCCGCTTGGCACCCGGCCGTGGAGCGAGTGATCACTTCGGCGCATCGGCGCTGGAAGAGGGAATTCTGGCGCAGCGTACGTAGCGGCGAGTTGCGCCGTTTCTGGCAGGAACTGCGAGGCCTGCGCTACGACCGGGTGATCGACGCCCAGACCAACCACAAAAGCGCCCTGGTCACGCTGATGAGCCGGGGGCTCAAGTGCGGGCCGGACCGGCGCTCGGTGCGTGAACCCGGCGCCCATCTGGCCTATCGGAAGCGCTTCCCGGTGGCCAGGGACCAGTTGGCGGTTGACCGCCTGCGGCAGATTTTCAGCCGGGCTCTGGACTACCCGCTGCCGGATACGCCGCCGGACTTCGGGCTGGCCCGGGTGGCCTGGCCGGATACGGGTCTGGCGCCAGCGGAGCCCTACCTGGTGTTTGTCACCAACGCCAGCTGGCCCACCAAGTGTTGGCCCGACGATCACTGGCGTCAATTGTTGACACTGGCAGACAGCGCCGGCTACCGGGTGCTGCTGCCCTGGGGCTCAGCCGACGAGCGTGAGCGGGCCGAGCGCCTGGCGGTCGGGCGAAAGAACGCCCGGGTGCTGCCGCGACTGGACCTGACATCCCTGGCGGGGCTGCTGGCGGGCAGCGCCGGGGCCGTGTGCAACGACACCGGTCTGGCGCATATCGCCGCCGCCCTGGATGTGCCCACGGTGACCTTCTACGGCCCCACCGACCCGGCCCTGATTGGTGCCACCGGAACGCGCTCCAAGCATCTGGCGGCCCAGGGCTTTGCCTGCGCACCCTGCTACCGGCGCCAGTGCCAGTGGCGCGGCTACAGCGGCCCCGTGGCCCAGTGCCTGGGCAGCATCACCGCTGGCGATACTTGGCGGGCGCTGCAGGGGCAGCAGCAGCCCCTGCAACAACCCTGATCCCGCCCCGGTAGCGACCGGGGCCTTTGCAGTTGAAACCGGAAAAATCTATGACCGTCCGTACCCGCATAGCGCCTTCGCCTACCGGCGACCCCCACGTAGGCACCGCCTACATAGCCCTGTTCAATCTGTGTTTTGCCCGGCAACACGGCGGCCAGTTTCTGCTGCGCATCGAGGATACCGACCAGACCCGCAGCACACCCGAGTCGGAACAGGCCATCCTCGACAGCCTGCGCTGGTTGGGCATCGAATGGGACGAAGGGCCGGATGTGGGCGGCGAGCACGGCCCCTATCGCCAGAGCGAGCGCATGGGCATCTACCGCCAGTACGCCGACGAGCTGGTGGCCAAGGGACACGCGTTCTACTGCTTTGCCACCGCCGAGGAACTGGACGAGATGCGCCGGGAGCAACAGGCCCGGGGCGAAACCCCGAAGTACGACGGTCGCGGCCTCACCCTGAGCGAGGCCGAGGTGCAGCGGCGCCTGGCGGCGAGCGAGCCCTATGTGATCCGCATGAAAATCCCGGAGCAGGGCAGTTGCCGGGTGCAGGACATGCTGCGCGGCGAGATCGAGATCGAGTGGTCCCAGGTGGACATGCAGGTGCTGCTCAAGGCCGACGGCATGCCCACCTACCACTTGGCCAACGTCGTGGACGACCACCTGATGGGCATCACCCACGTGATCCGCGGCGAGGAGTGGATCAACTCGGCGCCCAAGCATCTGAAATTGTACGAATACTTCGGTTGGCAGGCCCCGGTGCTCTGTCACCTGCCGCTGCTGCGCAACCCGGACAAGTCCAAGCTGAGCAAGCGCAAAAACCCAACCAGCATCCTCTACTACCAGCGGGTGGGCTACCTGCCCGAGGCGCTGCTGAACTATCTGGGGCGCATGGGCTGGTCCATGCCCGACGAGCGGGAGAAATTCAGCCTGGCCGAGATGCAGGCCCATTTCGACATCAATCGTGTCTCCCTGGGCGGCCCCATCTTCGACGTGGAGAAGCTGTCCTGGCTCAACGGCCTGTGGATCCGCGAGGACCTCAGCGATGAACAGTTGGCCGACCGGCTGCACGACTGGGCCTACAACCGCGACAACCTGCTCAAGCTGTTGCCCCACGCCCGGGGCCGCATGGAAACCTTCAGCGACCTGGCGCCCCTGGCGGCCTTTCTGGTGTCCGGCACCCTGCCGCTGAGCGACAGCCAGTTCGAGGCCAACAGCTTGCCCCTGGAGCAGCAAAAGGAACTGCTGCAGTTTGCCCTCTGGCGCCTGGAGGCACTGCGCACCTGGGAGCGGGACGCCATTTTCAACGAGTTGAAAACCCTGTCGACGCAAATGGACATTAAACTCAAGGAGTTTCTGGCGCCCATCTTTATCGCCATCGCCGGCACCACCGCCTCCTTCTCGGTGATGGACGCCATGGTACTGCTGGGGCCCGACCTCAGCCGCGCCCGTCTGCGCCACGCCCTGGAAGTGCTGGGTGGCGTCGGCAAGAAGCAGTTGAAAAAGCTGGAAAAGACATACGCCGGTTTGTCTTGACAGCCCTTGGCGGGGTGATACAATGCGCTCCCTCTGAACATGGGGCCTTAGCTCAGCTGGGAGAGCGCAACACTGGCAGTGTTGAGGTCAGCGGTTCGATCCCGCTAGGCTCCACCAAATAAAAACCCTCGCGTCGAAAGGCGCGGGGGTTTTTTGTTATGTCCGGGTGCGGCGCGGGTCGGGCCGCACCCCCACAGTGGCGGAAAACTCCATAATCTCGCCACCGCGCACTACGCGAATGCTCAGTTCGCTGCCGGGACGGGCTTCAGCCACGCGGGTGAGGCTTTGGTGACGATCCCACACTGGCTGGCCGTCGATATGGGTGATAACATCTCTTTCCCGCAGTCCCGCCCGGTGGGCCGGACTCTGGGGAATCACTTCCTCCACCAGCATGCCACTGGCCATCCGCACCCCTCGGCCCTGGGCTTCATCGGGGGTTAGCGGTCGGGCGGTGACGCCCAGCCAGCCGCGAATCACACTGCCGTGTTCGATGATATCGCCCAATGATTTCATGGCGGCGTCGGCGGGTATGGCGAAACTGATGCCGGTGTGATCGAGTATGGCCGTGTTGATGCCCAGCAGCCGTCCCCGGGTATCCACCAGGGCACCGCCGGAATTGCCGGGGTGAATGGCGGCGTCTGTTTGCAGAAAGTTTTCGTAGATGTTAACCCCCAATCCGTGGCGACCGGTGGCGCTGAGAATGCCCTGGGTTACCGATTGGCCGACACCGAAAGGGTTGCCGATAGCCAACACCACGTCCCCCACCTGAGCGAGGGTTGGATCACCCAATTCGATGGCCGTAAGGCCACTCAGGGGGATGCGCAGTACAGCCAGGTCGCTCTCCGGGTCCGTGCCCACCAACTCGGCGCGGCTGTTGCGGCCGTCGTTGAGCACCACCAGTATCTCCTCGGTACCGTTTACCACATGGTAGTTGGTTAAAAGATAGCCAGCGGTGCTGACGATCACTCCGGAGCCCAGAGAGGGTTGGTTCGGGTCGAGTCGGGGGGGATCCAGAGGGTGTCGCAACTGGGGTTCGCCGGGGCGGCGATGGGGGCTGGCTCTGCGGGCGTAGATGTTGACCACTGCCGGTGCCGCCCGGTTGACGGCCTCGGCGTAGGAAGCGGCGGCGGGGCCGCGCCCGTCCGCAGCGGAGCCCGGGGGCACCGCGCGGCTGTTGCCGGGGCGCAGATCGGGAAAGACCAGCAGCGCCAGCAGCGCCAGCAGCAGCCCGAAAGCCACTGGCCAACCGCTGGATTGTACCAATCGTCCCAAGGACATAGCTGTCTCCGCATCCGGCCTCGGCCGGGTTCAATCAGGTCCGGTCTTCACTGGCTTCTTTTTTTGGTGCATCTTTCAGCGCTTCCTGGTCGGCGTCGGATGCGGCATCGGCTTTTGTTTCCTCCGTCGCGGCGGCCTCGGCGTCGTCATCGTCATCGCGCAGACCGTAGTCCTCGCTCAGGGTACCCTTGGTGCCGGCGGCTTTGGGTGCCCAGTCCCGTGGTGCCTGGAACTGCTCTTCGCGCAGGCGCAGCGCCTCCCGGCCCAGCAAATGGGTATCCGCAGACGCCAGAATCTGCCGGCTGATGGCGGGTGTGGTGAGTTTCAGCGCGCCGTTGGCGAGGTGTTCGTGCACCTCACGGTAGCTTTCGGTCAGGTTGTTGACCAGTTGCGCCGTTTCGGCGAAGTGACCCGCCACATCCTGCTGGTAACGCTGCAGGTTGTCCTCTGTTTCCCGCAGGCGCTGCTCCAGGCCCTTGCCGCTGGAGCGGATGTTGGCACTGTAGATCAGGGCACCCAGAACGGCGCCGATCAGCATAAACACCAGGGCGGTAACAATGAGGGTCGTGACGGAAACCACAGTGTGCTCCTTTAAATCAGGTAAATAAATCAGGTAAATCGCGTCGATACCTCGCACAGGATATCCCGCGCCAAGAGTACCGTAAATCCTCGGTCAGGCCATATGGCCAAGCCAAGCGGTCGTCAGCACGGCGCTGGTACGACCTCAAACAATAGTATACGGATTTTTGTTGCCCCAGGATGTGAAAACCCTGCCGCATTTCGCCCCGGGCGGTGAATTCGTTATTATGGCGTCCTTCATCGTTAACCCGACGACAGATGTCGCCGGGCTACCGGGTTAGTTGGAGCGACAGAGACGCCCATGAATACATTCTTTCAGACCGAAACGGCAATTGCCATCGTCGGCCCCGCGGGTACCCTGCAGGCCAGGGCTGTGGCGGGCGCGGACCAGGGGCCGCTGGCCGGGCGCAACCTGGCGGCGGTGGTTTGTCACCCCCACCCACTGCACGGCGGTACCATGAATAATAAAGTGGTTACCACCCTGTTTCGAACCTGTCGCGATCTGGGCCTGCCCACCGTGCGTTTCAACTTTCGCGGCGTGGAAGGCAGCGCAGGCGAGCACGACGACGCCCGGGGCGAGGTGGATGACCTGCTGGCGGTGGTGGACTGGCTGCGCGGCGAACTGCCGGGCCGGGAATTGCTGCTGGCCGGTTTTTCTTTCGGATCCTCGGTGGCTGCCCAGGCGGTCTACCGCTGCGAGGGGGTACGCCACCTGTTGTTGGTGGCGCCGCCGGTGGAGCGCTACCCCTACGACCGTGAGCGGCGCTTTCCCTGCCCGGTGACGGTGGTGCAGGGTGGTGAGGACGATGTGGTGGCGGCTCCCGGGGTGCATCGCTGGGTGGAAACCCTGGTCTCACCTGTCAATCTGCTGAAGTTCCCCGAGGCGGGGCATTTCTTCCACGGAGGCCTCACCGAACTCAAGGAGAGAGTGACTGCGGAACTCCTCGAACAACTGGCGGGCGGCTGATCGGTGGCAAATCTGACGCCATTTGCCCGCTATCAGCGGGACCTGGCCGAGGGTGGTTTCCAGCCCGATGCGGCCCAGGCCGCCGCCGTGGAGCAGTTGCAGCGGCTCTACGATGAACTGGTGATAACTGGTCGGGGGCGCTGGTCGCTGTCTTCCGGATCACTATTTCGTCGACCCAGGGCAGTCGAAGGCCTGTATATCTGGGGCGGTGTGGGGCGGGGCAAGACCTGGTTGATGGACAACTTCTGTGAAAGCCTGCCTTTCGATGACAAGCTGCGCCTGCATTTTCATCGCTTTATGCGCCGGGTGCACACCGAGCTGCGCCAGCTCCAGGGGCAAAAAAACCCCCTGGAAACGGTGGCTGCCAGGCTGCGCCGGGAGACCCGGGTGCTGTGCTTTGACGAGTTCTTTGTCACCGATATCACCGACGCCATGTTGCTGGGGGGACTGATGCAGGCGCTGTTTGCCCGCGGCGTCACCCTGGTGGCCACCTCCAATATTGAGCCGGACGGTCTCTACCGGGACGGCCTGCAGCGCCAGCGCTTTTTGCCCGCCATCGAGCTGATCAAGCGCCACACCCGGGTGCTGCACCTGGACAGCCCCTGCGACTACCGCCTGCGGGCCCTGGAGCGGGCGGAGCTGTACATTGCTCCCGCCGGAGCCGGGGCCGAGCCGGCGCTGCGCCAGGCGTTCCACAGCCTGGTGCCGGCGGCGGGGGAAATCCGGGCCGAGGTGGCGCTGGAGGTGGAAGGGCGCCCCATCCGCGCCCGCCATGTGGGCGAGGACGTGGCCTGGTTCGATTTTGCCGAGCTATGCCTGGGTCCGCGCTCCCAGAACGACTATATCGAGCTGGCCCGGGAGTTCCACACCCTGATTGTCAGCGATGTCCCGGCCCTGGGCCCCCACAACGACGACGGCGCCCGCCGCTTTATCAGTCTGGTGGATGAGCTTTACGACCGGCGGGTAAAGCTGATTCTCTCGGCGGACAGGCCTTTGGAGTCTCTTTATACCGGGCAACGGCTGGAATTCGAGTTCCAGCGCACCCTCAGCCGCCTGCTGGAGATGCAGAGCCGCGACTATCTGGCCAGGCCGCATCTCGGGGGCTGAGCAGTCTGGGGCGCTGCTTCAGGGTCCATCGCCGACAGGACGTCGGCGGCGAGCTACAGGGACGTACTTGGGGCGCGCCCCGGAAGCCGCGCCCCAGGCAGCTCTCTGGGAGCTTGTATTCCCGGCCGGGTTTATGTAGTATTCGCGCTCTTTTTCTACCCACAATCAGGCGATATAACATGAAGACTTACACTGCCAAAGCAGAAACCGTCGAACACGGCTGGTATCTGATTGACGCCGAGGGCAAGACCCTGGGACGTATGGCCGCCGAGATTGCCAGTCGCTTGCGCGGCAAGCACAAGCCCGAATACACCCCCCACGTGGATACCGGCGACTATATCGTCGTGATCAATGCGGAGAAGGTCCGGGTCACTGGCAACAAGGCCAAAGACAAGATCTACCATCATCACACCGGCTATATCGGTGGTATCAAGTCCATCAGCTTTGAAAAGCTGATCGACAAGGCCCCCGAGCGCACCATCCAGATCGCGGTCAAGGGCATGCTGCCCCGCGGCCCGCTGGGACGCGCCATGTTCAAAAAGCTCAAAGTGTACGCTGGCAGTGCCCACCCGCACACCGCCCAGCAGCCACAAGAACTGAAAATCTAACCGGAACGCTGATTATGGCAGACACTCAATACTACGGCACCGGCCGCCGCAAAACCTCCACCGCCCGGGTGTTCCTCACCCCCGGCAGTGGCAAGATCCAGGTCAACAATCGTCCGCTGGACGAGTACTTCGGTCGCCCGGTATCGCGCATGATCGTGCGCCAGCCGCTGGAAACCGCTGATCTGGTGGACAAGTTCGACGTCACCGTTACCGTCAAGGGCGGTGGCAGCTTTGGTCAGGCCGGCGCCATTCGCCACGGCCTGACCCGCGCCCTGATGGCCTACGACGAAACCCTGCGCCCGTCCCTGCGCAAGGCCGGCTATGTCACCCGGGATTCCCGGGAAGTGGAGCGCAAGAAGGTTGGTCTGCGCAAGGCGCGCAAGAGACCGCAATACTCCAAGCGTTGATATACTGCAGGCCCATCGGCGGTCCGCAGCTACGCCCTGGTCGTTCACGGCCCGGGCGTTTTTTATGCTTTCAAGCTTCGGAGTTCGGTACTTCCATTTGGCACAAGCCTGGGCCGGGGATGCCTTTCCGGGACCGTGCTCAGCATGGCGTGTCGGAAGGCTGGTTGTCAGCAGGGCGCAATTTCTTTAAGATTGTGCCTCTTTTGAATTCGGGAAATCACGCCCATTTCCTCGATTCCTTTCGTTGATTCAACGCCCCTCTTTTTTACGCAGTTACGGGAGAAGAACGTCATGAGTAATGACGCAGTCAATCACACGCGTCGCCGCGTGCTCGTCGGGCTCACCTCGGCGGTGGGTGCGGTGGGCGTGGTCGGTGCCGCCGCCCCCTTTGTTAAATCCTGGTATCCCAGCGCCCGCGCCCGGGCCGCCGGTGCGCCGGTGACCCACAATGTCGGCAGGCTGGAGCCAGGCCAGATGGTCACTGTGGAGTGGCGGGGCATGCCGGTATACATTCTGCGTCGCACCCCAGAGGCACTGGCCAGCCTGGAGCGGATTGAACCCCGCCTGCGCGACCCTGAATCCAAAGAGGAGCAGCAACCGGAATACGCCCGCAATCGCCATCGCTCCATTCGCGAGGAATACCTGATTCTGTTGGGTGTCTGTACCCACCTGGGCTGTGCACCCACTCATCGTCCGGACGTGGGCGCCCAGGATTTGGGTGGCGACAGTTGGCTGGGCGGCTTTTTCTGTGCCTGTCACGGTTCGATGTTTGACCTTGCGGGCCGCGTTTACCGCGGGGTACCGGCGCCCACCAACCTGGAGGTGCCTCCTCACTTTTACGAAAGTGACGACGTGGTAACCATCGGTCTGGATCAGGAGGCATAGAAGAATGAAAATGTTATCCGCACTCTGGGGTTGGATCGATCAGCGGCTGCCGGTGCAGCGCGCCTGGGACACCCACATGGGCAAATACTATGCCCCGAAAAATTTCAATTTCTGGTATATCTTCGGCGTCCTGTCGCTGGTGGTGCTGGTTAACCAGTTACTCACCGGTATCTGGCTGACCATGAACTATGTGCCCAGCGCTGAGGAAGCCTTTGCCTCGGTGGAGTACATCATGCGCGATGTGGATTCCGGCTGGCTGCTGCGTTATCTGCACTCCACCGGCGCCTCCGCCTTTTTCGTGGTGGTCTATCTGCATATGTTCCGCGGCCTTATGTACGGTTCCTACCGCGCGCCCCGCGAGTTGGTGTGGATTCTCGGCATGTCCATCTACGTGGTGTTGATGGCCGAGGCGTTCCTGGGCTATGTGCTGCCCTGGGGCCAGATGTCCTACTGGGGTGCCCAGGTGATTGTCTCTCTGTTCGGCGCCATTCCCATTATCGGCGACGGCTTGGTGGAATGGATTCGCGGTGATTACCTCATCTCTGGCATTACCCTCAACCGTTTCTTTGCCCTGCACGTGGTGGCCCTGCCGCTGGTGCTGCTGGCGTTGGTGGTGTTGCATATCCTGGCGTTGCACGAAGTCGGTTCCAACAACCCCGATGGTATCGACATCAAGAAGAACAAGGACGAGAACGGCGTGCCCCGCGACGGCGTACCCTTCCATCCCTACTACACAGTACACGACCTGTTCGGTGTCAGTGTTTTTCTGTTTGTGTTCTGCTTTATTGTCTTCTTTATGCCGGAGATGGGCGGCTTCTTCCTGGAGCATGCCAACTTCGAGGAGGCCAATAACCTCAAGACGCCTGAGCACATTGCGCCAGTGTGGTATTTCACACCCTTCTACGCGATTCTGCGTGCGGTGGTATTTGACCTGGGTCCGCTCAAGGCTCAGTTCCTGGGGCTCGTGGCCATGGGTGCCGCCATTGCCATCATGTTTGTACTGCCCTGGCTCGATCGCAGCCCGGTGCGCTCCATCCGCTACAAGGGCTTTATGCCCCGGGTCATGCTGATGAGCTTTGCCGCCATGTTTGTGGTGCTGGGCTATCTGGGTGTGCAGTCACCAACGCCGGGCCGGGTAGTGCTGTCGCAACTGGGCACCGTGTTCTATTTTGCCTTCTTTATCACCATGCCCATCTGGACCAACACGACCAAACGGCAATCCACCTCGGTGCTGGCCTGGATCATCTGCGGTATTTTCGCCGTGATCTTCGCGAAGTTGGCGCTGACAGGCATCACCGATCCTGAGGTAAGTGTGCCGGTGCTGGTGCGGCTGTTGGGTCTGCTTATGGCAGTGGGCCTGGCCCTGACGCCCTGGCTCACCGACCGTGACAAGACCCTGCCGGAGCCGGAGCGGGTGCAGATGAAAGGCCTGCCGCTGCGCATTGTTCTGGCCGGTCTGGCACTGTTTGCCGTACTGGTTGTGGTGCCCATCTCGGCCGTGGCGGCCGGAGGCGGTGGCTGCGGTGATGTGCCCTGCGATGACTTCAAGGCCGATGTGCGCGATCAGCATTCCCTGCAGCGCGGTGCCAAGTATTTTATGAACTACTGCATGGGTTGCCACGCCGCCAAGTTTTCCCGCTACGAGCGAGTGGCGGACGATTTGGGTATTCCCCACGACCTGATGATGGAAAATCTGGTGTTCAGCGACCAGCGCATCGGCGAACTGATGAAAATCTCCCTGGATCGCCGCGATGCCACCCGGATGTTCGGCGTCTTGCCGCCAGACCTGTCCTTGGTGGCCCGCTCGCGCTCTCCGGAGTGGCTCTACACCTACCTGCGCAGTTTCTACCGCGACGACAGTCGCCCCTTTGGCGCCAATAACCGGGTCTTTGAAAACGTCGGCATGCCCCACGTAATGATGGACCTGCAGGGGCTGTTGGAGTGCGCACCGGGGCCGCAACTGGACGAACGCGGACGCACAGTGCGCGATGAGGCGGGCAATCCGAAGACCGACGAGCAGTGCGGCAGTCTGCAGCTGGGCAAATACCAGGGTTCCATGTCCACGGCAGAGTTCGACGAGGCCACCCGCGACCTGGTGAACTTCATGGTCTACCTGGCCGAGCCCTATGCCCTGGAGCGTCAGCGGCTCGGCGTCTGGGTGCTGCTGTTCCTGCTGGTGCTGATCCTCTTTTCCTACCTGTTGAGCCGCGAATACTGGAAGGACATTCACTGATTCACCCGGTGACGGCCTTTTCGCGCTATAATCGTCGGCGGCCCCTGAAGGGCAGCGGGCCGCCGATGATTCATAATAATGACTGAGGTGAATTCAATGGGTGTTGTGACCAAACGCTCATCCATGACGCTTTTTTCGGATGGTCGCGACCACTACAGCCATCGGGTGCGCATTGTTCTGGCGGAAAAGGGCGTCACCGTCGATGTGGTGGACGTGAGTCCCAAGAACAAGCCGGCGGAACTGGCGGATCTCAATCCCTACAACACACTGCCAACGCTGGTGGACCGGGATTTGTCCCTGTACGAATCCAAGGTGATCATGGAATACCTGGACGAGCGCTTTCCCCACCCACCCCTACTGCCCGTCTACCCGGTGGCCCGCGCCCAGAGCCGCCTGTGGATGTATCGCCTGGAGCGGGACTGGGCGCCTCTGGTGGATGTCATTCTGCACAGCAAGAGCAAGGAGCAGGTGACCCGGGCACGCAAGGAACTCAAGGACAGCTTGCTGGCCAGCGCACCCATTTTTGGTGAAATGCCGTTTTTCATGAGTGAAGAGTTCACCATAGTCGACTGTTGCCTGGCGCCCATTCTCTGGCGGGTCAAACTACTGGAGCTTGACTTGCCCAAGTCCCGCCAGGCCAAACCCCTGCTGGAATATATGGCCCGGATATTTGTACGGGACTCCTTTCAGCGCAGCCTGACCGAATTTGAAACCGATATGTACACCGGCTGAGGACCTCTCGATAATATGGCCATGACCTCCAGTCGACCCTACATGATCCGCGCTCTCTACGAGTGGATTGTCGACAACGCCTGCACGCCCCACATACTGGTGGACGCCCACGGCGATGGAGTGCAGGTACCCCAGCAGTACGTCAACAAGGATGGCCAGGTGGTTCTCAATATTTCTCCCACGGCGGTCACCGACCTGCTGATCGGCGACAGCGACATTCGCTTCGGCGCCCGTTTCGGTGGTGTGCCTACCGAAATATTCGTGCCCTGCCAATCAGTGTTGAGCATCTATGCCCGAGAGAATGGCCAGGGTGTGGTTTTCGACCAGGAAAAGCGTCCCGATCCCACACCACCGGAAGGTGGCCGCCCCAAGGCGGTGGATAAACCGAAGAGCGACAAGCCTGCTGGTGGGGGGGATAAGAAGCGCCCCAGCCTGCGGGTAGTCAAATAGAAGGCGCCCACCAGTAAAGACCATTTAAAAAATATGGTTTTTATTTCAATCCGGTCTTGCCTTTAAAGCCCCTGCTGCCGGATACTGGACACCGTCCGATAATAATGTTTCGCGGAGTCCCGTCTTATGGCCATGTTTCAGCACACCCTGGGTATCTTTATCAATCCCGACCGGGAGTGGCAGCGTATCCGCAACGAGAAGCAGAGCTTCCTGCGGGTCTACCTGACCCACGTGCCCCTGTTGGCGCTGATTCCGGTGTTGGCTGCCTACTACGGTGTCACCCAGGTGGGCTGGCGCGTGGGCAGTGGCGAACTGGTCAGGCTGACCTCCCAGAGCGCGCTGACTCTGTGTATCGGCACCTATTTCGCACAATTGGTGGCGGTCTACGTGCTCGGCGAATTCATCAACTGGATGTCCCGCACCTTCGGTGTCAGGGACAGCGCCGAGCAGCGCCACTACGAAGGCACGGCGCTGGCGGTGTATATCGCCACGCCCATGATGCTGGCCGGTGCCATACTCGCCTACCCTCAACTTTGGGTGGTGGTGGCAGTGCTCACCCTGGCTGGCTGCTACTCCATCTACCTGCTCTATGAAGGCATCCCGATCCTGATGAACATTCCCAAGGAGCAGGGCTTCATCTACGCTAGCTCGGTGGTCACCGTCGGCCTGGTTCTGCTGGTGGTAATGATGGCCACTACCGTCATTATCTGGGATTCGGGCATGGGGCCCGTCTACACCAACTGATCTTCACACAACTGTCATATTGCCCCGTTAGAGTGAGCGCCAGAGATGGGAAGAGCCCATCTTCAGATACCGTCAACGATAACGGAGCGCCTCAATGAACGTATTAAAAACCCTGAAAGGCCTGACTCTGGCCGGAACCCTGGCTTTTGGCCTGGCGGCCAACGCCCAGGTAGACCCCAACCTGCCCAAGTACAGCGCCGTATCTGGCGTGTCCGGCAACCTGACCAGCATCGGTTCCGACACCCTGAACAACCTGATGACTCTCTGGGCCGAAGACTTTAACGGTTTCTACCCCAATATCAATGTCCAGATCCAGGGCGCGGGTACATCTACCGCTCCGCCGGCGCTGGCCGAGGGTACCTCCAACTTCGGCCCCATGAGCCGCACCATGCGCGACAGCGAAGTGGCCCAGTTTGAAGCCGCTCACGGCTACCCGCCGACACTGGTGCGTGTGGCCATCGACACCATCGCCGTGTTCGTCAACCGCGACAACCCCATCGAGGGTCTGACCATAGCGCAGGTGGACGCCATCTTCTCCAGCACCCGTCGTTGCGGTGGCGCTCAGGACATTACCCGCTGGGGTCAGGTGGGCATGACCGGTGCCTGGGCCAACCGAGACATCACCCTCTACAGCCGCAACGCCGTATCCGGCACCTACGGTTATTTCCGCCAGCACGCCCTGTGCGACGGTGATTTCAAGGACAACATGAACGAGCAGCCGGGTTCCGCTTCCGTGGTTCAGGGCATCACCGAGTCCCTGAATGGTATCGGCTACTCCGGTATCGGCTACGAGACTGCCGGTGTACGCGCCATCAAGCTGGGCAAGGAAGAAGGCCGCCTGTTTGCCCCCACTGCGGAAAATGCCGCCACTGGTGATTACCCGCTGGCCCGTTTCCTCTACCTGTACGTGAACAAGCACCCGGAAGACGGTCTGCCCCCGCACACCCGTGAATTCCTGAAAATGGTGCTGTCCGCAGAAGGTCAGGAAGTTGTGGTACGCGACGGGTTTATCCCGCTGCCGGCCAGTGTTGCCGCCACCGAGCGTCAGCGTCTGGGTATCGAGTAACAGAACACAGCAACTCGATAAGATAGGTAGTGAAAAGGGCCCTAAGGGGCCCTTTTTTGTGGGTGGCGGATCTTCGCTGCTTTGTAATAGTTCTGTCATATATACCGCCTACTATGGCCCCAGCATTCGCCGCGCGCCGGAGCGCAGCAGCCCAGTTGCATCGAGGAGACTCATGAACCCTTCATCGCCCCCCGTTTCATCCGTGGGTAAAGCCCAGGAAACGACAGCCAGGGCTTTGCCCAATGATGAGCATCGCAAGCGCCTGCGCCGCTGGCGCGCCGTCAAGGATCACTTCGCCCGCTACAGTGTGGGTACTTTCGGGGTGGGGGTGATCATTGCCCTGGCCCTGATCTTTGTTTACCTGTTCAGTGAAGTCGTGCCCATGTTGCGGCCCGCGGCCATGAGCGCCGAGTACAGCTACCCGGCCCCGGGCGGCACAGCCACAGAAACCCTCTACACCGCCATGGACCGCCATCGCCAGGTGGGCTTGCGCTACACCGGTGACCGTCGCGGCGTGTTCTTTCAGGTGGAGAGCGGCAATGTCGTCACCGAGGAGGCGCTGCCGCTGCCGGCGGATGCCCAGGTTACGGCCTTCGGTACTGCCGAGCCCCGCAACCGCCTGGTGGTTATCGGTCTGGACAACGGCCAGGCGCTGCTGGTGCGGCACGAATTCAACGAGACGTTCAGTCGGGAAGGGCGCCTGTACAACCCGGCACTGGTGTATCCGCTGGGCGACGGTGACGAGCGGTTGCTGGACGTGGATGAGCAGGGCGCGGCCATTGCCGCCATTGCCGTGCAGCGTGGCGGCGGCGGTACCACCGTGGCAGCCGCTCTGGAAGACGGCCGCCTGCGGTTGGTGAATTTTGCGGAAACCACGTCCTTTCTCACCGGCGAAGTGACCATCCGGCGCAGCGCCTATGACCTGCCACCCCTTCCCGGCGGTGCCCGTGTTACCCGGCTGCTGCTGGATATCACCATGCGCAATATGCTGGTGGGTGACGCCGATGGCAATCTGCACTTTTACGATGTCAGCCGGCCGGCCGACGCCCGGCTGGTGGACAGCAAGCGGGTGGTGCGTGGTGAGGACGGCGAGGTGACGGCACTGGAATACCTGCTCGGTACCGTGTCGGTGATCATCGGCGGCTCGGACGGCAGTGTCAGCCAGGTGATGCTGGTGCGCGACGAAAACAACGTCAACCGCATCAGACGGGTGCGCGATTTCGAATCCCACAACGCAGCGGTGGCGGGCATTACGCCGGAATACATTCGCAAGGGCTTCCTCACCTACGACGACAGCGGTGAAATCAAGCTGCATTACTCAACCTCGAGTCGTACCCTGTACAGCATTCGTCCGGTACAGGAAGCACTGAACTCGGTGTATATCGGGCCCCGGGCCAATGCCCTGTTCGCCGTCGACAGCAACGAACAGTTGCACTATATCGATGTGCGCAACCCGCACCCGGAAGTGTCGGTGCGGGCACTCTGGGGCAGGGTCTGGTACGAGGGGCGTTCACAGCCGGAATTTGTCTGGCAGTCGTCTTCGGCCACCGACGAGTTCGAACCCAAGTTTTCCCTGGTGCCGCTGACCCTGGGCACCATCAAGGCCGCCTTCTACGCCATGCTGTTTGCCATGCCGCTGGCCATTCTCGGTGCCATCTATAGCGCCTATTTCATGTCGCCAAAAATGCGTCAACTGGTCAAGCCCTCCATCGAGATCATGGAAGCGCTGCCAACGGTGATTCTCGGCTTTCTCGCCGGCCTCTGGCTGGCGCCGTTTCTGGAGCGCAATCTGCCGGCCGCCTTTTCCATACTGTTGCTGATGCCGGTGATGATGATTGTCGCCGGCTATGTCTGGATGAAGTTGCTGCCCAAAGGGCTGACTGGCCGGGTACCCGCAGGCTGGGAAGCGGGACTGCTGATTCCGGTGGTTATAGCGGTGGGCTGGGTGTGCGTAAGCGCCAGCCCCTGGCTGGAAGTAATGTTTTTCTCCGGCGACATGCGCCAGTGGCTTACCGATGTGGGCATCACCTACGATCAGCGCAACGCCATGGTGGTGGGTATCGCCATGGGGTTTGCCGTCATCCCCACCATCTATTCCGTTTCCGAGGATGCAGTGTTCAACGTGCCCAAGCACCTGACCCAGGGATCGCTGGCGCTGGGCGCCACTCCCTGGCAGACGGTGACCCGGGTGGTATTGCTCACTGCCAGCCCCGGTATCTTCTCGGCGGTGATGATCGGCTTTGGCCGGGCCGTGGGCGAGACCATGATCGTGCTGATGGCCACCGGTAACAGCCCGGTGATCAATTTCAATATCTTTGAAGGCATGCGCACCCTGTCCGCCAACATTGCGGTGGAAATGCCGGAAGCGGCGGTGGGCGGCACCCACTACCGGATTCTGTTCCTGGCAGCGCTGGTGCTGTTCATACTCACTTTTGTCCTCAACACCCTGGCCGAAATTGTGCGGCACCGGCTGCGCAAACGCTACAGTTCCTTGTAAGCCCTTGGCTGAATACACAGAAAGAATTATTGGGGAAACGATATGAAAGACTGGTTTAGCAAGGGCTCTCCCTGGATCTGGCTCAGCGGTGGCGCTGTGGCGGTGAGCATGGTCATGGTGCTGGGGCTGGTGGGGCTGATTGCCTATCAGGGGCTCAGCCACTTCTGGCCCAAGCCGGTGGTGGAGTTTGAGCATCGCGCCAGGGTCGATGCCGAGCCGCAGCGGGTGATGGGTGAAATCAGCCGCTCGGAAACCATGACCGCCGCCGCCATGCGCGAGGCCGGTTTTGTGGTGCCGGAGGACCAGGAAGTGGTGGTTCGTCATCTGATCAAGCGCGGTAACCGCGATATTACCGGCCAGGACTTTGTCTGGTATCTGGAAGACAATATGAGCGACCTGCGTCATCCGGAAGATGCAATGGTTATCGAGCGGTTGCAGTGGGGCGATTTTATTGGCTATCTGCGCGACTACCGTATCGATGGCCAGGTGATGGCCACCGGTGACGAAGCGCGCGAAGCCTTTCGCAGCAAGATCCGGGAAACCCGTACACTGGTTGCGCAGATACACCGGATCGAACGCTCGGAAATCGGTGACGTCAACTTCCGCATGGAGCAGATTCGCCTGCGTCTGCGCGGAGTGGATATGAACGAGCGCCTCTCCGAGGAGGAGCGAGTACAACTGCGCGCCGAAGCCGAAGTGCAGCGCGAAGAACTGCAAGCCGAGTACAACGAACTGGAAGCGCGCCGCAACGAACTGCGGCGCGAGGTCTCACGCTACGCCATCGGCGTGCAAACCACCGATGGTCAGGAGCGGGTTATTGGACTGGACAGCATCGTTCACGCCTGGTGGCCCAACAATATGAGTACGCTGAACAAGATTGGGCACTACGGCAAAAGCTTCTGGGACTTTGTCAGTGGCTTCCCCCGGGAAGCCAATACCGAGGGTGGGATTCTGCCGGCCATTTACGGCACCGTACTGATGGTGATCCTGATGTCCATCGTGGTGACGCCCTTCGGTGTGCTGGCGGCCATCTACCTGCGCGAGTACGCCAAACAGGGGCCGCTGACACGGGTGATCCGCATTTCCGTAAACAACCTCGCGGGGGTGCCGTCCATTGTCTTCGGGGTGTTTGGCCTGGGCTTCTTTGTCTATTTCCTCGGTGGCAATATCGATCAGATGTTTTACCGGGAGGCATTGCCGTCGCCCACTTTCGGCAGTCCGGCCCTGATCTGGGCGTCGCTCACCCTGGCGCTGTTGACGCTGCCGGTGGTGATCGTCTCCACCGAGGAAGGCTTGTCGCGCATCCCGCGCACCATCCGCGATGGCAGCCTGGCACTGGGCGCCACCAAAGCGGAGACCCTGTGGCGCACCGTGGTGCCCCTGGCGGCGCCAGCCATGATGACCGGGTTGATTCTCGCCGTGGCCCGGGCGGCGGGAGAAGTGGCGCCGCTGATGCTGGTGGGTGTGGTGAAAATGGCGCCCAGTCTGCCGCTGGACGGCAATCCGCCTTTTCTGCATCTGGATCGCGCCTTTATGCACCTGGGCTTCCATATTTTTGATGTCGGCTTCCAGAGCCCCAACGTCGAGGCCGGCCGGCCATTGGTATACGCTACCGCCATGGTACTGGTGATGTTGATTATCATACTCAACCTGACGGCCATGGTGATCCGAAACCGGCTGCGGGAGCGATATCGCAGTGAGAGCGATTAGAAGCCATCCCATAAACTACTGCGCGCACGTCTGGTGGCGTCCGGCGGTGCTCGGAATCCTCATGTATTGGCATATACACTGCGGCTTTGGCTCCTGCGTCGCCCTATCGCCTGCGTTCATGCAGGCGTGCGGTTCCTGCGCTCCGGCGGCCACCACCAGCCGCACGCTCGCTACGTTTATGAAATGACTTCTGTATTTACAAATTATTCAAATGCCAGTTTAAAACTAAGACAGGTAACGCCATGAACGATCAAGTCAGCAGCCCCCGAACCCACGCGGTGGACTCCAGCCAGTTGCGCGGCGGCCGGGATCAGCTCAGTCTCGACGATGAGCAGACATGCGTCAGCATCCAGGACCTGAAACTCTATTACGGCGACGATCAGGCCCTCAAGGGCATCAGTCTGGAAATTCCGCAAAAGCGCGTCACCGCCTTTATCGGCCCCAGCGGCTGCGGTAAGTCCACACTGCTGCGCTGCATCAATCGCATGAACGATCTGATCGATGTCTGCCGCATCGAGGGCAAGATACTGCTGGACGGTGCAGATATCTACGACCGCAAGGTGGACGTGGCGGAACTGCGCCGCCGGGTGGGCATGGTGTTCCAGAAGCCCAACCCCTTTCCCAAAAGCATCTACGAAAACGTGGCCTTCGGTTTGCGCCTGCAGGGCGTCAAATCCCGCCGGGTACTGGACGAAGTGGTGGAGCAATCCCTGCGCCGCGCCGCCCTCTGGGACGAGGTGAAGGACCGTTTGCAGGAAAACGCTTTCAGCCTGTCCGGTGGCCAGCAGCAGCGTCTGGTGATCGCCCGCGCCATCGCCATCGAGCCGGAAGTGATTCTGCTGGACGAACCGGCCTCGGCCCTGGACCCGATTTCCACCGCCAAGGTCGAAGAGCTGATTACCGAACTCAAGGAGCAGTACACCATTGTCATCGTGACCCACAACATGCAACAGGCGGCGCGGGTGTCCGACTATACCGCCTTCCTGTATATGGGCAACCTGGTGGAGTACAACGATACGGATACCATGTTCACCAATCCCGGCAAGAAGCAAACCGAAGACTATATCACCGGCCGCTACGGCTAAGAGGCACACCATGGCAAAAGACGACTATCAAGATCACATATCCCGCCAGTTCAACAAGGACCTGTCCGATGTGCGCACCCATCTGATGGAGATGGGCGGCCTTACCCAGCGCATGGTCAACGACGCCATCAAGGCGTTGATCGAAGCGGACGCGGAGCGCGCGGAAAAGGTGGTGCGCAACGACCGCAAGGTGGACAGCATGGAAATGTCCATCGACGAGGAGTGCCTGCTGATTCTCGCCCGCCGTCAGCCCGCCGCCAGCGACCTGCGTCTGGTGATTGCCATCACCAAAGCCATCACCGACCTGGAGCGGGTAGGGGACGAGGCCAGCAAGATCGCCCGGCAGGCCATGGCCCTGACCCGCGACGGCATGGCGCCGCGCGGTTATGTGGAAGTGCGCCATATCGGCGACTACGTCTCCCGGATGCTGGCCGACGCCCTGGACGCCTTCGCCCGGCTGGATATGGAACAGGCACTCAAGGTGGTGCAGACCGACAAGACCGTGGACATGGAGTACGCCACCGCCCTGCGCGAAATGATCACTTTCATGATGGAAGATCCGCGCAGTATTTCCCGGGCGCTGAATATTCTCTGGTCCCTGCGCGCCCTGGAGCGCATCGGCGATCACGCCCGCAATCTGGCCCAGTACGTGGTCTATCTGGTCAAGGGAGAAGACATCCGCCACGCCAACAGCGCCGACGACGTCAAGGAACAACTGGGCGACGTCGAGTAAACTTCCCGATCAAAGTAAGCGCCCAAAGGGAATCGGGCGCGTTTCCTCACTTTTCCCGGTGGCTTTCTGGGAGCCTGGTGCGCGCAAAATCTTGCATTGGCACTGCCGAAAGGGGCGGTGCTGCTCGCCGTCGGCGGAATTTCGGTGCATAATACGGCCGCCTGATGGCAAACTGATAACATAACAAATGGCATAAGTCCGAGGAAACATTCATGACGCTCTCACCGCTGGATATTGCTACCTTTGTGGTCTACTGTGTGCTCCTGGTGGGCATCGCCTGGTGGGTTTCCCGGGAAAGGACCGGGCACACCAAGGACACCCAGGATTACTTTCTCGCCGGTCGCAACCTGCCCTGGTGGGCAATAGGCGCATCACTGATCGCCGCCAATATTTCCGCCGAGCAGATTATCGGCATGTCCGGCTCCGGCTTTGCCATCGGCCTGGCCATCGCCTCCTACGAGTGGATGGCGGCGCTGACCCTGCTCATCGTCGGCAAGTTTTTCCTGCCGATCTTCCTGGAAAAGCGCATCTATACCATGCCCCAGTTCCTGGAGCAGCGGTTCGACTACCGGGTGCGGATCGTTATGGCCATTTTCTGGCTGGGTGTCTACACCTTTGTCAACCTGGCTGCGGTGCTCTGGCTGGGCGCTCTGGCAATTCACACTATCACCGGCCTGGAAATGGTCTACGGCCTGATATTCCTGGCGGTATTCTCCATCGGCTACTCCATCTACGGCGGCCTCAAGGCCATTGCCCTGACCGACATCATTCAGGTGGTGTTGTTGATAATGGGCGGCCTGCTGGTGAGCTTCCTGGCGCTGAACCACATTTCCGACAGCTTCGGCGACGGCGGTGGTGCCTGGCAGGGCTTCACCATCATGCTGGCCGAGGTGCCCGAGAAGTTCAATATGATCCTCGACCCCTCCCACGAGCACTACATCAGTTTGCCGGGTATCTCGGTGCTGATTGGCGGTATGTGGATCATGAATCTGTCCTATTGGGGTTTCAACCAGTACATCACCCAGCGGGCGCTGGCGGCGAAGGATCTGCGCGAAGCGCAAAAGGGTATTGCCTTTGCCGCCTACCTGAAACTCCTGATGCCGGTGATTGTGGTGCTGCCGGGTATCGCCGCCTATATGCTGGCGCCGGAACTGCAGCGGCCGGATCAGGCCTATCCCACCATGATGCAGATGGTGCCCCAGGGCCTGCTGGGCATCACCTTTGCCGCCCTGGTGGCCGCCATTGCATCGTCGCTGGGCTCCATGAGTAACAGTATCTCCACCATCTTCACCGTGGACATCTACAAGAAGCTGATCAACCCCAATGCCAGCGAGAAGAAAAGTGTGCTGGTGGGCCGCTGCGCGGCGGCCACGGCCATGCTGGTGGCGGTGTTGGTGGCCCGACCACTGCTCGGTGAGCTGGATCAGGCCTTCCAGTACATCCAGGAGTTCACCGGCTTCTTTACGCCAGGTATCGTCGCCATCTTCCTGATGGGCTTTTTCTGGAAAAAGGCAACGGCGCTGTCCGCCCTGGTGGCTGCCATTGCCTCGGCGGTACTGTCGGGCATTCTGTGGTATTACGCCCCGGGACTGCCGTTTATCGACCGGGTCGGGCTGGTGTTCATTGCCTGTATTCTTATTGCGTTGCTGATCACCATGCTCAGTGGCGTCAAGGAGCAGGAAAAGGCCATCGATCTGCAGGGTATCCAGTTCTCCACCACCACCGGCTACAACCTGGCTTCCCTGGGTGTGATTCTGATTCTGATTGCCCTCTACGCCACCTGGTGGTAAGGGGCAGGGCGGACTTGGCGGGCTGTCGAGCAGCAGCCCGCCGTCTGCCTGGACTATTCCGCCCGTCCCGATTATGCTGGTTCAGGGGCCATCGGGAGCATAATGCAATGACCGACCGCTACTATCTTGAGGGGTATCTGGACGACGCCCGGGTGCCCCGGCGGTTCGAGTTGAAATCCCTGCCCACCGTGCTGGGCCGCCACGGCGACTGCGACCTGCAGATCAACGTTGAACGCATTTCCCGCCAGCACGCCCGCTTTGAACTGCTGGACAATCGACTGCTGCTCACCGATCTGGGCAGCACCAACGGCACCTTTGTCAACCGCCAGCCCATCCGCGAGCCCACGGTGGTCGAGCCGGGCGACGTGCTGCATTTCGCCGACCACGAGTTCCGCCTGATGCTGGAGTCCCGCGGCAAGACCACCCAGGCCGGGCGCAAGGCCACCCAGGTGGGCATCAAGCATTTGCCCCACCAGTTTCCGCTGCACACTCGGGAGTTTTTCGAACTGCTGAGAGAGGGGCAGGTGCGCGGTTTCCGCCAGATCATCACCACCGCCCAGGGGGAGCCCTACGGGTATGAGTTGCTCGGTCGGGGTTGCCATCCGGTGCTGGGTCCCAGTCCGGCGGTGTTGTTCAATCTGGCGGAGACCCTGGGCGCCGAAGTGGCCCTGAGCCAACTGCTGCGCCGTCGTTGTTTCGAGGACGCCGCGGCCGTTGCCATGCGGCAGCCGCTGTTCTTTAATACCCACCCGGAAGAGTGTCGGGACTTTGATGTGTTGCTCGGCGAACTGCGGGGGCTGCGCCAGCAGTACCCGGATCTGAATCTGGTGTTTGAGGTTCACGAGGGCGCGATTACCGACCTGGAGGCCATGGCCGAGGTGCGCCGGGCCTTGACGGGTATGAATATCGCCCTCGCTTATGATGACTTTGGCGCCGGTCAGGCGCGGCTGCAGGAGTTGATCGAGGTGCCGCCGGATTATCTCAAGTTCGACATTGCCCTGGTGCGCAATATCGAGTCCCGGGGGTCGCCCCGCTATCAGATGTTGCAAACTCTGAACACCATGATCAGCGGCCTGGGGGTGCGTACCCTGGCGGAGGGCATAGAAACCGAGGAGACGGCCGTTCTGTGCCGGGAGATAGGGATAGACTTTTTTCAGGGATTTTTATATGGTCATCCTGAATCTATCCTGGATGAACAGTGAGTCGGCTATGTTTTGCAGAGTGATTATTGGCCTGATAACAGCGGTGGGGTTGGCAGCGTGCGGCGGCGGCCACCGGGTGGCGGACTGCGCCGCCACCGATTGGTATGAGCGCGGCCTGGCGGACGGTGAGCGGGGGGAGGATATTCGCCTGCTGGAGCGTTACAACAGACAGTGTGAGCCGGTGGGTGTCGAGCCCGATGAAAAGCAGTATCTGGCCGGCTTTCTCGCTGGTGTGGAATCCTACTGCACCTTTGAGGCCGGTCGCCACCGCGGTTCCCAGGGCGGGCAGGCCTACCGCCACTGCTCGGCCGACTCCCCCTATGCTCTGGGCTATCGGGAGGGGTTGGACACCTACATCGAGCGGGAGGAGCGTCGCCGGCTGGAAAGACTGACCCGTCCCTCCAGTCACGGCAGCGGTGGCCTTGGCCACTGAATCCCCGACGCGCCCCCCAGGGGCGCGACCCTCTACCGACTGGACAGCGGCGGCTGAACCCCTACCTTAAAAGCCCC
>JBJHDF010000036.1:0-30323 GCA_050486405.1 Marinimicrobium sp. | reverse complement strand
TAGGCCAGGCCGCTGGCCTGGCAGACCAGTTCCTGCTTGTCCTGGTCGTATTCCAGCGCCGCCTTGCTGACCGGGCAGACCAGAATACTGAGCAATTTCTTGTCGATCATGGCTCGGCTCGATTTCCGGGAATTTGGGGGCTTGGACCCCGTCACAAAAGGGCCATATAGTACACTGTGAAAGGCGGCTGTGTCTCTAATTCTGCGCGGGCATGGGGCCCACCAGCAGGGTGGGGTCCACGCGCTGGTCGAACCAGTTCATACGCCAGCACAGATGTGGCCCTGTCGCCCGTCCGGTAGCGCCCACCTGGGCTATGATATCGCCCTGCTCCACGCGCTCGCCCTCTTCCACCAGTATCTTGTGCAAGTGAATAAAAGTGGACGACAGGCCGTGGCCGTGATCGACGATCAGGGTGCCTCCCGAGAAGAACATGTCCGGATGCACCAGCGTGACCACGCCGGACGCCGGCGCCCTGATCGGAGTGCCTGTGGGAGCGGCGATATCGACGCCGTAGTGGGGCGCTCTGGGTTCACCGTTGAAAATACGCTGGCTGCCATAGACACTGGTGACACGTCCAACCAGAGGCCACTCGAACCCGACAAGAAAATCGGTGCGGGATTCATCCCGCTGGCGGGCATTCCAGACCAGGGCCGCCTCCTCCCGCGAGCGGGCGACCTGTGCCGAATCCGGGGTTACGGTTTGCTGGGGGACTCCATCCACCCGCTGGATATCGTACTGTCGCTGCTGCACCGCAAAGCGATGTTCCTGCGCCTTGCCCTCGGCGTTCCGGGTTATCAGAACCGCTTCCGTGCCAAAATCCCGACCCAGCCCAATAACAAAATCACCGGTGGCGGAGACCCGCACTTGGCGCTCAAGGAACTCCACCTGCGTACCCGGCTCGACACTGCCGCGCAATATGGCGCCCTGTTTCCAGGGGCCATTGATTTCCAGCGCCCAACCGGGGGCCGACAACAGTGCCAGGACAAACAACTGTACAACCCTGCTCAACCAACCCACGTGCACCGGACCCTCCGCAACGGACATCTTTACAGCAGCTTATCACCCACCCGCAGGATTTTCATGGTGTTGGTACCGCCCAACTGATTGGCGTCGCCGTTGGAGATGATCACCAGATCCCCGTCCTTGAGAATACCCTGCCCTTTCAGTATGTCTGTGGCCCGTATGTAGTCCTCGATGCCAGGATGACTGGCGGCGTCGAAAGGCACTGGCTGCACTCCGCGGTACAGTGCCACCCGGCGCTGCGTGGCAATATGCCGGGAAAAGGCGAAGATGGGCAGTTCGGAACCAACTCTGGACATCAGGCGCGGCGTGGTGCCGGACTCGGTCAACGAAATGATCGCCTTGACCCCGTCCAGATGATTGGCGGTGAACATCACCGCCAAAGCGATGGCCTCATCGATGGTGGCGAACTTCTCGTGCATCCGGTAGGTGCTCTGACTGGCCTCCGGGTGCTTTTCCGCGCCGACAATAATACGCACCATGGCTTCCACGGTTTCGACCGGGAAGCTGCCCGCAGCGGTTTCGGCGGACAGCATCACCGCATCGGTGCCATCCAGTACGGCGTTGGCCACATCAAACACCTCCGCCCGGGTGGGCAGCGGACTGTTGATCATGGACTCCATCATCTGGGTGGCGGTAATCACCGTTTTGTTGAGTGCCCGGGAGCGTTCGATGATGCGCTTTTGCACACCAATCAGGGACTCGTCACCGATTTCCACACCCAGGTCACCCCGGGCCACCATGACCGCGTCACTGGCCAGAATGATTTCATCCAGTACCTGATCACTGGCCACCGCTTCGGCGCGCTCGATTTTCGACACCAGTCCGGCGCGACCGCCGGCCTCCTGCAACAGGCTGCGCGCCAGATTCATGTCTTCGGCGCTGCGGGGGAATGACACCGCCAGATAGTCCACGTCGATATCGGCGGCGGTTTTGATATCCGCCCGATCCTTGTCGGTCAGCGCCGGTGCGGAAAGACCGCCGCCCTTGCGGTTGATGCCCTTGTTGTTGGACAGGGGGCCCGCCACCCGGGTGACGCAATGCAGACAGGAACCTTCAATGCGCTCGACTTCCAGCACCACCCGGCCATCGTCCAGCAACAGCATGTCGCCAGCGCGACAATCCTGGGGCAGTTCCTTGTAGTCGATGCCCACCCGCTCGCGGGTGCCGGCGTCCCGATCCAGTGCAGCATCAAGGATGAAATGGTCACCGATATTCAGGTGTATCGGACCCTCGGCGAACCGGGAGATGCGGATCTTCGGCCCCTGGAGATCGCCGAGTACCGCCACGTAACGCTGGTGGCGGGCGGCGATTTCCCGCACCAGTTCGGCGCGGCGGCGGTGATCGTCGGGAGAACCGTGGGAAAAATTCAGCCGCACGACATTGACGCCGGCGAGAATCAGTTTTTCCAAAACCTCCGGAGATTCCGAAGCCGGGCCCAGAGTGCTGACAATTTTAGTGCGTCTCAACATGATTGTTTACTCGGCCTTCATCAGTGCCAGAGTGCTGTCCAGCATACGGTTGGAGAAACCCCACTCATTGTCATACCAGGACATGACTTTCACCCAGCGACCCACCACCTTGGTCTGACGGGAATCGAAGTTGGAGGAGGCCGGATCGTGGTTGAAGTCGATGGACACCAGCGGTTCATCGTTGTACACCAACACGCCCGGCATGTCTTTCTCGGCGGCCTCTTTCATGGCGGCGTTGACTTCCTCGGCGGTGGTGTCGCGGCTGACCAGCACGTTCAGGTCAACCAGAGAAACGTTGATGGTGGGTACACGTACCGCCATACCATCCAGCTTACCTTTCAGCTCCGGCAATACCAGGCCTACGGCCCGGGCCGCACCGGTAGAGGTGGGGATCATGGACTGGGTGGCGGAACGGGCGCGATAGATGTCCTTATGGAAAACATCGCTGAGATTCTGGTCGTTGGTGTAGGCGTGAATGGTGGTCATGGAGCCCATTTCAATGCCGAACTTGTCGTTCAACACCTTGGCTACCGGCGCCAGACAGTTGGTGGTACAGGAAGCGTTAGAGATAATTTTGTCGCTGGCTTTCAGGGTGTTGTGGTTGACACCGTAAACCACAGTGGCGTCCACTTCGGTGCCCGGCGCGGAGATAATCACCTTCTTGGCGCCGGCATCCAGGTGCGCCTTGGCCTTGTCGCCACTGGTGAAGATACCGGTACACTCGTAGACAACGTCCACACCCAGCTCTTTCCAGGGCAGTTGCGCGGGATCGCGCTCGGACGTGATGCGAATGGCATCGCCGTTGACCAGCATGGTATTGCCATCGACAGACACTTCGCCGGGGAAGCGGCCGTGGACCGAGTCGTACTTGGTCAGGTGCGCGTTGAGATTGGCATCGCCCAGATCGTTGATACCCACCACCTGAATGCGATCGCGGTATCCGCACTCGTAGATTGCACGCAATACGTTGCGACCGATACGACCGTACCCGTTGATAGCTACTTTAATGGTCATGCTGTTTTCTCCTGTTAAAATTTAAAGGCCCGAAGGCCGTGTATTGCCGAATATTGTGATGGCTTCATCATTGCCGTACTACCGTGAAAGGCTGGCCGCTTCCCGGGCCAGTTTTTCTATTTCTTCCCAGCGGCCGGCCCTGACCAGTTCCCTGGGTGCCATCCAGGTGCCCCCGACACAGGCCACATTGGGCAGTGCCAGATACTCCGGTGCCTTGGCCAGATTGATCCCGCCGGTGGGGCAGAAGGTAATCTGCGGCAGTGGCCCGCCGATGGACTTGAGCATGGCCACGCCGCCGGCGGCTTCCGCCGGGAAAAATTTCTGGTGCGCGATGCCGCGATCCAGCAGTTGCATGGCTTCCGTGGGTGTTGCCACACCCGGCAGCATGGCGACACCGGATTCAAGGGCCGCATCGATCAGCCGCGCAGTGGTGCCCGGACTGACCAGAAAAGTGGACCCGGCAGCCACCGCCCGGTGCAGATCATCGGGCGTGATAATGGTGCCGGCACCGATCACGGCGTCTTCGGGCAGAGCGTCGACCATGGCGCGAATGGCGTCCAGCGCCACCGGCGTGCGCAGGGTAATTTCCAGTACCTTCAGGCCGCCATTATACAGGGCCCGGGCCAGTGGTACCGCATCTTCCAGTTGCTCCACCACCATCACCGGCACCACCGGTGCCACCTTCATCACTTGATCGACAGTTAGTGCCATATCGGTTCCTAAAAACTTTTTCTCGATTGAATGTCGTTGTTGGCGCGGATCAGGGCGCCCAGTAAATCGTCAGCGGCACCCGGGTCTGTTGCAACACGGCGCGTACCGGTATGGCCGCCACATCGTCGCCGGCCTGGGCGTCGCGCAGCGCCGCCAGCTTGTCTTCGCCGGTGATCAACAGCAGCAACTGACGGGAATTCAACAGCCCCGCCAGGCTCAGGGTCATGCGCTCGGTCATGGCGCCGGTCACTTCACTTTGCTGTGCGGTAATGGCGGCACAGAGCCGATCGCTCTGCGCGTCCAGCGCCGCAGACAGACCCTCGGCGTGCGGAAACAACGACGCGGTGTGGCCGTCGGGCCCCATGCCCAGCAGAGTCAGATCAAAGGGGCTGGGCAAGGCGCGATAGGCGGCCTCGCAGTCGGCCAACCCGTCCCGCGCTGTGACAGCGGCATTTTTCATGCCGGTCAACCGCGCGGCGGCGGCGCGATTCTGCAACAGATTGTTGACAATAAATGTTTCGTTGCTCTTGTCGTGGTCGCGGTCCACCCAGCGCTCATCCACCAGCGCCACATGAATCGAGGCCCAGTCGAGGTCGGCTTCGCTGAGTTTGCGGTACAGTGGCGCCGGGGAGCTGCCACCGGAGACCATGAAACTGGCCTGTCCGCGCGCGCCCAGAGCGTCACTCAGGGCGCTCAGGCAGTGCAGGCTCAGGGCGTCGAGCAGTGCTTCCCGGGTTTCAAACAGTTTTTCGGTAATCACAGGCAGGCCCCCTCTTGACCCAGCTCGTCGATATGAAACCAGCAACGCTCGTCCCGGTGCAACAGGTCGCCGGCTTCGTCCGGCCCCCAGGAGCCGGCCGCATAGGGCTTGGGTTTGTTTTCCGGGCGCTGCCAGGCCTCGATGATGGGGTCGATCCAGGCCCAGGCGGCGTTGACCTCGTTGCGGTGGATGAACAGACTGGGGTCGTTGGCGGCCGCGTCCAGCATCAGGCGCTTGTAGGGATCGCTGTAAAAATCCTTATAGGTATCGGCAAAGTTCAGGTTCAACACCGCCGGGCGCAATTCGGTTTCCAGCTTTTCCAGATTTTTGGAGGTGAGCATGATCTGGATGCGTTCTTCCGGCTGCAGGCGAATCACCAGACGGTTGGGCGCGCAGTAGCCAGCGGCATCGGGATAGACCCGGTGCGACACATCCTTGTACTGGATAACAATCTCCGCACAGCGCTGGCGCAGGCGCTTGCCGGTGCGCAGATAAAACGGCACCTTGGCCCAGCGCCAGTTGTCGATAAAGGCGCGGATGGCAACAAAGGTTTCAGTGTTACTGTCCCTGCCCAGTTCTTCCAGATAGCCGGGCACAGCCTTGCCGTCCATTTCGCCGGCCACGTACTGACCACGCACGGTGTTGACCTGCACATCGTTACCAACAATCGGGCGCAGGGATTCCAGTACCTTGATTTTTTCCGCGCGAATACTGTTGGCCGTCAGTTTTGCCGGTGACTCCATGGCCACCAGACACAGCAGCTGCAACAAATGGTTCTGCACCATATCGCGCAGGGCGCCGGCGTTGTCGTAAAAGCCCGCGCGGCCTTCCAGCCCCACGGTTTCGGAAATACTGATCTGCACATTGTCGATGGTGCGGGCATCCCACAGATATTCGAACATGCAGTTGGTAAAGCGCAGCGCCAGCAGGTTCTGCACCGTTTCCTTGCCCAGGTAGTGATCGATGCGGAAGATGCACTGCTCGTCGAAATACTTGGCGATTTCGCTATTGATGGCCTCGGCGGAAGCGGCGTCGTAACCCAGGGGCTTTTCCACCACTACCCGGGATGTGGGGCTGATCAAATTGGCGGCGGCAAGATTGCCGCCCACCACATCGAACACCGCCGGCGGCAACGCCAGATAGAAAACCCGCTGTTCATTGCCTGCCTGTACCAGTGAGGTGAAATCCTGCCAGCGGTCGTCCCGCTCGGCCACATCCAGCAGCGACGGGTGCACGCAGCGGGCAAACTCATCCCAGCACTTTTCGTCGTACTCGCCCTCGCGCAGATGCTTGCGGGCGGCTTCCTTGATCATGGCGTGGTAGCCGGACACCTGCTCCGGTTTGCGGCAGGTGGGAATGATACGAGTACCCGCCGGCAGCTCGTCCTTGCAGTAGGCGCGATACATGCCGGGAATCAGCTTGCGCAGAGCCAGATCGCCGGCACCACCAAAAATAATAAAATCAAATGGGTCGAGCATAGTACAGGTAATCCTCGTTCTTTTATTCCCAACCAAACACGGTGGCGCCTTCTTCGGCTGGCCCAACGGCGGCGCGCAGGGGGGAGAACAACTCCCGGCCCATACCCTGCCGGTTGGCCGACAGATCCGGTCTCCGGCGTTGGCGCGCAGCCAGCTCTGCAGCGTCCACCAGCAGCTCCAGCTTGCCGGCGTCGGCGTCCAGTTCGATCATGTCGCCGTCGCACACCAGGCCGATGGGACCGTCATCCAACGCCTCGGGGCTCAGATGAATGGCGGCGGGAATCTTACCAGAGGCACCGGACATTCTACCATCAGTGACCAGTGCCACCTTGAAACCCCGGTCCTGGAGCACCCCCAGGCTGGGTGTGAGCTTGTGCAGCTCCGGCATGCCGTTGGCCTTGGGGCCCTGGAAGCGCACCACGGCGATAAAGTCCTGCTCCAGCTTGCCGGCCTTGAAGGCTGCCAGCATATCGTCCTGGTTGTCAAAGACCAGCGCCGGCGCTGTGACCCGCCGGTGCTCCTCCTTGACGGCAGAGACCTTCATGACACTGCGGCCGAGATTGCCCTGTATCAACCGCAGACCACCCTCGGGGCTGAATGGCCGGCTGGCCGGGCGCAGGACGCCGTCGTCCAGGCTGGTTTCCGGCGCCGCTTGCCAGACCAGGTTCTCGCCGTCAAGAAACGGCTCGCGGGTGTAGGGTTCCAGACCGCCCTCGCCCATGACGGTCTTGACATCATCGTGCAGCAGGCCGGCGTCGCGCAGCTCGCGCATCAGATAGCCCATGCCCCCCACCGCCTGAAAGCGGTTGATGTCAGCCAGGCCGTTGGGGTAGATACGACACAACAGGGGAATGATTTCGGACAGGTCCGACAGATCCTGCCAGGTGACCTTGATGCCCGCCGCCCGGGCGATGGCAACAATGTGCAGGGCGTGGTTGGTGGAACCGCCGGTGGCCAGCAGGCCCACCATGCCGTTGACCACCGATTTCTCATCGACGATGTCCGCCAGGGGCGTATAACAACCACCGTCGCGGCGGGTAATGTCCGCCAATTGGCTGACCGCAGCCCGGGTCAGCGCATCGCGCATACCGGTGTAGGGGTTGACGAAGGAACTGCCGGGCAGGTGCAAGCCCATGATTTCCATCAGCATCTGGTTACTGTTGGCGGTGCCGTAAAAGGTGCAGGTGCCCGGGCCGTGGTAGGACTGACTCTCGGCGTCCAGCAGTTCCCTGCGGCCCACCTTGCCCTCGGCAAACAACTGGCGCACCCGCACCTTCTCGGCGTTGGGTAGGCCCGGCGTCATGGGGCCGGCGGGGATGAAGATGCTGGGCAGGTGGCCGAAGGACAGGGCGCCCATCAGCAGACCGGGAACAATCTTGTCGCAGACGCCCAGGTACATGGCACCGTCGAACATGTCGTGGGACAGAGCCACGGCGGTGGCCATGGCGATCACATCGCGGCTGAACAGGGACAGCTCCATGCCGTCGCGGCCCTGGGTGACACCGTCGCACATGGCCGGCACACCGCCGGCAAACTGGGCGGTCATGCCCGCCCGGTGGGCCGCTTCTCGGATCAGCGGCGGATAGCTGGCGTAGGGCTCGTGGGCCGACAGCATCTCGTTGTAGGCGGAGACGATGGCCAGGTTGGGCGCGTCGCCTTCGGCCAGTGCCTCCTTGTCCGCCGCACTGCAGGCGGCAAAGCCGTGGGCCAGGTTGCCGCAGGACAGACGGCGCCGGGTGGGGCCGTCGCTGCGCATGCCCTGGATCTTTTCCAGATAGGCGGCGCGGGAGTCCCGGCTGCGGGCCACGATGCGCGCCGTTATCTCAAGCAGTTTCTTGTCTGTCATCCCAATACCAAGTCAATACCGTGGTTCGTTTACTGCTTCTTCCTGCTTTTGTAGTATTCCATCAGGTTGCGGGTGGAACCGTCGTGACGGACGCTGACACCCTGCCCCGGCTCCAGCTCCGGCTGAATGCCGGCGGCCAGCACCTTACCCAGCTCCACCCCCCACTGGTCGAAGGAGTGCACACGCCAGATGATGCCCTGCACAAAAATCTTGTGCTCGTAAAGCGCGATCAGGGCGCCCAGAGTGCGGGCGTCCACCCGCTCCAGCAGCAGCGTGTTGGTGGGGCGATTGCCGCGATGCACCTTGTGCGGCACCAGCGCGTCGATACGCTCCGGCGACAACCCCTTGGCGGTGAGCTCGCGCCGCACCTGGTCGGCGTCGATGCCCTGCATCATGGCCTGGGACTGGGCGAAAAAGTTGGCCATCAGGGTGTCGTGGTGACCGGGCACATCGATATTGCTGTGCACGGAACCGATAAAGTCGGCGGGAATGATGTCAGTGCCCTGATGCAGATACTGATAGAAAGCGTGCTGACCGTTGATGCCCACCTCGCCCCAGATCAGCGGACAGCTGCGGTAGGTGAGCAGCTCGCCGTCCCAGTTCACCGACTTGCCGTTGCTCTCCATCTCCGCCTGCTGCATGTAAGCGGGCAGGCGGTGCAGACACTGGTCGTAGGGCAGCAACGCCTGGGCCGGATAGCCCATAAAGTTGCTGTGCCAGATGCCCACCAGCGCCAGCATCACCGGCGCGTTTTCCGCCAGCGGCGCTTCGCGGAAATGGCGGTCCATGTCATGGGCGCCCTGCAACAACTGCTCGAACTGTTCAAAGCCCAGGCCCAGGGCGATGGGCAGACCGATGGCGGACCAGAGGGAGAAGCGTCCGCCCACCCAGTCCCACATTTCAAAAATATTCTCTTCCGCCACGCCGAATGCGGTGGCTTTTTCCTTGTTGGACGACACGGCCACAAAGTGACGGTCGATCATTTTTTTGTCGCCGGCCGCGTCCAGAAACCAGCGCTCGGCGGTGCGGGCGTTGGTCATGGTTTCCTGGGTGGTGAAGGTCTTGGAGGCAATGACGAAGAGGGTAGTCTCCGGGTTGACCCGGGCCAGCACCTGGGCGATCTGCACGCCGTCCACGTTGGACACATAGTGCAGCGCCAGCTTGCCGTCGCTGTAGGCATCCAGCGCCTCGGTGACCATCAGGGGGCCCAGGTTGGAGCCGCCGATGCCGATGCTCACCACGTCGGTGATGGCCTTGTCGGTGTAGCCGCGCCACTGACCACCGCGCACCCGTTCCACCAGTTGCCGCATGCGCGCCAGCTCCCGCTCCACGGTGGGCCGCACATCCTCGCCGTCGATGATAATCGGCTGGCCGGAGCGGTCGCGCAGGGCCACGTGCATCACTGCCCGGTCTTCGGTGCGATTGATGTGCGCGGCACTGAACATCTGCTCGCGCCAGGACTCCAGATCGCTCTCGCGCGCCAGGGACAGCAGTGCCTCTTTCACCTCGGCGGTGATCAGGTTCTTGGAGAAATCGAAAAGCATGTGGGGCGGTTGCAGGGAGAAGTGCTCGAACCGCTCGGCATCGCTGCTGAACAGCTCACTGATGCGGGTGTCCCGGAGCTGACCGGCGAGCCGGGTCAGGGTTTGCCAACTGGACAATTCGTTGGGTCTGGCCATGTGATAACCCCTTGTAAAAGCTGTTTAACCTGGCAGTTCAATAGATCGCATTCCGGCGGCGCCCGCTGGCTCACCTCCGGCGTCGGCGTCAAGCCAATGCCGGTGCAGCGAATAATTCGGGCAGAAGTTCGATTGCGAAGGCGAACGTGCGCTGTGAGCGACGGCTGAACACGGAAATAACGCGGCGCGAAAAGGCGGCTATCATAGGCAGATATGGTCATTCTGTCAATTCGCGTGGCGCCGCCGGGGCAATTGGCACGCCGCCGTCGGGGCCTCTCCCGGCCCTTCCCAAGCTCGCGCCGGGCCGCTAAGCTGAACCGCCTGTGCCCACTGCTGGAGTTCCCCTTGCCAACCCCCGACATCGGCGTCATCGAAGGCTTTTTTGGCCGGCCCTGGCCCTGGGCGGAACGCCGTGCCTGCGCCGAATTTCTGGCTGGCGAGGGCTATCACTTCTATATCTACGCCCCCAAGGGCGATGCCTGTCTGCGCCGGCACTGGCAGCGGGATTGGCCCGGGGATCAGTGGCGGGAACTGCTGCGTCTGCGCCAGCAGTGCGCCGACCAGGGTATTGCCTTTGGCCTGGGGCTCAGTCCGCTGGAACTGTACCGGGAGTCCCCGGCGCCGGCCCGGGCCGCCCTGACGCAAAAGATTCAGCGCCTCAACACCCTGGCACCGGACATCCTCTGTCTGCTGTTCGACGACATGCGCGGTGACCTGCCGGAACTGGCCGCCCGCCAGATCGATCTGGCCCACTGCGCCGCCGAGGTCAGCAGCGCCCGCCGCCTGATACTCTGCCCCACCTACTACAGCACCGATCCGGTGCTGGAAAAGGTCTTCGGGGCACGGCCGGAGGGCTATTGGGAAGAACTGGGCAGCGGTCTGCGCCCCTCAATCGACCTGTTCTGGACTGGCCCCAGGGTCTGCTCGGACCAGTACCCGGCCGACCACCTGGCGGAAGTCACCCGGCTGCTGGGGCGCAAACCCTTTCTCTGGGACAACTACCCGGTGAACGACAGCACCCAGCGGGCACCAAGACTGTTGTTGCGCGCCTTCGGCGCCGACCGGGCGCAACTGGCCCCGCTGCTGGCCGGCCACGCCGTCAACCCCATGAATCAGCCGCGCTTGTCGCGTATCCCCCTGGCCACCCTGCCCCGGGCCTACCGGGAGGGCAACGCCTATGACCCGAAGCAGGCCTTGGCATCGGCCTGCCTGGCCCAGTGTCCGGCGGCCATGGCCACTCGGCTGCAGGAGGACTTAGCGCTGTTGCAGGACAGTGGACTGGAGGCGCTGGATACCCGGCAGCGGGAAGCACTGCGTGCCCGCTACCGGGAGTTCGACCACCCGGCTGCCCGGGAACTGCTGGATTGGCTGGACGGCGCCTATGCTTTCGACCCGGCCTGCCTTACTGACTAATAAGCCCCGCGAATATGCTCTGCCACTTTTGCCTTGTAGAAATCCGCCAGTTGCCGGTGCAGGTCGTCCGGCAAGGGATCGAGCCTGCCGATTTCGGCATTGGCCCGGACCTGGGCGGGGGAACTGGCGCCGGGGATGACCGTGGTCACCGCCGGCTGGTCGAGCAGCCAGCGCACCGCCATCTGCGCCAGGGTATAGCCCCCGGGGCGCAGACTGTCCAATTGGCGCACCAGTTTGACGCCGGTTTCAAAGGGAATGCCGGCGAAGGTTTCGCCCACATTGAATGCCTGACCGTCCCGGTTGTAGTGACGGTGATCGGTGTCGGCAAAGCGGGTCTGCTCGTTGTAGCGGCCGCTGAGCAGGCCGCTGGCCAACGGCAACCGGGCGATGATGCCCACCCGGTGATCGGCCGCCACCGGCAGCAGTTCCTCGCGCAGTTTCTGGCGGAACAGGTTGTAGATCACCTGCAGGGACGTCAGCCCCGGCTGCTGCACACAGAGCAGCCCCTCCTCCACCGTTTCCACGCTGGCGCCGAAATAGCGGATATGGCCTTCCTGCTGCACGGTGCGCAGCCAGTCAAAGATTTCACCGCGCCGCAACACCTCGGTGGGCACGCAGTGCAACTGCAGCAGGTCGATACTGTGCCGTCGCAGACGATCCTGGGCGCGCTTCACGGAATCCCGCAGACCCGTGAGGGAATAACCGTCGGGGTAGCTGCCCGGCCCGCGACCGTATTTGGTGGCGATAACCGGCGCCGGTTTCAGGTCGACCAGATGCTCGCCGAGATAGCTTTCGCTGGCGCCGGCGCCGTACACATCCGCCGTATCAAAAAAGTTCACGCCCGACGCCAGCGCCTGGTCGATGATCTGGTGCACCTTGGCGGCACCGATGGGGCCGAAATCACCGCCAAACTGCCAGCACCCCAGCCCTACCTGGCTGACCTGAAGATCACTGCTGCCCAGCGCTCGCTGCTTCATCTCAATCGCGCCGCCTGTACCAGGGTAAGCCGACTGCCAGCAGCGCCAGCAATATCAGCAGAAAGCCGGCGCCGAAAGCACCGCCGGAGGACGAGGAGCGGGGCACGTCGCTGCCGGGTGGCGTTGCACCCGCAACGCAACTGCCGTTGCCCTGCAGTACATTTACCGTGAACACTTCGGGCTCGCTGGCACCCTGACTGTCGTGGGCCACCAGTTGCAACTCATGGGACGACGCCTGGGCGTAATCCAGACAGGCGTTGCCGGCGATGGACAACATGCCACCGGCGCTGATGGTAAACAGCGACGGATCGGTGGAGGCGCCAACGATTTCCCAGTTGGTAATGTCGCCGTTGGGGCTGTGAGCCACCACCTCACCCAGTTGCCGACCGCTGGGTGAGTCCTCGCTGGCGGGCAGCGCCTGCCCCGGAATCACGGTGACCTGATCGCATTGCAAATAGCAGCGCAACCAGTGCAGAGCGGGCCTTTCGTTGCCGTCTTCATCGATCAGAAAGGCGCGCTGCTCGGAGCGCCACATACCCGGCCGAAAACCCCAGAGCGTTACGCCGGCCACTGCCGGGTGCTCCCAGAACGTGGGAAAGATGCGCCGGTAACTCAGCAACTGCGTGCGATCGTTGGCGCCATCGATATCCAGTTCGGTCACGTAAATAGGCAGGCCAAACTCGGCCAATTGATCCAGATGAGAGCGCACGCCATCCATGCTGCCGCCCGTGGAGAAGGCGTGTCCCTGAACGCCGATGGCATCGAGCAATCCTTCCTGGTGTAGCAAATCGATCAGTTCCATGTAGCTGTTCAACACACCGGGATTGTTCACCACATTGTATTCGTTGACCATGAGTTTGGAGTCGGGGAAGTAGGTGCGCGCCATGCGGAAGGCTTCCAGCGCCCAATCCCAGCCGGTCTCACCCTCGCCGCCCAGGGCATTGATATAGTTTCCGCCGTCACCGCCGGACTGAACCTCATTGGGAGGATCGTTGACCGGCTCGTTCACCACTTCGATATAGTCGAAACCGCCGCGGTCATGGTTGTAGCGGGCGGCCAGGGCATCGAACCACTCGTGAATGGCATCCAACTGCTCGTTCGGCGGGAGGTTGGCGATCCATTGGGGCTGCTGGTTGCCCCACACCAGCACATGCATGCGAAACACAAAGCCGTTGTTCTTGGCAAGATTGAAGGCGTTGTCCAGACCTCCGTGCCAGCCTCCGGTAAACCAGCTGTCCAGGTACATATCATCCGGTTTGCTGGCGTCATTGTTCACCGCGCCCCACTTGCCGGCGTTTTCCGGGGTCACCTGATTGAAATAGTTGGTGAACCCCTCGATCTGGGAGGGCGCGAAGATGCCGCCGAGAAATTTATCGTGACCCTGCGCCAAAGGGGCCGCCGCCGCGGCCTGGGACATCAGCAGGGCCGCGCCCAGGCACAGTTTAATTGCATAATTCATGGGTAACCCCTGATTTCTGGTGTTGTCATGTCAAGGAAAGGCAGAGGCCAGCGCCATCTGGACGCCGTGACCGCCACCCCTGTTGGTCAATTAGACCACAACCTACGTCATTCAACACACCGGGTCAACCGGGGTTGGGCTGACGCAGGGTGACAAACTCCTCCGCCTGGGTGGGGTGAATCCCCAGGGTGCGGTCAAAATCCGCCTTGGTGGCGCCGGCGGACATGGCCACCGCCAGCCCCTGAATGATTTCCGGTGCATCGGGTCCCACCATATGGCAACCCAGCACCCGGTCACTGTCGCCATCCACCACCAGCTTGATCAGGGTCCGCTCCGGCAGCGTCGTCAGGCTGTGCTGCAGGGGCCGAAAGCGACTGCGGTACACCTGCACGGCGGTGTGGCTCGCCCGGGCCTGTTCTTCACTGAGCCCCACCGTCGCCAACGGCGGTTGACTGAACACGGCGCTGGGCACCAGACGGTAGTCCACGCGCCTTGCGCCGGTGCCATACAGGTGATCGATCAACACTTCGGCCTCGGCCAGGGCCACGGGGGTCAGCGCCGCCCGATTGAGCACGTCGCCGATGGCGTAAATTCCCGGCTGCGCCGTCTGGAAGTGTTCGTCCACCGCCAGACTGCCATCCGCCTCGGACGCCAGGGCCGTGTTTTCCAGCCCCAGGCCGTCGGTCCGCGGCCGGCGACCTGTGGCGTACATCACCTGATCCACGGTCCAGTGCCGCCCTGTCGAGGAGTGGACAGTCAGGGAACCTGCGGCATCCCGCGCCACAGCGGTGATCCCGGTGTTGAAGTGGACATCCACGCCCTTGGCCACCAACTCACCGGCCAGGTGTTGGCAGAGTTCCTGATCGAAGCCGCGCAACAGCTGCCCGCCCCGGTGACAGAGAGTCGTCTCCACGCCCAGGCCGTGAAAGATACCGGCAAATTCCACGGCTATGTAACCGCCGCCCACAATCAGCAGACGCTCGGGAAGCGCCTCCAGGTGGAACGCCTCGTTGGACGTTATGACATGCTCGCGCCCGGGAATATCCGGCACATGGGGCCAGCCGCCGGTGGCGATGAGGATGCGCCGGGCGCGATATTCCACTCCGGCCACTCGCACCAGCCCGGGGCCGGCGATGCTGGCACGGCCTTCGAACAAGGTGACACCGGCATTGTCGAGCAGACGGCGGTAGATGTCGTTGAGGCGCTGAATCTCGCGGTCCTTGTTGGCCAGCAACTCAGCCCAGTTGAATTTTACGGCACCCGGGTGCCAGCCGAAGCCAGCGGCCGCCTGGAACAGTTCCCGGTAATGGGACGCATAGACCAGCAGCTTCTTGGGCACGCAGCCCGCGTTGACACAGGTGCCACCGAGGTAGCGGTCCTCCGCCACCGCCACCCGCACCCCGAGTTCGGCGGCGCGCCGGGCGGCGCGCACCCCGCCGGAGCCGGCGCCAATCACAAAGAGGTCGAAATCACAGGAGTCACTGGTCATGGCAGCAGCATACAACAAAGCGGCAAAAAAAAGGCAGCGACGCCGGGCCGAAGCCCGGAGTTGCTGCCCAAACAGGACGCGCTTAGTCCAACCTGTAACGGCTTCCGGTCACCCCGGCCACCGCAAATTCTTTTCGTTTATCGCTCGTCAACCACTCACGTGGTCAGCGGGTCCGGCGGCACAACATCGTCATGCCGCGCCTTGATCTCCGCCTGAATCTGTTCCAGCTTGGCGTTGTTCAGCGGGTAGAAACTGACAATGGCCGCCGAGATAAAGGCGAAGATGCCGGGGACGATCGTCTGCAACCAGGCGATGCCCGCCTGGGAAGCGCCGGTCTGGGCTTCCCGGGCCTCGTAGCCGATAGCCGCCAGAATCCAGAGCATCAGCGCCATGCCCAGAGCACCGCCCAGTTTCTGCGAGAAGGTGGCGGCGGAGAAGGTCATGGCCGTGGCTCGGCGCCCGGTTTTCCACTCGGTGTAGTCGGCACTGTCAGCGTACATGGACCAGGCAAGGGGCGACTTGGGCCCCAGGGCCAGACTGATCAGAATGTTCAGGGTAAACATGAGCCAGATCGCATCCCGGGGCACAAAGTAAAAAGCCACGGAAAGTACACCGACGATACTCATCAGAATCATCAGCAACTTGGTTTTATCGATGTATTTCGTCATCAATGGCGTGGCCGCCGCACCCACCGCCAGGGCGATCGCCTGCACCATAAGGTAGTTGGAAATCAGGTCGCCCCGCTCCACGTAGTACATAAAGTAGTAGTAGCTGGAGGCGCCGCGCATAACGATGGTGATCATGATAACCATGGCCAGGGCAATCAGAATCAGCCAGGGTTTGTTGTGCAGCAGATCCTTGATGTCATCCACCGGTTTGGTTTGCTGCGCCGGGGGTGGTGCAATCCGCTCCCGGGTGGTGAAAAATGTGACGGCAAAGATGATGGCTGCCATGATGCCGTACAAGCCCATGGTCAACTGCCAACCCAGCGGCTCGTTGCCCTGCCCCAGATACTCCACCAACGGCAAGGTGAACCGGTTGACGAAGGTCATACCGGCAAAGGCGGCAATAAAGCGGAAACTGATCAGCGTGTTGCGCTCCTGAGGATGCGCAGTCATAACCCCGGACAGGGAGGAATAGGGTGTGCTGAGCACCGTATAGCCAATCATCATGAAGGTATAGGTCACGTAGGCGTAGATCAGCTTGCCCGAGTCACCCAGGTCCGGGGTGGAGAAGGTCAGCACTGCGGCGCCGGCCATGGGCACCCCGGCAAACAGCAAATAGGGCCGGAACTTGCCCCAGCGGGTGTTGGTGCGGTCGGCGATGGCCCCCATCACCGGGTCGGTGCAGGCATCGACGATCCGGGTGATAAACAGCATGGTGCCGGCGGCAGCGGCCGGCAGGCCGAAAACGTCGGTGTAAAACACCGCCAGAAAGGAGGCAATGCTGGTCCAGTAGAGGTTGAAACCGAAGTCGCCCACGGCAAAACCGGCCTTCTCGCCCAGGCTGAGCCGGGCCAGGCGCGGATTGTCAGTGGTGGCAACGGTACTGCTGGACAACATTAAAACCCCCGATTCTTTTTATGTATGTTAGCGCTATCATTTATCAGTGCATGCAACAGCCAGCGCTGTATAAAACGCAGCGTACCACAAGTCGGATGATTGCGCTACCATTCGGGAGTGAAAAGAAACGAGGTTTTTCTCAGACGTCGATATCAATACCAGGGCCGCGCTGGCGGCGATTCCCGACCCGGGAGTCCACCAGGGGCGGCCGCTGCTCCCGGCGGCGATCCCCGCGCCGGCGCTCGACGATGGGCGGCGTCTGGTCGACGTCGGCCACCACCTGGCTGGCGGGCATGTCGTGCTCCTGTGAGCGCCCTGTGACAGCCCTGGTTTTCACCGTGTGGCGGATGGTTGTGATGGGGCCGATATAGGCCATAACCCCTCCTGACATAAATCACTTACTTCAGTATTCGACCGTCGCGCGGGAAACTTGATCCCCGCATCCGGTTACCAGACGAACCCGCTGCCCAAATCGCCCATCAGTTGCCGGCACCAAGGGGTTTAAATGTGTGCATCCGGGGTTTCCCGCGCATCATTTTGGGATTACTTTCCATTACGCCAACGCCAATTCGAAATCAACTACCGCACCATTTCCACCAAAAACTTTCAAGGCAGCCAGACTGACCTCTTCAAGAACTCTGACCCCTTGGACTCTGACCCCTTGGACTGACCCCTTGGACCTGGACCTACGGTGAGTAGCTAACGCCGTATTCCCGGCGGCGGATTCTCCCGTGGTCAACTCGATTATCTGGCCGTATTGATCGTAAACGTAGCGGGTGGTGCGTTCACTAGAAGCGCCCCGAGCCTCTCTTTCAACCTCTTGGTTTCGGATAACAAGTGCATAGTGGAAGGTACAGGTCACGATGTTCTAACCCGGCCTGCCTTCAGATCATGGGCCTGCCACCCCAGGGGATGCATAATTTAACCTCAAAAACTTGATCACTCCTTTGACAGCGGAGCAAATAGGTAGAAAAAAATCCACAATAACCAGGAGAAAAACAGGCATCCGACTAACCATAGAATCTTTTCGTTGTGAGAAACTTTTTTCGAAGTGGCTATATCGTATATAGGCACCACCCATACAAGCAGATAAACCACAATAAGGACATAGTCAGACAAAGCACACCCACTTTCTGTAATAAGCTATCGCCGGTAGCACAGCCACTATAGCCGTCCTGACAGATGGACAATTACTCCGCATTGACCTCCCGCGCCAGATTCGTTTCCAAAAAGGTCAGAATCTGGGTCAGGGTTTCCACGCGATTCTCCTTACGCAGCAGATGGTGCCCCTCGCCCGGCAGTTTGATGTAGGTAACGGGCTTGTCTGCGCGACGCAGCGCACGGTACATCCGGCTGGACTGGCTTTCGGGCACCACGTCGTCATCTTCACCGTGAATCAACAGTATCGGTATCTTGATGCTTTCCACAGCATTGATCGGCGATATTCTATTGATACGCTCACGGCTATACTCGTCAGCAGCAATTGATCGCTCGAAATAGTTAAGCAGCCAGTGACGACGTCCAAAGCGTCGGCGGTCATCGCGCATCATCCGATTGATATCGCTGACACCGTTGATCGATATGGCGCAACGGTACAAATCAGGATCGAACGCCGCACCTGCCAAAGCGGCATAACCACCGTAGCTGCCGCCCATGATGCACACCCGGTTACGATCTGCCAGGCCGCCATCCACCAGCGTTGTGACCGCATCCTTCAGGTCGCCCTGCATCTTGCCACCCCATTCACCGAAACCCCCTCGGTAAAGCGTCACACCGAACCCCGTTGACCCGCGAAACTGAGGCTGCACCACCAGATAGCCGTGTTCAGCCAGTGCCTGGGCCATCCAGTCAAAACCTTTCTCGTCATGTGCATGTGGGCCACCATGGGGCAACACAACCAATGGCAACTGCCTTGGAGCCTCCGCGTGCGCCAGCGGCACCGTCAACAATGCCGGGATGGTGAGATCGTCCGCGGCGGCATAGCTGAACTCCACTACCGGGTGAACCCGCTGTTCGGGTATTTTGGGGTGACTGGAAACCAAAAACCGCAGGGGCTGGTTTTCGCTGGCCACCAGATACTCGCCGGGCGTCGTCAGTCCTGATACATAGAACAGCATCGTGCTCCAGTCCCGAGTCCAACCCACCAGATGAACGGCGTGGTCGGGAAACTGCGCCTGCACATCCTGAATGCGTTTATTCACTGCGTCATCGAATATCTGATACTCAGGCGTGAACCCCGCATAGGCTACGCCGTAGGCAACGCGATTGATATCAGTCACTATATGGCTGATATCAGCTTCTTGCCGCCTGGTAGGCAAATCACGATAGGTTCCATCTTCCAGCGACATCAAGGCATAGCCAAACCGGCCGGTATCCAATTGCTCCGTAACGTACACTAAAGATTTTCCGTCTGGCGTTACCGCCCGGGCATTATCCACCGGTATCGGCGTGTCCAGTTCAAAAATCGTTCGCCAGGAACGACCGTCGGGAACCAGAATACTGTACCTGTTCCTGGTATTACTGTAACGCACGTCCGCTACCGGTGCGCCACTGCGATCCACCAGAAAATCAATGCTGTCACTATGCCCGCGCGCGTGGGCAGCTACGGATCGGGGGCGCTCGATATTGACCCTGACCAGCGAGTAGTGCGGATTGAGCCCCATGGCACCCTCTCCCATATAAGCCGGCATATAGACATACTTGCCGTCGGGCGATACCCCCACTATGCGGCCGATATCGGTCTGACCCATGTAGATTCTGTAGCCCGGGGTCAGCAACTGGTTGATGTCGCCCGTTTTGATGTTCAATGAGTAGGCAATACTGACGTCATGAATACCGCGAAAGCCCGTCAGCCTCAGGTTATCGGATATCTGCAGAATCAGATGAGTATCACTGACAAAATAGAGGGCCTGCGGCTTGACGTCGGATACATCCGTCAAACGAATCACCTGACCGTCGGCCATGGATCGAACAACCACCAGGTCCCGTTCATCATCAAGATGCCGATAGGCAAAGGCGTCTCCGGACGGGGACACCGCCACCATCTGTACCTCGGGTGGGGTACCATAAATTTCCGCCGTTGTTGCAATATCGGGATGCTGGGCGTTATTGGGGGCCGCGTGGAGCGCCGCCGCGGCAAGCAAAAATCCACCTGCACAAATAAACGCCGTCATTCGCCGAAAGTCCATAATCTGGCTCCTTGTTTTAATGGTGTGCCGTGAAAATACCACTTGTTTTGAGCAATTTTATTTTACAAACCAGCCCAATGTCCTGTGCAGCTTAACCACCTCGCCCACAATGAGCAAGGTGGGGCCGTGCACATCGCTGCCCGCCACCAGCGCGGGCAGCGATGCCAGATCACTGGCCAGCACCCGCTGCTCCACCGTGGTGCCCTTTTCCACCAGGGCGGCGGGCGTGGTCGGGGCGCGGCCGTTGTCGATCAGCGTGCGGCAGATATCCGTCAGGCCCATGAGGCTCATATAGAACACCAGCGTCTGCCCCGGGGTAGCCAGTTCGGCCCAGTTGAGATTGGTCTGATCACCCTTGAGGTGGGCGGTGATAAACCGCACGGACTGGGCGTAGTCCCGGTGTGTCAGGGGGATGCCGGCATAGGCGGCACAGCCGGAGGCGGCGGTGATGCCGGGCACCACCTGAAAAGGTATGTTTTGCGCGGCGAGCAGTTCAATCTCCTCGCCGCCGCGACCAAAAATGAAGGGGTCTCCGCCTTTGAGGCGCAGCACCCGCTTGCCCGCACGGGCCAGTTTCAGCAACAGTTCGTTGATATTTTCCTGGGGCATGCTGTGCTCGCTGCGCCGCTTACCCACGTAGATGCGCTCGGCGTCGCGGCGCACCAGTTCCATCACCTCCGGCGATACCAGGCGGTCGTAGAGCACCACTTCGGCCTGCTGCATCAGGCGCAGGGCGCGCAACGTCAGCAGTTCGGGATCACCGGGGCCACCGCCCACCAGATAGACTTCGCCGCGCAGATCCACGGCGTCGGGATCGGCCAGGCGCTTTTCCATCAGTTCATCCGCGCCGGTTTCCCTGCCGCTGAACACCAGTTCGGCGGTCGGTCCCTGCAGTGTGTCTTCCCAAAAGCGGCGGCGCTGGTCGCCGTCGGCAAAGCGCTGCTTGATCCGGTCGCGCCAGCGGCTGGCAAACTGCGCCAGACGTCCGTAGCTGGCGGGGAACAGGCTTTCAAGCCTGGCGCGCACCATGCGCGCCAGCACCGGGGCTTCGCCGCCGCTGGACGCGGCGATCACCAGCGGTGAACGGTCGACTATGGCGGGGGTGATGTAGGTGCACAGCGCCGGACTGTCCACCACGTTGACCGGAAGAAAACGTGCCCGGGCATCGGCGGAGACGCGGGCGTTGAGGGTTTCGTCATCGGTGGCGGCCACCACCAGCACGCAGTTGTCCATATCGCCGGGCTGGTATTCCCGCTGGTGCAACTCGCCAGCGTCGACGCTGGTCAGTTGTCGCAGTTCATCGGAGATCAGCGGCGCCACCACCCGCAGACGGGCGCCGGCTTTGGCCAGCAGCCGGCCCTTGCGCGTGGCGATATCGCCACCGCCCACCAGGAGGCAGTGGCGTTGTTTGATATCGAGGAAGATCGGAAAATAGTTCATGGGTTTACACCCATCTGCCCCCTCAGTTTGGACTCAGGCGCTCGGTATTGCCCATATAGCTGCGCAATGCTTCAGGAATGATCACGCTGCCATCGACCTGCTGGTAGTTTTCCAGTATAGCCAGCAGGGTGCGGCCAATAGCGAGGCCGGAGCCGTTGAGGGTGTGCAGCAATTCCGGTTTGCCGGTGTCCGGGTGACGGAAGCGGGCCTTCATGCGCCGAGCCTGGAAATCGCGGAAGTTGCTGCACGAGGAAATTTCCCGGTAGCGTTCCTGAGACGGCAGCCAGACTTCCAGGTCGTAGGTCTTGGCGGCGGAAAAACCCATATCGCCGCCGCACAGCAGCATGGCCCGATAGGGCAACCCGAGTTTCTGCAGAATGGCTTCGGCGTGCCCGGTAAGCGCTTCCAGCGCTGTGTCGGAGTCTTCCGGGCGCACAAACTGCACCAGTTCCACTTTTTCAAACTGGTGCTGACGAATCATGCCCCGGGTATCCTTGCCGTGGCTGCCGGCCTCGCTGCGAAAACAGGGCGTGTGGCAGACAAATTTCATGGGCAGCGCCTCGGCGCTGTCGAGCAACTGATTGCGCAGCAGGTTCGTTACCGGCACTTCCGCGGTGGGAATCAGGTAGAAACCCCGCTCGTCCTCCAGCTTGAACAGATCCTCGGCGAATTTGGGCAGATTGCCGGTGCCGAACAGCGAATCGCTGTTGACGATATAGGGCACATTGACTTCTTCGTAGCCGTGTTCGTTGATGTGGGTGTCCAGCATAAACTGGATCAGCGCCCGGTGCAGGCGCGCCACACCCGAGCGCATGACCGTAAAACGGGCGCCGGTAATTCTGCTGCCGGCGTCGAAATCCAGACCGCCGAGCATTTCGCCGATATCCACATGATCGCGCACGGGAAAATCGAACTGCCCCGCTGAACCCCAGCGGCGCACTTCGACGTTGTCGTCTTCGCTGGCGCCCTCGGGTACTTCGTCGGCGGGAATATTGGGCAGACCGCTGAAAATGTCGTCCAGTTGCGCCTGTATCGATTCCAGCTCGCTTTCGGCGCTGGCCAGATCCTGCTTGAGCTGATCGACCTGCTGCAGCAATGGTGCAATGTCTTCACCGCGGCTTTTGGCCTGGCCAATGGACCTGGCACGGCTGTTGCGCTCGCTCTGCAATTGCTCCGCCCGGATTTGCGCGGCCTTGCGCTGCTCTTCCAGCGCGGCCAATTGGGCCACGTCGAGCTCAAAACCGCGCTTTTTCAGGCCGGCGGCCGCGACGTCGGGATGGGTGCGTACAAATTTTGGATCCAGCATAATCTTCCGTCGGTACTGTTGTCGTATAACGAACTGTTGTAAAACTAAAGCAATCTGTGGGTCAGTGCCACGGACAGGGCCACCGCCAATAGACAACCGAACACAGTGGCGAGCACATAGAGCAGCGCCGTCAGGCCGTGTCCGTTCTGCCACAGAATCAGCGCATCCAGCGAAAAGGTGGAAAAGGTGGTCAGCGCGCCGAGAAACCCAATCATCAGCCACAGCCGCCACTCGGGTGAGAGCACGGCCTTTTCCACGATCAACACGTAACAGATACCCACCAGGAAGCAGCCCACCAGATTGGCGGTGAAAGTTCCCAGCGGGAAGCGGTTACCCGTGACCGGATAGAGCCACACCAACAATGCGTAGCGCCCCATGGCGCCCACGGCGCCGCCAAGGGCTACGGCCAGCCATTGCATCTTGTTTTCCTTAGAGCGCTATTCGTAACGCTTGAAACTGCTTTGCCGGTCCAACTCGCGCAGGTGCTCCAGTTTTTCGCGAATCTTCTGTTCCAGACCACGGTCCACCGGATGGTAGTAGCGGCGCTCGGCCAGTTCCGGCGGAAAGTAATTTTCCCCCGCCGCGTAACCGCCCGGTTCGTCGTGAGCGTAGCGGTATTCGGCACCGTAATCCAGGGACTTCATCAATCCGGTGGGAGCATTGCGCAGATGCACCGGCACCTCGTAACTGGGCGACTGGCGCACCTCGGCCGCAGCCTGTTTCCAGGCATTATACACGGCATTGCTCTTGGCTGCCGAGGCCAGGTAGACCACGGCCTGGGCCAGGGCCAACTCGCCTTCGGGGCTGCCCAGGCGCTCCTGCACATCCCAGGCGTCCAGGGCGATATTCAGGGCGCGGGGGTCGGCGTTGCCGATGTCTTCGCTGGCCATGCGTACCACCCGCCGGGCGACATAGAGCGGGTCGCAGCCGCCGTCGAGCATGCGCACCAGCCAGTAGAGGGCAGCGTCCGGAGAGGAGCCGCGCACCGCCTTGTGCAGTGCGGAAATCTGCTCGTAAAACACATCGCCGCCCTTGTCGAAGCGGCGCACATCTCCGGCCAGCACTTCGGCCAGCACCGACTGGTCGATGCGCTTGTCGGCGCCCTGCTCACTGGCCAGATCGGCGGCAATTTCCAGCAGGTTCAGAGCCTTGCGGGCGTCGCCGTCGGCGGCGCGGGCCAGTGTGGCCAGTACCTCGTCGTCGAGCACCAGGGACTGATCGCCCAGGCCCCTGTCTGCGTCTTCCAGCGCCTGCTGCAGCACCTGCTGCAGGTGTTCCGCAGTGAGACCGCGCAGCACATAGACCCGGCAGCGCGACAGCAGGGCGTTGTTGAGTTCGAAGGAGGGGTTTTCCGTGGTGGCGCCGATAAAGATCAGGGTGCCGTCTTCCACGTAGGGCAGAAAGGCATCCTGCTGGGACTTGTTGAAGCGGTGCACCTCGTCCACAAAGAGAATGGTTTTGCGGCCGCTGCCGGTGCGCTCCTGCTGCGCCACCGCAACGGCGGCGCGGATGTCCTTGACCCCGGACAGCACGGCGGAGAGGGTTTCAAAACGGGCATCGGCCTGCTCGGAAAACAGCCGGGCCAGGGTGGTTTTGCCCACCCCCGGCGGCCCCCAGAAAATCATGGAGTGCAGGTGCCCGCGATCTATGGCTTCGCGCAGAGGCTTGCCCGGCGCCAGCAGGTGTTCCTGGCCTATGTACTCGGCGACAGTGCGCGGCCGCATGCGCGCCGCCAGGGGCTGGTAGGCGGGCGCACTGTCGAACAGGTCGCCGGCCATCAGTCGATGAGCACATCCGTGCCCTCGGGTGCTTCGAAGTGGAACAGCTCCCTGTCCACCGGGCGATTGCGGGCCACATTCTGCAACTGAAAGCGGGTGAGCTGTCCCAGGCTATCGCGCACGCGAATTTCCGTCAGTTGCTGTTCGGCGAACACCAGCGTCAGGCTGTCGAACAGGCTCTCCTCGCTTTTGGGGTAGAGCATGAACAGTTCGCTGTTGTCCGGCAGTTTTGCCACGTCAAAGGTCGCGCGCAGATCGGACAGGTCACCGCTGATCAGCACGGCGGGCGTCTGCTGCAACTGGTCGCTGACCGGGCGCACCGTCACCTGCTCCAGATCGGGGTCGTAGAGCCAGACCACATCGCCATCGGACACCAGCAGTTGCTCGAAAGGCTCACTGGTGTGCCAGCGGAACAGGCCCGGGCGCTGCATGGCGAACTGGCCCTGACTCTCGTCCAGCAGGGTGCCGTCGGCATCGATCAACATCTGGGTAAAATCGCCCTGCAGGCTGGTGATGGCTTCCAGCCGCTGGTGCAGGTCGTCGGTGGCATCCTTTTCGGCCAGCGCGCTTGCGCTGAAAATGATCGAACCAAAAACAGTGACACAAAGGCGCAGCAGGAATGACTTCATAGGGCGATTTCTCAAAACCTTTTCTCAAGACCTAAAGGATCAGCGTTTGGGTACCAGCACTTCCCGGTTGCCGTTGTGTCCGGCCTCGGACACAACGCCAGCGGCCTCCATGGTGTCGATCAGGCGGGCCGCACGATTGTAGCCAATGCGCAGCTTGCGCTGCACCGAGGAGATGGACGCCTTGCGCGACTCGATGACAAAGGCCACCGCCTGGTCGTAGAGGGCATCGCCCTCACCGCTATCGCCCTCGTCGTCACCGCCACCGCCGGGCATGCCCGGCACCGGAATACTGCTGTTGCTTTCATCGGTGATGCCGTCGATGTAGTCGGGCTGGCCGCGTTTTTTCCAGTCCGCCACCACCTTGTGCACCTCGTGGTCGTCCACAAAAGCGCCGTGCACCCGCACCGGCACGCTGGTGCCCGGGGGCAGGTAGAGCATGTCGCCATGACCCAGCAGTTGTTCGGCACCGCCCTGATCCAGAATCGTGCGCGAATCGATCTTCGAGGATACCTGAAAGGCGATCCGCGTCGGCACATTGGCCTTGATCAGGCCGGTGATGACATCCACCGAGGGTCTTTGAGTCGCCAGAATCAAATGAATTCCCGCCGCCCGCGCTTTTTGTGCGATACGTGCGATCAGTTGCTCCACTTTTTTGCCAACGATCATCATCATGTCGGCGAATTCGTCGATCACCACCACGATGGTGGGCAGGGTGGTCAGTTCCGGTGCCGGCGCCACGTCTTCCCCCGCCTCGAAATGCTCTTCAGGCTGCCACATGGGGTCGGTGATGGGTTGCCCAGCGCGGGCGGCGTCCTCCACCTTGCGGTTGAAACCGGCCAGATTGCGCACCCCCAGGGCGGCCATAAGCCGGTAGCGCCGCTCCATTTCGCCCACGCACCAGCGCAGGCCGTTGGCGGCGTCCTTCATGTCGGTGATCACCGGCGTCAGCAGGTGCGGAATGCCCTCGTACACCGACAGCTCCAGCATTTTCGGGTCCACCAGCATCAGCCGCACGTCCTTGGGGGTGGATTTGTAGAGCAGGCTGAGCAGCATGACGTTAACACCCACGGACTTGCCCGAACCGGTGGTGCCGGCCACCAGCAGGTGGGGCATGCGCGCCAGGTCCGCCACCACCGGTTCGCCGGCAATGTCGTGGCCCAGCGCCAGCGTGAGATGGGAACGGGCCCGGGCGTAGACATCCGAGGCCAGTACTTCACTGAGGCGGACGATTTCCCGGTGTTCGTTGGGGATCTCGACACCCATCACCGACTTGCCGGGGATCACTTCCACCACCCGCACACTGATCACCGCCAGGGAGCGCGCCAGGTCCCGGGCCAGGTTGGTGATGCGGCTGGCCTTGACCCCCGGCGCCGGCTGGATCTCAAAGCGGGTAACCACGGGGCCGGGCTGTACCGACACCACTTCGATCTCGATGCCGAAATCCTTGAGCTTGAGTTCCAGCAGTTTGGACATGGCCTCCAGTGACTCCTTGGAGTAGGCCTTGTCGCTGTGGTCGTCCGCCGGGTCCAGCAGGTTGAGCCCCGGCAGGGTGCCGGTCACCGGGCTGTCGTCCAGGGTGTCGAACAGCGACGGCTGCTGGACGCGGGGCGGTTTCGGCGGCGCCTTGCGGCGCGGCTCGGAAATGGTCGGTGGAACCTTGCGGGACTCTTCCAGAACGTGGCGGGCGGCGGTATCCCGGCGCTGGCGCTGGGCTTCCTTCACCAGGCGCTTTTCCTCGCGCTGGTGGCGCCGGTGCTCGAGACTGTCCCGCAGCCAGGCAAAGAAACCCAGGGTGATGCGCCCGATTTCGTCCATCAGTCGCAGCCAGGACAGATCGGTAAAAATGGTCATGCCGAACAGGAAGATCGCCAGCAGCACCAGGGTGCCACCGGTGTAGCTGAAGGCGCCCTGCACCGCTTCGGCCACGGAAAAGCCCAGCGCGCCGCCGGCCCCCTGGGCCATGGGCAGCACCGTTTCCTGGGGATGGAAGTGCATGGTGGCCAAACCCGTGCCGGCCACCATTACCAGCACCAGTCCCACCACCCGCAGGGCGAACAGCAACCAGTCAAACTGCGGATGTCGGGCGCGCTCGCGGAACACCAGCCAGGCGCGATAGGCCAGCATCACGGGAAACAGGTAGGCCAGGTAGCCGAACAGGGAGAAGAAGACGTCCGCCAGCCAGGCGCCTGCCGGGCCACCGGCGTTCTGGACCCGCAGGTTGTCACCGGTGTGGGACCAGCCGGGATCGCCGGGATCGTAGGTGAGCAGCGCCAGCAACAGGTAGGCACAGACGGCCACCAGGCCGATCAGGGCCCCTTCCCGGATGACGCGCACTCCCAGGCTTTCGGTCGGGACGGCGGTTTCTTGGGCGGTTTTGCTGGCTTTCAAATGGATTCCCCAGAGGCGTTGCGAGCGCGGCTATTGTATCTCAAGTTTGGAGCTTCAATTCGGGGAGCCGGGTCCGCGTATGCCTTTCCGGGACACGCCGTGAGCTCCATACCGCTCCGCTCGGGCAGCTTGTGCCACCCTCATAGCATCGAACTCCGAAACTTGAGTTGAGCAATTTATTTGTAAAAGACAGTTTATAGGTTTTGACAATACGACGCATTAAAACACTCAATTTTGCCCCGCTTCCGGGATTCACTTATCATTGGCGGCAATTTTCAACTCACCTTCCATAAGGAATACCCCGACATGACCGACGCCCAGCATCACCGGCTGATCATCCTCGGCTCCGGCCCCGCCGGCTACACCGCCGCGATCTACGCCGCGCGCGCCAATCTGAACCCGGTGGTGATCACCGGTATGCAGCAGGGCGGTCAGCTGACCACCACCACCGAGGTGGAGAACTGGCCCGGCGGCCCCGCGGATCTGCAGGGCCCGGACCTGATGGTGCAGATGCAGCAGCACGCCGAGCGTTTTGACACCCAGGTGCTCTTCGATCATATCGACCGGGTAGACCTCAAGCAGCGCCCCTTTGTTCTGGAGGGCACGTCCACCTATACCTGTGATGCGCTGATCATCTGCACCGGCGCCTCCGCCCAGTACCTGGGCCTGCCTTCGGAACAGGCCTTTATGGGCAAGGGTGTCAGCGCCTGCGCTACCTGCGACGGCTTTTTCTACCGCGACCAGAAAGTGGTGGTGGTGGGCGGCGGCAATACCGCCGTGGAAGAGGCGCTCTATCTGTCCAATATCGCCAGTGAGGTCACCCTGGTGCACCGCCGGGATACCCTGCGCGCCGAGAAAATCCTCCAGGACAAGCTGTTCGCCAAGGCGGAGAGCGGCAATGTCCGGCTGTTGTGGAACCACACTCTGGATGAGGTACTGGGCGACGACACCGGCGTTACGGGCATTCGCGTCAAGGCCACCCAGGGCGGAGACACCCGGGAACTGGATGCCCAGGGCGTCTTTATCGCCATCGGCCACAAACCCAATACCGATATCTTCGCCGGGCAACTGGAGATGAAGGACGGCTACATCATCGTGAAAAGCGGCCTGAACGGCGAAGCCACCGCCACCAGCGTGCCGGGGGTGTTCGCCGCCGGCGACGTGGCCGACCACATCTACCGCCAGGCGGTGACCTCCGCCGGTTCGGGCTGTATGGCGGCGCTGGATGCGGAAAAGTATCTGGATAACCTGTAACCGTCCCGGGGCGCGGGGGAACACCCATGTTGCCCATCCCCTGGCTGGCGGCGGATAGCCTGGATTTTCCGCCGCCGGCGTCTGCGCTGGACGAACCCGACGGCCTGCTGGCTGCCGGGGGCGACCTGTCGCCCGAGCGACTGCTGGTGGCCTATCGCCAGGGGATTTTCCCCTGGTACGACGCCGGGCAGCCTATCCTCTGGTGGAGCCCGGACCCGCGCACGGTCATCTACCCCCGGGAGTTGCATATTTCCCGCAGCCTGCGCAAATGGCTGCGCCAGCGGCGCTACCGGGTAACCTTCGACCGGGCCTTCGGGCGCGTGATCGCTCACTGCGCCGAGCCAAGGGCCTACACCGCCGGCACCTGGATCACCCCGGCCATGCTTGCCGCCTACAATCATCTGCACCGGTTGGGTCACGCCCACTCGGTGGAGGTCTGGCGGGATGAGGCACTGGTGGGCGGGCTCTACGGCATAGCCCTGGGCCGGGTCTTTTTCGGTGAATCCATGTTCAGCCGGGCGGACAACGCCTCCAAGGTGGGCATGGCACACCTGGCCCGGCAACTGGTGGACTGGGACTTTGCCCTGATCGACGGCCAGGTGGCCAGCCCGCACCTGTTCAGTCTCGGGGCGACGCAAATCCCCCGTGAAGTCTTCACACAAATCCTGTTAGACTGTGCCCAGGAGCCTGCACCGCCCGCGCCCTGGCCCCAGCCACCGGACGATTGGCGCTGGTAGACCGTTCACGGCAGGCCCGGAGCGTCCCATGACCGACCTGTCCAACCTGAAACTGTTTGCCACCCACCCGCACCCCTGCAGCTATCTGTCGGACCGGGACGCCACCACCGTGTTTATCGACCCGGAAGTGCCGGTGGACATGGACCTCTACACCCGCCTCTCCAGCCTGGGTTTCCGCCGCAGTGGCAGCCACATCTATCGCCCCCAGTGCGCCAGTTGCCGGGCCTGTATCTCCTGCCGTATTCCCGTCCGGGAATTCCGCCCCAGCCGCAGCCAGCGCCGCTGCGCCCGGCGCAACGAGGACCTGACCGTAAGCTTGGTGGACTCCATTCAGAGCGACGAACACTACCGTCTTTACGCCGACTACATCAGCGGCCGCCACAGCGACGGTGACATGTACCCCCCCTCGCGCAGCCAGTACCGGGCGTTTCTCACCAGTGAGTGGGGACTTACACACTACCTGGAATACCGCCTGGAGGGCCGGCTGCTGGGCGTCGCCGTCTGCGACCGGCTGCGGGACGGCCTCTCTGCCATCTACACCTTCTTCGATCCGGCCGAGGAGCGGCGCAGCCTGGGCAAGCTGGCCATCCTTTCCCAGGTGGCGCAGGCCAGGGCAATGGGCTTGCCCTACGTCTACCTGGGCTACTGGATCCGATCCTGCGGCAAGATGGAGTACAAGGCCCACTACCGCCCCCTGGAACTGCTGATCAACCAGCGCTGGAT
>JBJHDF010000035.1:0-30947 GCA_050486405.1 Marinimicrobium sp. | reverse complement strand
CAACTGCCCCGCACCCGCCAGGGGCTGTTGATTGTGCCCGTCACCACGGTGCTGCAGCGGCTGCTGCCGCGCAGCTACCTGCACAGCAAAAGCCTGTTGCTGCAAAAAGGCGAACAACTGGATCTGGACGGTCTGCGCAGCACACTGGAGCAGGCGGGCTACCACTGCGTGGGTACCGTCTACGAACACGGCGAATTTGCCGTGCGCGGCGCCCTGATCGACATCTACCCCATGGGCAGCGACCTGCCCTACCGCATCGAACTGTTCGACGACGAAGTCGAAACCCTGCGCACCTTCGACCCGGAAACCCAGCTCACCAGCGAACAGGTGGAGCGCATCGATCTGCTGCCGGCCCGGGAGTTTCCCCTGGACAAGGCCGCCATCCGTGCCTTCAAGGACCGCTGGCACGAACAGTTCGACGTCGACCACCGCGCCTGCCCGGTCTATCAGGACGTCAGCGACGCCCTGGCACCGCCCGGGATCGAATACTACCTGCCACTGTTTTTCGAGCAGTGCGACACCCTGTTCGACTATCTGCCGGAAGACAGCCAGTGCTTTCTCCTGGGCGACATACCAGCGGCGGCGGAGCATTTTCTGCAGGAGTTGCACAGCCGCTACGAGAATCACCGGGTGGACCCACAGCGCCCCATACTGCCGCCGGGTACCATTTACCTCACCCAGGACGAACTCTTCGGCCGCCTGAAAAGTTACCCCCGCACCCTGCTGACCACGGACCCCCAACCCCCGGGCGCCGGACACAGCAACTTCGCCAGCACCCCGCCCCCCGCCCTGCCGGTGCAGGCCCAAAGCGACGCGCCCCTGGCGGAACTGGAGCGGTTTCTCGGCGACTACCCCGGGCGCGTGCTCTTCTGCGCCGACTCGCCCGGACGCCGGGAGGCACTGCTGGAGTTACTGGCGCGTATTCAGGTACGCCCGGCGGCAACGGACGGCTGGCAGCAGTTTCTGCGCGATGACGTATCGCCGGCCATCACCGTGGCGCCCCTGGACCGGGGGCTCCTGCTGGAAGACCCACCCCTGGCACTGATCACCGAAGCCCAGTTGTTCGGCGACCGGGTCAAACAGCAGCGCCGCCGCGCACAGACACCGCAGCAGACAGACTTCACAGTCCGCAACCTCACGGAGCTGAAGATCGGCGCACCCGTGGTGCATATCGACCACGGCGTGGGTCGCTATCGCGGCCTGCAGACCATCACGGTGGAGGACCAGACCAACGAATTCCTCACCCTGGAGTACGCCGGCGACAGCAAACTGTATGTCCCGGTGACCCAGTTACATCTGATCAGCCGCTACAACGGTTCCGACGAAGCCCTGGCGCCCCTGCACCGCCTGGGCAGCGACGCCTGGCAGAAGGCCAAGCGCAAGGCCGCCGAGCAGATCCGCGACACCGCCGCCGAACTGCTGGACATCTACGCCCGCCGCGCCGCGCGCAAGGGCCACGCCTTTGCCAGCCCGCAAGAGGCCTATGAAAGTTTCGCCCGGGGCTTTGCCTTTGAGGAAACCCCGGACCAGCAGCAGGCCATCGAAGCCGTGGTCAGCGACATGCTGTCCGACAAACCCATGGATCGGCTGGTGTGCGGTGACGTGGGCTTTGGCAAAACCGAGGTGGCCATGCGCGCCGCCTTTGTTGCCACCTACGGTGGCAAGCAGGTGGCGGTACTCACCCCCACCACCCTGCTCGCGCAACAGCACTACGACAGTTTCCGCGACCGCTTTGCCGACTGGCCGGTGCGCATCGAAGTGCTCTCGCGCATGCGCACCACCCAGGAAGCCGAGGCGGTGATTCGCGATCTGGACGCCGGCAAGATCGATATTCTGATCGGCACCCACAAGCTGCTGCAGACCTCCATCCGCTTTCGCGATCTGGGCCTGCTGATTGTCGACGAGGAACACCGCTTCGGTGTGCGGCAAAAGGAGCGCATCAAGGCCCTGCGCGCCGAGGTGGACATGCTGACCCTGACCGCCACCCCCATACCGCGCACCCTCAACATGGCCATGGAGGGGCTGCGGGATCTGTCCATCATCGCCACGCCACCGGCGCGGCGCCTGTCCATCAAGACCTTTGTGCGCCAGCACGACAAGGGCATCGTCAAGGAGGCAATACTGCGCGAACTGCTGCGCGGCGGTCAGGTGTACTACCTGCACAACGAAGTGAAAAGCATCGAGCGCAAGGCGAAGGAAATCCAGGAACTGGTACCCGAGGCGCGGGTGGGCATAGGCCACGGTCAGTTGCGCGAACGGGAACTGGAACGGGTGATGTCGGACTTCTACCACAAACGCTTCAACCTGCTGGTGTGCAGCACCATTATCGAAACCGGCATCGACATTCCCAGCGCCAACACCATTGTCATCGAACGGGCGGACAAATTCGGTCTGGCCCAGTTGCACCAGTTGCGCGGGCGCGTCGGCCGCTCCCACCACCAGGCCTACGCCTACCTGCTGACGCCGGACAAGCGCGCCATGACCGCCGATGCCATCAAGCGCCTGGAGGCCATCGCCGAGGCCCAGGATCTGGGCGCCGGTTTTACCCTGGCCACCTACGACATGGAAATTCGCGGCACCGGCGAACTGCTGGGGGAGGAACAGAGCGGTCAAATCCAGGCCATCGGCTTCTCCCTCTATCTGGAAATGCTCAACCGGGCAGTCAAGACTCTGCAGTCCGGCGGCACCCTGACCGACCAGGAACCGCCCCACGGCGCCGAGGTGAACCTGCGCCTGCCGGCACTGATTCCGGAGGACTACCTGCCGGACGTGCACGGCCGGCTGGTGATGTACAAGCGCCTGGCCAACGCCGTCGACGACGCCCAGTTGCGCGAACTGCAGGTGGAGATGATCGACCGCTTCGGCCTGCTGCCGGAGCCCACCAAAAACCTGTTCCGGGTCACGGCGCTAAAGCTGCAGGCCGAGGCTCTGGGCATCGCCAAGATCGAAGCCCATGCCCGGGGCGGGCGCATTGAATTTTCCGGCAACACGCAGGTCGATCCCATAACCCTGGTGAAACTGGTGCAGTCCCAACCCCAGCGCTACCGGCTGGAAGGCGCCAACCATTTAAAATTCACCGAAGATATGGAAAATAACGAGCAACGCCTGCACACTGTCGCCGAGTTGATCGACGCCCTGGCCACCAAAGGATAACCCATGACAAAATCCGGCTATCGCCCTTCCCTGTCCTGCCTGGCCCTGCTTGCCGCGCTGTTGCTGGGCGGCGCCCAGCCCGCGCTGGCCGCCGGCGAGCGCTGGTTTCAAGTGGAACTGATCGCCTTTGCCCGGGCCTGGGACGACTCCGGCGAGGAGCAGTGGCCGCTGAATATCGAGTTGGCCTACCCGGCCCACTGGGTCGAGCTGAAAACACCGGAAGCCCTGCTGCGGGCGCGACAGGAGGCAGAAGTGGCGCAACGGGCGCGGCGCGACCCCCTGTCTTATCCCGTGCCCTGGATCACCGATGACACGCCGATACCGGAGGTAGTACCCGTGGATTTGCGGCGTGAAGCCTTTGTGCTGCTGCCTGCGGACGAGCGGGCACTGAATCGCCACGCCACCGCCATCAACCGCAGCAACCAGTACCGCGTATTACTGCACCAGGCATGGCGGCAGCCCATGTTGGCCGATGACCAGGCACCCTGGATACTGATTGGCGCGGGGGACGAGTACGGCCCCCACCGGGAACTGGAGGGCAGCATCCAACTGAGTGTGGGCCGGTTTCTACATCTGGAAACCCGCCTGTGGTTGGCGGCATTCGAGTACAGCCAGGGCCCGGGAGCCTGGCCTAATCCACCTCTCCGCCCAACCAGGGAGATCGACAGCGCCACACCCGCCCCCAGGAGGACGCGTTCCCAAGCGGGGGAGCATACCGGAGAAAGAGACCCACGCACGGGGCTGCCCTACCCTGAGCAGCGGGAACAGAGATACGGAGACTACTTTGCCAGCCCCTACCGCGCCAGGCACGTCGCTACGCTGAACCAGCGCCGGCGCATGCGCAGCAACGAACTGCACTATATCGACCACCCCCTCATGGGGCTGCTGTTGAGAATTACTCCATATGAACCCCCGCCGCCGCAGGAGAGCACAGCGCCGCAGAGAGATGCGGCCGATGCGGCGGTCAATTCAGGGGAGTGACATCTTCGGCCTGGAGGCCTTTATCACCTTCGAGCAGTTGAAACTCCACGCTCTGGCCCTCAGCCAGTGAGCGGTAACCTTCTCCGCGAATATTGCGGTAGTGAACAAAGACGTCGTCGCTGCCTTCGCCACGAGTGATAAACCCGTAGCCGCGGGCATTGTTGAACCACTTCACTGTGCCAGATTGACGATCGGTCATGCTGAAACACCTCTTATTTTTATCTCTAATGATTATTATGGTCCCTGCCCCTTCATTCCGTACCCACACTTCCGGCGAATCGAGATCGTCATCTGTGTCACTCGTAAACGGCCATGTCATACCGAATACAGAAAAGTCTTCCTGGAGAGCCCGTCAACTGAATTGCACAATTAGTCAACAGGTACCGGGCTATTTTTACGATAATTTACAAGGAGTGTCCAGCAAAAAAGCTGGTAATTTCACACTTTTAGGCTTTTTGGTTATAAGACAGCGATGTCTGTCGGCTAAAATCGCAAAGCCGAAATAAGGCGGGCTTGAGAAGGCCTACACAGCGGGCCTGGTTGCTGCGTATTTCCTGCATATCGATACCCGGACCCAAGCCCGCCGCCCAGTTCACCACCCCGCAAACGGCGGCGTACTCCAAATCCAGTTCCCTGGCCAGAGCCGCCTCGGGCATGACAGTCATCCCCACCAGATCACAGCCATCCCGACGCAGCCTCGCCACCTCGGCAGCGGTCTCCAGACGAGGGCCCTGGGTACAGCCGTAGGTTCCCCGCCGCTGACAGTCCTGACCCTGAGCTTCCAGGGCGGCGACCAAGCGCTGCCGCAGCGGCTCACTGAAAGGCTGAGTAAAATCCACATGCAGTACCCCACCGTCCGGTGCAGTCTCGTAGCTATGTGCCCTGCCCCAGGTGTAGTCGACCAGCTGATCCGGCACCACCAGTTGCCCCGGCTTCATGCGCGGGTGGATGCCGCCCACCGTATTGACGGAAATCACCTCCCGCGCACCCAACTCGCGCAGCGCCCAGATATTGGCCCGGTAGTTGATAGCGTGGGGAGCTATGCGATGACCGGCGCCGTGACGGGCCAAAAAAAGCACCTCGCCACTGCCATCCCCAAGCCGCGCGATTGCATCCGAGGGCGGCCCCCAGGGGGTATCCAGTGTAAAGCGCTCAATTTCCCGCAGCTCCGGCAGCGAGAGCAGACCCGAACCGCCGATCAGCGCCAACTCAGTCATGACCGCTGCCTTCAGGCAGATCCTCCAGGGCAAAAATCCCCGGCGCATTGCGCAGGTTGCCGCGACAGTCCATGCCGTAGCCAAACACATAGCGATCGGGCACTTCCAGCGCCCAGTAATCCGCCGTACAGGCCGCCTCGCCGGAGGCCAATCGCTTGCGCACCAGCACTGCACTCAATACCTGGGCCGCACCACTTTCCCAGCAATGCCGCACAATCTCGGCCAGGGTCAGGCCCTGATCCAGAATATCGTCCACCACCAGTATCCTGCGATCTGCCAGCGGCTCCGCCGGATAGTGCCTCCAGATCAACTGGCCCCCACTCAGCGCATTGTCGTAACGACTCACCTGAAGGTGATCCAATCGCAGTTGGAAGGTCAACCGGGGCAAGAGATAACCGAGGGTTGCCGCAGCGCCATTGAGTACACCCAACACCAGTGTCTCGCCCTGGGCAAGGTCGGTGTTGAGGCGATCCGCCATGCCATCAAGCGCCGCCTCCACCTGCTCACGGCTGAAAAGACACTCTCCAACCAAATCACGCATTTTCCGGCTCCGGTTTAGGCAGGCGTTGCTCAATCGCCACGCCATCGGGAATATGCAGGGTGGATGTGGGGAAGGCACACTGGGCACCGTGGCCCTCGATGATCTGAATCGCCCGGAGCAGCACATCCTGCTTGATTTCGTGAAACTCCACCCAGTTGGTGGTTTTGGTAAAGGTATAGATAAAAAAGTCCAGGGAAGACGCGGCAAAGGTATTGAAATTGACGATCAACACGCGCTCGTCGGTTTCGATATCCGGGTGATCGAGCAGCATCTGCTTTACGTCCCGCACCACATCGGCCATCTTGTCCGCATCGTCGTAGCGGATGCCCACAGTCTCAAAGATGCGCCGATGCTCCATACGCGAGGGGTTTTCCACGGCAATCTGGGTGAATATGGAGTTGGGCACATACAGCGGCCGCCGGTCAAAGGTACGGATACGGGTCAGGCGCCAACCGATGTCTTCCACGGTGCCCTCGATTTCCCGATCCGGCGAGCGCACCCATTCACCCACGGCAAAGGGTCTGTCCATGTAGATCATCAGACCGCCGAAGAAGTTGGCCAACAGATCGCGGGCGGCAAAACCCACGGCCAAACCGCCGATACCACCAAACGCCAACACCCCGGAAATGCTGTAACCCAGTGACTGCAACAGCACCAAGGCAGCGGTAATGAGGATCGACACCCGCAGCAACTTGCCCATGGCCAGTACCGTAGTCTGATCCACTGGCTCGCCATCCTCCTGCGCACGCAAAAAGTTGCGCTCACCACCGCGCACGAAGCGCACCAGAAACCAGGTGATCAACAGCACTACACCCACCTGGCGAACGGTCTCCGCCGCATCCAGCAGCGTGGCCTCGGTCCCCACCCGGGCCAGATTGGCCGCCCAGGACAGCCCCACCAGCCAGATCAGGTACTGCAGAGGGGCGCGGATGGCGTCGACCAGGGTGTCGTCCCAGGGATTGCGGGTCTTCTCGGCCCGGCGCAGCAGGCGCGCCAGCAGCGCCTTGGCAACCAGCCCCGCCGTGACCGTCAGTAAAACCACCACAAAGACTTCCACGATCCACATCTGCTCGTTTTCCCGCAGGGCGGCCAGCCAGCTTTGCACACGTTCGATCATGATTCTCCCCAATTCAGCCCGGATCGGCTATTAGATCAATGTATTATTTAAAGGGCATTCAATAGAAAAAATCGTACTCAACAATTCTAAATCTCATAACCAGAAAACAGTATTACCCAATAATATCAAATGGTTAAAAGCAAAAATTAAAGTAAAATATCGACTATAACAAGCCCCCAAGAAGCCAGGGGCCGAATGCGCCCCGCAGGCGGCCATGGTAAAGTGATTCGGGTCGTTCGACCAGTACGAGCGGCCGATTGGGAGAACCTGGCCTCGCGGGACGCGCTTTTTTCGATGGCAAGAAAAGAGGAGCAATCCATGGGCTTTCAAGCACCGACCCTCCACACCTGGTACCGGGATCTGGAGCAGGACCAGTTGTTCGAAACTGTGGCCATAGACGAGGCCAGGGGCACCGTTGAAATACAGTACCTGGACGGAACCGTGGACAACTTCGACCTGGACTCCTGGGGTCAATTGTCGCTGGCGCGGGCCGAGCCGCCGGAAGATTATTCCCAGGCCTATGAGCTGGCGCCGGAAGACATCTGGTATGACGATCAACCCCTGCCCCCGGCGCTCTTTATCGACCCCTTGGCCACGATTGAACCGGGCAGCATGCTGGACCACGATGATTTCTGATCTGAGCCCCCTCGGGGGTCCAGACGGCACTCCCAACTGAAACATTCGCAAATATTCCGATGTTACCTATACTCATGCTTGTGTCGCCGCAGTCATCGCGGTGACTCTGATGTCGGAGTAGCGTTCGGTCTGGAGATTTTAGTGTTGGGTTTCGTACATAATTCTGTCTATGGCAAGGCAGTGTTCTGTTTCCTGTGCCTACTGGCCCTGCCACCCCGCCCAGACGCAGCGCCAAACGTTCAGTTTCAGCGCTTTCCGGTTGTCGGCGACGGCGTGGACAACATCAGTGCCGTCAGGGCCATTGCCCAGGACCACCGGGGCTTTATCTGGTTGGGTGGCGAAAATGGCCTGGCCAGGTACGACGGCCGGGAGTTCGTGCTCTACCAGACCGACCCGGACGACCCCCATTCCCTCAGTGGCAACTATATCTGGTCCATGATCACCGACCGGGACGGGGTTCTGTGGATCGGTACCTGGCAGGGGCTCAACCGCTACGATCCTCGCACCGACCGCTTTGAGCGCTGGTTAAAAGACCCGGCCGACGAGCACTCCATCAGCAACAGCGACATCCTCTCTCTGGCAGTGGACCATGACAACTATCTGATTGTCGGCACGTCGGACGGCCTCAATATCCTCAATCCCGAACGCACTCGCGTTCAGCGCTACTATCCCACCAGCGAAAAAAGCCCGACTGTGGGAGAAAATATGATTCAGGCGGTGTATGTCGACAGCCACAACCGCATCTGGCTCGGCAGCAACAACGGCCTGCACAGGCTGGATCGTGATACCGGTGAATTCACCGTCTACCTGCACGACCCTGCGGAACCAGGCTCGCTGATCGACAACGACGTTTACGCCATCGCCGAGGATCAGTTGGGCCGGTTCTGGGTTGGCACCCAGAATCGGGGACTGAGTCGCTTGGACCCCGAGGACAATACCTTCACGCACTACCGCCACGACCCCGATGACGCCACCTCGCTGCCGAGCGACCAAGTGGCGGCGCTACTGCTCGACGACCGGAACAACCTCTGGGTCGCACTGGACCGCGGCGGCCTCTCGCTCTACGCTGACGAAAGCGACTCCTTTCACAATTTTTTGCACCACCCCCATGACACCAACAGCATCGGCAGCAATCATCCACGCGCCCTGTTTACAGATGATCAGGGCGACCTTTGGGTTGGCATGTTCCCCGGCGGCTTTAACTATGTGGACACCTCCGCTTCAGTCTTTACCAATTTCTTTCACAAACCCGACGACGACAACAGCCTGCGCGACAACGGTATCCTCCGTTTCTTTGAAGATAGCGACGGCCTGCTTTGGATAGGCACCGAGTACGGATTGAACGCATTTGACCGCGCCGCCAATCGCTTTACCCGCTACGCCGCCACACCGGACGAACACAGAGGGCCACAGTTCGGCGCCGTGCTCAGTATAACCGAGGATGCCAACGGCGAACTTTGGGTGGGCACCTGGTCGGGGGGGCTCTACCGCTTCAACAAGCAAACGGGGGCGTTTTTCAATTACTTCCCGGACGCCGCTGATCCGCACAGCATCAACAGCGAATACATCTGGGGAGTCCTGCGCGACCACAACGATACCATCTGGGTCGCCACCGGCACTGGCGGCCTGAATCGTTACCACCCGGATACCGACAGTTTCAGCCACTATACCGTCGACCCCGGCAACGCCAATAGCATGATCAGCAATCGCGTCTGGAACGCGATACTCGATTCCCGGGGGGATCTGTGGCTCGGCACCCTGGGGGGGCTCACCCACTTTGCCGTGGCAACGGAAACCTTCACCCACTACACTCACAACCCGAGCGACCCAACCAGCATCAGCAGCAACCATGTAGTCTCCCTGCACGAAGACAGTCGGGGCTGGATATGGGCCGGCACCCGGGACGCGGGCCTGAATATTCTGGACCGGGAACACAACCGCTTTCGCACTCTGACCGTAAGGGAGGGGCTGCCGTCCAACAGTATTTCCAGCATCATAGAGGACGACCAGGGCAACATCTGGATTACCGCCGTCAACGGCATCGCGCATATCGACACCGCCACCTTTACCGTCGCCCACTACAACGAGATCCACGGGCTGGCGTCCCAGAACTACAATCGCGACGCCACCTTCAGGGACGACAGAGGGCGTCTCTATGTCGGCGGCACCAACGGTTTCAGTGTCTTTGACCCAGCCGAGTTGGCGTCGTCGTCGGTAGCACCACCGGTGGCAATCACCGATTTCCGTCTGTTCAATCGATCCGTTGTCCCCGGCGACCCCGATGGTCTGCTGGATGCCGCCATCACCGAAACCCGCGAACTGACGCTCAGTTACAGACACACCATGATGTCCTTTGATTTCGCAGCCCTGAGTTTCCGCTCACCGGACAGGCACCAGTACGCCTATATGCTTGAGGGGTTTGACCAACACTGGAACGAGATCGGCAACAACCGCACCGCGGTATACACCAATATCGCGCCCGGGCGCTACGTATTCCGGGTCCGGGCAGCCAACAGGGACGGTGTCTGGAACGAGGACGGCGCCGCCATCGCCATTACCATCACACCCCCCTGGTGGCGCACCTGGTGGGCCTACCTGAGCTACGCCGTACTGTTCGGCGCACTGGTGTATATCGCCAACGCCTACAATACGCTGCGTGTGCGTTCAGAGATGTACCGGACACTTTCCGCCACAGACGTTCTCACCGGCGTCAGCAACCGGGCGGCCATATCAGAAATCGCCAGGGCACCCTTTCTCTCCACCCAGATTCAGCGCGGCATGGGCCTGCTGGTCATGGACCTGGATCACTTCAAGGAAATCAACGATAGGCTTGGCCACGATATCGGCGACCAAATACTCAAGGAGTTTGCGACCCTGGTGGCGAACCGCGTACGCGCCGGGGATCGTTTCGCCCGCTGGGGCGGCGAGGAATTCGTGCTGCTGAGCTTTGCCATAGGCCGCAGGGGCCTGGAAACACTGGCCGAAAAATTGCGGACACTGGTAGCCAATCATACCTTTGACCAGTCCCACGAGCCAGTGCGCATGACCATCAGTATTGGTGTAGCCAGCGCCGAGCCCGGCGACGACTTTGACAAGTTGTTCCGGCGCGCCGACCAGGCTCTGTACAAAGCCAAGGCCGGCGGTCGCAACCGGGTGTGTATCGCCGAACAGTCTCAGCGAACGTAAAAGGGCACGTTGGCCGTCGCGGCCTTGTTGTAGTCGTTGGTCACGTAGGTAAACAGCCGATAGGGACCACTGCTCGTCGGCGCGGTGAAACGCATGGTGCCGCGACCGTTGTCTTCCACTACCAGCCCCGCAACCGCTACCGGACGCTCTTCCCGATCACCACCGGCGCGAATATCGGTGCTCTCGGGCAGGAATTCCCAGTCAATGGCAAAGGGCTTGTCGTGGGGATGGAAGGCATCCAGTTCCACGGTGTAGGTTTTTCCCGCCTCCAGATAGATATTCTCGTGGGCCGTCTTGCCATCGATTTTGAACGAGCGAATACTGGGCGCCCGCTGTTCCGGCCATTCACCCGTCCACAGGTACTGCATGGTATCCACCACTTCCGTGGCGTGGCCCGACTCCAGGAAAAGCCCGTACCAGGTGGGTGTGGTTTCCTGCTTTTGTCCCCACAGGAATACGTAGGAACCGATATTCTTCTCCGGGAAACTCAGTACGCCCTCACGGTAGTGGTGCTGGTAGGTTGCGGCCTTTTCCGTGCTGGTCTGCTCGATGGGCACGTCCCATTCGGTGCGGGCAATTTCCCAATGGCCGATCGGGCCCCATTCGGTCACCGCGTAGGCGCCGCTCCACTCGGCATCGCGCAGCGCCTGGGGCAAATTCGGCAAGGGTCCATAAACATTGATACTGAGGTAATCGATGCTGGGCACCTTGCGACGGATCAACTCGCCCTTCTCCTCGTCAAAACCGGCCACCACCGTAGTGATCAGGTGATTGGGATCCAACTCACGTACCATTTTGGCGATGTCTTCCACCGCGTGCCAGACACGGGTGTTGGTGTAAAAAAGATCCACTTCATTGCCCAACCCCCAGGCCAGCAACGCCGGATGGTTGCGATAGCGCAACACCTGCTCGCGTACGGCCTCCTTCTGAGCGGCCACCGCCACCTCGTCGTCGTAATCAAAACCGTGGCGCTCGTGTCCCAGCCAGACACCCAGCATCACGGTCAAACCCAACTCGTGCGCCTGATCGAGAATCTCCTTGGTGTAATCGCCGGTGCGCCAGGTTCTGATGGAATTGCCGCCGATGGAAGCCAGCAGGGGCAGATTGCCGCTGCCGCCGGCACCGCGGATAAAATAGGGTTCGCCGCCCCGGTAGATCTGGTACTGACCGTCGGTTTTCTTCAGGGTCACCGGAATCGGCTGCCATTGCGACTCGGCGCCGCTTGCCGCCATAGCAGCGGTAGTCAGGGATAACAGCAACAGAAGAGACAGCGATGGTGGAGCGAGTTTGGCCATGGTCTGGGTCCTTATGTAATTTTAGGCTGTGGACAGCGCCGCAAGCGGCGCTCTGAACAATCGGGCTGAACAGCTGAGCGCGCACTGTTCAGGGCTTCCCGATGCAGAGGAGTTTCCTGACGGGGAGGTTAACGCAGTAGCCGGCCAGGGGCAAGACAACCCCTTGCGAAACTGGCCAAACCCTGTATATAATCCCAATACCTGTACAAAAACACAGAACCCAGGCAAAGCGCAACCACTGTGCCAACCCGACCCAGCCCAAAAGGGGGAACCGCCATGTACAACCTGACCAACAAACAGGAACAGGTGCTGCAACTGATCAAGTCCTACGCCGAGGAAACCGGCTACCCCCCCACCCGCGCGGAGATAGCCCGCATGCTGGGCTACAAGTCGGCCAACGCCGCCGAGGAGCACATCAAGGCCCTGGCCCGCAAGGGCGCCATCGAAGTGATTCCCGGCGCCTCCCGGGGCATACGCCTGCCCGAGGACCAGAGCGGTATCCCCATCGTCGGCCGGGTAGCCGCCGGCAGCCCCATTCTCGCCCAGGAGCACATCGAGGAATACTGCACCCTGCCCCACAGCTTTTTTCACCCCGCCGCCGACTACCTGCTGCGGGTGCACGGCATGAGCATGAAGGACGCCGGTATTCTCGACGGCGATCTGCTGGCGGTGCACCGCACCGACCAGGTCCGCAACGGGCAGATTGTCGTCGCCCGCATCAATGACGAGGTCACCGTCAAGCGTTTCAAGCGAGTGGGCAACCGCGCCCAAGTGGAACTCTGGCCGGAAAATCCAGATTTCGACGTGATTGAAGTGGACTTGAGAGATCAGTCTTTCGCCATTGAAGGTCTCAGCGTAGGAGTCATTCGCCGTGATTAAGCCGCTACCCATTCAGAAAAGCCCAGCGAGCGGTGAACTGCCAATCGGCATCACCGAGCTGGTGCTGGCCAGCCAGCGTCTCTCCAGCAGTTCAACCCGCGGCTGCGCCCACAGTCAGAGCGCGTTTCTGATCCCCATGCTCACCTACCTGCAGCACCAGAACCCGGATCGCTGGATCACCTGGGTGGTATCCGAGTCCCAGAGCCGGCAGATAGTTCAGGACCAGGCCATGGCACAGATTCCGGTGCGCCTGATTCACTGCCAGAGCCCGGAAGATGTGCTGTGGATTACCTGGGAGGCGCTGGCCAAGGGTAACAGTCACACGGTACTGGCAAGCCCCGAATTCACCGGCGAAAAGATACTGGCACAGCTGGAACAGGCAGCGCTGCAGGGGCAAAGCCAGGGGCTGCTGCTGCGCTGGCGCAACTGACCTGACTGCCGACCAGACAGGTCAACACATCACGAGCGGCACCTTGACTCACCCCTCGTCATGGCCAACCGCCGCACAAAGCCGCCGCGTCTGCCGCTCAGGGTTTCCAGAGAGTAGCCGTGAATTACCGGCAGCCGGCTGACAGGATGCATAAACGCGTCGCGTAGCGCTGGAATCCAGCGGCTGTTGGACTGAAAGCAAGGCGTCAGCCAGCGACTGGCCCACTGATAGTAGCGCACGGTGGGACGCCGGAGTTTCTCGTAGCGCTGCAGGGCCGGCGCAAGACACTGTAAGGCCGGCGCGAGCGACGCCCCGGCGAGGCACTCAGCCAATACCTTGGCATCCCATAACGCCAGGTTGGCGCCCTGCCCCAACTGCGGACTGGTACCGTGGGCAGCATCGCCAATATACACCAAGCGTCTATCCCACCACCGGGACGGACGCACATCCAGATAGCGGGAAAAAGTCATCTGCTCCGGCGCCTGTACGGCTTCCAGCACCGGCGCAGCCGCGGGCAGCAGTGCAATGACATCTTCCTTCCACCGCTCCAGACCCGCCCGCAGCCACTGCTCGTAACCGTCGCCAGGCAAGCTCCAAAACAGGGTCACTTCCGCCACTCCCTCGGCGTTGCGGCCCGCTGGCAGCAGCCCGACCATCTGGCGGGCCTGGCGATAGGCCTGCAGCAATTGATCGTCACTGCTTTCGGGGTTGCCGCGCGAATCCGGCAGCATGGCCCACAGCGCCGCCCATGGGTAGGGTCGGGTGCGGCCCTCGTGGCCGTGGCGTTTACGCAGGGCCGAGCAACTGCCATCGGCTACCACAACCAGATCAAAGGGATAACGATCGCCGTTTTCCGTTACCACCTGCGCCTCAGCGTCGCTCTGTGCCACCCGCGCCACGGACACACCGAGTTTCAGGTTGACGCCAGCCCGACACACAGCACGGTAGAGCACGGTAAACAGTCTGGCGCGATGAATGCCAATCCCGTAACAGTTCTCGTAACTGTCGGGCGCCATATCTTCATAGCGCAGATCCAGTACCTTGCGCCCGCGATGATTCAGGCCAAGCAGACCCTTCACTTTGGCGCCACCGACTTCCACCTCCGCCAGCAGCCCAAGTTCCGCCAGCACGGCCAGACCGCTGGGCTGCAGTAACAAACCAGCGCCCACCGATTGCGCCACAGGAAAGCGTTCGAACAGGGTTACCTCATGACCGGCGCGGGTCAAACACAATGCGGCCGTGGTGCCGGCAACACCGCAGCCGATTACCGCTACACGCAACGAAGTCGCCTCCCTGACAGAAACATCAATGTCCAAAATGGCTGTTGAGGTGCCCCATGATATTCAGATAGGTATCCATCCAATAACGCTGATCATTGCCGGCCAGATAGGAGAGCAGCGCTTCGTGCGCCTCGAGAGACACAGCCATGTGATCTGCCCCCACACCGTGGAAAAGCACATGCACCAAACGGTGCTGTTGGGCAGCGGCCTCTACCATGGCGATCAGTTCCTCGCCGCTTTGACCGTCCGGCATAATCATGGTGGCAAAGCCATCGGGAAACTGGTCTTCCTGACCCTTGATGGCCACAAACAGATCACGCACCGCTTCAATGTAGTTGCCGTCGCTGACGTGGGTGTCCAGGCAGGGAGGGGTAAAGGTGCGCTGGGTCCTGCCGTCGATACTGTGCAGAAAGGCATTGGCCACCTGCAACTCTTCGCGCATCTGGATAATCAGGCGGTCATCCAGATCATTGTGAGGCGCGACCCAGTTCCGTCCCGGTGGGGAGCCGGAACAAGGATGATAAATACTGTGGTTGCCCAGTTCGTGCCCCTCGGCGGCCAGCGCGCGCCACTCGTCCAGCCGCTCGGTCAGTACGGGCGTCGCCAGCGTCAGGTAAAACGAGGCCTTGATGTTATGGCGATTGAGAGCAGGTCGCGCATGATCAAGCTGACTGTCCAGTGTATCGTCATAGGAGAGGCTGATAGCAGTGCTGGCGCCACCCGGCCAGGAAAACGTATCCGCCTGCGCCGGGCTTATCAGGCCCAGCACCAGACACAACAGGACAGACAATGACCGCATGGTCAGGGAATCAGTGGTAGACTGGGTTCGGGTCTTCGGACATGGCGCTGAAGTGATCTTCAGTGTCCAGTTCCGCCAGTTCGTCGGCCGCCTCCATGCCGGCCTCGATCATGGCTTTGGCTACATCGAATTTACCCCCCTGCATCAGGGACAGGGTGTCCGGAGAAAAGCGGATGCACAGCAGGGGTTCGGCGCCGTCTTCATCGGCGCGCTGCAGCACAACGTCACCGTTGGCCAGTTCAACTATTTCGTACATATCCGATGCCATGGTGACGCTGCGTCCTCGTCTTTTTCCCAATGGGGTCAGGCCGATCCGGCCCGGGGCCTTTTATTCTACCACTTCCCGGCAAAAAAGTCCCCCAGCAAGGCGTTGACCTCCTCCGGGCGCTCCATGGTGACCGCGTGGCGGGCTCCCGGCACCACCCGCAGGCGGGCATCGGGCAGTTTCGGCAGAAAGCGCTCCTTGCGCTCCACTGGGGTGTAATCCAGCTCTGACACCAGCAGCAGCACCCGGCAGCGCAGCTCCGCCAGGCGATCCACCACCGTCCAGCCCAGCAGCGCCCGCAGGGAACGCAAGTAGGCATCCTTGTCGTTTTTGGCCCAGCGCTGCTCAAAGGTGGCCCGCTCGCTGGCGAGGTCTTCACCGGAAAACAGGCGAGCCGCCAATACCCGGCCGATACGGCGCATGTCCAGCACGCGGATCAACAGCAGGCGCTGCCAGAGCATCAGCCGCTCCTTCCAGGTGCGGGCGACAAATTCCGGGGGGCAGTTGATGGCAGTCAGGCTGTTTACCCGATCCGGCCGATCCAGTGCCAGTTGGTAACCCACCGCGGCCCCCATGGAAATGCCCACCACATGGGCCGGCGCCAAATGCAACTTATCCAACACCGCCGCCACATCGGCGGCAAAGCCGGGGATACTAAACTCCCCCGGCGGTATATCGGAGCGCCCGTGACCGCGCAAATCCAGGGTCAGCACCTGATAGCGTTTGGCTAGAAACTGGCGCTGGTGGGACCAGTCCAGGGTACTGGAGCCCAGGCCGTGCAGCAGCAGTACCGGCTCGCCGTGGCCATCCAGTTCGTAATAGAGCTCCAGCGGTCGGGGCTGCGCGTCGGGCAGTGTCAGTTTGGGCATAAGCGCTCCTTTCGTTGTCCGCTTATTGTGCGGCTCAGTTATTCAGACTTTTCGATACTACCTCGTACACGTCCGGCGACAGAGTGTCACTGTCGGCAATGCGCTGCAGTTGCGCCTGCATCAGGGCCTGGCGATCCGGCGTGTAGCGCCGCCACTTGGTCAGGGGAGCCAGCAGGCGCGCGGCAATCTGCGGGTTGCTGCCGTCGAGTTCCAGCACCCGGTCGGCCAGAAAACGGTAACCGCTGCCGTCGCTCCGATGGAAATTGACCGGATTCTGATTGCAGAAGGCGCCGACCACACTGCGGATCTTGTTGGGGTTTTTGCCGTCGTAGGCCGGGTGCTGCCGCAGGGTTTCCACCCGCTCCAGAGCGCCGGGCAGCGGACAACCCGCCTGCACCGAAAACCACAGGTTGACCACCAACGGCTGGTCCCGCCAGCGCTGATAGAAATCCGCCAGCAACTCAGCCTTGGCGTCAGCGGCATCCGGGTGCTCGCTGTTCACCAATTGCACCAGCGCCGCCAGGCGATCGGTCATGTTGTTGCTCTGCCGGTATTGCTCGCGACACAGGGCCGCGGCCTCACCCGAAGGCAGTTTCATCAGGTAGGCCAGCGCCGTGTTTTTCAGGCTGCGTGCGGCTATGTCCGCCGCCACCGCCCGATAGGGCTCGCTGTGATCATAGGCCTGATAAAGTTGGCGGAAATCGTCCTGTAGAACCTGCGCCAGTGCGCGCCCTACCCGCTCCCTTGCGTCGTGAATGGCCACCGGGTCCACTTCGTCGGCCATTTCCGCCAACCAGGCTTCGCTGGGCAGGGTCAGCATCAATGCCAGCATGGCCCGGTCTTCGCGTTCCGCAGCGCCCAGCAGTGCGCGCCAGGCCTGCACCAGACGCGGCTCGAGAGCCGCATCCGGGTCTGCCATGGCGTCGTCGATGGCGGCTTTGGCCAGCGTCTGGCAGGCGTCCCAGCGGGAAAAGCCATCACTGTCCCGGGTGATCAGGGTCAGCAGATCGTCGCGGCTGTAGTTGTAGTGCAGTTTCACCGGCGCGGAAAAACCGCGCAACAGGGACGGCACCGGTTTCTCTTTCACGCCGGTGAAGACAAACGTGTGCTCCGGGTCGGTCAGTTCCAGCACACCGTGCCGGGCGCCGTCCTGGCCGGCCAGTTGCGTGCAGTGCAGCGGCAGTTCGCCGTCGCTGCCCAGTAAGCCCATGGCCACGGGAATATGGAAAGGCTGTTTCTCCTGACACTCGGGCGTGGGGCGACAGTACTGACGAATATGCAGGCGATACTCCCCGCGTTCGGCGTCGTAGTCGTCGCTGACCGTCAGCTCCGGCGTGCCGGCCTGACTGTACCAGTGTTTGAACTGCTGCAGATCGCGACCCGAGGCATCGGCCAGGGCGGCGACAAAATCGTCGGTGGTGACCGCCTGGCCGTCGTGGCGATCAAAATACAGATCCGTGCCCTTGCGAAAATCTTCCGGCCCCAACAGGTTGGCCAGCATGCGCACCACTTCGGCGCCCTTTTCGTACACGGTCAGCGTGTAGAAGTTGGAAATCTCGATGTAGGAATCCGGCCGGATGGGGTGCGCCATGGGCCCGGCGTCTTCGGCAAACTGGGCGGTGCGCAACAGGCTGACGTCTTCCACCCGCTTGACGGTGGGCGACCCCATATCGGCGGAAAACTGCGAATCGCGATAGACGGTAAAGCCTTCCTTGAGACTGAGCTGAAACCAGTCGCGGCAGGTGACGCGATTGCCGGACCAGTTGTGAAAATATTCGTGTGCCACCACCGCTTCCACGCGCTGAAAACCGGCGTCGGTGGTGGTCTCCGGATTGGCCAGTACACAGGACGTATTGAAGATGTTCAGGCCCTTGTTTTCCATGGCGCCCATATTGAAATCGTCCACCGCCACGATCATAAAAATATCGAGATCGTATTCGCGGCCGTAGACTTTTTCATCCCAGGCCATGGCGTTTTTCAGGGACTGCATGGCGTGGTCGACTTTGTCCAGATCCCGTGGCTCGACAAAAATACGCAGGATCACTTCCCGCCCCGAGGCGGTGACAAAACGGTCTTCCACATGCTCCAGCTGCCCCGCCACCAGCGCGAACAGATAGGCGGGTTTGCGGAAGGGGTCGTGCCAGGTAACGTAGTGGCGATTGTCCGGCAGTTCGCCGCTGGCCACGGGGTTGCCGTTGGACAGCAGCACCGGGTAGTCGTCCCGGTCCGCCACCACGGTGGTAAAAAACTCGCTCAGTACATCAGGCCGGTCCAGATAGTAGGTGATATGGCGAAAGCCCTCGGCTTCGCACTGGGTGCAGTAGAGGCCCCGGGAGCGGTAGAGACCTTCCAGCGCTGTGTTGTTCTGGGGCTCGATGGCCACCAGAGTTTCCAATTCAAAGTGCTCCAGGGGGTTGTGCAGCGTCAGGCCACGCTCGTGCACATGAAACTGGTTGGCGGGCAGTTCGGCGCCGTTGACGGCTATATGCCGCAACAGCACGTCCTTGCCACCGTGCAGATGCAATTGTTCGTGCGTCTCCCGCGAGTCCGGGTTGCGGCGCAACAGCAGGCGTGCACGCACCAGGGTTTCCGTCTCACCCAACTCCACTCGCAGATGGGTCTGGTCGATCAGATAGGGAGGAACCTGGTAGTCCTTGAGCAGCGTTGCCTGCGGTCGATGGTCTGCTTGTCTGGCGTCCGGCATAGGGGTCTCAAACTCCGTTGTGCGTTGGGATTTTCCATTTCAGTATCTGCGCCGACGGCGCCGCTCGTGGTGTGCACTCGCCGCTGTCCTTGGGCGGCACATAACCGCTGCGCTGCTCCTGCGGCAGGTGTCTGTGCTCATAAGCGATAATGGCCGCCATGCACAACTGGCGCTGCTCCGGTGTCACCTGACGGCCATCGGGCCATTTGCCCAGCTCCACCGCGCGTTTGAAGTTGTCGTATACAGCTGGCGTAATACTCGACAGTAACTGCGTAAAGGCTTCACTCACGATTTTCGACTCCGACTCTGTGCTTTTATTCCGGACAGGAACCCCAACAACATACCGGCCACCAAGCCGCCAACATGGGCGCCGTTGGCCACGGCCCCGTCGATAAATATATCGACCACGCCAACCAGCCCGATCACCAAAAAAACCAACATAAAAACGATCAGTCCGGGTGCGACGGAATAGAGACGCTCGGGAGCAAACTTCTGGCGCAACCAGATAAACCCCACCAGCGCATAGACAACACCGGACATGCCACCAAAGTTACTGGGGCCACTCCAAAAGTACTGCGCCACATTGGCGGCTACGCCAGTAAACACTACAAACAGAAGATAGCGCGGCCAACCCATGCCCAATTCCAGGCGACGCCCCAACTCCCACAACCACAGCGCATTGAACGCCACATGGAAAGGGCCGAAATGCAAAAAAGCGGGCGTCAGCAAACGCCACCACTGCCCGCTCTCCAGCGTAACGGACAAAGGGACAAGGCTTTGTCCGGATTCTGCAATGGGAGTGAACGTCAACAAAAAAAACAGGCCTCGCATCTCAGCGTAGACCAGCAGCGCTCCCAGTAGCGACAAACCAATCAACACCAACGTCAGCGGCACGCGGCTGGGGGCCACCTGCACATGAATGTGATGATGCGTCACCGGCCGGCGTGACGACGAAGTGGACTTCGCCCGGGGCGATTCCAGATCGCCACTGAGAAAGCGATCCACCAGCGCCTGTAAGGGCTCCACCAGCGCCGGATCGCGCACTTCCAACGATTGATAGCCGGGGGTTTCCACCACCCGAAATTCCAAATCCTGCTGACGCAATAAGGTCACAAGCGGTTGCAGGTCGGCCGCAGGCGGCAATTTACTGACAGAAATCCAGTCCACAATACGAATCACACAATGGGTTATTGATCTGTGGAGTTATCCGGCACATCCAGCAGATGGCCGCCCCAGCCCAGCTTGGACCGGCAACGCTCGTAAAAGTTGTGGTGCAAAGGGTGCAACAAGCGGATGTGATGGGGTTTTTTGTGAATGAAAATTTCATCGCCGGGATTGCACACCACATGGGTTTGACCGTCGCAGGTCACGTGGGGCGAGGCGCTGTCCTCCCGGCTCAGCAGAATGCGGATCTCGCTGTTGCCAGGCACCACTATGGGACGACTGCTCAGGGTATGGGGATTCATGGGCACCAGCACCACGGCATCCAGTTCCGGGTGCAGTATGGGGCCGCCGGCGCTCAGGGCATAGGCGGTGGAACCGGTGGGCGTGGAAACGATCATGCCATCGGCGCGCTGACTGGTTACAAATTGACCATTGACGTACAGCTCGAACACCATCATACGGATGAATTCACCCGGGTGCAGCACCACATCATTCAGCGCGTCGCCCTGCCCCACCAGCATTTCGCCGCGCACCACGCGCATATCCAGCAAAAAGCGGTGCTCCTGGTGGTACTCACCGGCCAGCACCGCACCTACCTGGGCTTCGATCTCATCCGGCGCAATATCGGTGAGAAAGCCCAGGCGACCGCGATTGATGCCCAGCAAGGGCACGTCGTGCTCCGCCAGCGCCCGCGCTCCACGCAGCAGGCTGCCGTCACCGCCTACCACAATCACCAGATCGCAGTGCCGGCCCAGCTCGGCGATACCCGCCACCTGGGCAGCACTGTCCAGCAACTCCTGATCGGTGAGCAGGGTCGCAGTTTCGGTTTCCAGGATATAGGCCAGCTGGCGCTTGCGCAAAAAATGGATCAGGCGTTGCAGCGAATAGCCGACGCTGTCGCTGTCCAGGCGGCCAATCAGCCCAATGGTGGCGAAGTCCGTCATACCCCTGCCCGTAGGAAATGTCAGGCGGGCATTATATCAGAGGTCCCCCTGGCTGGGGCGACCATCGCGCAGCACGAAGTTGTTGCGGGTGTCCAGCTTCTCGCGCCACTGGGGCTGGACGAATATGTCCCGGCATCGGTCCAGGGCCAGGGCCTGGATACCGTGGCGGGCCAACAGGTGGGCGGCGGCGCGGCTGCGGCGGCCGGTATCGCAGTAGAAGATGTACCGCACCTCGGGTTTGAGCAGCCGCGATTTCATGGCGAGCAGGTTGAGGGGCAAATTCACCGCTTCGGGCATGTGGCCAAGGTTGTACTCCTCTTCACCCCGGGCATCAACGCAAACGGCCCCCTGAGCCCGAGCGGCTTCCAACTCGCGCAGGGAGATACTGGCCACTTCCGGCTCCTTGAGCAAGCGGTAAAAATCCTGCTTGGCCAGGGTCATCAGTACACCGTTGGTCTTCATAGTCACACTGGCGTTGCGCACCGTCTCATTGACCAGGGCATCTTCGCCAAAACAGCGGCCCACGGTGATGTCCGCCACATGGTGGTTGGCCGTACCATCGTGGCGCGTGACCACGGCATCGCCTTCCTTGATAAAATAACAGTGTTCCCCCACCTCGCCCTGGCGAATGATCACTTCGCCGCTCTGTACCACAACAGCTTCCAGGCGAGAAAAGATGTTCTCCACATTGAGCGGCGGCACCTTGAAAAAAAGATTGGATTTGAGCACCGTCATCATCCAATCCACGTCCTCATCCATATCCGGCTGACGGGAGATATTCAGCAACAGATAGTCCGCCACTTCACTCCAGGTGAGCAGTTTGTCCAGCTTTTCGCTGTCGATACGCAGCACACTGCAGTCGGTTTCCGCCATGGCGGTAACGACTCTGGGCTGCCGGTGGGCGATGGGTAACAGGGTATCGCCACCCTTGACCCGGGCGTAGTTGCCCCGGTTGTCGGTAAGCGAGACATCGCCATAGAGCAGATACACATGACAACCGTCGAAGGCGCCGGCCTCAAACAGTGTCTGACCGCGAAAGACCGTGTCCACCTGGGCGTGATCGAGCAATTCCAGTAGGTATTGTTCACTCATGTCCCGCAGCGGCACCAAGGCCCGGGTCAGCGACAGGTCAAAGTCACTGTGCCAGTTTGGAGGCTGAGCGCTATTGGGCTGCATGGGCTTTCCTTGTGATCAACCGGGTACCCGAGCAGGCCCCGAACACTTCCTATTATAGCAGGGCTGGGGTTCAGTGCCCGGCCGCCATTTTCTGACCGGGAAGCTCCCGGTGTTCGTCGCAGCGGTCACTTTCGCCGTGGTGGAAATCTCTGGGGTGATCCAGCGGTTCCAACTCGCGACCGCAGATGCTGCCATCAGCATTGGGGGCCTGGCAGCGAGGGTTCTGGTGATGCGCCAACCACTGGCCGTACAGCGCCGGACTCACGTTGCACTTGTGCGCCGCATAGGCGGTGGGATTATCCAGATAAGACCCCATATCGCCCTGGGGAATAGTGATATGGCCAACGCCCGGGTGGAAAGCAACAAAGCTGATACCTGCCTTGATCAGCCGCTCCAGCACCTGGTCGCCGGTGTGGTCGAGCAACCGCTGATTTTCCTGGCGCAACCTGGACACCTCGTCCCGCAGGTTGCCCTCCTGCTCGTGGCGATAGAAAAGCTCGACTTCGCGCATATCGAGCTTTTCCTGCAGAGCGGCGGTGGCAGCCTGCACCCGGGCCTCCATCTCTATGGCAAATTGCTCCTGAAGCTCACGCAACTGGTCGCTTTCATCCTGGCGGGCAGCTTTGAGCTTGTGGCTGAAATACTCGTGAATACCCTGGATCTTGTTGACCTGAGTCTCCAGGTTCTCTTTCAACGCCTCGTTGCGCCCCTCCAGGTCCCGATTGGCACCCTGCAGCTTCGCCAACTGTTCCTGATAGAGTTCAATTCGCTGCTGATGTTCCTGCTGCAGCGCGGCAATGCGATCCTGATGGCGCCCCTGCAAGGTGGCGATACGCAGCCTTTGCTCCTTCAGTAAACGAGCCACGCGATTGCGCAGCTCATTCACTTGAGGAGTCTGATCCTCAGCTTCTTGACGTTTTTCCAGGGACTTTTCGCGGAAGATCAACCCCAAACGGTTGGCTTTGACCGCCTTGCGCAACATGACGAACTGATTGTTTCCCGGCGCCATTTCCGGGTCCCAGAGGCCACTTTTATGCCAGTCGATGGGACACTGGCTGTGGCAGGCCAGGCGTATGGGGCCCGCACCGAGGTCCGGCCCCTTGGCGGCCTGCTCCAGCAAGGCCTGGAGGGGAATGTTCCAGCGACGATCAACGATACCTTCACCATCGAATGGCAACAGGAAAAAGACGGCACCCACGACATGCAGGTTGGAATCAATCCAGAGATAGACACACTTGGCTGAAGCCGACTTGTACTCCGGCACCGGAATGAAACCGTCAAGAATGGCCTCAAATTCAGGGTATTGCAGCTCCCGGGCTATCTTGCCCTTCTGGAACAGGCAAACAGCCTCCAGTGTTACTGAAGATTTTGCACTCATACTCGGTGTCCGATTCGCCCCCGCTGGCAACTGCTTGCAGTATAGTCGCTCCAAGAGTGTCGCCAGCGCCGCCGCCAGCCCCTACAGCGCCTGATGAGGAAATTTACGCAAAGAGACACAACCAAAATGCGATCCAGAGCACATTTTGTCGGAAATTTATGCAAAAATGGGCAAAAAGTGACAGGAAAAGGCCGATCGGACCCTCGGGGAAGGGGAATTACGCGTCAAATCTCCGAATAATCCTCGGTGAGGTCTTCGTCCTCCCGCTCCTCTTCCTGCAACTCCAGTAATTCCTCTATATAGTCGTGCATGGTCCTGTACTCCCTCAAAGGGCAGATAAAATAGTTACTCGATGGAGCCCCTGGGACAAATTCCCAAGCCCGGGAGTTCCCCGCCGCCTGCAAGAAGTCTAGGATCTGTATATGACAGTTATACGAACACCGGCGACATTTGTACCGGGCTTGAGGAAGACTGGGGAAAGTGGCGGACCGGACGGGGCTCGAACCCGCGACCTCCGGCGTGACAGGCCGGCATTCTAACCAACTGAACTACCGGTCCACGGCAGTGAGCGCATACGATAAATGGTGGGTGGTACAGGGGTCGAACCTGTGACCTACGGCTTGTAAGGCCGTCGCTCTACCAACTGAGCTAACCACCCGCGCTGTTGAGAGCCGGCATTCTACCGAAATGAATCGCCTTGTCAAACATTTTGTGGCCCCTATTTCTCACGCCCTCCCAGTTGGCCAGAATCCCCGGGGGCGACTACAATGGACACCCCAAATTATCGCCGCCTACGCCCTGGATTCATGATGCCCCGCGCCCTGCTCCGCCCCTGCGCCGCCCTGCTCGGGCTGGCACCCTCGCTGGCCCTGGCCAGCGACTCGGCGGCGCCCGAGGCTGCGGGAGACCCCGGCATATTCTGGCTGGCCCTGATTCTGCTGCTGATTTTACAAACCACCCTGATCGCGGTACTGCAGCGCAGCCGCGTGCGCTACAAGAAAGCCAGAAAGCTGCTCAAACAGTCGCAAAAGGACCTGGAAGCCAATATCGCCGAGCGAACTCAGAGCCTGCACAGCACCAATCAGCAACTGCAGGAGGAGATTGCCCGACACCAGGCCACGGAAATACTGCTGCGCGAGACCCAGGACTATCTGCACAGCATCATCAACTCCATGCCCTCGGTGCTCATCGGCGTTACCTACGAAGGCTATGTGACCCACTGGAATGCCGCCGCGGAGCACAGCACCGGCGTTACGTCCGCCGAAGCCATGGGCAAACATATCAGCCTGGTCTACCCTGACCTGCCCACCGACTCCCAAACCATCCGCGATGCAATCGATCGGGGTGCTGCGCTGATCACCGAAAACATCCAGCACGGCAGCGGCTCTGAGGCGCGCTACAGCGACCTAAGCATCTACCCCCTGATCGCCGTCCAGGCGATAGGTGCGGTCATTCGCATCGACGACATCACGCAGCGGGTGCACATGGAAAACATGATGATCCAGAACGAGAAAATGCGCTCTCTGGGTGAACTGGCCGCCGGCATGGCTCACGAAATCAATAACCCCCTGAGCGCCATTCTGCACAGCGTACAGAACATTCACCGGCGCACGTCACTGAACCTCGAGGCCAACCAACGCGAAGCAGAACGGCTGGGCCTGCGCCTGGAAACGCTGCACGAATACCTGAAAAAGCGGCGCATTCTCGACTTTCTCGACAACATTCGCGACGCCGGCGAACGCTCGGCCAGTATTGTCACCAACATGCTGGAATTTTCCCACAGCAGCGGTCGCAGCCACAGCCGGGTGGACCTGGCCACGGTAATCCGCCACTGCGTGGAGTTGAATACCAATACCCTGGACGTGATTTCCGCCGGCGCCATTGAACACCCGCGCATCACCGTCAGCCTGGACAGCGGCGTACCCAAAGTGGAGGGCTCCTCTACAGAACTGCAGCAGGTCTTTCTCAACCTGCTGCGCAACGCCGCGCAAGCCTTTAACAGCGACGACTACGGCCCGCCTCTGGACCCGCTGATCGAAGTCCGCCTCTACAGCAGCGCCAACTACGCCATCATCGAAATCGAAGACAACGGGCCCGGCATGAGTGAAAACGTCCGCCGCCACATATTCGAACCCTTCTTCACCACCAAGGAAGTCGGTCAAGGCACCGGATTGGGCTTGTCCGTCTCCTATTTTATTATCACCGAACACCACTCCGGCACCATCGAAGTGGACTCCCAACCCGGCAGAGGCACCCGCTTTACCATTCGCCTGCCGTTGCCGCAGGACGCTCCCAACGATCTTCCCAACGAGATACCATGACCCTGGCCCACGTAGACCCGCAGCTGTATGCACAGCAACTGAACGAAAAAGTCACCGCACTGGAAACCGCTTTGGCGCCTTTGCACCCACCGCAGGTGGAGGTATTCGATTCTGCCAGATCCCACTACCGCCAGCGGGCGGAATTCAAGATCTGGCAGGAAAAGCAAGTGGCGCACTACGCCATGTACAAACCCGGCGAATACAAGCGGCCCTTTATCGTTGAAGACTTTCCGGTGGGCTTGGCGCTGATCAACGACCTGATGCCGCCGCTGTTGGCCGCGATCAACGCCGACGAATTGCTGCGCCGCCGCCTGTTCCAATGCGAGTTTCTCACCACCCTGTACGGCGAGGCGCTGATCACGCTCATCTACCACAAAGCACTGGATGAACAGTGGCTGACCCGCGCCCGCGTCCTGGCGGAATCCCTGGGCATTGCCGGCATCATCGGCCGCAGCCGTGGTCAGAAGCTTGTTACCCACCGCGACTGGGTCACCGAGGAGTTCCACGTCGGCGGTTGCACCTATCGCTACCAGCAGATCGAAACCGGCTTCACCCAACCCAACGGCGGCATCTGCGAAAAAATGCTCAACTGGGCTCAGGTGCAAAGCACAAACTTTGGCGGCGACCTGCTGGAGCTCTATTGCGGCAACGGCAACTTTACCCTGCCCCTGGCCAGAAACTTCCACCGGGTTCTGGCCACCGAACTGCACAAGAAGTCGGTCAAATCAGCCATTGACAATGCCCGCCAGAATGGCGTCGACAACATCACCCTGGTGCGCATGTCCAGTGAAGAGTTCGTCCAGGCCGCCGACAAAGTCCGCCCCTTCCGTCGTCTGCGCGACGTGGACCTGGATAGCTACCGGTTTTCCACCGTGTTTGTCGACCCGCCCCGCGCCGGCCTCGACCCGCACACCACGGCACTCACCCAACGCTTTGACAAGATTATCTATATCTCCTGCAACCCGGAAACCCTGCAGCGGGACTTACAGACCATCACCGCAACACACCAGATTACGGCGCTGGCGGCATTCGACCAGTTTCCCTACACCCATCATCTGGAGTGTGGAGCGGTGCTGCAGCGCCGGTAAACTGCTGCGGTCATCGTCCCCACAGAGCACCAGGGTCGGGACGTCGATTGAGGGTAGGAGATCCGTCGTGTCAACCTCCGCCGAGGATTTGGACATCACCCGAAAGCCGAATTTCTGGCAAATGCCGCGCTCAGCCCAATCTGACGAATCGAAGGTCGATATGTGTTCTTTGCCTTCAAAATCGACGTTACTTCCACACTCGACGGCAAGAAGTGGACTGCCACCCCATTTTCTGCACATCGAGCAGTGACAAGCACCAATGTTATTGCTCTCTGGTTCGCCCTCCGAAAGAGTGACAAGAACTGCACCCCCTGCTCGCGGCTGGAGTCCACTCAGTCACATCAAGTACTCTGGCTCACTTGATTCATTGACTTCAGAAGGTCAAGATACCTGACTCTTTTGCCCTTCAATGCAACCTGCTGGCGATCAGTCTGTTCAAACTTACTCCGGCTTCTGCTGCCTGGATTGCCAGGGATCGGTGTGTCTGAGGAGGAACGCGAACCATAAACTTGCCGCTAAAGTTCTTGGTAGCAATGGGCTCTGGCACCGCTTCTCCGCTTGCCTCCATATCACGAACACATTCTTTTACCAGCTTTCGTATACCGGCAATGGCCTTCTCAGGGGTTTTCTCAAGCCAGCTCAGGCTGGCAAACTCTGCGCACAAGCCCACATACTCCTGATCCTCCTCTGACCAGGTGACGCGATAGGTATAACGATCAACAAACTTAGCCATTTTCAACCTCCAACCGCTCGATAGCCGCTAACACTTGCCGCACCTGATATGCCTTGGTTCCGCCAAAAAAATGATACCAATAATGATACTAATTGCAAGCGCTGATTCTGGCAGTAAAGATCAGGCCTAGAGGTACACAACCCCCGCCAATCTGGAGCGGCTGCTTTAACGGCACCCCGAGCCGTCACACCGACATTCTTGACGCCGCTATTGTTGAGGGTATCGTTGCCCTGGGGGATCTGATCTTTCTCGAAATCCTTCAGGGAATCCGGGACGACCGGCAGTACCGCACAACCAGGCAAAGCCTAATGACGCTGGATCACGTCGAGATGTTTGGCCCAGGCATGCCGGAGAAGTGCGCAGAGAACTACCGGGCGCTGCGCAAAGGGGGCTTGACCATTCGAAAGACCACGGACCTGATTATTGCGACCTTTTGCATCGAGCAGCGGATGCCCTTGCTCTTCACTGACCGCGATTTCATTCCGCTCGTTGATCATCTTGGTTTGACTTCGGTACTGCCGGAAACGTAAGAATTTCGTTCCAGATTAGCCCCCCGCCGAAGCGACAACTATTCACTGTTAGAGGGGCCCTTCAAACCCCCTCCACATCCATCCCATGCTCTGCCAGCCATTGCTTGCGCTCTTCGTAGTCCGGCATGGCGCGCTCCAGGCGGAGCCAGAATTCGGCGGAGTGGTTGGGTTCGTGCAGGTGGACCAGCTCGTGGACTACCACGTATTCGGCAATGCTGGCGGGAAGCAGGATGGTTTTCCAGTGGAAGTAGAGCATTTGACCTTTGCCGCAGGAGCCCCAGCGGTAACCCAGATCCTGCACTTTCAGGCCGGCGGGGTTGACTTCCAGGCGGGCGGCGAAGTCCTGTACACGCTGCCAGAGCCAGGCTTTGCCGCGCTGGCTGTACCAGCGGATAAAGTGCTGGCGGGCCTGGGGCAGTGCGTCGCGGCGCAGGTGAAAGCGGCCATTGACCAGCTTTAGCGGGTCGTCCTGCCCATGGTCCAGCAGATTCAGGCGGTAGTGGCGGCCCAGGTACAGGAAACCCTCGCCCTGCACAAACTGCTTGTGGCGAACGGTTTTTTGCATCAGCGCCTTTTCCGCCAGCTTTTTGTACACCCAGGGCTGCTTGCTGCGCACAAAGGCTTCCAGAGTCTCCAAATCGACGCCCGGGGGGACGGTCAGGTGCAGAGAGCTGTCCCGCTCCACTGTCAGTTGCAGGGTCTGGCGCCGGGCGCTTTCGCGCACGGGAATCGTCAGGTCGTCAACGGTGACGATCATTCCTTCTCCAGTTTGTAGCTGTTGGCCTTGGCCAGTTCGCGCAGTTTATCCACCAGCGGCGGCACGTCGTTAAAGTCCAGCAGATCACTGTCCACAATGCGCTCGAACAGGGCCTGCTCCAGGGCTTCCTGCATGGGGCGGCGGTGGGGTTGCCAGAAGCTGGGGGTTTTGACCTCCTGGCTGATGTATTCCACCAGGCTCTCGGTGAGGGTGATCAGGTCCGCCTCCAGCGCCATATCCGGCTGGGCCTCGCCGCATTTGGCGGCGCGCAGCATGCGGTAGAACGGCAGGTAGTGCTCCGGCACATCGGGCAGGCCCGGCTCGTGCTGGGTACTGCCGCTGTTGACCTCGTCGATAATGGATTGCAGCGCGGCAATCAGCTCGGCCCACTGCCCTTCCAGGCCGTCCAGTATTTCTTTCAAGCGCTCACTGAGCTTGCCGTAGTACACCGGGTCTTCATCCAGCTTTTGCCGCACATGGCTGCGAATGGCGTGCTCCATTTCCGAAGCCACGGCTTTCTGGGCTTTCTCCGGGTCGGCATCGTAGCTGGCGACCTGATTCCGCAAATTCTTCAATTCATGGCTAAAGCTGGCATCGGTCAGGTTCACCGGGGCGATTTTCGGGTCGATGCCAAGGAATATGACATGATCGTCGATCAGTTTTCGCACCTTGGCGCCCACGTCTTTGCCCAGCACCGGGCCGTCGCGGTAGCGGCGTCGGGCGGCGGCGTAGATCATGGCCAGTTGCTTGGCGTCCCGGGTAAAGGGCAAGGCCTCCGGGCGCGGCAGCACCAGGTCCAGGCTCTGCATAAAGGCTTTGACCTTGACGCCGAACTCCTGACGCAGGCGCTCGCTGTCCAGTGCCTGCACGCAGGTTTCGATATCCTTCAGGTCTTCAATGCCACGGGCGCGCAGCACGTCCACGGCCCGTAGGTGGCGATCCCGCAGGGCCGGGATTTCGTCTTTCAGGCTGCGCAGGGCGCCGTCCACGTCTTCATCGCTGTAAGCGGCCAATGCGGCTTTCAGGTGATTGGCCACACCGTAGTAGTCCACCACTATGCCCGCTGTTTTGCCAAAGCCGGTGCGGTTGACGCGGGCGATGGTCTGCAGCAGCTCTGCCTCGCGGATGGAGAGGTCCAGGTACATGACGCCTTCAATGGGGGGATTACCGGGCCAACACCTATGTAAAATCTGCTCGCTTTTTATCGCCCCACCGTGGTGAGGATCTCGCTCGTCCGTAACAAAGGCCGCTCGCCAAGGGCGGCCAAAAACCGCCGACCTGAATACTATTTAATTACCTATAGAGAGAACGACAGCCTCCGGGCTTGTTCAACAATGAGACATGTTGCGGCGAGCGCAACATATCCTTATTCGTTTCGTTGAACGAAGCCGCTCCGCGGCAAAGTTAAAATTCGAGAGCTGAGATAATTCCCCTACGTGCTTATACCGAGCACGACAACCAGAGGAATTATCTCATGCAAAAAGCACAGCAAAAACGCCAGAAT
>JBJHDF010000034.1:0-32099 GCA_050486405.1 Marinimicrobium sp. | reverse complement strand
CCTCGTAGTCCGGCTTGATGCCCAGAATATACTGGGTGATGGCGACAAAATTCCAGGCGGCAGTGCCGGTCAGCCAGGAATTTTTCGCTTCTCCGGGCTTGTGCGCATCCTTGCCGGCAATCATCTGGGCGTAGACGTAGGGCTCCACCCGGTGCAGCTCACTGATGTCCTCCAGGAAGGCCGGGCAGATCTTGCGGTAGTAGTCCCAGGCCTCCTCGGCGCGGCCCTGCTGGGCGGCGGTGATCATGATCCAGGGATTGTTGTGGCAGAAGATACCGGCGTTTTCCTTGTAGCCGGCCGGGTAGGTGGAAATCTCACCGTACTCGATGTAGTACCTGGTAAACGCCGGCTGCTGCAGCACGATACCGTAGGGGCTGTCCAGCCACTGCTTGACCGAGTCCAGCGACTTGTCCACCATGCCCTCCTCCCGGCCGATGCCGGCCATGCCGCAGAAGCCCTGGGACTCGATAAATATCTTACCCTCTTCGCACTCCTTGCTGCCCAGCTTGTTGCCGTAGTAATCGTAGGCGCGCAGGTACCAGTCGCCATCCCAGCCGTGGGCCTTGACGGCGTCAACCATGGCGTCCACATGCTTCCGGGCGGCATCGGCTTCGTCGTCCCTGCCGGTCTGCCGGCACAGCTTGATGAACTCATTGCCGTAGAGCACAAACAGGCCGGCGATCATCAATGACTCGGCGGTTTTGCCCACCTTGTTGCCAGTGGTCTGGAAGGACTCGTTGGGATCCTCGGAGAAGCAGTTGAGATTCAGGCAGTCGTTCCAGTCGGCGCGGCCGATCAGCGGCAGCTTGTGCGGCCCAAGGTTGTTCACCGTGTGGTAGAAGGAGCGCTTGAGATGCTCGAAGTGGCTGGTGGCCTTGCTCTCGTCGTTGTCGTAGGGCACCTGCTCGTCAAGGATGGAAAAGTCACCGGTCTCCTTGATGTAATCCGTGGTGGACAGGATCAGCCACAGGGGGTCGTCATTGAAGTTGCCGCCGACAGCGTTATTGCCGCGCTTGGTCAGCGGCTGGTACTGATGGTAGGCGGAACCGTCTTCAAACTGGGTGGCGGCGATGTCCAGAATGCGCTGCCTGGCGCGCTCGGGCACCTGGTGCACAAAGCCGATCAGATCCTGGTTGGAATCCCGGAAGCCCATGCCGCGACCGATGCCCGATTCGAAGAAGGAGGCGCTGCGGCTCATGTTGAAGGTCACCATGCACTGGTACTGGTTCCAGATGTTGACCATGCGATCGAGCTGTTCGTTGCCGCTGTCGAGCTGGTAGGTGGACAGCAGTTCGCTCCAGTAATCTTTCAGGCGGGACAGTTCGGCTTCGACTTTTTCAGCGGTATCAAAACGCGCAATCACTGCCTTGGCCGGCGCCTTGTTGATCACGCCCTTGCTCTGCCACTTCTGGTCTTTGGGCACTTCGATATAGCCCAGCACAAAGACGAATTCGCGCTCTTCGCCCGGCGCCAGCTCCACTTCCAGATAGTGGGAGCCGATGGGCGACCAGCCGTGAGCGTGGGAGTTGCGCGGCTTGCCCTCGAAGACCGCGTCGGGGCGGTCAAAGTCGTTGTACAGACCGACAAAAGTCTCGCGGTCAGTGTCGAAACCCTGCACCGGCGCATTCACCGAGTAGAAGGCGTAGTGATTGCGGCGCTCCTTGAACTCGGTCTTGTGGTAGATCACCGAGTCCTCGATCTCCACTTCACCGGTGTTGTAGTTGCGCTGGAAGTTGGTCATGTCGTCTTCCGCGTTCCACAGACACCACTCGATAAAGGAGAACAACTTGAGTTTTTTGGTCTCCGAGGAGGTGTTTTTGAGCCTGACCTTCTGCACCTCGGCCCAGGTGCCCAGGGGGATAAAGTACAGGGCCTCGGCCTGTACACCGTTGCGCTCGCCGCTGATGCGGGTATAGCTCAGGCCGTGACGGCAACTGTAGTTGTCCAGTTCGGCCTTGACCGGCTTCCAGCCCGGGCTCCAGACGTCGCCGCCGTCGTTGATGTAGAAGTACTTACCGCCGTTGTCCACCGGCACATTGTTGTAGCGGTAGCGGGTCAGACGGCGGAACTTGGCGTCCTTGTAGAAGGTGTAGCCACCGGCGGTGTTGGAGACCAGGCTGAAGAAGTCCTCATTACCCAGGTAGTTGATCCAGGGATAGGGGGTACGGGGATTGGTGATCACGTACTCGCGGGCGTCATCATCAAAGTGACCAAATTTCATAACTGAACTCCGGTGGCAAAGGCTGGGCCGGGCGCGGTCCCGGCGGAGAGCCGGCACACCAGGCTCCTCCGGGGAGGGACACCCGGGTACGAAAAACGGGGCATTCTAGCAAGATACCCGGGGATTATTAACCCGGCAAACGGAAAATATGGTCTGCTCGACCATAAATATGAAATTCGGCGGGGAAACCGGAAAAGTTGGCGCCGCACGGCCGCAATATGGTCATATTGACCATATTGCGCAATGGTCCGACGAATCCCAGCGCGAAAACCAGCCCAAGGACCGCATACCAACCGACTCACTGACCGACGTCAATTGTATTCACTGCCAAATCCCGGATAATGGCGCGCATAACACTCCCTGGTCAGAGGCAACCGCATGCATGAAGTAATGAACGTCATGGAATTGTTCCCCATTCCTGTCTTTATTACCCAGACCACGCAACTGGACAACGCCCACATGTGCGAGACGATCTATCGCATTCGCGACGAAGAGATTGGCCGCGGGCAGGGGGTCAAGACGGGGCTGTCCAATCTCGGTGGCTTTCGCACCTACAGCCTGCTCAAGGTGCCAGCCTTTGAGGAGCTGAAACAATTTATCGTCGCCTCGATCAACAATAACATTCTGAGCGGCAAGTGGTACCCAGGCCCCCCCATCGACGAGAGCTATATCGTGGCCATGTGGTCGATCATCAACAACAAGGGCCATGCCAACAGCGTTCACAATCACCCCCACGCTTGGTTCAGCGGTGTCTACTACCCCAAGGTTCCCGACGACACCGACCTGGCCGGCACCCTGTGTTTCCGGGATCCCATATTGGCGAGAACCTACTCCCGATCCTTCTACCGCTCGGTGCAATCCGAGCTGTGCTGTCTGCCTCCGGCGGAAGGCCTGATGGTCATCTTTCCCGGCTGGTTCGAGCATTCTGTCAGACCCAATCTGACCGACCAGGATCGCATCGCCATCTCGTTCAATGTCAAGGCACACCCGCACACTCCGGGTACGGAATAGTTCGAGCAAACGGCAACGAGGGTACGAAAAAAGCCCCCGGTACAAACCGGGGGCAACCAAAGGATTTGCTCCTCTCCCTAAAGCGAATGCTCCTCGTATCCTGTACCGGACACTCCGGTCGTCAAAAGTCGTACCGCAGGCCCAGCGACAGACCGCTGGCGGTTTCACCCGGGGCGCCGGGCACACCGGTGGTACGAGCCTGAGACCAGGGGGTCAAAGCGACATTGTCGTCGTTGGCCACGGCGGCGTAGTTCAGATAGACACGGGCGGCCCCCATGCGCTGTTCGATACCCAGGGCCAGCAGGCTGGAATCGGCCTCTTCCGGATCGGCGCTGCGCAGCAGGTAGTGGCCGCGCACGCGGGTGTTGGCTGCCAGTTTGTATTCGGCACCGAAACCGATCACGTCGCTGTCCAGAGCATCGTTATCGTGATCCACGGTCTGGAAGAACGCCACCAGTTTCAGATCGGAAATAACATCGTAACTCACGGCCAAACGAATACCGTCGCGCTCGCCACGACCAGCATCCTGGTTAAATGTTTCGTAGGCCGCTGCCAGGTCCAGGGGGCCCTGGGCATAGGTAACGGACAGGCTGATGGCGTCTTCCTTGGCGCCATCGACAGCGGAATTACCCGCGTGTACCGAGTAGGCAGCGTTGAGTTGCAGGCCGTTAAAGGACGGTGTCTGATAGTGGATGGTGTTGGGCAGGCGCTCGTCGAAGCGGGCATCACCAACCCGGGTCAGGTTGCGCATATCACCCACTTGGTCACCAAACAGGTTGGCCGGTCCCCGGGCACGCTTGAAAGGGGAGTCGAACTGTCCCACCCGAACCATACCGAAATCACCGCGCAGACCCACGAAAGTATCACGGGTGGTCAGGGTTTCACCGTTGTTGCGGTTGAAATCAACCTGCTGCTCCACCTGGAAGACCGCCGTCATGCCGTTGCTCAGTTCGGTATTGCCACGAAAGCCCAAGCGGGAAGAGTTGCTGGAAACGTTCAGTTCACCGTAGTCGGCACCGTCATCCAGGTAGTCCAGCGACACGTGGGCGCGGCCATAAACAGTGACGTCGGCTACCGCTGCCACCGGAAACGCCAGGGCCAGGGCCAAAGGCAAAAGTGATTTTTTCATGATCTTTCCCCTAATGTTGTCAGTATGCTTAACGCAACCACAGCTGAGCTGGCTACGTATGGCGCGTATCATGCGGGGCCAATATTGCAAACACATGACAAGGGCCAGGAGCCGCCTTCGACCACCCACAAAAGAGGATAAACGCGCCAAATATCAAGCGGTTAGCGCAAGGTACAAGAGAAGCGTCTACGCTATAGGGACGCGGAACCCGCTGCGGGGCCGACAGCTCCCGGCAGGCGTGGCTACCCTTGCCCTGAGGGATTGATTATGATGGTCTTCGGGATCGGCAGCGGAAACACCAGGGCGGCAAGGCCACACGGCACACGGAAAAACAAATGGGACAATCGCTAAACGTACTGTTCATTGAAGATTCGGAAGAAGACGCCGAATTGACCGCCGCCGAGCTGGTGCGCGGGGGTCTGCTGCCGCACCTGCGCCGGGTGGAAACCCAGGCAGCCATGCGGGAGGCCCTGGCCCAGCAGGTGTGGGACATCATCATCTGCGACTACCGCCTGCCCAATTTCAGTGCCCAGGCGGCACTGCAGACCCTCAAAGACAGTGGTCTGGACATTCCCTTCATCATTATCTCCGGTGTCGTGGAGGCCGAGGAGACCGTCAACCTGCTCAAGCAGGGCGCCCACGACTTCATGAACAAGGAAGCCCTGGCCCGGCTGGTGCCCGCAGTGGAGAGGGAACTGCGCGAGGCGGAAGAACGCCGCCAACGCCGGGAAGCTGAGGCCCGGGTGCGAGTGCTCTCCAGAGCGGTGGAGCAGAGCCCGGTCTCGGTGGTGATCAGCGATCCGCGGGGCCATATCGAGTACGTCAACCCCCGCTTCGAACAGGTCACTGGCTATTCCGCCGAAGAGGCCATGGACCGACACCTGACCTTCACCCTGCTGGACAAGAGCAGCGCCGCCAGTATGAGCGACCTGTGGCTGCCGGACAGCAGTTGCCGGGAGTGGCGGGGGGAATGCTGCTGTGTGCGACGGGACGGACAGCTGTTCTGGGAATTCGCCAATATATCTCCCCTGCTTAACCCCCAAGGCACAGTCACCCATTACATTGCCGTGAAAGAGGACGTTACCGTAAGGCGCAGCTACGAAGAACAATTGCTGCGCCAGGCCCACTACGATCACCTCACGGGCCTGGCCAACCGGGTGCTGATGATCGACCGCCTGAATGTGGCACTGGAAAGTGCCGCTCGCAACAAAAACCAGGTGGCGGTGCTATGTATCGACCTGGATCACTTCAAAAACGTCAATGACAGCCAGGGGCACAGTCATGGCGACAGCGTTCTGCGCGAAGCTGGCGCCCGCCTCAGCGGTTGCATTCGCGGCGGCGACACTCTGGCGCGGATGGGCGGCGACGAATTTGTCATAGTCCTGTCCGACGTGCGCGACACCATGGCGGTACAGAAGGTAGCCGAGCGCATCATCGCCACCTTCGCCCAACCCTTTTCCATTGGCAACCGGGATTATTTCGTCACCGCCAGCATTGGTATCGCGGTGTTTCCCGACGACGGCACCACCGCCGACACTCTGCAACGCAACGCCGACCTGGCCATGTACAAGGCCAAGGATTTGGGCCGCAACCAGTACCACTATTTCACCGAGGACATCAACACGCGGCTGATGCAGCGGCTGGAACTCGAAGCCAGACTGCGGCACGCAGTGTCCGACGACGAATTGGAGTTGCACTACCAGCCCATCTTCTGGTTGGATCACATGCAGCCGGCTGGTTGCGAGGCGCTGGTGCGCTGGCGTCAGCCCGACGGTCAACTTTGGCTACCGGGGCAGTTTATCGGTCTGGCGGAAGAAACCGGCATGATCCAGAGCATTGATGCCTGGGTGCTGAGCGCCGCCTGCAGTCACCTGAGCAAGGTGATCAGCCAAAGTGCCTGGCCGCTGCGGCTATCCCTGAATGTGTCGTCGCTGCAATTGCAGATTCCGGATTTCGCCCTGCAGGTGGCGCGACAACTGCAGTTGCACGAGTTGACGCCAGATCAATTGGAGTTGGAAATCACCGAACGGGTGCTGATCGACGACGATCCGCAGACGGCGACGAATATTCGTGCCCTGTGCGATCTCGGGGTGCGCTTGTCCATCGACGACTTCGGCACCGGTTACTCGTCTCTGGCCTATCTTCAGAAATACCCCTTCAAGACTTTGAAAATTGACCGCACCTTTGTCAGTCGTGCCACCGAAGATGCCAATACCGCGCGACTGGTAGAGACCATTGTCACCATGGGTCGCAGCTTGAATATGGAAGTAGTGGGCGAAGGGATTGAAACCGAAGCGCAACTGGAACTACTGCAAAAATTCGGCTGTGATCTGGGACAGGGCTATCTGCTTGGACGCCCAACAACACTGGATAACCTGCAACGGGCGGTCAGTCATCCGTGGCAAGGAAATGCTCCCGATCTGAAAAGAAAAACTCCTGCGGGTTAGGCAGGAGTAAGCCTTGAGGTGCACAGTGCCGGCACGCGCCGTTACTGTTTACATGTCAGTACTTATTATCCGTTATTTACCTTGCTCCGATAACACGCCAACCGTGTTGCCGGGCGTAGCTTTCCAAGCCACGTCCTCCGCTGACTACCGTGGGCTTACCCACCAGTTGTAACATGGGAAGATCGGAAATGTCATCGCCATAGCCGTAGCAGCTTTCGGCCCTCCCCCCCACTTGCTGCAGAAATGCGGATATCGCAATCGCCTTGCCCGCACCAATGGTTTGTGGTGGCAGTATCTCACCCGTGTAACGACCACCAACGATCTCCAGGGTTGTCGCCAGTAGATGACGCACCCCCAGATGCCGGGCGATCGGTTGCAACAAAGCGGCAAAGGATCCGGAAACAAACACCACCTCCCGCCCCTGGCGCTGATGTTCGCGCAGCTCCTGTACCGGCCTGGGCAGATAAAAACCCGGGTTGGTGGAACAAACAAAGGCATACCACTCGCGACCGCACTGCTCCACGTCCAACACCCGGCGTCCGGCGAAGTGCCTATAGTAGAGGCGATTCAATAGTTCCCAGGAAACGTGAGGCTCATGCCGGCGCTGCATGTCGGCCATAAAGCAATCCCGCGCCCGCTGATCGCCGTACTTGTTGTACCAGAAGTCCTGAAAACTGAACATGCTCTTGATGGAAATGAGCGTATCATCCACATCAAAAAACGCGTACTTGATGTCAGGCACCAACTGCATTGCATTTGTATTCATGGTAATTCTCCCAATAGCTTCATAACCTCACCCATTACACCGCACCTGCCCGGGTGACCACCGCCTGCTGTTGATGGGCTTGGGCCAGCACCAGTGCCAGATAGTTTTCCTGGGCACGCTGGGACTGCATATTCTCCTTTTTGCCGACAACAGCTCTGTCCATGGCGGCAATAGAGAAAGTGAAAGACGCCACACAACATCCGCACTGCTCCACAGTGGCATCCATGACAAAGCTCAACCGGCGGGGGTTGGCCACGTCCTGGGAGACCATGCGGCAACGGATAATGGCGCCGATGGGAAAGGTGAAGTTGTTGTAGCTGACCGACATCTGATTCAGGACAAAGGCGTAATCCTTGCTCTCCCGCCCCTCAGGCAGCAGAAAGGACTCGGTCACGGCAATGGTCATTTGCCGGGATGCCTCCACCAGAATCATACCCTGCACATGCTGGCCACTTTGGTGATCACTCATCAGTTCACAGCGCTCGTCGATCAACAGATGCATTTCGTACTCATGCTCGGCCAGTTGGCGCGGAGCGGAAATCAGCACGTTCTCTTCCCGGTGCTTGTGCGTCAGCGCGCCACTGGCGCGCCTTGGCAGGCTGTGCCAAAGACTGAAGTCGAAATGCTGCACATTGGCCGATGTCGAAGCCGCCGCCAGCAAGTCCCTGACCCGGTCGTCCCCCAGTCCCTGGCCCGGCACCAGCAAAGTGCGCTCAGCGCTGGGCAGAAACTGCACCGGCAGGCTCAACAAGCCTTGCAGTTGCGACGCGGTAATGGCATCTTTACCCTGCACATAGGGGTAAAACTTGTCGCCCACAACCAGTAATATTCGCTTGTTCATAAGGCATACCTCATTGTTGGTTAACTCTCTCTATAAAGGCATCCGAACGACAAACGCTGGATTCATCGTCCGGTGACAAATGGGAGTTTCTGCAACCTGGGCTCCCTGCTATGCAGGCCGACGCGCGGCGTCGAAATCCGGGGTTGCAGAGTCCACCGATGGGACCTGAAGCTCTTCGACCGAAGGGGGCTTTCAAGTCCCCGCCAGCGAACGCCCGGCACTGCGACTGCATATCGAGCTATACACGCGCAATTTTTGGGCCCAATCGAGGTTTCCGCGAAAAAAACGTCTAGACTGGTAAATAAGTGACACCGAACAGGCGCGCAGAATGATTTGCGCGCCACTTCAATTGTAAGTCCAGCGGGAATGGCTATTTTTTGACACAAGGTAACCGCTATGAACAACAAGAAATTGACTGTAACGCCGGGAATCCGTGACAGAAAAAGGCCAGTGGCCTGGCTGGCCGCCTTCTTTCTGACGGCACTGTTACCGTTGCACTCAGCGGCCGAATCCGCTGACGAGCCATTGAAGTTAATCACCATCGAGGTGGCTCCCTGGGCCTCTGTAAACAGCCAGAGCGGTGCACCCGAAGGCGCCTTCATCACCATTGTCGAGGAAATAGCGAAGCGAACCGGCCAGCCCGTGGATATCACCCTGACGCCCTTCGCCCGGGTCGAGCGGGAGTTGGAGGCCGGCAGTCAGGATTGCACGATCCTGATCCCACGGGACGAACGGATCGTTACCCACGGTGAGCTGGTGTCCTATCATCCCATGGGCGTTATTGCCCACCACAGGGTTGCGCTGGAGGACTACGACGATCTCTACGATCTGCGCATCTCCCTGCTGCGCGGCTCCACCATCACCCCACAGTTCGATGCCGACGCCCGCCTGCGCAAGGAGTACGACACCGACTACCCCATCGCCCTGCGCAAAATCAGCCGGGAACGGGTGGACGCCGTGGCCGGCGCCATACCCACCATATTGTTTCTGGCGGCGCAGGAGGGCCTGTCGGATTATCTGGGTACTCCCCTGGTACTGGAGCAGGTACCGCTGATCTTCCAGTGCTCCAACAACTCCCTGAGGCTGGACGTCATGGACAAGATCAACAGTGCCATAGTTGCCATGCGCGAAGACGGTACCATGGCCGCCATTGAAAGGAAGTACAACTTCTGAGCATGAATACCAAGGGAACCCTGGCGATCCTGTCCGAGGTCGCCAGACAAAGGGGAATTGGCCGGCGCCTGTTGATCTACATACTGGTTTTCAGTTCCTGCGCCACTCTGGTTGCCACCTGTGTACAGCTGTACATCGACTACCAGAGGGATGTCGGCGCCATCAAGACCCGGCTGGACGAAATTGATCGGGGGTACCTGGACAGCCTCAGCGCCAGCCTCTGGAACCTGGATATCGATCTGCTGGAGCTGCAACTGAACGGCATACTGCAACTGCCCGACATCACCGCTGTGGAACTCAGAGAGGCCTCCGAGAACGTCGCTTTTCCACTGCACATTTTGCACGGCGCACTCAATGAAGATCAGGTACTGGTACGGGACTATGCCCTGCGCTACCGCGGTGACGAAGGTGAGACTGTGATCGGCAGCCTGAAGGTTCAGGCATCTCTGAGCGAGGTCTACCGGCGCCTGTGGGACAAGGCCGTGGTGATCCTGTTCAGCCAGGGTGTCAAAACATTTCTGGTCTCGTTGTTCATACTGTTCATCGTCCACTACCTGATCACGCGGCACTTGTTTCAACTTTCCCGTTTTGTCAGCAGCTACGATCTTGAGCGACCCACTGGAGTGGTGGAGTTGGAGCGACCCGCACCGCACCGCCCGGACGAGTTAGACCACCTGGTCAACGCCTTCAACAACATGTGCGAAAAATTGCGTCAGGCCTACCAGAAGATGCACGAGGCCAACAACGCGCTGATCGAAGACAACATCGCCCGGCGCCGGGCCGAGGCGGAAGTCCGTCACCTGAACACCGTACTGGAGGATCGGGTGCAGCAACGCACAGCCCAGTTGACAGCGGCCAACAGTGAACTGAACAGTTTCTGCTACTCGGTGTCCCACGATCTGCGCGCGCCGTTGCGCCGAATAGAGGGCTTTCGCCGGATACTGGCTGAACACTACGGCGGCAGTGTCGACGACAAGGGCCAACACTACTTGAACCGCATTGAGGCCGGCACCCGGGAGATGGGCGAGATGATCGACAGCTTCCTGCGCCTGTCCCGGGCGACCCAGGGGAGCATGCAACTGGAGGAGTGCAATCTGTCCACCATGGTCGAGGCTATTTTCGCCAAGCTCAGGGAGCGGGATCCGGCACGCAACGCCCATCTGCAACTGCAGCCGGGGGTAACCGCCCGGGTGGACCGGCGTTTCTTTGAGATGCTGCTCACCAACCTGCTGGAGAACGCCTGGAAGTACACCCGCGACCTACCGGAAGCGGTGATTGAATTCGGCGCGAAAAACACGCAAGATGGCGTCGAGTATTACCTGGGTGACAATGGTGTGGGTTTTGATATGCAGTACGCCGATCGCCTGTTCGCTCCGTTCAATCGCCTGCACAAGCCGGAAGAGTTTGACGGAGTAGGCATCGGGCTGGCCACGGTTCAGCGTATCATAGCCCGACACGGCGGCAGTATTCGGGCCGAAGCCGAGCCCGGAAAAGGCGCGACCTTTTATTTTTCGCTTTGGACAGGGAACCATGGAGATGCACAAGGCCACCATCCTGCTGGTTGAGGATAACCCCGACGAAATCGAGCTGGCGCAGTTGGGCTTCGCACGCTTGAATGGCAACTATCAGTTACAGATCGCCCGTAGCGGCGAGGAAGCGCTGGATTTTCTGGCGGAAGTCGAAGACCACAAGGACATCAAACCGGCACTGATTCTGCTGGACATTTCCCTGCCCGGCATCACCGGCCTGGCGCTGCTGGAACGCCTGCGCCAGTGGTCCAGCTACCGCCACACCCCCACGGTGATGCTGAGCAACTCCAACGAGCAGGTGGACATCGGCAGTTGCTACCGCCTCGGCGCCAACAGCTACCTGCGCAAGCCAGTGGACTTTGGCGACTTTGCCGAGCAGTTGCAACTGGTTACCCGCTACTGGCTGGAAACCAATGTGCCCGCCACTTCCTGACCGGGTTAAGAGTCCGACGCTTTGCGGGCCAATGCTTTCTGCGTAAGCGCTGTGGCCGGATGGGCCATGGGATCCTCCGGCCAGGGGTGACGCGGGTAGCGGCCGCGCATCTGCTTGCGTACCTCCGGGTAGCCGTGTTGCCAGAAGGACGCCAGATCGGCAGTGATGGCCAGGGGACTGCCGTTGGGTGACACCAGGTGAATGCGCAGCGGCACCCGACCGTCAGCCAGCAGCAACCGGGCGCAGCCGAAAAACTCCTGTAGCTTGCCTGACACCACTGGTTCGTCCCCCTCACCACCCCTTGCCACCGGGTACTGCACCGCTACCACGCGCCCGCTGGGCAGTGTCAGACGCTCCGGCAACCAACGCTCCAGAGCCGCACAGACGTCGTGCCCCAGGTGAAACCTCAGTGCCTGCAGCCAGGGCAACCGTTCCAGCGCGCTGCCCTGATCGAGAAACGGCCCCAGCCACTGCGGCAGCGAGCGCAACAGCGCCGCCTCGGACAGATCCGGCAGCGCCAGCAGTTCCCGCCGCGCCGCCAACCGGGCGCGCGCCAGTAGCCTGCGGGCAATCGCGTCCCAATGCAGCGCGTCCAGCCCCTGCTGCCCTGCCAGTTCGGCCACATGGGCCACCAGCCGCTGGGGCAGTTCCTGCGGCGCCAGCGGCTGCCATTGCTCATCCACCAGGGCACCCCCCAGCAGCCACTGGCGGCGCAGCCCCCAGCCGTCGCGCCGCCGCTCCAGCGTCTCGTTGACACTGCTCAGCCGGCGCCGGGTCGCCAGGTCCGGTTCCAGCGCCAGGGCCGGCCCGCTGTGGCCCCTACTCCGAGGCACAATCAATGGAAACACCGCCCAGGGGCTGTCCAGCGCCCGACCGGGCAGTACGCTGATACCGCTGTTGAGGCGGTAGCGGCCGGACGGCTGACGGCAGCCGATGCGGTCGCTCAGGGCCAGCGCCAGCGCCTGTCGATCGGCGTCCTCGGGCGACAGGCGGGTATCCAGCACCCGCAACCAGCGCTCGGCCTGCTGCCGCCAATGGGGATGGGAGCGCCATTGGCGGCGCGCCGCCGCCAGCCAGGCGTCCATATCGTCGTCGGCACTCAAGTCAAAGTGCAACGCCAGGGCCAACAACAGGGTCTGCTCCGGCAGGGGCCGCTGACCCTGCAACAGGGCCGCCACCCGGGGGTGGGTGCCCAGCGCCGCCACCAGGCGCCCCGCCGCCGTGATGCGCTCCGCCTCATCCAGTTGGCCCCATTGCTGCAGTCGCGCCCGGGCCTGGCTCAGGGCCAGACTGCCCGGCGCTTCCAGCCAGTCCAGTTGCTCCACCGGGGTACCCCAGTGCGCCAGACGCAGGGCCAGGGGCAGACAGTCGGTGGCGCGAATTTCCGGCAGATCCGCCGGCGCCAGGTGTTCGCTTTCGGGCCAGAGCCGCACGCAGTGGCCTGCCTGCACCCGGCCCGCCCTGCCCCGGCGTTGCTCGGCGCTGGCGCGGCTGATGCGCCGGGTTTTCAGGCGGGCGATGCCGGTGCCCTGCTCGTAGTCCGGCCGCCGCTGCCAGCCGGAGTCGATCACCAGGGTGACGTCGGGGATGGTGAGGGAGGTTTCGGCAATATTGGTGGCCAGAATCAGGCGCCTCCCCTGGGCTGGGTCCAGCGCCCGGGCCTGCTCGGCGTCATCCACCCGGCTGTGCAACCGGTACACCGGCCGCCCGGGCCAGCGTTGCGTCACCTGGGCGGCCGTCTGCTCGATATCGCGCCAGCCGGGCAGAAACACCAGCACCGTGCGCTGCTGCCAATCACAGGCGGCCAGCGCCCGGCACACCTGCTCGGCCAGTGGCTCATCCGCCCGGGGCGGCTGGTGTTCCAGCGTTACCGGAAAGCAGCGTCCGGGCGCGTGGAGGCGCTGCCCCACCTGCCGCTGCAGGGCCGGGTCCGGGGTGGCGGACATTAGCACCAGTGCCAGATCCTCGCGCAACACCTGCGCCTCCTGCAACCAGGCCCAGGCGGTGTCCTGATCCACGGCCCGCTCGTGGATCTCGTCCAGCATCACCACCCCCACGCCGGTCAACTCCGGGTCCGCCAGTAACCGCTGCAACAGTATGCCCGGGGTCATCAGCCACAGGCGGGTGGCCTCGCCGCCGACACGTTCGAAGGGCACCTGCAGCCCTACGCTGCGGCCCAGCGGCTCGCCGCGCAGCGCCGCCAGGCGCCGGGCCAGAGCCCGGGCCGCCAGAACGCGGGGCTGTACCAGCCAGACCTGTTGCTCCGCAGCCGCCGCTTCCAGCGCCCACAGTGGCGCCAGGGTGGACTTGCCGGCGCCGGGCTCGGCCTCCAGCAACAGGGAGCCGCCGCGCAGCGCCCGGACAAACTCATCCCGGCTGGCGCTCAGGGGCAGGCCGGCCAACCAGTCGCTGGTTTGGGGGTCGGGGGGAGTCATGGGATTATTCTATTCGCCTTACCCGGCAAGGCACAGCCCGCAACTGTCCTCTCTCCTATAGCTACTGGGCCAGGGACAGGCTCTCGCCTTGCAGTTGGGACACCTTCTCCCGCTCATAGGTGCGGGCCGCGTCCGCCACCCGGCCGCCGTCGCCGCTTTCCAGCCAGCGGCGCATGCGCCCGGCATCGCCCAGGGGCGTGCGGGTGCCGAAGGAGTCCAGCATCACCATGACCATGGGTTCGCCGGCCACTTCCGCCACCATCACCAGGCAGCGCCCGGCCACCGACAGATAGCCGGTCTTGCTCAGGCTCAGGTCCCAGCGCGCGCTGCGCACCAACGGGTTGGTGTTGCCGTACTGCAGACCGTAGGCCGGGCCGCGAAACTGCATCCACTGCCCGGGGCTGACGGACAGTTCGCGGATCAACGGCTGTTCGTGGGCGGCGTTGACCAGACGCAGCAGATCCCGGGCGGTGGACACGTTGTCGCCGGACAGCCCTGTGGAATCGACAAAGCGGGTCTGGTTCATGCCCAGTTCCCGCGCCTTGCGGTTCATGGCCTCAATAAAGGCGTCGTAGCCTTCGGGATGGTGGCGGGCCAGCAGATAGGCCGCGCGATTTTCCGACGACATCAATGCCAGGTGCAGCAACTGGCGGCGGGTGGCCTGGGAGCCGATGCGCAGGCGCGAGTAGCTGTTGGCCGGCGCCGTGTAGGCGCGCTCTTCGATGGGCAACCAGGTGTCCAGAGGCTGGTTGTCATCCAGCACCACCAGGGCGGTCATCAGCTTGGTGATGGAGGCAATGGGCAGCACCCAGTCATCGCGCTTGCCGTACAGGGGCTCGGTGGCTCCCAGCGGCGCCACCAGAGCGCTGATGGACGCCACCTCCAGACGCTGCGGATCGCGCTCGGCCGCGTTGGCAAAACAAAACACAAATCCAGCCAACAGCGTAACTACAATTTTTACAAGCTCAGACTTCGGAGTTCGACGTTTTCCGGGTGGCACAAGCCAGGGCCGGGTATATCTTTCCGGGACCGTGCTCAGCAGGGCGACTGCATGGACGCAGGAGGTAGGGCAACGCAGGAGCGGTTGCCGCAATGCTGTGCTCGAGTCCCCAGGGAAGGGTTTGCGGCGTGTCCCGCTGTTTAACCGCTCCGCTCGAGCCCGGGCCTGGCTCCCATAACCGAAGTCCGAAATCTGAATTATCATTCTCTACCTCAGTCTACCACGGATAGGCCAACTCCAGACCCAGACTCCAGTGCCTGCCTGGCGCCGGTTCGAAAGCCCGGTCATTGGCCTGATTGACGATCACCGACCCCACGTACCGGCGGTCGGTGATGTTGCCCAGTTTACCCCACAGCTGAACCTCCCAGGGTCCCGTATCAAACTCGCTGCTCAAGGCCAGATCAGCAGTGGTGGCGCGCGGGGCAAATATTTCGTTGTTGTCGGCGGTGGCCACGGCGTCCCGATGCCGGGCAACCATGGACAGGGTCAACAGCGGTGTGTACCAGGGCTGCCAGTCCACCTGGCCGTACAACTGGGTGCGGGCAATGCCCGGCAGACGGTTACCCTGCCATTCACCTCCGGAATAGCGGGCATCCAGATAGCTGGCGCTGAAACGCGCCAGCCAACCGTATTCCAGTAGCAACTGACCGCTGAACTCCACACCCTGGCGCTCGGTGGCGGCGGCGTTGCGGAAGGTGGTGCGCCCCCCTTGGGAGCTGTCCACAACGATTTCACGGCGACTGCTGATCTCGAACAGACTCAACTCCAGGTGGCTGCCCTGGGAGCGCCCCCAGCGCACTCCCACTTCGCCCTGACGGTTGCGGGCCGCATCCAGGTCCGTGTTCAGGCCGGTGCCCTCGCGGCGATAGGCCATTTCCGTCAGGGTCGGCGTTTCAAAACCACGCCCCAGGGCAGCAAACAGCATCCAGTCCTCGCTGAGCCGGTAGTTGCCGCCCAGAGCCGCGGACCAGTGGCCGTAATCGCGACTACCGCTGTCGTCCGGGTTGCCCGGGTGTTCGTCGGTGGCCGGCACGATAAAACGATCTGCGACGCGAAAATCCAACTGGCTATAGCGGGCGCCGCCCAACAGACGCCAGCGTGCGCCGGGGCGCCACTCGACGAGGCTGTAGATATCCTGCCCCTGTACACGACCGGTTTCGTCACGGCGCAGGTCGCCACTTTCGCCGAAGTCGTTGACATAGCCCAGACGTTCATCGCGCATTTCCGTCAGTTCAGCACCCAGGGTGGCAGTGAGCGGTTGTTGCCAGAGCAACAGGTCATGGCTGTAGCTGCCGTTGAACCCGGCAAAACTGCGCTCCAGGTCCACCACGCCACCGGAGGCAGTGATGGCGTCGCCGGGAAACGCCAGCCACTGCTGCACCTGGCGGCGCCCGGCCCAGGCTGCCGTTCGCCAGCGGCCGGGGCCAGTATCCTGACGCAGGCCGAGGGACGCCTGGCGATGGGATACCCGCTTGCGGGTATCGAAGGTTTCCGTGGCGGGGTTCACTTGGGCGGGGTCTTCCAGCCACTGTTCGAGAGTCAAACCCAGGGGGTCCTGGAGCAGAGGGTCGCGGCTGGTGTCCAGACGCAGGGTGGTCTGCAAACCGTTGTCGGCTATGAAATACAGCTGGGCGCCCACGTGGTTGCGCTCGGCACTGGAGTGAGGGCGACTGCCATTGGTACTGAACTGGGAGGATTGCACCCGGGCACCAAAACCACCGACACGCCACTGACCGTTCAGTGCGTAGCGCCGACTCACGTTGTCGCCCCCCAGGTGGCGCGCCACCAATCGGTTGTCCTCCGGCGCCCGGGTCTGCAGCGCCACCACACCACCGGCGCCGTTGCCATAGAGGGCAGCCAGGGGACCGCGCAACACTTCTACCGAGGCAACCTCGTCCAGCATGACACTGGACACCTGACCCTGGCCATCGGGGGTAGCCAGCGGCACACCATCCAGGCGCAGATCGATGCCGCGAACACCGAATGCCGAACGGGCACCGAAGCCGCGCAGGGTCAGCCGGGTATCCTGGGCATAGTTGGAGCGGCTGTCTGCCTGAACACCGGGAATACCTTCCAACAGTTCCGCACTGTCAATGCGCAATCCGGGCTGTTTGCGGCCCACATCCAACCGGTGCAGTCCAGCTGGAGCGGAGAGCTCTTCCGCCTCGGCTTCGCTACCGCTGACGACCAGCGTATCGATCACACCGGCGGCAACACCGGGAGCCAGCGGCCATAACAGCAGCAGCCACAATATCTTCTTATTCATGTACCTCTCCACTTCCCACGGCCCACTTCCCACGGCGCTATGGTACCCCGTCAGCCGCCTCGCGCAACAACAACGGGTTCACGCCCTACGCAGTGGAAGAGGCACTGAAGCCACCACCACCCGGAGTTGCCAGCAGCAGACGGTCACCCGGGGACGCGACAAAGCTGCACTTGGGTGGCAGCGCCTCGCCGTTGAGCCGGTTGTCGCCCGCCGCTCCCGGTTCGCCACCACCCAGGCCCCAGGGACTGTGCCGCCGCCGTTCGGTGAGCAGGGTCACCTGGGTGGCCCGCAGGAATTCGAACTCCCGCAGAATGCCGTCACCCCCGGCAAACTCCCCCCCACCGCCGGAGCCCCGACGCAACTGATAGCGGGTCACGCGCAGCGGGTAGTGGCTTTCCAAGCTTTCTATGGGCGTATTCAGGGTGTTGGTCATGTGCGTCTGCACCCCCGAGCGCCCGGGGCAGCCTGGACCCGCACCCATGCCGCCGCCGTTGGTTTCGTAGTAATCCCACGCCGGGCTCTCAGCTGTGGCCCGACTGCCCATGGCAATATTGTTCATGGAGCCGCAACTGGCTGCCGGTATCCGCTGCGGCAGTGCCTGGGCCAGGGCACCCAGCAGCACATCCACCACCCGGGTGGAAGTCTCCACATTGCCGGCCGCCACCGCCGCCGGACGGCGGGCGTTGAGCAAACTGCCTTCGGGAGCGCTCAGGCTGATGGCGCGAAAGCTCCCGGCGCAGGCCGGTGTCGCTGCCGGCATCAGACAGCGAAACACGTAGAACACAGCGGCGGCGGCCACCGACAGTGGGCAATTGATATTGCCGTCCACCTGGGCCGCGGTGCCGGCAAAGTCCACCCGCACCCGTCCCTCCCCTACGCTGATCCGGGCGCTAATCGGAATATCCGTATTGCCCAAGCCATCGTCATCCATCACGTCTGTAAACGCGTAGTCACCATCGGGAATCGTCTGCAGCGCCGATAATGCCAGCCGTTCGGCGTAGTCGTTGAGCGCCACCAGCGCCTGACGGTAGGAACCGGTCCCCATAGCCAGGATCAGCGCCGTCAGGCGCTCCACACCCAACCGGCAGGCGCTGATCTGAGCGGAGAAATCGCCCCGGGCCTGAAGACTCTGACCACAGAGGCGTCCCATCAACCCATCGTCCAGCACCCCGTCGCGCACCAACAGGGTGGGAGGAATTACCTCCCCCTCCTCCTCCAGAGTGCGGGAAATGGGCATGGAGCCGGGACTGGTCGCACCGATATTGGCGTGATGGGCGCGGTTGGCGGTAAAGCCCAGCAGTTGCTCCTGCACAAATACCGGCGCCACCAGCGTCACGTCCGGCAGGTGAGTACCCCCCAGATAGGGATCGTTGACCACCAGCACATCCCCGGAATGCCAGTCGCAGGCACCGACGATATCCGCCATGGCGTAGGCCATGCTGCCCAGGTGCACGGGAATGTGGGCCGCCTGGGCACAGAGCAGTCCCTCGCGGTCGAACACGGCGCAGGAAAAGTCCAGGCGATCCTTGATATTGGGGGAAAAGGCAGCCCGACGCAGCACCGCACCCATTTCATCGCACACGGCTTCGATACGGCTGGCGAAAAGACTGAGTTGGACGGGATTCATGGCGAGCAGTGTAAACCCGCCATGGGATATTTGCCACGGGAGCTTTTTGCTTATAATATGAACGCTTGATGATTTTGGCGGGCAGCATTGGCTGCCTGTTTTCGTTTCTGGTCCGCCCCCGTCTCTTCCCTTCCGGTATTCGGCGGCCCGCGTTTTTTGCGGGTGCGGGGCGATTGTTTTTTGGCGGCGAGCCCGTTGGCGCCAGCGGAGCACAAGGTATGGCACTGATGAACACGTATGGCGAAAGAACCCTGACCCTGGACCGGGGCCAGGGCAGTTGGGTGTGGGACAAACAGGGCAAGCGTTACCTGGATGCCATCAGTGGTATCGCCGTCTGCGGTCTCGGCCACTGCCACCCGGCCGTCACCCGCGCGCTGCAATCCCAGGCCGAGCGGCTGCTGCACACCTCCAACCTGTACAACATCCCGCAGCAGCAACGCCTGGGTGAATTGCTGTGCTCCGTGTCCGGCATGGAAAAAGTCTTTTTTTCCAACTCCGGCGCCGAAGCCAACGAAGCCGCCCTGAAAATCGCCCGCAAGTACGGCAACGACAAAGGCGTGGCCGAACCGGCGGTGGTGGTCATGGAACACAGCTTTCACGGCCGCACTCTGGGCACGCTGAGCGCCACCGGCAACAGCAAGGTACAGCAGGGTTTCGCCCCGCTGGTGGCCGGTTTTTTGCGCGCGCCCTACAACGACCCGGAGGCCGTGGCCGCGCTGGCGGCGCAGCACCCGAATATCGTCGCCGTGCTGGTGGAGCCGGTGCAGGGCGAAGGCGGCGTTCATGTTCCCGCCGACGATTACCTGCGCCGGCTGCGGGCCATTTGCGATCGACATCAATGGCTGCTGATGCTGGACGAAATCCAGACCGGCAACGGCCGCACCGGCCAGTATTTCGCCTACCAGCACGCGGGCATACTGCCGGACGTGGTCACCACCGCCAAGGGGCTGGGCAACGGTGTGCCGATCGGTGCCTGTCTGGCCCGGGGTCCTGCGGCATCGGTGCTGCAGCCGGGCAATCACGGCTCCACCTTCGGCGGCAATCCGCTCGCCTGCAGCGCCGGCATCGCCGTGGTGGAAACCCTGCTGGCGGAACAACTGATTCCGCGCGCCGCCGCACTGGGAGACAAACTGCTGCGCCGGTTGCGCGAGGCGCTGTCCGAAGTGCCCGGCGTAGTGGACGTGCGCGGCAAGGGTCTGATGCTGGGCATAGAGCTGGACAGACCCTGTGCCGAGCTGGTGGCGCTGGGCCGTGAGGCCGGCCTGTTGATCAATGTGACCGCCGGCAACACCGTGCGCCTGCTGCCCACCCTGATCCTGAGCGACGACGAAGCCGACCAGTTGGTAGCCGGCGTGGCCACGCTGGTCACCGACTTTCTGGCCACACCTGTTAGGCAATAAGAGAGGCCGCCATGGCGACACCGAGACATTTTTTGACCCTGCTGGATCTGACCCCCGACGAGTTGCGGGCGGTGATCCAGCGCGCCACTGAACTCAAGGCACGGCAGCACGCCGGTCAGCCGCATGCGCTCTTTCCCCAGAAGGTGCTGGGCATGATTTTCGAAAAATCCTCCACCCGCACCCGGGTGTCCTTCGAGGCGGGCATGGCGCAACTGGGTGGTCACGCCCTGTTTCTGTCGCCCAAGGACACACAACTGGGGCGCGGCGAACCCATCGAGGATTCCGCCCGGGTGTTGTCGCGCATGGTGGACATCATCATGATCCGCACCTTCGCCCACCAGACGGTGGAGCGCTTTGCGGAGTTTTCCCGGGTGCCGGTAATCAATGCCCTCACCGACGACTATCACCCCTGCCAGTTGCTGGCGGATGTGCAGACCTTTGTCGAGCACCGCGGCGACATCGGCGGCAAAACCGTGGCCTGGGTAGGCGACGGCAACAATATGTGTCAGTCTTACATCAATGCCGCCCGTCAGTGGGACTTCGAGTTGCGCATCGCCTGCCCGGACGGCTATCTGCCCCGGGCCGATCTGCTGGAGCGCAATCGCCAGCGCATTGCGCTGTGCAGTTCGCCTCGGGAGGCAGTGACCGGCGCCGATCTGGTGGTCACCGATACCTGGGCGTCCATGGGCCAGGAGGAAGAGAAGCAGGCACGGGAAACCGCCTTTGCCGGTTACCGGGTGGACAGTGAACTGATGAGTCGCGCCAACAGCGGGGCTCTGTTTATGCACTGTTTGCCGGCCTACCGCGGCAAGGAGGTCAGTGCCGAATTACTGGACGGGCCCAACTCGGTAGTGTGGGAGGAAGCGGAAAACCGGCTGCACGCGCAAAAGGCACTGATGGAGTTTTTGTTAAATCATTGAAGCGCCGGATAACAGCATCATGACAGCATTGCTGAACATTGACCGACTGAGCTGCGGTTACGATGGCGACAAGGTGGTAGAGAATCTCAGCTTCGCGGTAAACGAAGGCGAGATCTGCTGCCTGCTGGGCCCCAGCGGCTGCGGCAAGACCACCATACTGCGCAGCATCGCCGGCTTTGTGCATCCCAGCGCCGGTGAGATTCACCTGCGCGACGCCTTGATCGCCTCAGCGCGCCACCAGCTGCCGCCGGAAAAACGGCGGGTGGGCATGGTGTTTCAGGATTACGCGCTCTTTCCACATCTGAACGTCTGCGACAACATAACCTTCGGCCTGGCTGGCAAGAGTGCCGAGGAGAAGCACCGGGCCTGCGAACAGATGCTGGCGCTGGTCAAACTCGGCGGCTACGGCAACCGTTTTCCCCACGAACTCTCCGGCGGCCAACAGCAGCGTGTGGCGCTGGCCCGGGCGCTGGCGCCGCAGCCGTCACTGCTCCTGATGGATGAGCCTTTTTCCAGCCTGGATGTTGAGCTGCGCCGGGCGCTGGCGCTGGAGGTGCGGGAGATTCTCAAAAGTCTCAACATCACCGCCGTCATGGTCACCCACGACCAGGAGGAGGCCTTTGCCATGGCCGACAAGATCGGCGTGCTCAACGAGGGCCGTATCCAGCAGTGGGACACACCCTTCAACCTCTACCACGAGCCGGCCAGCCGGTTCGTCGCCAGCTTTGTGGGCAAAGGGGTGTTTTTGACGGGTTATATCAACGGCAAGGACAGTATCCAGACCGAGCTGGGAGAAATCAGTGGCAATCGCTGCTACGACCTGCCGGACAACAGCCCGGTGGATGTGCTGCTGCGCCCGGACGACATAGTCCACGACGACAGCAGCGAAAGAAAAGCCGAGGTGGTGGACAAGGTGTTCGCCGGCACGGCCACCCTCTACACCCTGCAGCTGCCCACCGGCAGCCGTGTGCAATCAGCGTTTCCCAGTCACCACGACTATCGCATCGGCGACCGCGTCGGCATCCGCGTGGAAGCCGACCATCTGATCGCCTTCCGCCGCGAATCGGAATTGATCGAGTAGAGCGCCGCCACCCCGTCCTGCGAGGCAGCGACGCCACACTCTCAGTCAGTTTCGTTGGTTGTTTCCAGCGAATCCGCGAAACGTGTGGTCAGCAGCGCCTCACCGGAACCCGTCACCGCGTAGTTGATACGGGCGTCCAGGCGATTGATCAGCGGCCGCGCCACTAGATCCTCCAGCGTCATACCCTCGGTTTGCGTATACAACTCAATATGCGGCTGATTGCCAATGGAGCCAGTGCCGGTGTACCAGTCGGTTTCCGGCGGTGCCGTACCGGGGCGCTGGGCATCATTGCGATAGTAAACACTGAGGTACCCCTGAAGGTGCTCACTGCTGAAAAACTGCCAATCCTTGTTGATAGGATTGTCTTCACTGCCATCCAACGCCTGCAGCCGGAGTTCAGTTCCCGCCGGCAATTCGTCATCGGGCACCAAGCGACCGAGGGTAAAGCCCCAACCGTCCACCAACCAGAGCACTTCACCAGCCGGGTGCGCGGCCTGCAGAGTCATATCAACCTGGTGCCGGGGGCCCGACAGGCCCGCAGTCAGTTTTTGTCGCAGATAGTTGCGGCGCAGATCGCGAAACTCGGTGACCTGCTGCACATGCTCCGCATAGGTACCGTGCAGGTTCATGTGATTTTCGGCATTGCGCGCAAACTCGTTTTCGTAAAGCCCACTGACACGCCCAAAGTCCGTAGTCACTTCCAGTTGGGTCGCCAGTTCCGCATCCAGATCAGCCAGATAGGTGGGGCTGTCAATCTGTTCTGCCAACCAGGTTTCCAGTTGATTTCGCAGGGAGGGCGTTTCCAGGTAGTAGCGGAAGAGGCGATTTTGGCCCAAAAGGTTGTCCAAACGATATTCGTACGGAAAGTAGAGATTGCCGGCCCCATAGGGCAGATCCGAATCCTCACCCCGCCACTGCGATCCAAAGGAAAGGTTTTTGTCCCAGGGAATGAACAACCACTTGGCGTCCGGATCTTCGTGGTCCTTGAACCACCAGTAGTCATTGCCCCAGAGGGAATCGCGGTCACCAACCAGGGCATGAACGCCGAAAAAGCGGGTCATGGACTCCACGTCCACCCGCTCCTCCAGTTCCTGGGCAAAGGTTTCACCAGGCTGGCTGCCGTCCACCCAGAGAATAAAATCCAGCACTGTTTCCCAGTCCACCCGGCGATCATCGAATTTCCCCTGAATACACGCCAATGCTTCCTCATAGGTCATGGCCGACCAGTTGTTGTCGGCGAAAGCGGTATGTTGATTCGCACCGACACCACAATCATTGCCGGTGGTGGTGCGGAACTCATCGCGCACCAGTGTGGCGTCGCGATTCAGATCCCGCGCCCGGGAAAAGCGCCGGTCAATCCGCTCCACATGCATGTAGAAGCCTTCGAAAACATCGTTAATAAACAATTCGAAATACCGGGTGCGTGGCGCCGGCAGGTCGTATTCACGAAACAACCACATGGACAGGTGTTCGCGCACAAAGCTGGGGTCACGCCACATGGCCCGGGCGTTGATGCGGTCGCCGCCCCAGAGGAAGTCCTGATCACCATCATCGAAACGTATGTTGTAGCCTTTTTTGGGCTCCTGGCGCGTGGAACTGCCGCGAAAGCGCATTTCCACCGGCAGGGCCTCCTCGCTATCGTCCAGATAAACCAGTGCGGGCAGGCGATCATCGCTCCATATGGAGCGGGAGTAGAGTTCGTTCAGATCGTCCTCGTGCATCTCTATGAGTACCGAGAGCACCGCGTCGGAGAATGGCGGCTCAGGCGGCTCCGGATTGATCGGGTCCGGCTCCGGCTCCTGAATCCCAGGATCATCGGAATCGCTGCCGCAACCGGCCAGAAACACAAGAGTAAAAGCGAGTATGAGAAACGCACGTAGTGTTAGCAAAGAATTAAAAATGGACATAGCGATTTTCCCTGATTATGTAGCGGCAGCGTTTTAATTGTTTAATAGACAACCCTTCTATATTGATTTTGTAATAAATTGTAATATTGAAACAGCCGCTTCTTGCACTGATATGACAGCGGGCGATTGTAGAAAATTCCCAGGCAAATCTCAAACTTCCACATCACACCAGTACAGGGGATGATCCGAAGCACCGCTGTTAATCACGCCAGTGGCACTTACAACGGGGCCGCAGGTGAGAATCCAGTCGATACGCTGATGGTCGTCCTTCCGGGAATTCTCCGACAAGGCATCGGTTAGCGCACCATCTGCGAGCAACGCCGACAACTGCGGATCATCTCGCCTAGTATTCAGATCACCCAACAACACCGCCGGGGACTCACGCAGAAGATAATCAACCACTTGTCGCAACTGCTCCGGCCGCCCACCCGCCTGCTGGTCTGTTTTAGCGGTACTCAGATGGGTAACCAGTACCTTGAGTGACGATCCAGGCGCCGACCCAGTGCGCACCTCGGCACACAGCAATTGCCGCAGCAGTCGCTTGCCGCTGCCACTGCGCAGCGGCACCGCCAGGGAAGCCCCCAAGGGAATTCGCTGCCAAGCTCCCACAGGGAGCCTGGTCAACAAGGCATTGTTGCGGTGCCGCCGAAAGCCGCGCCAGCGCACGGGAGCCCGCACTGCAGCCATCCCCAGCCGCCGCGCCAGCCACTCCAGTTGCCGGGGCCGGGCCAGGGAATCATGCACCTCCTGCAGGCCGATGATATCGGCGTTCACCTGCTCCAGATCCTTTGCTATGGCCTCCAGATTCAGCTTGCCGTCCTGTCCGCAACCACCCTGAATATTAAAGGTCGCCAATCGCACCCGGACCCGACCGCCCTGGCTCTTCCTAGCGAAATCAGGGGTCTGCTGGCGAAAATCCATATCCGGCCCCTCTCCCTCGGCGGCAGCTACCGGTCGGTAGAGCAGGCAGAACAGCACCAGTGCGACGGCCGCACCAAACAACAGCAACCAACCCACCATCATCGGAACCGCCATAGATAACCCAGTCCAAAAAGAGGGCGGCCATTCTACCGCACTGCAGGAGCATTTGCCCGAAAGCGGCAGGACGCATACAATCAGCCGCTGCCCGGAACACGATCTCTATGCCCAACAAGCCACGCGTACAGTTTTTCTCTCTGAGTCGCCATTCCCGTCGCTATATAGCGGCCGCTCTGGGCTGGCTGCCCGGGAGCCTGCGTCTGCCCGGTGGTCATCTGCCGCTGCAGTCGCACCCGGTGGCTCGGGAATTTGCCGGCGTGGGCGTGGCAGCCTCGCCCAACCCTGACTACCTGCCGGCGCTGGAGAGACACCTGGACGACCTGGGCGTGAAGCAGGTGAGAGTGGATTATTGTCAGGCCAGTGACCTGGAGGCCAGCGACCGGTTGCTGGCACGCCTGGTCGCCCGGGGCTGCCGGATTCTGCTGCACCCCATCCAGCCCTTCGATGAGGCCCGGCAAATGGAGACCTTGGAGGCCAGTGAGCGCTGGGGCGCCTTTCTGCAGCAGACCCTGGACCGCTGGGGCCAGCATCTGGAAGCAGTGGAAATCGGCTCCACCATCAATCGCAAACGCTGGGCCGGCTACAGTCTGGAGGGGTTTATCCGCGCCTGGCAGATCGGCCACCGCGAGGTGCGCGCCCGCAACCTGCTGCTGGTGGGCCCCAGCGTGACCGATTTCGAACCCCTGCACAGCGCCGGCATGCTGTCGCTGCTGCGACAACTGCAATGTTTGCCGGACATCTACAGCAACAATCTCTTTGCCGAGCGGACGGCGCAACCGGAAAACCCTGACCAGAAAATACTGGGCCAGCGTCTGGCACCGCTGCTGCAGGTCAATCTGATCAAGAAAGCGAGGCTGCTGCTGAAAGTCGCCAGCGGGCAGGGCCTGACCCGCATCTGGTCTCCCAGTGCCTTCTGGACCCTGCCGCGCATCGGCCGGGTACTGATTCACACCGAGCAGCAGCAGGCGGACTACCTGACGCGCTACCTGACACTCTGCGCCGCCTCGGGTGCGCTGGAGCGGGCCTGGTGGGGCCCACTGGTCTGCGCCCGGGAGGGGCTCATTGACGACGGCACCGGCCAGTACCCTGGCACCGAGCGTATCACCCGCTACGACCGGGTCGACGGCGAGCCCTCAGCCTACCGGCGGCGGCCGGCCTTCAACGCCCTGACCGCCTTTGCCGCACGCATCCCCGGCAGCCACTATCGGGGTCGCCTCAGCAGCCACCCACAGTTGGAAGCCCACGCCTTTGACACGGACAGTCGAAGCATTCACGTGCTCTGGGTCCGCAACGGCCGTGCGGCGCGTCTGGATACACTCTATGGCGAAGAGCACCTGAACAGCGCCCGGGCGGAAAACCGGGACGGGCTGCCACTGGCACAACTGCCTCTGCTGGTGACCCAGTCGCCACTGTACCTGAGTTGGCCTGTGGACCAGGCGCCCGCCCTGAAAGACCCCGCTGCGCCACCCCTGGCAGACCTGGTGATCTGTCCCTACAGTCTGCCCGGCGACTATTACCCGGTGGCCCAAGGCCCCTGGCGCGGTATGATCCGGGCTGCCAGCGCCAGCGAGGCCGAGCAACTGCTGGCCGGCCTGCACCCGGACCAGTTGCCGCCTCCGGATGACAGCGGCATCCTGCGCAGAGCCCGCAACGCCATCTGGACCCTTGCGGATCCCCGCAATCCCGAATTCCGTCTGGTGGTCAAACAGCCGGTGCGATTGCGACTGCACAAAAAAATCACGGACCGCTTCAAGCCCTCCAAGGCACGGCGCAGCTGGAATGGCGCCTGCGAACTGCTGCGCCGGGGTATTGCCACCCCCCTGCCCATCGCCTTTATTGAACATACGGATCCCCGGGCCCTGACCCGCAACTGGTACTTTTGCGACTACATGCCCGGCAACTTGTCGGTACGCAGCTTTTTCAGCGCCTATGCCCGGGGAGAAACCAGCCATGAAGGCGTCGGTGCCGAGGCACTCTACCGCCAGTTGGCGGACTTCCTGCGCAATATGCACGACCGGGGCGTTTTCTTTCGGGACCTGTCCGGAGGCAACATACTGGTACAACTGGCCGGAGGCGAGCGGGTCAACTTTGCCCTGATTGACACCGGCCGGGCCACCTTCGCGGAGTTCCGGGGCGTGGGCATGAGCAAGCGTATCGCCGACCTCAAGCGCACCTGCCACAAGCTGCACTGGGAAGGCCGGCACCGGTTTATGGCACTGTACCTGGAGGGACTGGGTCAGCGCTTCCACTGGGGTTACCGCCTGCCTTTCCACCTCTATGACCTCAAGGCCGGCCTCAAGCGGCGGCTGCGGAGCAAGCGGTGATCGACTTCCATCACGGCCAATGGCGCGGCCAGCGCGACCCCTCCCTGCCCCTGCCCCACTGGTTTGAGCAATACGGCGACCTGGATCGCTGGTTCGCCCGCTTTCCCGAGAACGTCAAAATGGGACTGCACCGCAACGCCGTGCTGGTGACCGAGGGCGATACTGTCGACGGCTCCGGCGCTCAGGTATTCTGCAAGCGCTACGCCGTGCGTCGCCTCGAGCGCTGGTTGGGGCTGAACGGACGCGCCCGACGCGCCCACGGACGCATCCAGGACATGGCGGCACTGGGTATTCCCACGCCCGCGAGCCTGGGTTATGTCGAGGGCCCCCACTACGGCTACCTTTTCCAGCAGGCTCCCCTGGGCGCTGAGGATCTGCGACGGCTGCAATCCTCCGGACTGGATCTGGCTCCCCGGGCCGAGGACATCTATCAGCAGGTTGCCGGTCACCTGGCCCTGCTGCATAACCGGGGCCTGCATCACGGTGACTGCAAATGGGAAAACATCCTGCTGGAAACGGGCAGCGGTCGAGTAATGCTGATCGACTTCGACGGCTGCCGCCGACTTTGGCCCTACAACCGCCAGCGGTTCCACGCCAAGGATCTGGCTCGTTTTATCCTCAGCAGCCAGGAAAACGGTATGGACCAGAACTGTGAACAAGCCATTCTGAACGCTTATAGCCTTCACCTGGGCCGCCCTCTCTCGGCGGGCTTCCTGCGCCGCATGCGCCGTATGTACAACAAGATTCGCAGCCGCCACCAGAGTAGCTCTGCCCGCTAAGCCGCTCCCACTGAACCCTTCCCACATTGCGAGTAGGCACACCAGCGGGTAGACTTAGGGGCAAATCGCAACCATAGCGATCTTCTTGTCCCTGAACATCCGGCAAACCGTAACTCGGTCACTACACAAAAAGGCGCACCCAAGCGTCAAAATCAACCAGATACAAAGGCGTTATCCCTACCGGCGTCGTCAGAACACCGGAGTGTACCTTTGGATTGCCGATACCCGAGCGAAGCAACCAACTTTCGCACGGGGTCAGGCGTATTGTGAGGAACCGTGAGAATGAGCTTTATCGACGACGACTTCCTGCTCGACACTGAGCAGGCAAGAGCGCTTTACCATAGGCACGCCAAAAACCTGCCCATCATCGACTACCACTGCCACCTGCCCCCGGAGCAGGTGGGGGAAAACCGCCAGTTTGACAACATCACCCAGGTGTGGCTGGCTGGCGATCACTATAAATGGCGCGCCATGCGCACCAACGGTGTGGACGAGCGCTACTGCACCGGGGATGCCAGCGATCGGGAGAAATTCCAGAAGTGGTGCGAAACGGTCCCTTACACGCTGCGCAACCCGCTCTACCACTGGACCCATCTGGAGCTGCGCAAACCATTTGGCATCAATGACCGACTGCTCAATGGCGACACGGCCCAGCGCACCTGGGACGAGTGCAACGCCCTGCTGGCCACGCCGGAATTCAGCGCCCGGGGTCTGATGCAGCGGGCCAACGTGAAGCTGGTATGTACCACCGATGACCCCATCCACGAGCTGGCGCACCACCGCACCGTGGCCGAGGACCCGACCTTCAGCATTGCCATGCTGCCCACCTGGCGACCGGACCGGGCCATGGCCGCCGAGCGCACCGCCGAATACAACACCTATCTGGATCGCCTGGCCGAGGTCAGCGACACCCACATTGCCAGTTTCTCCGACCTGCTGCGGGCCTTGCAAAAACGCCACGACTTCTTCCACGCCACGGGCTGCCGTCTGTCGGACCACGGCCTGGAAACGGTGGTGGCGGCGAACTACACCCGGAGCGAGATCGAAAACATCTTTGCCAAAGTGCGCGGCGGCGCCGACCTATCGGCGGCGGACATCGAGAAATTTCACTCCGCCATGCTGGTGGAGTTTGCCCAGATGGATCACGCCAAGGGTTGGGTGCAGCAATTTCATATCGGCGCCCTGCGCAACAACAACCCGCGTCTTTACCGGAATCTGGGGCCGGACACCGGGTTCGACTCCATTGCCGATCACAACTACGCACCGGCGCTGGCCCGCTTCCTGGGTCGGCTGGACGACCAGGACCGGTTGGCGAAGACCATTCTTTACAACCTGAATCCCAGGGACAACGAAATGATCGCCACCATGATTGGCAATTTCCAGGACGGCTCAAGTCCGGGCAAGATTCAGTTCGGCAGCGGCTGGTGGTTTCTCGATCAGTTGGACGGCATGACCCGGCAGATAGAGGCGCTGAGTCAGATGGGCCTGCTCAGTCGCTTTGTCGGCATGCTCACCGATAGTCGCAGTCTGCTCAGCTTCTCGCGCCACGAGTATTTCCGACGCCTGCTGTGCCGTATACTCGGGCAGGACATGGCTCAGGGGCTGGTGCCTGATGACGAGGCACTGGTGGGCAAGCTGATCCGCGACGTCAGTTTCAACAACGCTCGGGATTACTTCCCGTTCACCGTGCCCGAGTAAGCCATCGTCGGGATTCAGTGGCCAAGGCCACCGCTGTCCCCTTTTTCATCGAAGGCAAAAGCCCAGCCGGGTCGCTGGCTGGGCTTGGGAGGCGTTACATCATTTTTTTCGGTCAAGTACTTCGACCCTTTGATCTTTGATCCCTCAAGATCAACGACTCTGACCCCCTTGGTCCTCAACTCTGACCCCCTTGGTCGTGACCCCCTTGGTCGATCTTATTCGCTTTTGCCTTTTCTCCTAGTTCTGGCATCCCAACCACCAACAACAAACTTGTAACCAAGAAATCTCAAAATAGTCGGGGACAAAAACCAATATACTATCGATAGAAAAATCAGCAACCAGATTGAGTCCAGCCAATAGCTATAACCATTAAATCCAGGAGCCAGCGCTTCAGAAATCGCTAAAACAAGTCCGGTTATCGCATTCATTACTATAACCACTCCGATTCTCTGCACCACAAAAGCCTCCTCATTCGCCGCAGCATTCATGCTCTACAACGCTAGTCACTACGCTGTGCCCATATACTGTAGAAGTGAGAGAAACATCAAGCCCAAACGACGTGCTCGCCCACCCCCACGATCTAAGTCGCCCAAGATCCAAGACAGGGAGAAGGTTCACTCCCGCCCCAACAACAGTATTCGCTCCGGATGACCATGCCGCACCATTTGCGGCATAAGGATCTGGACAGTCAGCCCACCTATCGGTAAAAGTCACTTCAAGATCAACGACTCTGACCCCCTTGATCGTGGGGTTTGGTCATGAGCGGGCCTCATCGATGAATGAAGGGCCATGCTAGCGCGCGATAGGGGTGCTGGGTAGAACGCCCTGGAATGAACGGTGACCGATCAACGACTCTGACCCCCTTGGTATTATTGATCTGGGCACCTTCTGTACGGTGGTGACGTCCACCTTTTCTCTCCTTTATCTGTGACTTCTTTATTGCACCTTATATGCCAATAACTAATGTCGTCACCAAAGCCACCATCATCAACTCCATTAGGCCCCTTCGAATAGAGAGAAAACGGAACATCGTTATTAGCATTTTCCTGATAAATAAGTTCATTACCCCAGGAATCCATAAAATTCGAATCACGCAAATAAACTTCATCTCCATCCCTAAGAATTAGAAGCCCCTCCTGCGAGGAAGGATACCTATTGAAATCAGAGTAAAATTCTTCGACGGCAAGACCAACACCAAGGATTCTCATCTCCGTATATGTTCTTTTCGAATCCCTATCTATTGGAGTACTCATCCACCATAAGCCTAAGGCCACTGCCATCAAAGCGACTACAGAAGGCACCACCAACTTTCTCTTGACCGTTAGGTCAAAGAATAATTTTTTCATGCTTTCAACCCATCATTTGCACTCACAATTTAACTCCCTATACTCTTTATACATCCGATCAATATCAGCCCTTTCCGAACCTGGATTTCCCCATAGTTCTCCTAGGTCTGCCGGCGTATAATTCCCAAACTCGTAATACTCTCTATCCCAAATTCTTTGATGATGAGCTGAGTTTTTAGTGTCAACCATTCTTCGCCAGAAGGGGTCTGAGCTATGCATACCTTCATGAAAGACCACACTAATAAGACTTACATATTGATCTCTTGTCAGACACTCCATCGTCGACCACTCGGTGGGGAATCGCATATTTCCAGTCCAGCGGCTCGTATCCGCTACATTTCCAGCTTCGGGGCTGCCAAACTCCCAGCCTCCTCGCGGCGAAAATTCAGGAAACATTCTGCGAAGCTGCTGAAGCATAAAATTTATATTCTCCGCATTAAGTCCCAAGACATCAAAAAAACTAATGGGATTCCCTAGCACGTAGGCATAAGTATTAATTCCTCCCTCAAGCCCAATCGGATCACTCTGAAGGTAGCGGCCAATGGTGGGGTCGTAGTCCCGAAAGTAGTTGTAGTAGAGGCCAGTTTCTTGATCGTGGTACTGGCCCGGAAACCGAAACGGCTGCTCAACCAACGCCAGGGTTTCGGTGATCTCCCCAAAGGGCGTGTAGTCGGCCCGCCAGACCACGGCGCCGGTTTCATCCGTCAGCGCCCGCGGCGTACCCAGAT
>JBJHDF010000033.1:0-32348 GCA_050486405.1 Marinimicrobium sp. | reverse complement strand
TACGCGACCGCCAGCCCACGGCGGAGTACCTTCAGAGCCAGTTGGGCAACCTCTACCTGGAGCCGGAAAAAACCCGGGCGGGCCTGTTGCACGCTCTGGCGCAGCAGCGTGCCAGCGGCGCGCTGCCGCTAAATATTATCGCCAGGCCCGAGGCTGGTCTGGCCTGCATTCACCAGCGCGCCAGCGCCGAGGATTGTGTCTGGCTGGTGATTCTGCTGCACGCCTACCTGCAGGAAACCGGCGATCAGTTGATTCTGCGCCACTGGGTGGAAGGGCTGGACGGCAAGCCCCTGAGTGTATTCGAACGGGTAAGCCGTGCCATGCACTGGTTGCAGCAGAGCTGCGATGAGCGGGGTTTGTGTGAGCCGGTGCCCGCAAACAACGGTGCCTGCGCCGTGCGCTCCCTGATGGCCGCCCATGGCCTGGACCTGTGGGTTGAACTGTGCGAAAGCCAGTCGTTGGCGGAGCTGGCTAAACTCAATAGGCGCGCCGCTGGAGACTTGCGCCGCGCTGTGGACGAGTACCTGTGGGACGGCAGTTGGTACGCCCGGGGGCTGACCGATCAGGGGCAGGCCTATGGCAGCGGGTGCGAAGACGAGGGCAGTCTGTTTCTGGCACCTCAGTCCTGGGCGCTGCTGGCCAACGTCCTGGAGCCGACGCAGCGCGATGCTTTGATTTACTGCATCCACCAACGGCTGCAGACGCCACACGGCATGCAGAACATGGCGCCCAGCTATACCCGCGTTCGGGCGGATCTGGGCGAGTTGACCCAGTGGCACCCCGGCGTGGCGGACAACGGTGCCATCGACGGTGCCACGGCGGCTTTTTACGCTCACAGTCTGTACCGGGTGGGTGAGCACGAGCGGGCGTTTCAGGTGCTGCGTGCCATGCTGCCCGGTCCCGACGGCGACGATTATCACCAATGGGGCCAGTTGCCCACCTTTATGCCAGAGGCCGGTTTCGGCGCCTACCACGAGTACCCGTCGCGCACGGGGCGCAGCAATGGTGTCGGCGGCTCCATGGCGGCCGTTTGGACCTATCGTGCGCTGGTGGAGGGCCTCTTGGGGCTGCAGAGCGAGAACAGCCACCTGCGCCTGGAGCCCCGCTTGCCCGAACATTGGTCGCGGGCCCGACTGGTGCGGGAGTATCGCGGCGCCGTGCTGGACGTGACTCTGGAGCGTGAACCCGGTGTGGTGGGCCTGTATTTCACCCTGGACGGTGAACCGCTGGACGATGGTTTGATCCGCAACCTACGGCCCGGACGCCGTTACCGCATCGAGGTGGTGGTGGGACAGGCTGATCAGGGCCGATATCACGAAGAGTCGTCGCTGGAGCTGATGCGCAAGACCGCGTGAGACTGGCGGCCTCGTCTGTAAATAGTATGGCTAGGATGAGTGGTTAAGCTTCTGGTTCCGCAGGTGCGCAAGCACTTCAAACTGTTTGCGCGAAGCCGCCATGATGTACGCCAACTCCAGATGCCCGGCATGAAACAGACGAACAGCCGCGGCATCCTCAATCTCGCGCAGCACATCGAGGGCAACCGTATAGAGTCCTTTAAACGTCAGCTGTTCGCCGCCATCAAACTTTAGCGACATGTCAATGGGTTCGATGAGTTTTAGCTCCATCAACGACTCAACAAATACTTTGATCGCTTCATCTCCCGCGTGTAATTTTCCCAGGCCAACCTGAATCTGGCGCAAGCAATCGTCAGGTTGTAGCGACTCCGTAAATAATGGCTCTCCTTCTGTCTCGCTGAACCGTGGGTTGTCGCGATCAATTACGATGCGCTCACCGGAGATGTAAAAACCGTAGCATTGCAGTGACAACGGCTTAAAGCCGCCGCGCTCATAGATACGTTTTGCCGGCGGCTCACCAGGTTTCAAACTCAATATTGCGATTGTTAAAAAAGCACCTGTTTGCGGATCTTTTGTCAGCATAATCGGACAGGATGCCGCAGCCATCGGAAACTCGCCGGGAACAATTCGGGCAAAGTGATGGTCATCCTCGCTGAGAGAGCGCAGCCGAAGCTTTCCGTGCTTTGCTGGATCGAGCAATTCATACTGCGGCATCAATAATCCCCCCGCAAGACTGACAATTGGTGGTTGGCTGCCGGATGGTGCAGTTCAAGGAGATCATATCCTCTGCATTCCGTAGTCTAGAATCTTGCGAATAAGATCGCGGTGATGCGGCAGGCCCGCGCGTAGCTTCTCGGTCAGTGCTGAATTTTCCCGCATGGCTCGCTCGGCCAGATTGGCGTTTACCGTCAATGTTGTCGGTTCGACCTCGGTGCGAAAATTCATGCCATAAAGCACGTACTGGTAACTGGCGGCGGGAAAGACTTCTTCCACGCGATCGAACTCGTCATGAAACCAGGGCGACTGGTAGCGCCAGAGTAGCAACAAATCCTGAAGTCTCTGGGGGATGGTTTCCGGCAGCAGGTTGTCCCGCCAAAAGGCGGTATCGTCCCGCTTGGTCAATACATAATGGAGTTTGAGAAAATCGATAATTCTACCCCAGCGGTACTGTGTGCTTTCATTGAAGCGTGCAGCAACAATATCCATTACTTCGCGGTATACAGGCATTTGTTCCGCAATCAGTTTTGCCGATAGTTCGATAAGCACGATGGCCGATGCTTCGAGCGGCTCAAGGAATCCAGCCGACAATCCGACGGCAACGCAGTTTCTCTTCCAGAATATCTCGCGGTGCCCGGAGTGGATGGCGATCTTGCGAAAAGAAAGATCTGATTCTTTTACATGGGGTCCGATATAAGCGCGCAACTCTCGTTCGGCCTCGTCATCCGAAATATGTCGGCTGGAATACACGTGTCCGATACCGCGTCGGGTAGGCAGGCCGATATCCCAGATCCAGCCCGCTGACTGCGCGGTGGACAAAGTGTGGCAAGCGATTGGGCTGATCTCTGTTTCGTAGGGGACTTGTACGGCCAGCGCTGTATCGCAGAACAAGGTGTCGCCGCACTCCTTGAAGGGTACGCCGAGCGCTTCGCCGATAAGCAGGGCTTTGAATCCGGTGCAGTCGATAAAAAGATCTCCCTCGATCTCGCCGGCCTGCTCGGTATCCACGCTGCGAATGTCGCCGTTCTCGTGAAAATTCACGGCTTTTACGTCGGCCAGCAGATGGCGTACGCCGAGATTATCGCAACAATGCTTTTGCAAAAACGTTGCGAACTTACCCGCATCGAGATGATAGGCGTAATTGGTAACGGCGTCGAATTCCGCGTGGGCGATGGTTTTGGGGGCGAGTCCATCCTGGCATACCCGCGCCTGGGGAGATACGGCGTCGCAGAATTTCAGTCCCTTTTGATCCTGCAGCCAATGAGGAACCAAATTGATCTGGGAAAAATTCTGCGGCAGCATCAGGGGATGGAAGTATGCATCATCAGGTGCGCCCGTGGTCCATCTCGAAAACTGGGCTCCCTGCTTGAACGCGGCGTCGCACTGGCGAAAAAATTCGGTCTCGGATACGCCGATGCGGGACAGCGTGCCACGCAACGTAGGCCAGGTACCTTCGCCGACGCCTATGGTTGGTGTGGTGGGCGACTCAACAAGAGTTACACTGAAGCCGGTGGGCATGCGGGCGCGATGCTTGGCGGCGATAACCGCGGCAGTCAGCCATCCGGCGGTACCGCCACCAACAATGATAATTTTTTTTATGGGACGCATAGCGAGGAATTGAATCATAAACGAAAGGGGATATCAATCCAAAAAAGCTATCCCCTTCCGTCTACTACGGCTTACATGCTATATCTGATGCCCATTGTGTAACGTCTGCCGTACGCCCAGACATCCACCAACTGATTATCAAAGCGACCGTGAGTGCTCAGAGTCTCGTTGCTCAGGTTGAGACCTTCGAAGAACACAGTGAGCTGGTCGGTGATATGATAGCTGGCGCTCAGATCGAATTGCGTACTGGCATTTACGAAGGTCGGCTCAGTACCAAACGCCGAGAAGTTCTGCGGCTGACCGAACTGGAGCAGATAGTTATCACGCCAGTTTACCGCCAGACGTACTTCAAAGCCGTGCTTGTCGTAGAACCCGACAAAGTTCGCTGAATTGGCCAGACCGGTAACCGCAAAGCCGCTCGTGCTGAGATCGTCTTTATCATAGGGCCTGTTGGTATCCACAACGGTAGTGTTGGCATTGAAGCCAAAGCCGGTATCGCCAAATACATGCTGCCAGGCCAGCTCAAGGCCATCGACCCGCGCATCCGGTCCGTTAACCCATTGGGCAACGGTATATTCGGCTGGCATACCCGTTGTCGGGTCGATCACGTCGTTGATCGTCTGACGCTGCGTACCCTGCACAATAAAGTCTGTCACCTTCTTGGAGAAGATGTTACCCGAAACGTAGGAGTTCTCCTGGAAGTACCATTCTAACGCCAAATCCAGGTTGTCCGACTTGAAGGGCTGCAGTGTCGGGTTCCCGCCGTTCGCGCTCAGTGCGCCTATTCGAGGCAGGGCTCCCACATTTAACACTGGCGTCAGAAAATTAATGGCCGGGCGCGTCAAGGTGCGTGAAGCACCAAAGCGCAAGTGAAGATCGTCGGTCAACTCCAGTTTCATATCCAGGCTGGGCAGTAGATAGGAATAACTGCTGTTCGTGGTAATGGGTTGCGATTCCGAAAATTCCGTGGAAAGCAGCGTCGGATCCGCATCGCTTAGCGTCAACTCGACAGGTAGTCTGCCGACGCCCTCTGACGACACGCCGGTCCACTCTTGACGAACCCCCGTGTGGACATGCAGCGGTCTGCCGCCGAGATCCGTCTCGAAGCCCGCTTTGAGAAAGAGTGCGGTCGTTTGCTCGGTAATGTCCTGAATGCTGCCCGGGTCAAGCGCCAGATCAAGGCTGCCGGTGTAGTTTTCTCCACAACAGCCGTAGTTGTACCCTTCAATGGTCTGCGTCTGCGGATTTCCCTGGCCCTCCAGGAAGTCATAGACGTCCGTTGGATCGAATACCAGCAGGTATGGCATCAATGCGTCGTTGCCGGAAAAACCGGGAATAAAGCCCGAGGTGCTTACCTGATCCTGATAGATGCTCGCTGGTATCACCAGGCCAGTGTCTCGCCCGGAGGGCGCACCATATCCCGCCCATGTTTGCCAGAAGTTGTTGGCAAAGGTGTTGGTATTCTGCGTCGTGAAGTTGTCTTTCAGATAGGACACTCCAGCATCAACCGTAATATCATCCTGTGTCCATGTCGCTGCAAAACGGGCCTGGTTGATGGTGTTGGTATTTTCCTGACGCATTCGCACGATAACATGCGAACCGATTACCTCGGGGTCAAGTGCGCGCGACTGGTCACAGTTGGGCCCGAAGGTGGTCATCTCCGGTAGCGTGTTGGAGCTGCTGCCAAGGGTCCGCACTCCCATATCGCAACCCAGATCACCGCCATAACCAAGGTTCATGGCGTCTACGCTGTTCTGGCCGTTCGGATTCAGCTCACTCTTGGAGTGGGAAAGATCGATATCGAGGCCGAGATTGTCTGTGACTTCGTACTGCAGGTTCACGCCCAATTGGTTGGTGACAAGCAGCGAGCGGTTGAAGGCGGCATTGAGATTCAGTACATCGTCGAGGTTGATGAAATCAACAATTGTGCCATTGCTGTCCAATTGGACGTTTCGGAAAGCATTAAAGTCAAACCAGATACCAAAACCGTAGTTGAATGTCTCTATATCCTGCCGCGAGTAATTGTTATCAATGGTCAGCAACGTTCTCTCGTTCGGTTGCCACTGGAACGCCAGTCGGCCGTCAATGCGCTCATCGCTGGTGATATGTTGATCCGCTACAAATTGCGTCCGATGCCAGGAAACAATGGTTCCCGGTTCACCAAGTTCTTCAGCGGTACAGGTCGATGTCAATTGGCACGGGCGCGTAAAAGCACCCTGCCAACCGTTTTCAGAAACATGATTCGTTGTCGTTTCGCGTTCAGAGCTGATTACGCTGACCAGAAATCCCAGGGTATCGTCGGCAAACGTGTTGCTGTATAGGGCCCCCACAGTTGGTGTGACCTTGCCGGATTCATCCTGCATCGACCCAGACAGTGATACGGCAAAACGCTGGCCCATGCTATCAAAGGGTTTGGGATATAACACGTTGACCGTTGCACCGATGGAACTGGCTGACAAAGTCACATCCGGTGTTTTCATTACCTCTACACCGCCCACAAAGTCCGCGCCTATAGTGCTGAAATCGACGGAACGCCCGCCAGTGGCTGTAGAAAGGCGACGCCCGTCGACCAGGGTCTCATTAAAGTCACCACTGAAGCCGCGTACTGTAATGCCGGTAGGTTCGCCACGTGCGCCGGATCGCTGAATGGATACCCCAGGCACACGCTGTAACGATGCTGCAATATTCGAATCGGGGAACTTGCCGATATCTTCCGAGGTAATCGCATCGACAACGCCGGATGAATCCCGTTTGATATCGAGGTTTCTCTGCATCGATTCCCTGATGCCCGTAATGACAATTTCTTCCGTGGCGGCAGCGGCTACTTCACTGCCGCCGTTGGTCTGCGCACCTACAGTCATCACACTCATTGAACCCATTGCTGCCAGTACGGCGGTGGCGAGTGATTTCGGTTTGAAAATACCAGGTTGGTCACTTCTGTCGTTTCTTGATCCGGCACTCATTTGAGATTCTCCTATTCAAGTTATTGTAGCTACTTCATCAGTGAAATTTTCGGGCTTTCCGGCCGCAAAATTTCGACCAAAAGAGTGCCAGGGCGCATTTTCTGGCACCTGTAGATTCGAATACCGTAGGACTTTCGCGCGGCCACTCTTATAGTTGTTGTACAAGTTCTCCACAATGCCATTGGAGATGGTCTTTCTGGCCAGAAACCAGTTCATAATCAGCGCCCGGCGCTGCCAGATGCTTCTGGACGCGTCATGCGGGGAACGTCAGAGAACAATACTGTTTTGAGCTGCCGGCTATCCGAATGCCACCAGCCTCGGGCTAACCGTATCATACTTAGATTCAAGAAGACTATAAGATAGTTATTAGATGTGATAATAATTTGACATATAAAATGCTGGTGCATATAACCAATATTGATTGCCTGGCCTATACCATCCCTGAGCAATCAACTGAGCGACGCGGTTATATGGCCTTGAGCAGCTTGGCTGTGCCTCTGCTGGGTGTAGAATGAGGGCAATGGTATCCCGTCGTGAGTGCACACGGGCCGCCAGAATCCACAGCTATTCGGTTTTTGCCCATGCCAACTATTGATACCCGGCCCCTGAGCGCCAGTCAGGCGCGCGAACTCGACAACTTTCTCAAGGATCCCAGGCATCCGCAGGGAACCCTGAACCTGATGTCCCTCTGGGGCTATCTGTTCGGCGTCTGCACCACACCCCGGATGCTGTCTCCCTCGGCCTGGTTGCCGGGAATTTTCGTCGGTGAGCTGGCGGCCGAGGGCTCCCCTGAGGATATCCAGTACTTGCAGAGCATTATGCAGCTGTACAATCAGATCAACGATGAAGTGCAAGCAGCGAACTGCAAACTGCCGAAGGGCTGTGAACTGCCGGCCGATGTGCGCGAGGCCTTTGTTCCCGGCAGCGGCCTGCATGACTGGTGCAGCGGATTTTCGTACTCGCTGTCCCTGTTCCAGAGTGTATGGCAGGAACTGGAAGACCAGAAGCTGCTGTCAGTTGACGACGACGAAGAAATGCCCATGCCGGCGTTCTGGCTGCCCTTGACATTATTTGGCATTTCCCCGGACTCCGAACCGATGCGGGAACTGCTGGAGGAAGTGGAGTCACTGGAGCAGCTGGCGCGGGAGACACGCAAGAATTTCAACGGCATCATGAACAGCTATGCGTTTATGGCCGTCGAGCTTTACCACTGCTTGCTTGAGGACGGTAAGGCGTTTGCGAACATGGACGGACAGGGTTTTGTATCGGCCGATTTTGATGATTTTCCGCAGCAGATCGACGAGGAACAGGAAGAGTTCGAGGATCTTCTGGAAATGGGTTACGAAACCGACGACCGGGAGCTGGCCGCCGAGGCCGCGCGGCGGGCGCTGGAGCTGCGGCCAGACTCTCTGGATGCGTTGAATTTGCTGGCGGGTACGGAGCTGAATCCGACCCGGAAGGTGGCAATGCTTGAAGAGGCGATAGCCGCCACGGAGGCAGAATGGGGGCCTGAATTTTTTACGGACCACGCGGGACATTTCTGGGGAGTGCTTGAAACGCGCCCCTATATGCGCAGTCTTGCCTCTATGGCCGACGCCTGTTACGAAAGCGGGCAGATGGAAAGGGCCATTGCCCACTATGAGCGCTGTCTGGAATTGAATCCCAACGACAACCAGGGTATTCGTAATGTGATCATCGCCCGGTACTTCGAGGCACAGCGGCTGGATCGGGTGGCAGACTTGCTGGATCAATGCCCGGAACAGTCAGCTTTTATACTCTACTCCCGGGCATTGCTGAGTTATATCCGCGAAGGCGATTCGCCCACCGCGCGCCAACACAGGAAGGAGGCCGTTGCCTACAACAAGCATGTGCCCAAGCTGCTGGCAGGTCACAGCAAGATGCCGCAGCGGATGCCGGATTACCATGGTTTTGGCGACAAGGATGAGGCGGTGCTGTTCGTCAGCGTGCATCAGAAAGCCTGGCGTCAGGCTGCGGGTTCGGTTGGCTGGCTGCTGAAGAAGTAGCTGAATCCTCGGGGCTTACACGGTCAGATAGCGCTGCACCAGATCGTCGTTGAGGTCTCCCATAGGGCCTTCCGCCACGGCGCGGCCGCGCTCCATGATAAAAAAGTCATCGGCGGTTTTGCGCGCGAAGGGCAGCTTCTGTTCCACCAGCAGTACCGTCAGCCCCAACTCGGCGTTCAGCTTGCGGATCACCTCGCCGATGTTCTGGACGATATTGGGCTGGATGCCCTCGGTGGGTTCGTCCAGGATCAGCAGCTTGGGGTCCAGCACCAGGGCGCGGCCGATGGCCAGCTGTTGTTGCTGGCCGCCAGACAGATCGCCGCCGCGACGGCCTTTCATTTCCTTGAGCACCGGGAAGAGTTCGTAGATTAGCGACGGAATCTGTTTTGCCTTGTCCTTGCGTGCGCCGAGAGAAATTTTCAGGTTTTCCTCCACTGTCAGCAGCGGGAAAATTTCCCGCCCCTGGGGCACGTAGCCGATGCCGGCGCGGGCGCGATTCTCGGTGGACAGGCGGGTGATGTCCTGGCCGTCAAACACAATGCGCCCGTCGCGCACCGGCAGCAGCCCGGTGATGCACTTGAGCAGCGTGGTCTTGCCCACACCGTTGCGCCCCAGCAGACAGCCGCAGCGGCCACTTTTCAACTCCAGGCTCAGGTCCCAGAGGATGTGGCTTTGGCCGTAGTATTGATTGATGCCTTCTATGCTCAGCACAGCGTTCTCCAATGTCTGAGGGGAGTCACTCCCCCAAGTATACTTCCACCACCTTCGGATTGTTCTGCACCTGATCCATGGTCCCTTCCGCCAGCACTGAACCCTGGTGCAGCACGGTGACCTTGCGCGCGATGGAGCGGACAAACGCCATATCGTGTTCCACCACAATCACCGAGTGCTTACCTTCCAGAGACGTGAGCAGCCGCGCGGTGTGTTCGACTTCCTCGCCGGTCATGCCAGCCACGGGTTCGTCCACCAGCAGTACCCGGGGGCTCTGCATCAGCAGCATACCGATTTCCAGCCACTGCTTCTGGCCGTGAGACAGGGCGCCGGCAGGTTTTCTGCGCTGTGCAGTCAGGCCGATGGTTTCCAGCACTTCGTCGATACGGTCGCGCTGCTCGCCGGTAAGCTGGCTGAACAGAATTTTCCACACACCCTTGTCGCTGGCGGTGGCCAGTTCCAGGTTTTCGAGCACGGTCAACGCTTCGAACACGGTGGGTTTCTGAAACTTGCGGCCAATACCTCCCCGGGCAATCTGGTGTTCCGCCAGCCCCAGCAGATTGATCTGCTGACCAAAGTAGATGCTGCCGGTATCCGGTTTGGTTTTGCCGGTGATCACATCCATCATGGTGGTCTTGCCGGCGCCGTTGGGGCCGATGATACAGCGCAATTCACCGTCGTCCACATAGAGGTTCAGGTTGTTCAGCGCCTTGAAACCGTCGAAGCTGACGGTGACATCTTCCACATAGAGAATGGGGCCGTGACTGGTGTCCAGAGGCGCGCCGAAGTTGGGGTCGCGCTTGGGCAGGGTCCGGTGGCCGAACTGCCGGGCGTGTTTCAGGAAGAAATTCACGGTGCATCTCCTTCCGTCAGTTTCTGCTTGTCGGCGTCCGGGCTTTCCACCGTTTCGCCTTCGCCTGGTTCGTCGTCCTTGATGCGGCGGCGGAAAACGTGAAACAGCCCCACCAGCCCCTTGGGCAGAATCAGCGTGACCAGCACAAACAGGCCACCGAGTACAAACAGCCAGGTTTCCGGTGACCAGGAGGTAAAGAAGGTTTTCGCGTAGTTCACGGAAAAGGCGCCGACGATGGCGCCGAACAGGGTGCCGCGCCCACCCATGGATACCCAGATGACCATCTCGATGGAGTTGAGCGGTGAGAACTCGCCGGGGTTGATGATGCCCACCTGGGGTACATAGAGCGCGCCGGCGATGGACGCCAGCATGGCGGAAAACACGAACAGCCAGAGCTTGTAGTACTCCACCCGGTAACCACAGAAACGGGTGCGGCTCTCGGCGTCGCGGATGGACACCAGCACCCGGCCCATGCGCGAGGTAACGATATAGCGGCAGGCGAGATAACCGAGAATGAGGGCGACGGCGGAGGCCACAAACAATCCGACCCGCGTGCCCCTGGCGGCAATGGTGAAGCCGAGAATTTCCTTGAAGTCATTCAGGCCGTTGTTGCCGCCAAAACCCATTTCGTTGCGAAAGAAGGCCAGCATCAGGGCATAGGTCAGCGCCTGGGTGATGATGGCGAAGTAGACGCCGGTCACCCGGGAGCGGAAGGCCAGCCAGCCGAATACCAGTGCCAGCAGGCCCGGCACCAGCAGCGCCATCAGCATGGCGAACCAGAACATGTCGAAGCCCTGCCAGAACCAGGGCAGTTCTTCCCAGTTCAGGATCACCATAAAGTCCATCAGTTCCGGGTGGCCGTAAACGCCCCGGTCGCCGATCTGGCGCATCAGGTACATGCCCATGGCGTAGCCGCCCAGGGCAAAGAAGGCGCCGTGGCCCAGGGACAGTATGCCGGCGTAACCCCAGATCAGATCGATGGCCAGGGCCAGCAGGGCAAAGCACAGAAACTTGCCCAGCAGTGCCACCATGTAGTTGGAAACATAGAAGGGCGAATCCGGTGGTACGGCCAGGTTCAGTACCGACACCAGCAGTGTGCCGATCACTACAATACCCAGCACCACCATGCCGCCGCGGTCGTTCAGTAACAAGCGTCGAAATAACATGGCAATTCCTTCGTCAGTCAGCGGCAGCCCGGCCCCGTTGCGGGAAGAGTCCCTTGGGCCGTTTTTGGATGAACAGGATCAGCATCACCAGTACCAGCACCTTGGCCAGCATGGCGCCGGCGTAGGGCTCCAGGAAGTTGTTGATCAGACCCAGACTCATGGCACTGACCAGCGTGCCCCAGAGGTTGCCCACACCGCCGAAGACCACCACCATAAAGGAGTCGATGATGTAGGCCTGGCCGAGGTTGGGGCCGACGTTGGTGATCTGCGACAGCGCCACGCCGGCCACGCCGGCAATGCCGGAACCGAGGCCGAAGGTCAGCGCGTCCACCCAGCCCGAGCGCACGCCCACGGCCCGGGCCATGGCGCGGTTCTGCGATACGGCGCGAACTTTCAGGCCGAGCGAGGTGTACTTCATCACCATGATCAGGGCAAAGAACACCATCAGGCCGAAGATCAGTATGTACAACCGGGTGTAGGTGATGGACAGCACCGGGTTGATGGTCAGGGCGCCGCTGATCCACTCCGGTGAACTCACGGAGCGGTTCAGGGGTGAGAACAGACTGCGTACCGCCTGTTGCAGAATCAGGCTGATACCGAAGGTGGCCAGCAGGGTTTCCAGCGGCCGTCCGTAGAGAAAGCGGATGACGCCGCGCTCGATGGCGATGCCCACCAGCCCGGTGACGATAAAGGCGGCGGGAATGGCGATCAACAGACTCCATTCAATCATGCCGGGGAAAAGCTGCTGCACCATCCAGGTGGTGTAGGCGCCAATCATGATCAGTTCGCCATGGGCCATATTGATCACGCCCATAACGCCGAAGGTGATGGCCAGTCCCACGGCGGCCAGCAACAGTATGGAGCCGAGACTGAGGCCGAAGAATACGGTCTCCACAAAACGATAGAATTTGATGCGCCCGGCAATGCCCTCCAGAGCATCTTCGGCCGCTGCCGCCACGTCCGGCGCCGGATCGTTTTCCTGAATGCGGCGCAGGGCGTTGCGCGCTTCGCTTTCCAGGGAGCCGCGCAGTTGTTCCACCGCCGCCAGTCGCACCGCGGCATCGTCGTGGCGCAGGTCGTTCAGCGCCAGTGCCGTGGTCAGGGCGTTGTTCACCAGATTGCTGTCTTCGATCGCCTGGCGCTCAAGCAGCAGTGGCACAAGATCCGGCTCCACGCCATCGCGAATGATGCGACGCACGCCCTGATAGCGCAGTTGCGGGTTGTCGGCGTTGAGATTGAGTTTGGCGCGGGCCGAGCGCAGTTGGCCGCGCAGGCGGTTGTTGATGCGTACGGTGCGCAGTTCGGCGGCGAGTTCTTCCGCCAAGGGTTCGCCGGTAAAGGCATCAAGACGCAGTTCCCCGTCCTGAAGGGCGACGGTGGGCGGGGTCTGCCTATCGCCCATCAGGTTGCCTTCCTGCAGGGCGAGAAGAATGTCGTTGGTGTCCGGGTGCGCCAGTAGCAGCAGTTCATCAACCGCGTCACTCATGTCGCGCAGGTTGCCGGAGGCGAGTGTCTGCACCAGTACGCGGAAGCGGTCGTCGTCGCTCAGGGCTTCCCCGGTTTCCGCCAGCGCGGCGGGTGTCCAGAGCAGTGCGCCGAACGCCATGACGATGGCCAGACGCCACCGGCCGGCACCTCGGGTCAGCCTGTGCCGGAAGTTCTGCCATTGCGTGTTCATAGTGGTCTTCCAGAAATCGGTTGTCGATCGTGCTCTCTCCCCTTAAAGAGGGGAGAGAGCTTGGGGCAGGTGCAATCAATGCATGGCCTGGGAACCCAGACAGGTTTTGGTGACGGTGTTGTAGTTGCCGCAGTTGATCGGGTCGGTCCAATCGGCGATCAGGTCCTTGCTGCCTTCCAGGTAGGGAGACCAGGCGTCGCCAGCGATCAGGTCCTCAGTTTCCCAGACCACGAAGAACTGGCCGTCTTCCTGAATCTCACCAATCAGCACCGGCTTGGTGATGTGGTGGTTGGGCAGCATTTTCGCGGTACCACCGGTCAGGTTGGGTACTTCCACGCCGACGATGGATTTGATCACGGCGTCGGAGTCAGTGCTTTCAGCGCGCTTCACTGCTTCTACCCACATATTGAAGCCGATGTAGTGAGCTTCCATGGGGTCATTGGTTACGCGGTTTTTGTCGCCGATAAACTCGTGCCACTTTTTGATGAAAGCGGCGTTTTCGGGAGTTTCCACGCTCATAAAGTAGTTCCAGGCTGCCAGGTGGCCCACCAGCGGTGCGGTGTCCATGCCGGACAGTTCTTCTTCACCTACAGAGAAGGCAATGACCGGAATATCCTCGGCGGAAACACCCTGGTTGCCCAGTTCGCGATAGAATGGCACGTTGGCGTCGCCGTTGATGGTGGAAACCACAGCGGTTTTCTTGCCGGCGCTACCGAAGCGACGGATTTCCGCAACGATGTTCTGCCAGTCAGAGTGACCGAAAGGCGTGTAGTTGATCATGATGTCGGCATCCGCTACACCCTTGGACTTCAGGTAGGCTTCCAGAATACGGTTGGTGGTCCGCGGGTACACGTAGTCGGTACCAGCCAGAACCCAGCGCTCAATACCCAATTCGTTCATCAGGTAGTCCACGGCGGGGATAGCCTGCTGGTTGGGTGCGGCACCGGTGTAGAAAACGTTGCGTGAGGATTCTTCACCTTCGTACTGAACGGGATAGAACAGCAGTCCGTTCAGCTCTTCGATGACCGGCAGCACTGCCTTGCGCGATACGGAAGTCCAGCAACCGAAGATTACGTCCACGCCGCGTTGCTCGATAAGCTCGCGGGTACGTTCGGCGAACAGTGGCCAGTTGGAGGCCGGGTCAACAACAACCGCTTCCAGTTGTCTGCCCAGCAGGCCGCCTCGTTTGTTCTGCTCGGCCACCAGCATTTCCACCGTGTCTTTCAGGGTGGTTTCCGATATGGCCATGGTGCCGGACAGCGAGTGCAGCACGCCGACCTTGATGGTTTCGGCGTAGGCGCCGAAGCTCAGGCCGCAGGCGAGTACAGCCACCCCGGCGCGTTTTATCAGTGTGTCTATCTTCATGGGTCAATCTCCGTGATCGGTAGTTTGCGAATATGAATGTAAAGCCCTGATTGTGTTATGGCATTCCTGCTGTCCTTCCCTGCTCGCTCCTGGGCACTTCGTTCCTCCGGGGTATTTTGGGCGGGCCGCGATACACGCCGACTCACCTATTGCACTCTGCCTGCATCGCGCGCGGCCACCTGGTTTAGGCGGGCCTCGTGCAACATGTGCAGAGTGATTTTGCGCACCTCGGCCTTGCTCGCCTCGATGTGGGTTTTCAGCAACATCTGGGACTCGTCAATTCGCCGCTTCATGATGGTGCGCAAAATCTTGCCGTGCTCCTGGTAGGTCGCTTCGATGCGCGAGCGCTGGGTAAAGTCGATGCGGCGAATGATACGCAGCCGCTCGGTGACTTCCCGGTGTATGCGCGCCATCTCGGCATTGCCGGTAGCGCCTACCAGGTGCAGGTGAAACTGTTCATCCAGGGCGCAGACTTCAGGCCCGTTTTCCAGACGCTGGTCCGCGTCGACCAGCCAGATACTTTTCAGGGTTTCCAGGTCCGGGCCCGGTTCCATTTCACATAGCCGCTTGACCGCCGCCATTTCCAGCACTATGCGTACGTCGTAGAGCTGTTCGAACAGATCAAAGTCAAAGGGGCGAACCTGCCAGCCGCTGCGAAAAGACACTTCCACATAGCCTTCCCGCTGCAGGCGCATCAACGCTTCACGCACCGGGGTGCGGCTGGCGGCCATGCGTTCGGCCACTTCGCTCTCGGTGAAGCGATCGCCAGGCAGCAACGCGAAATCAAAGATTTCGCTCTTCAGCGCCAGATAAATACGCTCCGTGAGACTTTGGCGATCTTTCTTTTGCACTGCCAAAGCCCCGTGTTCAGTCGCTGACAACTTGCCCACCAATTCCATCAATCAGTCCTGGAATATCATCTTGTATGCAAGTTTGTATTCAGCATGAACTGTGCCAACCTCCGGTCCGGGATGGCGAGCAGGGCTGCAGGCCAGAGCTTGCGGGGGTCCTGGCTGATTGGGGGTGGCTGTCTTCGGTTTCAGAGAAGCAGGTGAGGTAGGTTTTGTGCACCATTGCGATGCCTGGTGCGGGCGTCTGCATCAAAATGGACCCCCTGAGCGGTGTGTCCTCAGAGAACTGCGACAATACGCCGCATTCACATCCTTCCCCCTTCCTCTATAATCGCCCCGTTGCGCGGCCACGCGGCCGGCTTCCGAATCCATGCTCACAGGAAACAACCGGGGAACAATCAATGAAAACAGGACGAATGCTACTGGTTCTGGGTGCCCTTCTGGCCAGCACCGGGGCTGCAGCCCACAGCGAGGGGCCGTCGCCGGACGGCCATGCGCCGGCGGGCGTCATGGGTGCACATCTGCACACCCAGGGTGAAATCATGACCGGTTACCGCTACAGCCGCACCAGCCATAGCGGTTATTACCGGGGCTCTGAGCGGGTGAGAGAGGAGGAGCTGCGCGCGGCAGGTTTCACCATGAAGTCCACCGGCATGACCATGGAGATGCTGATGCTGGACTTCATGTACGCTGTCAGTGACGACCTGACCCTGATGTTCATGCCCCACTATATGACCATGGATATGGATATGACCGGGATCGCAGAGGCTCATGACGAGGATCATCACGGCAGCCACCATGGCGATCATCATGGAGACGGTCATCATCACCATGACCATCATCACGGCCACGCCCACAGTCATGGGGTGTCCGGTTGGGGAGACACCATGATCAGCGCCCTGTATCGGCTGGGGCGCAACGATACCCACGAATGGATCGGTGGCCTGGGGGTGAGCATCCCCACCGGCAGCGTCAGCCGCAAAAACCCCGACGGCACCCTGGTGCACTACGAGATGCAACTGGGCTCAGGCACCTGGGATCTGGTGCCGTCCCTGACCTATCTGGGGCGTGCCGACCGGCTGACCTGGGGCGGCCAGCTCAATGCCCAGGTGCGGCTGGAAAGCGAAAACCGTTCCGGCTATGTGCTGGGGGACTGGTACCAGGCCACCGGCTGGACGGCTTTTCGGGTGGCGGACTGGATCAGCCTGTCCGGCCGCCTGTCCTGGGAGACGCGGGACAGCATCGGTGGCCACTACAACGCTCCCCACCACCACAGCGCCCCGGAGGATTTTCAGGAAAACTACGGCGGCACCTTCCTCGATTTTGGCCTGGGCGCCAACACCATGATCACCGGCGGCAACTTTGCAGGTGTCCGCTTCGAACTGGAGTATGTGACCCGGGTAAGGGAAGACTACAACGGCTTTCAGCAGGGGCTGGACAGGGGGGTGTACTTCAATATTTCATACGCGTTCAAGTGAGGGAGAAGAGCGTCACTCAGAAGGAGAACAGGCTGGCGATAGCGTCGACTATGGCCGATAGGCCGTCGAGAATCGCTTCGAGTATGCCCGTGATCACCTCGGCTATTCTCCCGCCGCTTGCAACGGCGGGAGTTGCTACACCTGCCGAGGCGCATATCAGGGCAGCCAGGGCCAGCGGCTGAAACCCCGCCAATAGCAGATAAAGCACAGAGGCAATCAGCGTTAATACGCACAATGAATTGCACGCTCTGAGCCAGATGGACCTTTTTCGCCTGGTTTTCATGTTTGCCTCATTTCCTGTCGTCAGGGCGGTTCTCTGGTTCAGGGCACCTAAATCCACTGAATACCGTTTGGCAATTCGTAACTGCTGTATTCAAGGTGCAAGACGCGTCGCCTGGACGGTCTTGATAGCTCTTCATCGGATTCGGCGATTATCGAATTTGCCGTCCCCGCATCCAGGAAGTCTTCTATCAGCTCAAATCCGGAATCAACAAAAGCCACGGGTCAGCAGCCCCCAGAAAGGTAAAAAGGGAATGGGCTAACCTCCGATCATAAACACTTCCCTGTGGTTTGCAATCTTTTCCCTTTTCCCTCTATTCTTCCAACACAATCAACAACTCCCCCGCATTCACCTGCTTGCCCGGCTCGCAGTGGATGGCGCTGACCCGGGCCGGGCGATCGGCGTGGATGGCAAATTCCATTTTCATGGCTTCCACAATCAGCAGGGGCTGATCGGCTTCCACTGACTGGCCCGGCTCCACCAGCAGTTTCCAGATGCTGCCGCTGATTTCCGCGGTGACGGCGTGGCCGTCCACTTCGATGGGGCCGGCGTCGGGTTTGCCGCGCAGGGCTTCGTCCACCTGCTTTTCCTCGTCCGCTTGCCACAAGGCCACTTCTTTCTCAAAGGCCTCCTGCTGGCGCCGGCGGAAGCTGTCGATGCTGGCGGCGTTGTCGGCGAGAAACTGTTCGTGTTCGGCGATATCGAACCAGGTTTCCTCGATGTTGATTTCCAGCCGGCCTTCACGGAAGTCCTCGCGCATCCGCGTGAGTTCTTCCTCGCTGACTTCGTAGTAGCGCACCTGATCGAAAAATTTCAGCAGCCAGGGTTCGCCGTTGATAAACACCGGGCTTTTCAGAAACTTGTTCCAGATGGGCAGGGTGCGCCCCACCAACTGGTAGCCGCCGGGAGAGTCCATGCCGTAGATGCACATGTATACGCCGCCGATGCCCACGGTGCCCTCGGCGGTGTAGGTGCGTGCCGGGTTGTACTTGGAAGTGAGCAGCCGGTGGCGCGGGTCCACGGGCACGGCGCAGGGCGCGCCCAGGTAGACATCGCCCAGGCCCAGCACCAGATAGCTGGCGGAGTAGAGCACGTCTTTCACCTGATCCACGGAGTCCAGGCCGTTGATGCGGCGCATGAATTCGGTGTTGCGCGGCAGCCAGGGCGCGGTGTCGCGCACCGACTGGCGATACCTGGCTACGGCTTCCAGGGTGGCGGAATCCTCGAAGGCCATGGGCAGGTGGAGGATGCGGCTGGGTACGCGCATGGTGTCCACCGGCGGCAGGCCGGCTTCGGTTTTCAGCAGCGCGCTCATCAGATCCTTTTGGTGAATCACCCGGCTGTCGTAGTTGATCTGCAGCGAGCGCACGCCCGGCGACAGTTCGATGATGCCGTCGATGGGGTTGCTGTTCAGCGCTTCCATCAGTGCGTGCACGCGCAGACGGAAGCGCAGGTCCATGACGATGGGACCGTACTCGATCAGAATGTATTTGTCCCCTGCCTGACGGTAGGTGACCGCCGGGCGGCCTTCGGCTTCCGGCAGTGCGGCAAGTATGCAGAGCGACAGATCGTGATCCGGTTGTTGCACCGGCACTTCGGTGATCGGCGGTTGTTCGCTCAGACTTTCGATGGCCGCGTCCCGGGAGTTTTCCATGGCCAGGGCCGTGTCGAAACTCAGGGGCTTGAAGCGGATGGTGTCACCGGGTTTGACCTGGCCGACTTTCCACAGCTCGGCCTTGATGATGGTCACCGGGCAGACGAAACCGCCCAGGCTGGGGCCGTCCTTGGTGAGGATCACCGGCATGTCGCCGGTAAAGTTGATCGAGCCCACGGCGTATTCGGTGTCGTGAATGTTGGACGGATGCAGGCCGGCTTCGCCGCCGTCGCTGCGTGTCCAGGTGGGCTTGGGACCGTTGAGGCGAATACCCAGACGGTTGGAGTTGTAGTGCACTTCCCAGTCGGTGCCGAAAAACATCTCGATGGCGTCGTCGGTAAAAAAGTCCGGCGCGCCGTGGGGACCGTAGAGCACACCGATTTCCCAGTGACCGGGACCGGCGCTGGTGTCCGGGTACTCGGGAATCAGCGCGGCGGGCGCGGCGGTGGCCGGGTATCGCGGCGCCGGTGTGTCGCAGGCGGCGATGTCCGGATTGCTGATGGGCAGCATGTCGGCGGCGCGCAGTATGCGTCCGCCGTGACCGCCGAACTGGCCCAGGGCAAAGGTGGAGCGGCTGCCCAGATACAACGGAATATCCAGGCCGTTGCGCACCGCCAGATAGGCGCGGCAGCCGCGTTCGGCCTTGCCCACATCCAGCACCTGGCCGGCCTTGACCGACACCGGCGCCCAGAAGCTCAGGGGTTCGCCGTCCAGGGTGGCGTTGCTGGTGGCGCCGGTCAGGGCGATCACCGTGTCGGTGTGAAAGCGCAGCCTGGGGCCCACCAGAGTGATTTCCAGACCGGCGGCGCTGGGGTCATTGCCGACAATGCGATTGGCCAGCCGGAAGGCGTAGTCGTCCATAGGGCCGGAGGGCGGTACACCGATGCTCCAGTAGCGGTCGCGCCCGGGGTAATCCTGCACGCTGGTGTAGGTGCCCGGTTGCAGCACCTCGATCACCGGTGGCTGGTAGACAAAATCGGCCAGCTTGTTGGTGGCGACGTCACCAGCGGCAAAAAAGTCCGAGGCGACAATCTGGCGCAGATAATCCAGATTGGTGGCGATGCCCGCCATGCGGGTGGCGTTGAGTGCGTCGGTCATTTTGGCAATGGCGTCGGCGCGGTCCTGGCCGTGCACGATGATCTTGGCGATCATGGGGTCGTAGTAGGCGGAGACTTCCGTGCCGGTGCTGACCCAGGTGTCGATCCTGGCGTCCTCAGGGAAGACCACGTCGGTCAGTACGCCGGGCGACGGCTGAAAATCCTTGACCGGATCTTCGGCGTAGAGGCGCACTTCAATGGCGGCGCCCCTGGGCTGAATGTCGATGTCCAGCTTCGGCGGTTCGCCGGCGGCGGTGCGGATCATCCAGTCCACCAGATCGACGCCGGTGCAGGCTTCGGTGATGGGGTGTTCCACCTGCAGGCGGGTGTTCACTTCGAGAAAGTAAAAGGCGTCGCGGGCCGGATCGTAAATGTATTCCACGGTGCCGGCGGAGCGGTAGTTGACCGCCTCGCCGAGGCTCACCGAGGCGGCCATCAATTTTTCCCGGGTGGCGGCGGGCAGGTGCGGTGCCGGAGTTTCCTCCACCACTTTCTGGTTGCGTCTTTGCAGCGAACAGTCGCGCTCGCCCAGCGCCAGTACCTTGCCCCGGCCGTCGCCGAAAATCTGCACTTCCACGTGGCGGGCGTTGTCGACAAAGCGCTCGAGAAACACGCCGCTGTCGCTGAAAAAATTCTGCCCCAGGCGCTTGACGCTTTCGTAGGCTTCCACCAGTTCCGCTTCTCTGTTGCAGCGGGTCAGACCGATGCCGCCGCCACCGGCGGTGCTTTTCAGCATCACCGGGTAGCCCAGCTTGTCGGCGGCGCTGACGGCTTCTTCCAGCGAGGCGAGCAGGCCGGTGCCGGGAGTCAGCGGCACGCCGGCCTGTTCGGCGATTTCCCGGGAGGTGTGTTTGAGACCGAACTGGCGAATCTGGTCCGGCGTGGGGCCGCAAAAGGCGATACCGGCGGCTTCGCACTGTTCGCAGAAGGCGGCGTTTTCCGAAAGAAAACCGTAGCCGGGAATAATGGCCTGGGCACCGGTCTCTTTCGCGGCGGCGAGAATTTTTTCCGTTTGCAGATAGCTTTCCGCCGCGGTGTTGCCGCCCAACGGCACGGCGATATCGGCGGCGGTAACATGGGCACTGTTGCGGTCGGCGTGGGAGTAGACCGCCACGGATTTGATACCCATGGTTTTCAGTGTGCGGGCAATGCGCACGGCAATTTCACCGCGATTGGCGATCAGGACTGTGTGGAACATGGTTTACTCCCGGTTGTGCAAATGTGGTTAATACTTTCTAAGTCTGTACTTTTGAGGCCCGCAGGCGTGTGCCTTACTTGTAGGGTCCGCTCCGGGGCCGGGAAGGTCTTCCGGGACACGCCGTAAACCCCTCCCTGGGGGCTCGAGCACAGCATCCCTGCTGAGCACGGTCCCGGAAGACCTTCCCGGCCCCGGAGCTCCGCAGTACATTTGTGCAGCGGTGGTCACTACTACTTCGGCTTTTCAAGTTTTCCCCCACCCCAAGCCCGCACCCAACTCTAAGCATTCCCCCTTACATAATTCCGCCACCCACCCAAGTGGGTAATGTCCGTAGCACCTTCAATAGCCGCTCCCTCGCAAATAAAACCTTTCACCTCCCGCCCGTCGCCGAGCGCGATCGTGCCAATACCCAAAGGCGCAGGAATCAGAGCCACAAAACTGCCGAACTCATGCACCGGCATATCCCACAACTCCACGGTGATGGGCGCTCCCGCGTCGCTGCGCACCAGGCCCGGTTTGGGCGGTGTGGTGTTGGGCAGGGCGAACAGGCGGTAGCAGTCGGCGGTGCGGGTTTCTTCCACCAGCCGCGCGTGGCGTTCGGTCAACTGACTGTTCAGGGGCATGCCGCTCAGGTGCGCGCCTACCACCGCCAGGCGCAGATGGCCCGGTGGTGGTTCGTTGTTCGGTGTAACCGGCGGCAGTGGTCGATCGGTGGCGCCGGCTTTCCAGGGTTGCGCCTGCTGCCAGCGGCGGCCGAATTCCGCCAGGGCGGCGTCCTGCCAGGCGGCGCCGATCAGGGTGATGCCAAAGGGCAGACCGTCGCTGCGGATACCCGCCGGCAGGGCCAGGGCGGAGCAGTCGGCCAGATTGACAAAGTTGGTCCAGGTGCCCAGTTGGCTGTTCACTTCCACCGGCGCTTCGGCCACCTGTTGCAGGCTGGGCAGGCGCGGTGCCGTGGGTACCAGCAGGGCGTCTACGGTGGCCATGCGGGTCTGGATTTCCCGGGCCAGTTCCGCCCGGCGGTATTCGGCCCGGTAGGCGTCGGTGGCGGTAAAGTCTTTTGCCTGGTCAATGATGCCGCGCACCACCGGGTTCATCTCGTCGGCGTGCTCCGCCATAAACTCTGCGACAGCGGCGTGGCGCTCGGCCACCCAGGGGCCGCCGTAAAGCAGTTGCGCCAGCTCCTGCATGGGGGCAAAGTCCAGGGGCACCAGTTCCGTCCCCAGGCTTGTCATCTGTTCCAGCGTCTTGCGCCAGGCTGCTTCGGATTCGCCGTCGCCAAACCACTGGGGTTTGGCGGGAATGCCCAGGCGCGGTGCGCTGCCGAGAAAACGGGCGGCCGCCGGGGCCGGGCGGGAGTAGGCGTCCCCGGGGTCAAAGCCCTCGATCAGGGTGGCGACCAATTCGGCGTCGGCCACGTTCAGGGCGAAGATGGACACACAGTCCAGGGCGCGGCAGGCGGGCACCAGACCGCGAATGCTGAAGCGGCCCTTGGTGGGCTTGAGCCCGACAATATTGTTGAAGCCGGCGGGCACCCGGCCGGAGCCGGCGGTGTCGGTACCCAGACTGAAGGGCACCAGGCCTCGGGCCACGGCCACGGCGGAGCCGGAACTGGAGCCGCCGGAGACGTATTGGGGGTCGAAGCTGTTGGGCACAGCGCCGTAGGGCGAGCGGGTGCCCACCAGGCCGGTGGCGAACTGGTCCAGGTTGGTCTTGGCCAGAACTATGGCGCCGGCGGCGCGCAACTGGGCCACGGTGGTGGCGTCTTCCCTGGCTGTGTAAGCGTAAGCCGGACAGGCAGCAGTGGTGGGCAGGCCGGCGACGTCGATATTGTCCTTGACCACATAGGGCACACCGTACAGGGGCAGCGTGTCCGGCTCGCCCAGGGTGTCGAGGGCGTCCAGTTGCGCAGCCAGTTCGGCGTCGCTGAGAATATGGATCCAGGCGGGGTCGTCCCCCTGCAATTGCCCGCGCAGGGCCGGCAGAGCCTCCCGGGGGGTCAGTTGCCCGCTGCGGTAGGCAGCGAGCCATTGGTCGATTGTCCAGCCGGCTTGAGGCGTCATCGGGTGTCCTGTACGGCAATCAGTGAAAGGAAATCTTGTATACAAGACGGTATTCAGCAGGAACTGTGCCAAGGGTCGGGCTGTCCCAGAATGTGGTGAGATGCGGGGAAAAAACGCTTTGAATTCAGGGGGTTGATCTTTGTGGTAACTGCTGTAACGACATCGGTAGGGTCCAGTTTACACAGGCCGCCGTGCTCCGGGATTGTGCGTCCCGTCCCTCTGTTTGGGCGATTATGGTGCATGCAGTTGCTGCTTGTACTTACCGGGTTTGCCGTCTCCACGGGCATGGCCGCACCGGCCCGGGCGGATTTTTTTTACGATCCGCGCCCGCGCTACAGTCACTTCTATATCGGCAATCAGTCCCTGGATAACGCCTGGTCGTTGCGCGACCAGGCGGGGCGGCGCTACCACGCCGATGGTGTGACTCTGCGTACGCTGGGCGCCAGCCTGCAGCGCTCGGAAGTGGCGGGTTGGCTACAGTACGGTCTGGAGGGGGCCTTGCAGACCAGTTACGAAAACAACACCAAGTGGTTTTTTCGTTTCGACGATCAGGGTGCCACCCTGGCTATCGCGGTGGACAGTGATCTCTGGCTGACGGATGTTTCCATGGGGGCCTTCGCCGCCGTACAGCCGCTGCCCTGGCTGCGCGCTTATGCCTCCGCCGGTCCCGCCATCTACTGGGGTCACCTGCGTCACCGCGATGCCGCAGCCGACCCGGGCAGCAGTGGTGCCACTATCATTCTCGGGGATCTGATGGTGGATACGCGAACCAGCAATAACCGCTTCGATTTTGCGCTTTACGGTCGCGCCGGCGTGGACCTGGTGTTTCCCCGGGGGGTCACCCTGGGCTTGGGTCTGCGCCAGAGCAATGCGCAACTGGATTTCGGCAGCAGGGGGCGAATCCGGTTGAGCGAGCCGCAGCTTCTGATCAATTTGGGAGCAGTGTACAACTGACAAAAAAAGCGCCTTGATTGGCGAAAAAATACACTTGCCATAACTCACAAAGTGAGTGGCGAGGTACACTAAACTATTTCCACAAGATTATTTTCATACCGTTATCGCCACTGGAGTTTATTGATGCGTCCCAGCCAATATGCGCAGCTTTGCTCCGTAGCGCGGCGGATACTGGGTGAAACCTGCGAAGCGGAAGACGTCGTGCAGGATGCCTATCTGACCGCCTTTCTGGACGGCCGGACGGATTTTGGCAGCATCGACACCAGAAAGTGGCTGGTGGGTACGGTGCGGAACAAGGCCCGCATGGCACTGCGCAGCGCCGTTCGCCGCCGGGGGCGGGAAAGTCAGTGGCAACCGGAACCATTGGATTCCCTGGCTGATGATCAGCGGGAACTCGCCCGGCTTATGCAGGCGTTGACGCCGCCCCTCAAATCCGTGCTCGCCCTGGCCCTGTCAGGCCACAACCGGCGCGAGATCGCTTATCTGTTGAAGTTGACCGATGCCACGTTGCGCCAACGCATTTGCGCGTTAAGGCGCCGGGTGGCCGAGGCCGGGTTGACTGTTCCCGCCGGGTTGCCGGGCCTAGGTTCGGGTATTGCCTACGGTCGCATGCGCGGCGCCCTGTCGTCCAAGCTCGTCCGACGGGGTGGTGTTTTGGCCAGTCACGATCCCGACGGCCATCTTTTCGTTATCAGTGCTCACAAAACAGAGTTCGGCGGCAACAGGAAGAGGAATTCAGAAATTCCTTAACCACTACAAAGGAGTAGTCCATGAGCTTCAAACCCAAAAGTGCCAGCATTGTTTATTACGTGAGCGATATCCTGCGCACCGAAAAGTTCTATAACGAGACCTTCGATCTTGGCCTTGAACGGATGGAGGGGGCAGAGCCCTTCTGGCTTCAGGGGCGCCTTGCAAGCGGCCTCGACCTTATCTTCTTTCAGATGGAAGGCCGGCGCGGCGACACCCCGGCGATTGTGTTCGAAGTGACGGACGGCGGTATCGACGACATTGTCGCCGAGTTGGCCATGGCGGGCGTCACCATCGTCACACCGGTATCCGAGGCGCCTGGCGGCTGGAGCGCGGACTTTCTGGACCCGGATGGCTTTGGCCTGGGACTCTGGCAATCCGGAGAACTCCCGCGCTCCTTAAAGTAGCTAAAGCCATCTTGTAAACGTAGCGAGTGTGCGGCTGGTGGTGGCCGCCGGAGCGCAGGAACCGGATTGTATGTGCAATACATGAGGATTCCGAGCACCGCCGGGCGCCGCCAGCCGTGCACGCAGTAGTTTACAAGACGGCTTTTAGGGGATGGTCCAGCGCGTTTCTATACCCCGCGCATCCACATGCACAAACGGCCCCCGATGGGGGCGGGGTCCGTAGAGTCCCAGACCGCCGTGCAGGCGCTGGTGCTCTCCGGTGCCGTAGATGTCATCGATGATGTCCAGCAGTATCTGGGCGTCCCTGATATCGATACGGCCGTCGCCGTTGAGATCGTCCATGCGGCCGTCGCCGCTGTTGTCGATGTAGATGTCAGCGGCGCCGCCCCACAGGTGCCTTGAGTAGAGACTGGTGTTGCCAATGGCGCGGTTGTACCAGGGTGTGCGGTGCCCGCTCATGATGGCAAAGGTGTCGGTGCGTATGCCGCGCCGGTTGACCTCGGCCAGGATGATTTCCAATTTGGCGATCAGGGGTTCCCGCAGTAACAGGTATTTGGGCCAGTGGTCCGGTTGCTGTTTGCAGAGAAACTGGCCCAGGGTGAAGTGAGGGGATACCGGTAACTCCAGCATGTCCGGGTGCACTTCGATAAAACCGCGCGGTGGCAGGTACAGCGGATTGCCCCGCAGGGGCTTGTCCGGGTACTGGCCGATGCGGTAGCCGTTCAGGTGGCCGCCTTTCGCCTGGGCGGCGGGCACCATAACCAGCAACGTCAGCGTGACAGGCTCGCGCCCTTCCGGCTGCAGTGTCAGGGAATAGGGACCCGGTTTCTGCGGAGCTTGCCATTGCCAGTGCTGGGGCTCGCCAGCCTGCAGTCGCCCGCCCTCGCTGTGTACCTGCACCGAAAGCGCAGCGGGCAGGTCCACGTGAAGTGGGTAGCTGCGACCGGGCATGACAAAAAACGCGAACGTCCGCCATTCAATCTGTTTGCCGTTGAAAGTAACGGTGTAGCCCACCGTGCCTGGATCAAAGTCTTCGGAGTGCCCATGGGCAACACAGGCGGACAACAGCAGGAAGAAGGCGAGCGAAAGCGACAGGTAGTGGCTCAAGGGCGCGGGTCTCGGTGGTGGAGTGGTATCAGGTTGTGGGAAAAACGGGTTCGGCGTTCAGCGCATCGATAAGCCGCTGGTCGCGCTGGTAGATGTCCTGCCGGTACTGTACCCGATCGCGCTCATCCACCCAGGCGGTCCAGTAGAGCAGATGTACTGGCAGGGGACGGTTCAGACGCACGGTGGTCTCCTGGCCACTGGCCATGATACTGGACAGGCGCTCGTCGGACACCACTCGGGCCCGTTCCAGTAACAGCCAGCGGGTGAGCGCATCGGGATCTTCCACCCGGATGCAGCCGGAACTCAGGGCGCGGTCTTCCTGGGCGAAGAGTCCCCGGGCCGGGGTGTCGTGCAGGTAGACGTTGTGGCGGTTGGGGAACATGAATTTGACGTCCCCCAGGGCGTTGTTGGGGCCGGGCGACTGGCGCAGACGGAAGGGGAAGTTGCGCGCGGACAGGGACTGCCAGTCCACTGTGTCCGGGTCCACCACTACTTCGTTGGCACCCCAGCCTCGCAGTACGGTAAAGCCCATCTGGTCCAGATAATTGCGGTCGGCGCGGATTTTCGGCAACTGGTCCTGCGCGGCCAGCCGGTGCGGTACTTCCCAGGAGGGGTTGAGTACCAGATAGGTCATGCGACCGGTAAACACCGGTGTGCGGCGGTACGGGCGGCCCACCATGACCCGCTGCTGCATGACGGTGCTGCCGTTGCTGACCACCTGCATGTCAAAGCCGGCGATGTTGACCAGAATGTATTCCTCGCCCAGCGACTGTGGCAACCAGCGCCAGCGTTCCAGATTGGCACGCAACTGCTCGATGCGCTGTTGGGGCGTGACGTTCAACGCCGCGAGGGTGCGGGGGCCAATGACGCCATCCCGGCCCAGGCCGTGGCGCTCCTGAAAATGCAGTACCGCCTGTTGCAGGTCGGGATCGTACAATTGCGGGTCTGCAGGGGTTTCGGCTTCGGGGTCGAAATCGCCCAGCAGTTGTAGGCGCTGGCGAATCTCCACCAGCCGGGGGTCCCGGTCCCCCGGGCGCAACAGGGCGCCACCGGGAATGGTGTCCCAACTGCCGTTGTTATTGACAATGTTGTCGGCAATTTGCCGTTGCAGCGCCAGGCGCGCCACCAGAGTGCGGTAGGCGGGGTAATCCGGGGTCAGCGCTTCCAGCAGGGGGCGTAGTTCCAGTTCCTGTCCCTGGCTAATGGACACAAGGCGCTCATAGAGTGCCGGTGGCTCCCGCTCGATCAGCCAGTCGGGGTCGATACTCTCCGGGTCGACGCGGCCGTAGGCCAGATGACTGCCCAGGGTCAGCAGGGCGTCCGAGGCCAGCAGTTCCAGATCCACCCGTGCGGCCTGATCCAGGCGACCGCTGCGGGAAGCGGCGGCCAGCAACTGGCGTATCCGCTCCCGGTGGTAGTGTTCGGGGTCCAGGCCGTGCTCCGCAGCCAGATCGATGGCCGGGATCAATTGTGCCTGCAGAGCAGCGGGGCGGTCGCCGTCGAACCAGATGGGCCGCCAGCCGCGGCTTTCGTAGAGGGTGCGCAGGGGCTCGGTGGCAAACAGCGGCTGATCGCCGGCCACCAGTTCGCCGGGCAGGTAGAGGGTTTCCATGCGGTGGCGCAGCCGCTCGCGCAGCTCATCCGGCGCCTGGGCAGCGCTCACCTCGGCGGCGGTCAGCGCCAGGATCAGGCACAGGACAAAGGCTTGTTTCAGCACCACTGGTTACCCGCGTTGTTGTCGACCTGTTGTCGAGTTGGACGTTGGATGCCGAACCGGGATTTCGGTTCCGCACCCTTTTGATTTTAGCAGTTGCAGTTAACTCTCGCACACGGTGGTCCAAGCGTTCTCCAGTCGGACGCTTTCGGATTCCGCTAAAAGTTCGCATAATGGCAGTGCCAAATTCGGGAGGTAATCAGTGACCGCAACATCCAGCCGTCGGCTTTTCTCTCCGCGCTGCCTGGCAGCCGGCATTCACAGTGCCTGGTTCTGGGTGGCCATTGCCGGCATCTGTCTGGCGCTGGAAGCCGGTGCTCTCTACTACCAGCATGTGCTGGGCGATATGCCCTGCGAAATCTGTATCTATATCCGGGTCTGGCTGCTGGCCATTCTGGTGCTGGTGCTGGTGGGGTTGGCGGTGAATCGCCGCCGCTGGCTCAGCACTCTGGTCAGCCTGGGTGGTCTGGGTCTGTCCATCGGACTGGCCAGTGAAACCTGGAATATGGTCAAGGTGGAATACAACCTGGGCGATGGCGGCAGTTGCAGCTTTAACGCCAACTTTCCCGAATGGGCGCCGCTGGATAGCTGGTTGCCGGCGCTGTTTGAAGTCCAGGGTCTGTGCATGCGCACGCCGGAAGTTCTGTTTGGCCTGACCATGACCCACGGTCTGATCGGTGTCAGCGCCCTGTTTATTCTGGCGTTTGCCGCGCGGTTCGGGTTGGATCTGAGTCGAAAGCGGGTCAGATAAGGCTGCGCACAAACACCAGCATGATCAGCGCAGGACAGACAAAACGCACATAGAAGGGCCAGACTTTCCAGAACAGGCTTGTCTCGATGCCCGGGTGCCCTTCGCGAATTTCCTCCAGAAGAATATGGCGGTGCATGACCCAGCCGGCGAACAGGCACAGGGCCGCGCCCAGCAGCGGTTGGCTGTAGCGGGTGGTGAAGTCGATGGTCCAGCCGAACAATGTGCCCATGTTGAAGATCAGCAGGGTGCTGATGGCGAAGATGCCAAGTCCAATGGCCAGTGAAGCCAGAGGGCGGCTCAGGGGTGTAGTTTCCTCTGCCAGGGATACCGGCACTTCCAGCATGGAAATGGATGAAGTGAGCGCGGCGATACTCATCAGGGCAAAGAACGCCAGTGCCACCCAGAGGCCGGCAGTGCCCATGCTCTCGAACAGCGCCGGCAATACCTGGAAGATCAGTCCTGGCCCCGCCACCAGTTCTCCCTCATCGCCGTAGATGACCACACCCTGATGCTGGGCCAGGAACATGGCGGGCAGAATCAGCAGTCCGGCGGTGAAGGCGATGCCGGTATCCAGCAGGGTCACGCTGGCGCCGAGCCTCGGCAGACTGTCGGTCTTTTTCAGATAGGAGCCGTAGATCAGCATGGTGCCCACTCCCAGCGACAGGGAGAAAAAGGCCTGCCCCAGCGCGCTCAACAACAGGTCCGGGTTGGCCAGCGCCGTCAGGTCCGGAATCAGGTAGACCCGCAGTCCCTCGCTGGCTCCCGGTTGCAACAGCACGTAGACAATCAGCCCCAGCAGGATCAGCGCCAGCAGCGGCATCAGCCGCACCGACCAGGCTTCGATACCGTCCTCCACGCCCCGGGCGATAATGCCGGCGGTCAGCGCGGAGAACACAAAGCAGGCCGCGAGGTTGCGGCCGGCGCTGTCCCCTGCCAGCCAGCGCGCCACCGCGTCGGCGCCTAGCAAGCGCGCCAGAGGTTCAGCGAAGGACGCCAGCATCCAGCCGGCGACAATGGTGTAAAAAGCGAGAATCAGGCTCGCCACCAGCACCGCGTAACCGCCGGTACTGTAGCCGAGCCAGCGGGTCAGGCGCCGCTGTCCCAGACCACTTAGGGAGGTGACCACATTCGCCCGGCGGTAGCGGCCGATGGTCAGCTCTGCCATCAGGGCCGGGTAGGCGATCACGAATGCCATCACCAGATACGCCAGCACAAAGGCACCACCGCCGTTGTCCGCCGCCCGGGTGGGGAAGCCCCAGATATTGCCCAGCCCCACCGCCGAACCGGCGGCGGCCATAAGAAAGCCGATACGGGAAGTGAACTGTCCGCGTGCTGGTGTCATGGGGTAGTCCGGGGTCTGGGGTTGTCTGCCGGATCATACGCAATTGCGCTGGGGTGTCAAAGTGCGCCGCGAACAACAAAGGCCTCGCCGGTGCGGTTGACGGAGACGCTCGCGTTTTGGGTGAAGAACTGCCCAGTAAGCGCTATGATGAAAGTCTGGGGTACTATTCACCACAGAGGATAAGGGTATGGTCGATCCCACTGGTAAGACTCGCACCAACGGCGATCCCCTGACCGGCGAACAGGAATTGCTGTCCGGCCAGATAGGTCATTATCAGATAGTCGCGGAGTTGGGTCGCGGCGGCATGGGCGCCGTCTACCGCGCCCACGAGCCCTCCCTGAACCGCTACGTGGCCATCAAGGTGCTGGCCCGCCACCTGGCCGACGACGCGTCCCTGGTGGCCCGCTTTGCCCGGGAGGCGAAGAGCGTGGCCGCGCTCAATCACCCCAATATCGTGCACATTTACTTCACCGGCGAGGAACAGGGCCTGCCCTATTTCGTCATGGAATGCGTGGAGGGCGATACCCTGGCGGATCTGATCCGCGAGAAGGGTACGCTGCCACCCAAAGAGGCGGCGGGCATTCTGCTCCAGGCCGCCGCCGGTCTGGCGGCTGCCCACGACCGCGGCATTGTGCACCGGGATATCAAACCTTCCAACCTTATGATCGACGGCGGCGGCACCCTCAAAATCACGGATTTCGGCATAGCCTTGGCCCGGGACATAGGCGACAAGCTCACCACCACCGGCCAGTTTGTGGGTACCACCGGTTACGTCAGCCCCGAGGTCTGCAAGGGGCAGCCAGTGGATTCCCGCTCCGACATCTTTTCCCTGGGGGTGGTGCTCTACGAGATGCTGGCCGGCGCCACGCCCTTCAACGACGACAGCCCGCTGGGCCTGATGATGCAGGTGGTGGAACAGCCGGTGCCGGATGTGCGCGGCCTCAACCCGGGTGTGGACGAAAAACTGGTGCAGATTCTTGATCGCATGATCGAGAAAAATCCCGACAACCGCTACCAGACCTGCCATGAATTGACGGCAGATCTGAAGCGCTATATTGCGGGTGCTCCTCTGGCGGAGGTCAAGCGCGCCAGCGGTGCCGACGCTGCCACGGTGGTGACCGGTGCCGATGCTCTGCCCCGGCAGCCCAGGGCGGTGGAGCACAAGCGCAGCCGCTGGCCCCTGGCGCTGGTGCTGCTGTTGTTCGTCGCCGCCGGCGCTGGCGGTGTGTGGTGGGCCATGCCACTGTGGCAGGAAGGTGCGACAACTGCGGCGACCGGAGACACTGTCGCGTTTGGGCCGGCAAGCGACGCGCCGGCTGTGTCCGGCGAGGTGGCCCTGGGTGAGCCTGCGACCGATGTGCCGGCCGCTGATGATGCAATCAGCTACGCCGCTGATTTCGGTGATCCGCCCCCGGGGGGCGAGACTCCGGTGATTGACGGAGGCACCCCCGAGGGTATTGCGGTAACTGACACCACCGAGGCGCCCAGGGCGACTTCGGCCCCGGCCGACTCGGCGCCGGCACCCGCCGCAGCGGCGCCCACTCAGGTGGCGGCGCTGACGCCATCGCCCTCGGCGACGGAGGTTCGCTCATCCCGGGTGGTGGTGATCGCCCACGGCGATCAGGCCATTACCGGCCCGGTGGAGCAGATGCTCAGCCAGCGACTGTCGGGGCGCGGCTATCAGGTTATGGATGCGGCGCTGCTGCCCGGCGCCGGACGTTATGTGAGCGATCGGGGCCTGGATCTGTCCGGCCTCAGTGAATCGGCATTGAGTCGCGGCGTGGGGTTACTGGTGGTGGCCTCGGTAGTGCCGGTGGGCGCCACCGATCTGGATTACTACGGCCAGCGGGAACTGCTTTACAGCTCTCGCATAGAGTTGAAGGCTTACGATCTGGCGTCCGGGGAAAGCCTTGGCGGTGGTTGGAATGGTGATGTGCAGTACACCGCCCTCAACGCCACGGCCAAGGGCCGGGAGGCCGCCACACCCTTGATCAGCCAGTTGCTACGGGCAGTGGGAGACCCTTAGCGATTGGCGCTTTGCAGCAGGCGCTGCTTCTGCCGACCCCACTCCCGCTCCTTTTCGGTCTGGCGCTTGTCATGCTCCTGTTTGCCCTTGCCCAGGGCCACTTCGCATTTGACCAGATGCCCTTTCCAGTAAAGGGCAGTGGCTACGACTGTGTAGCCCTTCTGTTCGGCCGCCTGTTGCAGTTTGGCCAGTTCCTTGCGCTTGAGCAGCAGTTTGCGGGTGCGGATGGGGTCGGTGAC
>JBJHDF010000032.1:31674-36546 GCA_050486405.1 Marinimicrobium sp. | reverse complement strand
ACTCCTTGAACGAATCCAACTGGTAGTCCACCGGATAGGGCGGCGGCTCGCCGCCCTCACCCATCAGGTAGTGGTCCATCCAGCGCATCAGGCGCAGGGAATAGTCCCAGCGCGAGGCGGCGCGAACATTGCCGTGACCTTCACCGGGATAGAGCACCAATCGTACCGGCGCCTGGCCGGCCAGTTGCAGATAGCGGTACATGGTTTTCGACTGGCTGACCTCCACCCGGGTATCCGCTTCGCCGTGCAGGATCAGCGTCGGCGTGCGCGACTGCTGGGCGTAGCGAATAGGGCTGGCTTCGACGAACAGCGACCAGTCTTCCCAGGGCCAGGTGAGGTAGTGCACCAGGTACAACTCCTGTGGAATATCCGTCGTACCGAGCATGGAGATCTTGTCCGACAACCCCACGTTCATCACCGCAGCGGCAAAGCGCTCACTGTAGTAGGTGGCGCCCCAGGCGCTGGCGTAGCCGCCGTAGGAACCGCCGGTAATGCCCACCCGATCAGCGTCCACCAAGCCGAGCTCGATCAGATGGTCGACACCGTCCACCAGATCGTCGAACTCTTCCCGCGCCGGACGGCCGTGATTGGCCTTGGAGAAGGCCACGCCCCGGCCAGTGCTGGCCCGGTAATTGGGCAGGAACACCGCGTAACCCCTGGCCGCCGCGTACTGGGCGGGCTGGTGGTACCAGCTGAGCCAGCCGTTGCTGTAGTGGGCTTCCGGGCCGCCGTGTACCACCAGGATCAGCGGCACCCGGGCATCGCCGTCGCGCTGCATTGGATGAAAGAGAATGCCTTCTATCTCCAGACCGTCCCGGGCGGCGTAGCGCACCACTTCCTGCCGGGCCAGACGCACCTCGGCAAGCCAGGGGTTGCTGTCGGTCAGACGCTGTGCCTGACGCTGGTCGCGGCCCAGACGATAGACCTCGTTGGGATGCTGCGGCGCATTGCCCAATAGCGCCAGATCGCCCGCGGCGCTCACCTGCAAGCCGGTCCAGATAACCTTGTTACCATCGAGAAGATCGCGTTGGCCGCTGCCATCCCGAGCGATTTCCGCCAGGCGGGTGGCTGTGCTCTCGTGACTGACATAGACAATGCGGCGCTCATCGCGCCAACCCAATTGCCAGACGTGACCCTTCAGGTCCGGCAACAGATTGCGCGGCTGACCGCCGTCGCGGCCCACCACCATCAGGCGCCCTTCGCGGGGGTCGTGAATGTCTTCGGTGGCGATCAGCGCCAGGTGCCGGCCATCCGGCGACCAGGCCATGTCGCCCAGCTTGCCGGGTGTATCCACCCGCCCCAGCACCTTGCCCTCCAGGTCGATGATGACAATGCGCGTGAACATAAAGAAATCATCAATGGACGGCGTGGGTGCCACCTTTACCGCCAGGCGGTCACCGGCGGGGCTCCAGAGCACTTGGTGCACCGAACCCTCCAGTTTGACATGACGCGGCTCCCTGTCTTTTTTCCCGGCATCGTCAGTGGCGACGTCAGTGGCGGCAATGTACAACTGCACCGGCTGCCAGTCTTCCTCGACAATTTTTTGCGTAAAGCCCTGCTTGCGCTGGGCTTTCAGGTCCTCGTCCTCCGGCGGCGTGGACAGCAGGGCCACCTGCTTGCCGTCCGGCGACTGGTCAAAGCTGCGGATATCACCGGGCAGTGACATCCACTGGCGGGCTTCACCGCCAGCCAGGGGAATACGGTACAGGCTGCGCGACTCGTCGTCTTCGCGCTTGCCGATAAACACCACCTGCTCGCCATTCGGTGACCAGGCCGGCGCAGCCGGCGATAGATGATGGCCCACGTAGAGGCGGCTCTTGCCGTCGGCGTCAACCAGATGCAGCTCGCTGTGTGCGGGGCCATCCTCGCCCTGACCGGGGATGCGCGGCACACTGAGCAGGTAGGCGACTTCGCGCCCGTTCGGTGCAATACTTACCTGGGTGACGATTTTCAGTTGGGCAATCTGCTGCAGTGAGATTCCCTCATCCGCCGCTACCGGCGCAACCCATACACTCCACAACAGAAACAGCCATACACTGCGCAGCTTCATCATTCTTTCTCCCACGTTATCAATGGTGTAACAAGTTCCGCTAAAAATTCGCGTAAAAAAAAGGCTGGAGCCTTTTTAGGCTCCAGCCCCTTTCCCGGCGTTCATGGTCCGGAAACCATTTACTCCTGAGTGGCGTCTTCTTCGGCGCCGGCGTTCTCGGCTTCTTCCGCCAGGGCTTCCTTGATGGACAGCTTGATACGGCCGCGCTGGTCCACATCCAGACACTTGACCCGCACCACCTGACCTTCCTTGAGGTAGTCGTTGACGTCATTGACCCGCTCGTCGGCGATCTGGGAGATATGTACCAGACCATCCTTGCCGGGCAGGAAGTTGACGAAGGCGCCAAAGTCCATAATACGCACCACAGTGCCTTCGTAGATGGCGCCGATCTCGGCTTCGGCAGTAATGCTGGCCACGCGATCCACCGCCGCCTGGAGGGCCTGGGCGTCGTCGGCGTAGATGCGCACAGTGCCGTCGTCTTCGATGTCGATGGATGCTCCGGTCTCTTCGGTGATGGAGCGGATAGTGGCACCGCCCTTACCGATAATGTCGCGGATCTTGTCCGGATGAACCTTGAAGACCTCGAAGCGCGGAGCATTTTCGCTGACCGCGTCGCGGGACTTGCTCAGCACCCGGTTCATTTCGGCAAGAATGTGCAGGCGCGCATGCAGGGCCTGCTCCAGAGCGGTTTCCATAATCTCTTCGGTGATGCCTTCGATCTTGATGTCCATTTGCAGCGCGGTAACGCCGCTGGAGGTACCGGCAACCTTGAAATCCATATCGCCCAGGTGATCCTCGTCGCCCAGGATATCGGTCAGCACCGCGTACTGATCGCCCTCTTTCACCAGACCCATGGCTATGCCGGCCACCGGTGACTTCAGGGGCACACCGGCGTCCATCAGTGCCAGGCTGGTGCCGCAGACACTGGCCATGGAGCTGGAGCCGTTGGACTCGGTAATTTCGCTGACCACCCGCAGGGTGTAGGGAAAACTGGCCAGATCCGGCAATACCGCCGCCACACCGCGGCGCGCCAGACGCCCGTGACCCACTTCCCGACGACCGGTGGCGCCCATGCGCCCGGCTTCACCCACGGAGTAGGGCGGAAAGTTGTAGTGCAGCATGAATGGATCCTTGCGCTCGCCTTCCAGGGCGTCAATGATCTGGGCATCCCGGGCATTGCCCAGGGTGGCCACCACCAGCGCCTGGGTTTCGCCCCGGGTAAACAGTGCCGAACCGTGGGCTTTGGGCAACACGCCCACTTCCACTTCGATGGGGCGTACTGTCTTGCTGTCGCGACCGTCGATGCGCGGTTCGCCGGCCACCACCCGTGAACGCACCAGATTCTTTTCCAGTTTGGCGAACTGCTTTTTCACATCCTCGGCGGTTACGCCGGTGGTTTCGCTGACCAACTCTTCCAGTGCCTGATTGCGCAGTTCGGACAGGCGATCGTAGCGCTTGGTCTTGTCGGTGATGCGATAGGCCACACCGATGGAATCGGCAAAGTTTTTTTCCAGAGCGGCCTTGAGTTCGGCGTTGTCTGCCTGCGGCTGCCAGTCCCACTTGGGTTTGCCGGCATCGCGCGCCAACTCTTCACAGGCGGCAACCACCACCTGCATCTCCTGGTGGGCAAACAACACCGCGCCGAGCATAATGTCTTCCGGCAACTCTTTGGCTTCGGACTCCACCATCAATACGGCGTCCTTGGTGCCGGCAACCACCATGTCCAGTTCGCTGGATTTCAGTTGCTGGTAGGAGGGGTTGAGCAGGTAGCCCTGTTCCGCCGAGAAGCCCACGCGGGCAGCGCCGATGGGGCCGGCAAAGGGAATGCCGGACACGGCGAGTGCAGCGGAGGTACCAATCATGGCGGGGATATCGGGATCGATCGCCTTGCAGGTGGACATAACGGTACATACCACCTGCACTTCGTTCATAAAGCCGTTGGGAAACAGCGGACGAATGGGGCGGTCGATCAACCGAGACGTCAGGGTTTCTTTCTCGGAGGGACGACCCTCGCGCTTGAAAAAGCCTCCGGGAATCTTGCCGGCAGCGTAGGCCTTTTCCTGATAGTGCACAGACAGGGGGAAAAACGGCTGGCCGGGAGTAGCTTCTTTGGCGCCCACTACTGTGCACAGCACCGCAGTTTCGCCCATGCTTACCAGCACAGCGCCCGTGGCCTGGCGGGCAATGCGCCCGGTTTCCAGGGTAACGGTCTGGTCGCCGTATTGGAATTTCTTGATGATCGGATTCACTCTTCTATCCTTCTCTTCTTTGACATGTTGACTTGCAAAATTCGGGTACTACCGTATAAAAAAGTGCCCGCATAAGCGGGCACGGCAAACTTATCGACGCAGACCCAGTTTTTCGATCAGCGCAGCGTAACGACCGCTGTCCTTACCCTTGAGGTAGTCCAGCAGTTTGCGGCGCTGGTTTACCATGCGGATCAGACCGCGACGGGAATGGTGGTCGTGCTTGTGGCCGGAAAAGTGGCCTTGCAGCTTGTTGATATTGGCGGTCAAAAGAGCGACCTGGACTTCCGGAGAACCGGTATCGCCCTCGGCCTGTTGAAAACCTTTTACCACTTCAGCTTTTTCGCTAGCACTCAGTGCCATGATTGTTTCCTCATTGAATATGCTTTGAAATACGGCCGCACCCGTGCATATCTACAGGTGGGCTAGCTTGCTTTTTACCTACTCGAGACCACAAATCATCCTGATTTGTGGTCTCGGTCGCCCCGGCAACGCTGGCGCAGATGTGCGAATCTGCTGGCGTTGCCCGGGCTCGCATTGGCCTGCGGCCAATGGGGCAGCACATCCTTGTGCTGC
>JBJHDF010000032.1:0-31574 GCA_050486405.1 Marinimicrobium sp. | reverse complement strand
CATGTTCTTTTCACCATCTTCGCAGAACAAATCATCCTGATTTGTGGTCTCGGTCGCCCCGGCAACACTGGCGCAGATGTGCGAATCTGCTGGCGTTGCCCGGGCTCGCATTGGCCTGCGGCCAATGAGGCAGCACATCCTTGTGCTGCCATGTTCTTTTCACCATCTTCGCAGAACAAATCATCCTGATTTGTGGTCTCGGTCGCCCCGGCAACACTGGCGCAGATGTGCGAATCTGCTGGCGTTGCCCGGGCTCGCATTGGCCTGCGGCCAATGGGCAGCACATCCTTGTGCTGCTGTGTTCGTCAGCGCTGGGCGATCAGGCGCTTGGGGGCTACCCGGCCTTCGCCGTCCAGTTCGCCCAGGCCCAGGAAAATCGCGGGTTCCGCGCCGGTTTCGGCGGGGGCGCCGGGAGCAAAGACCCGAACCATATCACCTTCACGACCCAAACGATAGACCTGGGCATCCATCACCGGGTTGCCCTGACGGAAGTAGTGCGCACTGGTCTCAGGCAGGGTCAGGGGCGGCAAATCCGCCACCAGCGCATCCACCGGCAGCAGGTGGTGATCCAGGACTTCCGCCCGCTGCTCTCCCCGCTCCGCGGTCAATTCATCCAGGGTGACCGCCCGGTCCAGCGCAAAACTCCCCGCCGCCGTGCGACGCAGGGTCTGCACATGGGCGCCACAGCCCAGAGCGCGGCCGAGATCCTCGGCCAGGCTGCGGATATAGGTGCCCTTGCTGCAGTGCACTTCCAGTTCCAGTTCCGCAGTCTCCGTGTCGGCATCCGCCGGCCGGAAATCCAGCACGCGGATACTGTGCAGCGTCACCGGCCGGGCCGCTCTTTCGATCTCGACCCCCTGGCGCGCCAGCTTATACAGCGGCTGTCCCTGGTGCTTGAGGGCCGAGTACATGGACGGCACCTGCAGAATATCGCCGACAAAGGCGTCCAGAGCGGTTTCCACCCGGGCCCGATCGAGCCCCTGGGCGGAGCGGCGCTCCAGCACTTCGCCGTCGGCGTCACCGGTGCTGGTGGTCACCCCCAGACAAAAGGTGCTGCGATAGCGCTTGTCGGCGTTGAGCAGCACACCGCTGAATTTGGTAGCTTCGCCAAAGCACAGGGGCAGCAGGCCCGTGGCCAGTGGGTCCAGGGCGCCGGTGTGGCCCGCCTTGGCGGCAAAGAACAGGCGTTTGGCCTGCTGCAATGCCTGGTTGGAACTGACGCCGGCGGCCTTGTCCAGCAGCAGCACACCGTCCAGCGCACGGCCGTGTTTTCTGCGGCCCATGACTCAGTCTTCGCCCTCGTCCTGACGGTGACGGGCGCGGTCATCCGCCACGGCGCGGTCGATCAGCGACGACAGGGCCTGGCCGCGCACCGAGGTTTCGTCGTAGATAAACTGCAAACGCGGCACTGAACGCATGCTCAACTCACTGGCCAAGAGGGTGCGCAAAAAGCCCGACGCCTTGTTCAGCGCCTCCACCGCCACCTTGTTGTCCTGACCCTCGTCGCTGCCGACAAAAGTCACATAGACCTTGGCATAGGCCATATCACGGGTCACATTGACACCGTTGATATTCACCATGCCCACCCTGGGGTCGCGCACTTCCCGCGGAATCAATTGCGACAGCAGACGCTGAATGGCATCCGCCACCCGGTCGGAACGGGTAAATTCTCTGGCCATCTCTTAAAAACCGTCAAAGATTGCGGGCAACTTCCTTGACCTCGTAGACCTCGATCTGGTCGCCCACTTTTACATCGTAATTCTTCACGCCGATACCGCACTCCATGCCGTTGCGCACTTCGTTGACATCGTCTTTGTAACGGCGCAGGGATTCCAGTTCGCCTTCGTAGATCACCACATTGTCGCGCAGTACGCGTATGGGCTTGCTGCGATAAACAGTGCCCTCGGTAACCATACAGCCGGCCACCTGGCCAAACTTGGGCGAGCTGAACACTTCGCGCACATCGGCCACACCGAGGATGGTTTCCACCCGCTCCGGCTCCAGCATGCCGCTGAGGGCACCTTTGATCTCGTCCAGCAACTGGTAGATGATGCTGTAGTAGCGGATCTCCACGCTTTCGTTTTCCGCCAGTCGGCGGGCGGCAGCGTCGGCGCGCACGTTAAAGCCCAACACAATGGCCCCGGATGTCAACGCCAGGTTGACGTCGTTCTCGGTGATACCACCGATACCCGAAGAGATCACATTGACCTGCACCTCTTCATTGCCGATTTCGCCGAGAGCACCCTGAATCGCTTCCAGGGAGCCGCGTACGTCGGCCTTGACCACCACTGGCAGCACCCGGGTCTGGGTGTCACCCATACCGGCAAACATGTTCTCCAGTTTGGCGGCCTGCTGGCGCTGCAGACGATCCTTGCGCTCGCGTTCGGCGCGGAACTCCGCCACTTCCCTGGCCTTGCGCTCGTCGGCAACCACCATAAAGTCGTCGCCGGCGCTGGGCGCCGCATCCAGACCGAGAATTTCCACCGGGGACGAGGGACCCACTTCCTGAACCTGCTGACCCAGCTCGTTGCTCATGGCGCGCACACGGCCGTAGGACTGACCGGCCAACACCAGGTCGCCCTGCTTGAGGGTGCCCTGCTGAATCAGCAGGGTGGCGACCACACCGCGGCCTTTTTCCACCCGGGATTCGATCACCACGCCCTGGGCGGGCGCATCAGCCACGGCGCTGAGCTCCAGCACTTCGGCCTGCAGCGATACCGCTTCAAGCAGTTCCTCGATACCGGCGCCGGTATGGGCGGACACTTCGACAAATTGGGTATCGCCGCCCCAGTCCTCGGGAATCACACCCTTGGCGGACAGTTCGTTCTTGACCCGATCGGGATCCGCGCTTTCCTTGTCGCACTTGTTGATGGCTACCACCAGCGGCACACCCGCAGCACGCGAATGCAGTACGGCTTCCTCGGTCTGCGGCATGACGCCGTCATCGGCAGCCACCACCAGAATGACCACGTCGGTGCATTGGGCACCGCGGGCACGCATGGCGGTAAAGGCCGCGTGGCCAGGCGTATCCAGGAAGGTTATCTCGCCGTGACCGGTTTTCACCCGATAGGCACCGATATGCTGGGTAATACCACCAGCTTCCCCGGCAGCCACACGGGACTCACGGATGTAGTCCAACAGCGACGTCTTGCCGTGGTCGACGTGGCCCATAACGGTAACCACCGGCGCACGGGGCAGTTTTTCGCCGTCCACGGAGACCAGCTCCGTCAACTGGGTTTCCATATCGTTTTCGCTGACCAGCCTGAACTTGTGCCCCATTTCCTCCACCAGAAGCTGGGCCGTTTCCTGGTCCAGAGGCTGATTGATGGTGGCCATGACACCCAGCTTCATCAGCTGCTTGATGGCGTCTCCTGACTTTACGCTCATGCGCTGGGCCAGTTCGGCGACTGTGATGTTTTCCGGAATTTCAACGTCTCTGACCACTTTACCCACCGGCTTCTTGAAGGCATGTTTATTGGATGCCTTGTGATGGGCACGCAGGGTTCTGCGGCGCTCCATCATTTCCGAGTCGTCGCCATCCTCTTCCGCCAACTCGAACAGTTCAACCTTGGAACCCTTCTTCGGCCCCAGGCTCTTGGCTTTTTTCAGCGCCTTGCCAGTGCGCTTGCCGCGCTCTTCGTCATCGTCAAAATCCGAGCGGCGCTCTTTCTTTTTACTGTGTTTGGCAGTGTCTTTTTCCGCTGCGGCCAAAGCGGCGGGGTCAGCCACCGTGGGCTCCGTCGATTTCTGCTCACGCGCCGCTTTTTCCTTCGCAGCTTTTAACTGCTCTTCCTTTGCCTGCAGCTCAGCCTGGCGCTCCTGCTCTTCAACCAGACGGCGCGCCTGGGCCGCGCGACGCTTCTCTTCCGCGTCATCCAAAAACGATGGCTTGGTCCGCTCCGGCGCAGAGACATCTACCTGCTCTACCGGCGGCTCCTCAGCGACCGGCGTGGGCTCCACAACTGGCTCCACGGCTTCCTGCTCCAGGGCCTGGGCCTCCAAAGCAGATCTTTCGGCCTCAACGTCCGACTCTTCCCGCTTGACGTAGGTACGCTTTTTGCGCACTTCGACATTGACAGTTTTGCGTGCGCTGCCACTACCGGTTTTCAGAGTAGTGGTGGTCTTGCGCTTGAGCGTAATTTTCTTTGGTCCGGTCGCAGATTCACCATGGCTGGTCTTCAAATACGACAGCAACTGCTGCTTTTCATCATCGGACACCAGCGCGTCTTCCGCATCGTGAGACAGACCGGCTTCCTGCATCTGCTTCAGCAGTCGCTCAACCGGGGCGCCTACAGATTTGGCGAGTTCGCTAACTGTTACTTCTGCCATTGTGTTTCCTCAGGGTCTTTGTCGCCGTATCGCTATGGGTTTTACTTTGCGCTTCACGCAAACCAGGGCTCACGGGCTTTCATAATCAGCGCGGCAGCGCGCTCTTCATCAAGTCCTTCGATGGACAGCAAATCATCGACGGCCTGCTCGGCCAGATCTTCCATAGTGAGTATGCCCTGTCTGGCCAATTTCCTGGCCAACTCCGGGTCCATACCTTCCATATTCAACAAGTCTTCGGCGGGCTCACCTTCCAACTGCTCTTCCGAGGCCAGCGCTTGCGTCAGCAGGGCATCCTTGGCTCGACCTCGCAACTCTTCAGCGATGTCTTCATCAAAACCTTCGATGGACAGCATTTCCTCCAGCGGCACATAGGCAACCTCTTCCAGGCTGGTGAAGCCCTCCTCAACCAGCACACCCGCTACGTCTTCATCCACATCCAGAGAGGTGACAAACATCTGGATCAGGTTGCCCGCCTCCGACTGTTGCTTGGTCTCCCACTCCTGGGTGCTCATCACATTGATGTCCCAGCCAGTCAGTTCACTGGCCAGCCGCACGTTCTGGCCGCCGCGACCTATGGCCATGGCCAGGTTTTCCTCGTCCACGGCCACGTCCATGGAGCCGGCATCTTCGTCGACGACGATAGATTCGATCTCCGCCGGTGACATGGCGTTGATAACAAACTGCGCCGGGTTGTCGTCCCAGAGCACAATATCCACCCGCTCGTTACCCAATTCATTGGAGACCGCCTGCACCCGCGAGCCGCGCATACCAACGCAGGCACCCACCGGATCTATGCGACCGTCGTTGGTCTTGACTGCTATTTTGGCGCGCAGGCCCGGGTCCCGCGCGGCGCCTTTGATTTCAATGACTTCCTCGGCAATCTCCGGCACTTCAATCCGGAACAGCTCAATGAGCATTTCCGGACAGGCGCGACTCAGAAACAATTGCGGACCGCGCACTTCAGAGCGCACATCCTGCAGCAGCGCCCGCACCCGGTCGCCGACCCGAAATATCTCCCGGCCCACCAGTTCTTCGCGGGGCAGCAAACCCTCAGCGTTGTTGCCCAGATCGACGATAATGCTCTCGCGGGTTACCTTTTTTACGGTGCCGTTGATCAGCTCGCCCACCCGGTCCCGATAATCCTCTACCATGCGCGCCCGCTCGGCTTCGCGCACCTTCTGTACAATAACCTGCTTGGCAGTCTGGGCGGCGATGCGGCCGAACTCCACGTTTTCGATCTGTTCCCGATAGATGTCACCGGCTTGCAGAGCGGGATCCTTTTCGTGCGCCTCTTCCAAAGTGAACTGAGTGCCCAGTTCGGCCAGCACGTCGTCCGCAACGACCTCCCACACCCGGAAGGTCTCATAGTCTCCGGTATTGCGGTCGATGATCACCTCAATGGTGGAGTCTTCGTCGAAACGCTTTTTGGTGGCGGTCGCCAAAGCACTTTCGATGGCCTCGAAGATAACTGCCTTTTCTACACCTTTTTCGTTGGATACCGCATCGGCAACCAGCAAAATTTCTTTGTTCATGAGTTCGCCTCGTTACACTCCCCGGCGCTCCGGCTGCTGCCAGGAACACTGACGTTGATGTCAAAATCAATCAAATCGCGGCACCACGTTGGCCCTGTCGATACTACCCAACGGCAGCTCGTACTTTTTGTCGTCCACGACTACCGACACCTGCTCGCCCTCAACGGCCTCAATCACGCCGCGAAAACGTCGCTGTCCATCCACCGGTACGTGCAGTCGCAAGGCGACCTTCTCGCCCAGGTATTGCCGGTATTGTTCCGCCGTAAACAGCGGCCTATCCATGCCCGGCGAGGACACCTCCAGGGTGTACTCGCCCGCAATTGGGTCCTCCACATCCAGCACACTGCTGAATTGGCGGCTTACCCGCTCACAGTCTTCCAACAACACACCTTCGGGCTTGTCGATATACAACCGCACCGTGGCACTGCGTCCGCGGGTCAGGTATTCCAGGCCCCACAACTGACAGCCCAAGGCGGCAACCACCGGCTCGGCCAGTGCCCGCAACAACTCCTGTTTGGTCGCCATAAGCTCACCCGTCAGCCAGAAACAAAAAATGGGCCCGAGGCCCATTACCGCTGCCACAGGCCCCTGTGGCTGAGCCGCCTTCGACAGGCCGGCTCTATGTTGCAAATCCAAACTCCATGTACAAAAAAGCCCCTGACAGGGGCTCCTCGTCCGCCCCGTTTTCAGGGACGATAAATTTGGTAGCGGGGGGCTGGATTTGAACCAACGACCTTCGCCGGCCATGCCACCCAGGTAGAGAACGAGACCGACCTCGTCGGGCGTATTCTACTTACCTGCTGCCAAACTTGAATTTGGTAGCGGGGGCTGGATTTGAACCAACGACCTTCGGGTTATGAGCCCGACGAGCTACCAGGCTGCTCCACCCCGCATCATCAACCCACCTGGTGCCTCTGCCCCAAGTGAGGCCGCGAATTATAGGGATCCAGGGCCCCGGGGTCAAGGGAAACCGCCTGTTAAATAGCACCCTCCAGGCGGGCCAGCAGCAGGCTCAGGCCGCCCAAGGCCGACATGACGAAAATGACCACCCAAAACAGCAGCCAACCGCGAAACGGCTTTCGCTCCACCCGATTGACACTGCTGTCCAGTATCTGGTCCACCCGGGCCTGGTCTTCCGGGGACAATTTGCTTGGCATAGGCACCTCCGCCAGTGAATTTCGGCCATCATTCTACCGATTACGCAGCAGCCGACAAGGCGGAGGACAGGGTTCTCAGGCGTTGCGATCCAGCAGCACACCAATGGCGCGGGGCGAGGGCAGGACGCCGATTTCGATCAGACGGCGGTTCAGATCCAGATTCTTGCGGGACATTTCCTCCAGAATCTCGGAGCGCTTGAGGCGGCGCTCCTCTTCTTCCTCCTTTTGATTTGCGGCAGACGAAAACGTGCTTTTCCCGTCGGATTCGTCTTCTTCCCGGGCTTCTTCGGCCTCACGGCGGCGCAACTCCGCCCTGGCCTCCAGTTCCATGCGCAGCGCCTCGGCGGCGACGCGCCGGTCCTCGGGGGAGGGTTCCGCAGGAGCGTAGGCGGCACGGCGTATCTGCTGTGCCTTGGCGATGGTCGCTTCAGGATCGTCGGGGACTGGTGTCGTATCAACCTGCACCGAGCCCGCAACCGCGTAGGACACGCCATCCGGCCCCCGTTCGTACTGATAGCGGGGAGCGCTGGCATAGTGGCCAGCCACGGCGGCGTGCGCCTGCTCGTGCGCCCGCACCTCCCGATCCCGGGCGGCCAGCTGGCGGATTTGCTCCAGTTCCGCCTCCTGGCGGCGCTGGTCCTCCAGGTCCCGTTGCCAGGCCTGGCCGTCCTGATCATCGCCACTCTGAACGGGGCGGCGCTGCTGGTAGCGGGCGCTTTCGGAGGGTTCTTCCAGGGGCTTGAAGGCGGAGCGCTTCTGCTCGCGGCTCTCCTCGCTCACCGGCGCGGTGCCGACGGGCACAAAGGGGGCGACATGATTGGCAAACGGGGATGGCAGGATCATCCCGGCGGTCTCGCGCTCAGGCCTTGATATCCAGCAGCCGGCCCAGGGTTTCGCTGCCCGCTTCTACCACCCGGGCGGAACCGTCAAACACCTGCTGCTGAACCTTCATGGACACTACCGCCTCGGTAATATCCATGGTGACATCTCCTGCCCCCGAGGTGGTGGCGCGGGTGATCTGCTCCGCCGAACGAAGCATCTCGGTCTGGCTGCGCTGCATGCCGATCAACCCCTGGTTGACCACGGAACCGGCATCCATAGAAACCTCCAAGTGGGTCAGTCAATGATGAGTGAGTGCGCACGGCACAGGCCGCCACTGAGTCTATTTTAGCGGGAATAACGCTTGAAAAACAGGCAATTAGCCGTGACTGAAGGGGGATTTTAAGACCACTTTGGCACAAAAACCGGGGCTTTATAACTCTTTCTTACCCAGGTTTCGGACTTCGCCCTTGGGAGCCCGGTCCGGGTATGCCCTTCCGGGACACGCCGTAAATACGTCCCTGTAGGCTCGAACACAGCATCCCTGCTGAGTACGGTCCCGGAAGGGCATCCCCAGCCCAGGCTTGTGCCACACGGAAGCCGTTGAGCTCCGAAGCGTGAGCTTCTCACTTCCCCAGGCAGCGTTCAGATTGCCCCGGCAGTAGCCGGCGTAAAATTCAAATAGGCGGCAACGGCTGCGGGCGAGGGATCACGCAAAGGCGGCACCACGCCAACACAGGGGGCGGCCAGGCGGGTTTGCAGGGTGGCGATATTCTCATCGGCGCAGGCCACCCGAGGATCCACGCCGTTGGCGACCCAGCCGGCCAGGGTCAGGCCGTCGCGCTGAATGGCTTCGGCGCTGAGCAGGGCGTGATTGAGGCAGCCCAACCGGATACCTACCACCAGTATCACCGGCAACTGCAGCGCCAGGGCCAGGTCCGCCATGGTTTCACTGTCATTCAAAGGCACCCGCCAACCGCCGGCGCCCTCCACCAGCGTCAGTTCCGCCCGGGACAGCAGCGGCCGGCAGTGCGCCGCCAGTTGCCCGGCACTCAGGGAGACCCCGGCCCGAGCGGCGGCTATATGGGGGGCGATGGGCGGTTCCAGCGCCACGGGATTGGTCTGGGCGTAGGGCAGGGCGACGCTGGATTCCGCCCGCAACAGCAGGGCGTCTTCGTTGTGCAGGCCCTCGGCGGTGACTTCACAGCCGGCAGCCACGGGTTTGAGGCCCAGAGTGGTCAGCCCCCGCTGCCGGGCGCCATACAGCAGCGCTACCGCCACCCGGGTTTTGCCCACACCGGTATCGGTGCCGGCAACAAAGTAGGCGCTCACTCACCGCTCTCCGGCCGGTGTACCTGCAGGTAGATAACCTGATAGCTGGCCGGCAGCAGACCGTTGTCCTGGCGCTGCTGCTCGTAGGCGCGGAGAAAGGCGCGCAGACTGGCACGACCGGTGAGACCGGCGGGGCGACCGGCGTTGCTGTTGTGGGCGCCCAGGGCCTTGAGCTCCCGGGTCAGGTGCTGCAACTGGTGATACTCCAGCACTCGTTTTTCTTCCTGCCAGTCGTCCAGCGCCAGGCCCGCCGCCGCCAGAGCGCCGCGCACCTGATCTGCGGACTCAAAGCGATTGACGTGGGTGTAGCTGTCCACCTGCTGCCAGGCTTGGCGCAGTTCACACAGGGTATCCGGCCCCAGGGTGCTCAGCAGGGCGCGGCCGCCGGGGCGCAGTACCCGATGCAACTCCCGGCACAGGGCGGCGGTATCGCACCACTGGATGGCCAGATTGGAATAGATCAGATAGACACTGGCGTCCGCCAGGGGCAGGGTTTCGGCGTCGGCGCAGAGCCAGTGGGTCGGCGCCGTCGACTGGCGCCGGGCGAAATGCACCATGCCCTCGGCGATGTCCAGCCCCAGGATCTCGGCGCCGGGCAGCCGCAACGCCAGGGCATCACTGAAGGCGCCGGTGCCGCAGCCAAGATCGAGCACCCGGGGGCTGTTTGGCTGCGGTGCAGCAGTCGGTGAAAGCCCAAGCGGCAGCTTTGACAGCAAACGTTCACCCACCGCTCGCTGTAGATGGGCAGCGCTGTTGTAGGTGTCGGCGGCCCGGCTGAACGAACGCGCCACCTGGCGCTTGTCCGGTCGCGGCGCGAGAAAGGCGGTCACCGCCGCCAGTACCTGCTGCGGCTGGCTCCAGTGCAGGGCGTGGGCGGCGCCCGCCAGCACCTTCACCTGCTGTGTGGGGTTTACGCGGGCTATTTCCGCAGCGGCGGCCTCGGGTACCAGAGCATCGCTCTGGCCGTAGAGGTGCAGACCCGGCTGACGCAAGCCGGCAAAGGCCGAGCGGTTATCCAGATTGCGCAACAACTGCAAAAGAGACAACCAGTTGTCATTTACGCCGCTAACATTATCAATGTCAGGCGTTGCCTCCCGGCGCAGTTGACGCAGCAAGCGGCGCTCGTCAATGTCGCCCTGGGCCAGCAGGCCGACAAAGCGCTTGTGGGTGGCCTGGGGTTCGGCGGCAAAGCCTTTGACAAAGCGACGCTCCACCGACGGCGCCATGGCCTGGGGCCACTGAGCGTCGGCGACAAAGCGCAGATTGGCGGCCAGGGTGATCACCCGGCTCACCCGGGAGGGGCAGCGCTGTGCCAGCGCCAGCGCCAGCATACCGCCCAGGGACCAACCCACCAGGGTGGCACGCTGCGGCAGGCAGTCGAGCAACTGCGCCAGCAGGGTATCCAGACTGCAATCATCCTGGGGCGCACTCTGGCCAAAACCGGGTAGATCCACGGCCAGCACCGGCCCCAGGCGTTGCAGGTCCGGCAGCAAGGGCGCCCAGGTGCGGCTGTCGCTGCCCCAGCCGTGCAGCAGCACCAGCGGTTCGCCAGCAGCGGTTTTGTCGGCAGCGCTGTCGGGAACGTCATAGCGATAAACCGCCAGGGCCGGCGGCTTGGCAATGGCGGTGGCCAGGGACATCAGGCGCGCTCCTCCCCGGCAATATCGGCCAGGGCCTGCAGCAGGCTGTCCACCTGCTCGCGGCTATGGTCGGCGGACAAAGTGATACGCAGGCGGGCGCTGCCCACCGGCACCGTGGGCGGCCGTATGGCCACCACCAGCAGGCCGCGCGTCTCCAGGGCCCTAGCCCAGCGCAGCGCCCGCTCCTCGTCGCCCAGCAGCACCGGCTGGATGGGAGTATCCGATGCCATCAGGGTCAGCCCCAGCGCCTCGGCGCCCTGGCGAAAATGGCGGATCAGTTCGCCCAGATGCTGACGGCGCCAGCCCTCCTGCTGCAACAGCCGCAGGCTGACCCGGGTGGCCGCCGCCACCGCCGGCGGCAGGGCGGTGGTGTAGATATAGGTGCGGGCAAACTGGATCAAGGTCTCGATCAGGGTATCGCTGCCGGCGACAAAGGCACCGGCGGTGCCGAAGGCCTTGCCCAGGGTACCCACCAGTACCGGCAGTTGCGACTGGGACAGGCCGAAGTGCTCGGCACAGCCGCCACCGCTGGCACCCAGGCAACCAAAACCGTGGGCGTCGTCCACCATCAACCAGGCGCCCTGCTCGGCGGCCAGGCGACACAGTTCCGGCAAGGGGGCCAGATCGCCGTCCATGCTGAAAACGCCATCGCTGACCACCAGTTTGCGCCGTCCGTCGCTGTCAGCCAGTTGCCGCTGCAGGACGGCGGCATCGGCGTGGGCGTAGCGGCGGAAACGGGCACCACTGAGCAGGCCGGCGTCCAGCAGCGAGGCATGGTTGAGACGATCCTCGAACACGGCGTCGCCACGCCCCACCAAGGCGGACACGGCGCCGAGATTGGCCATATAGCCGGTGGAAAACAGCAACGCCCGCTCCCGACCGCAGAAGGCCGCCAGCTCTTCTTCCAGGGCGTGGTGCTCGGACGAGTGACCGCAGATCAGGTGGGAGGCGCCGCTGCCGGCACCCAGGCGACCCGCGCCGTCGGCCAGCGCCGCCACCACGTCCGGGTGGGCCGCCAGGCCCAGGTAATCATTGCTGCAGAAACCGATCAGTTCGCGGCCGTCCAGGATCACCTGGGCCGACTGCGGAGAGCCCAGCAGGCGCCGCTGGCGGTAGAGGCCGGCGGCGCGGCGCTCGGCCAGTGCCGGGGCCAGAATCTGATCCATGGGGGACACCGTGCTCACCGCAGACGCCGCTAGGGGGCAGCGCTGCTCTTGGCAGTGCCGGGCTTAGCGGCATTGTAGAAAAAGCGGTCGTTGCCCGCCTCCTGCAGGGCCTCGGCCACAGCGGCGTCGCGCTCCAGTTCCTCACTGTGCAACTCGCGCCGCTCGGGGCTGATACCCAGGCGTTGGAACAACTGCATGTCCTTGTTGGCTTCGGGGTTGGGCGTGGTCAGCAGTTTTTCGCCGTAGAAGATGGAGTTGGCACCGGCCAGAAACGCCAGGGCCTGCATCTGGTCGTTCATGTTCTCGCGACCGGCGGACAGACGCACGTGGGACGTGGGCATCAGGATGCGGGCCACGGCAATGGTGCGGATGAAATCGAAGGGGTCCAGCTCCGCCTCGTCCGCCAGCGGCGTGCCGGCGACCTTGACCAGCAGATTGATGGGCACGGATTCCGGGTGCTGGGGCATATTGGCCAACTGCTGCAGCAGGCCGGCGCGATCCAGGCTGTCCTCGCCCATGCCGACAATGCCGCCGCAGCAGACCTTGATGCCGGCCTTGCGCACATTGTCCAGGGTATCCAGCCGGTCCTGATAGGTGCGGGTGGTGATGATCTCGCCGTAGTACTCCGGCGAGGTGTCCAGATTGTGGTTGTAGTAGTCCAGCCCGGCTTCGGCCAGTTGCCGCGCCTGATGATCCTCCAGCATGCCCAGAGTCATGCAGGTCTCCAGACCCAGTGCCTTGACGCCCCTGACCATGTCCACCACGTAGGGCATGTCCCGAGCCTTGGGCGAGCGCCAGGCGGCGCCCATGCAGAAGCGGCTGGCGCCGCTGTCCCGGGCGGCCCGGGCCTCAGCCAGTACCTGCTCCACCGCCATCAGTTTTTCCCGCTCCAGCCCGGTGTCGTAGCGGGCGGACTGGGGGCAGTAGGCGCAGTCTTCCGGGCAGGCACCGGTCTTGATGGAACACAGGGTGCTGACCTGGACCTCGTTGGGATTGAAGTGCTGCCGGTGCACCGTCTGGGCCTGAAACAGAAGGTCGTTGAAGGGCAGATCCAGCAGGGCCTGGATTTCGTCCCGACGCCAGTCATGACGGGTGGCGGAAGCGGTGGCGGACATGGGCAATTCCCGAGCGAGTGAGCAGAAAGCTCCATCTTAGCGCCCGGGATGCCGCTGTCAACCAAAAACGTCAGCCGAGGTTAACAGCTCCGGTTTTGACAGCAGCCCGGCAAACGTCCAAAATTGCCACAACATATAGCCACAACAACGCGAAAAAGGAGTTTTGCGTCCATGTCCCTGCTCTCCAATCCGTCTTTTGAATCCATCACTCGCCAGTTGCGCCGTCTAGGCAATCGCCTGCTGCCCAGCCACTGCCTGCTGTGCGGCGAAACCCTGAACGGCGAACTGATCTGCGCCGGCTGCCTGTTGGATCTGCCCCACTTGCCCAGCGGCCACTGCGAGGTCTGCTCACTGCCACTGGCGGTGGATGCCGGCAGTTGCGGCCACTGCCTCCATCGGCCACCGCCCTTCAGCCGCAGCCTGATTCCCTACGTTTACGGTCATCCCCTGGATCGCTTGCTGCACCGGTTCAAATACCGCCGGCAGATGACCTGCGGTCGACTGCTGGCGCAGTTGCTGCGCGACCATGTACTGCACCAGGGCGACAACCTGCCGGATCTCATTGTCCCTGTGCCCCTGCACTGGTCCCGGCGGCTGCTGCGGGGCTTCAACCAGGCGGAGGAACTGGCTCTGCCCCTGGGTCGGGCGCTTGGGGTGCCGGTGCATAGCCGCCTGTGCCGGCGGCGCCGAGCCACAGCCAATCAGCAGAAGCTCGGCCGCCAACAACGCCAGCGCAACCTGCGCGGGGCCTTTGTGCTGACTCCCGGCGCCCGGGACATAGTGGCGGGCAAAAGCCTGGCGCTAGTGGACGATGTGGTCACCACCACCGCGACACTGCGGCAACTCGCCCGCCTGTTCAGTGAGGCGGGCGCCGACGACATCCAGGTTTGGGCGCTGGCGCGCACGCCGGAGGCCGTCGCTGGCGAGGGTGCGCTACAAGCGCCAAAAAAAGGATGTGCCGCCGTGGTTCGTTGACTATCCTGAAGATGTCGATCTTTGGTTTCCCAGCAGGAGGCGCCACCGAGAAATTTCATGGCAGCTACCCGTCGCACCCAGCCGGTTACCACTCCGCCTCTGCTGCACTTCGCATCAGCTCTGCTAGTGCTGCTGTCACTGGTCGCTGGCAACGCGACTCTGGCTCAGGCGCCTGATATCCGTTTTGAAACACCTTTCAGCCCAACTGACGCTGCCATCCACCAGATGGGTGGCATAAACACCATTGTCCAGGATTCTCAAGGTTTCATCTGGATGGGAGCGGAAAACGGCCTGGGCCGTTACGACGGCCGCCAGATCCGCCTCTACCAGGCCGACCCCCGACAGACCGGTACGCTTCCCGCCAGCTACGTCTGGTATCTTGCGGTGGACCACGACGGCGTGCTTTGGGCCGCCACTGAAGGGGGGTTGGCGCGTTACAACAGCCAGACCGACGATTTTACCCACATACGTTCTCTCGGCGGCGTCACCTTCGAAACGGAGGCCATTTCGGCCCTGGCCGTGGGTGCGGACAACACCCTGTATGTGGGCGCCTTTCGCGGCCTCTACGTCATCAATCCCCAGCGTACTGCCATGAGCGTTTACTTTCCCCGCCCGCCCATCCCTCGAGCACCCAACGCTGAGCAGATCCGCAATATTGCCGTAGACCCCGACGGCAACGCATGGCTGGCCACGGCCGGTATGGGCGTTGCCGTTTTCAATCCGCAAAGCCGTCAATTCCGGTACCTGTTACACGACGCTTCTGCCCCCGACTCGCTGCTGAGCAACAGCGTGCGCTATATCCTCCACGACAGCAGCGATCATACCTGGCTGGGCACCTACAGCAATGGTATTACCCGGATTCATCGCCCATCCGGAAAGGTGATCCAGTTTCGCCACACCAACGGCGACAAACCCGATCTGAAAAGTGGCATCGTCTGGGATATCACAGAGGACAGCGAAGGAATCATCTGGGCGGCACTGGATCAGGGCGGACTCGCCCGCTATGACGAACACAGCCAGAGTTTTCATCACTACCTGCACTCCCGCCTCGACCCCAACAGCCCTCTCTCCAATCAACTGCGAGTGGTATACGAAGACCGCAACTCCGACCTGTGGATAGGGGCCTTCCCCTCCGGTGTAAATTTTTACAATCGCAGCACCCAGGCCTTCCAGCATTTTTTGAGTCGCACCGGAGATAACACCAGCCTCAGCCACAATGCCATACTGCGTGTGCGGGAAAGCCGGGACGGGACCATCTGGGTGGGCACGGAAGGCGGCCTCAACGCCCTTGACCCAAAAACCGGCGAGTTTCGCCGCTACCTCAGCGATCCGTCCAACCCGGAAGCGCTGGGCGGCAACCCCGTGCTGGCCATCGCCGAGGATATCGACGGGCAACTCTGGATCGGCACCTGGGCCGGCGGTCTGCACCGGTTCAACCCCGAAACGGGTATCTTCCACCGCTACCGCCCCGACGATACAGATCCCAACAGCATCCAGTGCCTGTTTATCTGGGACATCACCCTGGACAGTCAGGGGCGTGTCTGGATCGGTACCGAAACCGCCGGTCTGGCCCGTTATAACCGCGAGAGCGATAACTTTACCCACTTCAGCCACGACCCCGACGACCCCAACGGGATTTCCGGAAACTTCATTTCCGCCATCCGGGAAATCAGCGACAGGCGCCTCTGGTTGGGCACCTTTACCGGGCTCGACGCCTTCGACCCGGAGACGGAAACCTTTTTTCACTTTCCCTATGAAACCGGCGCCGCCAACGCCACCTCCAGCAAAAACATAAGGTCCATCTTCGAAGACAGCCGCCAGTGGGTCTGGGTGGGAACCCAGCACCGCGGTGTCAACATCTACGACCACGGCAGTGGCAGCTTTCGCTATCTGGATATTCAGGACGGTCTCCCCTCGTCCAACATCGCCAGCATAGTAGAGGACGAATACGGGTATATCTGGCTGGCCACCGCCAATGGGCTGGCGCGTATCGAACACGACACCATGAGAGTCACCACATTCAGCCGGGAAGATGGCCTGGCGGGCAGTCATTTCAATCGGGACGCCAGCTTCAGTGCCAGCTCTGGGCATTTGTATTTTGGCAGCGCCGAAGGACTGACCGTACTGCACCCCGATGACCTGGGCGCCACCGACTCACATTTCCCGGTGCTGATTACCCACTTTCGGGTTCTCAACGAGGAGGTGCCCATTGATCCCGAAGGTAAAACCCTGAAGCGGGCCATCTCACTGTCCAACGACCTGCGCCTGGACTATCGCGACACCATGTTTTCCTTTGATTTTGCCGCGCTCAATTACCGCAACAGCAGTTCGGTGCAATACAGCTACAAGCTGGAAGGCTTCGACCGGGACTGGAACAATATTGGCCGCAGCAATACCGCCACCTATACCAATATCAGCCCGGGCCGGTACACTTTCCGCACCCGCGCCAGCCTGGACGGCGAGGTATGGGTAGAAGGTCAGACTCTGGCCATCACCATAGTTCCGCCGCCCTGGCGCACATGGTGGGCCTACAGCCTCTATGTAATGTGCTTGCTGTTGGTCCTGTACTTCCGCAGTGAATTCATCAAGCTGCGCATTCGCGCCGAAGTCTACAAGAGTAAATCCATTACCGACCCACTGACGTTGCTCTACAATCGCGCCGGTATCGCGCAGATCGCCGAAGGCATATTCGCCAACGAGGAAACCCGCAAGGGCATCTGCCTGATGCTACTGGATATCGATCACTTCAAGCGCATCAACGATCACTGCGGCCACGACACCGGCGACCGGGTACTGACGGAAATCTCCCGCCTGATTCGCAGTTGCATCCGCCACAGCGACCACCTGGGTCGCTGGGGCGGCGAGGAGTTCGTTCTGCTCTGCTCGACCCAGGGCCGCAAAAACAGCAAACAGTTGGCGGAGAAAGTACGCACCGCCGTGGAACAACATCTATTCGAGACTTCAGACAAGCCACTGCGCGTCACTGTTAGCATCGGACTTACCCACCTGCGCGCCAATGACAGCTACGAAAGCGCGCTGAAGCGGGCGGACCACGCACTCTATCAGGCCAAGGCCAAGGGGCGAAACTGCGTTATCTCAGACCACTGATCCGCAGCCATACCACCTGCTATACTGCTCCAACGGGGCCGGCAACCAACGTCCGGGGTTGGTCACCAGACTGTAACATTACTGCCATACACTTGGATTCCCTGCCATGATCAACAGGAGCTGCGCGGTGTCGTCGGCGTTTTTCAACCGGGAACTGAGCCTGCTGGAGTTCCACAAACGGGTGCTCTATCAGGCACGGGATCTGTCCCTGCCGCCACTGGAACGGCTGCGCTTTCTGTGTATATTCTCCACCAACCTGGACGAGTTCTTCGAGGTCCGGGTGGGCGGCCTGGTGGAGATGCTGGAGTTGGGCGCGGCCTCCACGCCAGGACCCGACGGGCTGACACACGAGCAGACGCTATCGGAAATATCGCAGCGCGCGCACCAACTGGTGGTAGAACACTATGAGTTGCTGAACAGCGATCTGCTGCCGCTGTTGCGCCAGAACGGCCTCAGTATTCTGCGCCGGGACGAGTGGAGCTCCCAGCAGGTCAAATACCTGAAGGACTATTTTGAAAGCGATGTGCTCCCAGTGCTCAGCCCAATCGGGCTTGATCCGGCTCACCCCTTCCCTCGCATTCTCAATAAAAGCCTGAACTTTATCGTCAAGCTGGACGGCAAGGATGCCTTTGGCCGCAACTCAGGCCGCGCTATAGTGCAGGTTCCCCGGTCACTGCCACACTTACTCGAGCTGCCGGGCGAACTGACCGGCGAAGGCCGCTGCTTTGTCTTTATGTCCTCGATCATCCACTACTTCATGGCAGAAATCTTTATTGGCATGAAGGTGATCGACAGTTACCAATTCCGGTTGACCCGCAACTCCGATATATTTCTCGATGAAGAGGAAACCGACGACCTGCTGCGCGCAGTGCAGGGCGAACTGGCCTACCGCCAGTACGGCGACGAAGTGCGCCTCGAAGTGGCCACAGGCATGCCCGAAGAACTGGAAGAATTTTTGCTGCAACGCTGTGAAATCAATCGACGCGACCTCTACCGCATCAATGGCCCCATCAACCTGAACCGGCTTTCCGATCTGTTCGACCTGGTCCGGGATGGGGCCTACTATTTTCCGCCTTTTGTCCAGGCCATGCCCAAGCTGCCGAAACGGTCCAACAGCTATTTTGACGCCATCGCCAAGCAGGATATGCTGCTGCACCACCCCTTCGATTCGTTCCAGGCGGTGGTCGACTTTCTGCGCGAGGCGGCGACTGACCCCCACGTTCTGGCCATCAAGCAGACTCTGTACCGAGCCGGCGCCAACTCTCCGGTTGTAGAGGCACTGGTCACTGCCGCCAAGGCGGGCAAGGAAGTCACCGCCATTGTCGAGTTGCGCGCACGCTTTGAAGAGGAGGAAAACGTGCTGCTGGCCGAGCGGTTGCAGCGCTATGGCATACACGTTATTTACGGTGTAGTGGGCTACAAGACCCACGCCAAAATGGCTCTGGTGGCCCGCCGGGAATCCAGCAAGCTGCGCTACTACGTGCATCTGGGCACCGGCAACTACCACCCAAAAACCACCCAGGTGTATACCGACTACGGCCTGATGACCTGCGACAAGGAAATCACCGAAGATGTCTACCGTATTTTTCTCCAGTTGAGCAGCATGGGAAAGGCATCCAAGATGGATGCGCTGCTGTACGCCCCTTTTACCCTGCACAAGGGCATGCTGCGCAGAATCCGCAACGAAAGAGAGTTGGCGGAACAGGGGAAACCCGCCCGTATCATCGCCAAAATGAATGCGCTTTATGAGGAGGAGCTTGTCAATGAACTGTACGCGGCATCCCAGGCAGGGGTGAGAATCGATCTGATAGTGCGCGGCGTCTGCCAACTCAGGCCCGGTGTTGCCGGCCTGTCGGAAAATATCCAGGTGCGCTCCATTGTGGGCCGCTTTCTGGAACACACCCGGGTCTTCTACTTTGAAAATAACGGAGAACCCGAGCTGTTCTGTTCAAGTGCCGACTGGATGATGCGCAATATGTTCCACCGGGTGGAGACCTGCTTCCCCGTCAGAAACAAGAAGATCCGGGAGCGCATCATGGAAGACCTCCACGCCTATCTGGATGACAACACGCACGCCTGGCTACTGCAGGAGGACGGCAGCTACATTCACCTGCAGCCGGAAGAAGGCGAAACGCCGATAGATGCACAGGCGCTTTTGCTGGAACGCTGGGCGGCCAGACACTTCTAACACAAGTTTCGGACTTCGATATTTGGAGCCCGACCCTGGGCCCGAGCGGAGCGGTTTAGGCAGCGGGACACGCCGTAAAGTCTATACCGCTCCGCTCGGGGGCTCGGACACAGCATCCCTCGGCTTTGGCATCCTGCGTCGCCCTACCTCCTGCTTCCATACAGTCGTGCTGAGTACGGTCCCGGAAGGGCATCCCCGGCCCAGGCTTGTGCCATACCGAAGCCGCTGAACTCCGAAACCTGAGCACTAACTCAACAACAGCTTGTAACCAATATCCTCCAGATATCGGGCTTCGGTTTCCAGGTCGGCCTGGGTCAGGGGATTGGCTTCCAGCCAGCCTTCGGGAAAGCCCAGGCTCAACTTGTTTTTTTTGACCTGAAACGAGAATTCCGGCAAGCCGTCTCTTTTTCGTCCGCGGTTCAGTATCACCGCCAGCCTGAGCAATATCGCCAGCCTGAGCAGATCCGTATCTCCCTCGGGAAACTGCTTCACCGGAAAACGCTTGCGATGAGCCAATACCAGCGCGGCCAACTGGGCTTGCTCCGCCCGCGAGCAACCCGCCAGATCCACATGCTGCACAATATAGGCGCTGTGTTTGTGATAGTCACTGTGGGCGATATCCAGTCCCACCGGGTAAAGCCGGGCTGACCATGTCAGCAGTTTGCCAGCCTCTTCCGGCGCCAGCGCCCAGTCATCGGCCGCCTGCTCCAGTAACGCCAGAGCGGTCTGTTCCACCCGCTGCGACTTTTCCTCGTTGACGTGAAAGCGACGCGCCAGCGCATCCACACTGGCTTGGCGGATGTCGTGGTTCTCCAGGCGCCCTTTCAGGTCGTAGAGCAGACCCTCGCGCAGCGCCCATTCTGCAGCCGCCATCTGCTCGATCTGCAGGCTTTCAAACAGTGCGGCGAGCACAATAGCACCCGCCAGAAAGACCGGCTCCCGATCCTCCGATACCCCACCCAGTTTAAGGTCTGTTTTGCCGTGCTCACGGTATAACTGAACGATACGCTCCAGGTACTCCAGGGTAATGGTGCCATCGCTCCAGCCGGCCGATTCGCACACCCTGGCCACTGCCTTGATGGTACCGGAAGCACCCAGCACCTCCTGCCACCCCAGGTCGGTGAACTCATCAACGATCGGCGCCACTTCCTGCAGGCAGGCGGTACGGGCTTTTTTGATCAGTTTGTCACTCACCCTGCCATCGGCAAACCAGGCCTTGGTCAGAGCCACGCAGCCCATATTCAGGCTTTCCTTGAGCTGTGGCTCCATGCCCTGCCCCAGAATGACTTCGGTGCTGCCGCCGCCGATATCCACCAGCAACCGCCGCCCCTCTCCCGGCGCCACGCCGTGAGCCACACCCAGATAGATCAGGCGCGCCTCTTCTTCGCCGGAAATGATTTCCACCGGATGGCCCAGGCGTTCCCGGGCTTCGCGCAGAAATTCGCTGGCGTCAGTGATACTGCGCAGCGTCTTGGTGCCCACCACCCGCACGCTGCGTGACGGGTACTCGCGCAGGCGCTCACCGAACCGCTCCAGACAGGCCAGCGCCCGGTCGCGGGACGCCTGATCCAGACTGCCGTCTTCTCCCAACCCCCAACCCAGACGCACCGGCTCGCGCAGGCGGTCCAGCAGGGTGAGTTGGTTGTCGTGCCAGCGGGCAATGATCAGGTGAAAGCTGTTGGAACCGAGATCAATGGCGGCAATATGTTCGGCGCGGCTATTGAACAGTCGGGAGAGGTTAAACATCGCGGAAATGCGCCCGTTTAAAGACAGCTTCTGTTAGCATGGCGGTCCGGACAGGAGAAGAATTCATGACCCAAGTATCCCTGGAAACCTTTCAACAGCATACCGGTAGTATCTTCCCGATAAAAGAGCCTGTGGCTGTGGATCTGACTCTGGCATCCGTGGAAACGCGCACACCGCCCGGGGCGGGATACGAGTGCTTTGCGTTGATGTTCAAGGGCCCGGCGCCGCCGCTGCCCCAGGCGACCTACACCGTCAGTCACCAGACCCTGGGCGATCTCTCGCTGTTTATCGTCCCCGTGACGCAACAGGGCGAGCAGGTGGAATACGAGTCCGTGTTCAATCGTCCAGCTCCGTAACAGCCGCATCAACCGGGCGCACCAGATATAGATAGATACCCTTGTCTTCCCGCGTTGCAAACCCCAGGCGCCGGTACAGCCCCAGCGCCGGGTTGTTGCGTTCAACGTGAATACCCACCGGCAGTGCCGAGTCACGGGCTTCGGCAATCAACTGTCGCAGATAAAAGCTGCCAATGCCCCGACCCCGCCATTGCGGCAGCAGTGAGATATCGACGATGCGCACTTCCTTCTTGCCGCGATGCACATAGAGCCGTCCTGCGGGCTCGCTCCGGCAGAGAATGATATCGAAGCTGGCGTCGGCGTAATGCAGCTGATAGTGACGATATTGAGCCTCGAACTGCATGCGCAGAAAGGCCTCTATCTGCTCTGGCGGCCACCCGGTGACCGCCAGTTCTTCCCAGCGCGTACTGGCGTAAAGCTCACGCAGAAACGCCAGGTCGGCTTCCGTCTCCGGACGCAGCGCCAGTGCCTTCGCGTCGATCGCGCTCATGGCCGGGCCGGGAAGATCCCCTGCAGGGCGATGCAGAAATAGCAGGTAATATAGGGCTGCATATTGTTGTGGGGCAGGTCGCCTCCGGCCGGAGCCAGCGCCTGTGGCGACATCTGCGTGTTGCCGCTGCTCTGGTACAGTACACCGCCCGTAGAGGGGGCAAGACTGGTGTTCGGACCCGGCACGTGAACTTCGGCATCATCCTGTGTTGCCGCCCGCAGCGTGTGTGAGTGGGCTGGCATCTCGCTTTCCAGCAGTGTCACCGTCTCGGAACCGCCCATTTCACCCAGGTCCCGCAGTGACAAACCCGGTCCCTGGCCCGGGTGCATGGGCGCCCGCCCCTGCAGATCCGGCAAGGCAAAGGTGGACTTGCCATCCCCACCATAGACGGTGCCCAACAGGGAAAATAGGGCGGTGTTCTGGGAAAGGGGCATCAACTGCCCGTCGCACCAGGCCCAGCCCTTGGGCGCGAAGTTGAAGGGGAAAATACGAATTTCGGCAACAAATGGATCGGCCATTGTCTGGGCTCCTGTCAGGTCTGGCTGGGGAAAATCCCGAACAGCGAAATAATGAAGTTGATGCACAGGAAAGGTTGCACATTGTTGTGGGGCTGACTGCCGCCAACCTGACCGATAGCTGACGCGCTCATATTGCCATCCGGTGGATCATTGATGTAGTAGGCGATATTGGGCGAATTGGCCGGCACATGATTCTGGGGACTGATCTGGTTGCCGCTGACCGTGGATGCCAGCAGCGGGTGGCTGTGAGACGGGATTTGCTGGCTGGTCAAAGTAACCGTTTCGGTACCGCCCGTCTGCCCCATGATGTAGGAGGTTCCCCCGGGGCCGGTTCCCTGATGAACGGGAATCCGGCCCCGCAGGTCGGGCAGGCCGAAGGTGGTTTCTCCGTCGCCGCCATAGGTGGTGCCGATCAATGTAAACAGGACGTCATTTTCTGCAATAGGCAGCAACTGACCCTCGCAAAACATCCAGCCATTCGGGGGAAAATTACCGGCAAACATGCGTAATTCACCAATATAGGGTTGTGCCATTGGTTTTCTCCTAGTTGTGGCTCGGGAAAATGCCCTGCAGGGCAATGCAGTAGTTCAGCACCCCAAAGGGCTGCATGTTGTTGTGGGGTTGTGAACCCCCTGTCTGAGTAACCGTACCGGCATTGATGGCCGTCAGACTTTGGGGGGTCTGATAGGCATTGTTGGCGCCCCCCAGCACCCGCCCCACTGGCGAATTGTTGCCGCCCGAGGACGCGCTGGAGCCGGACATCACATGGGTGTGCGTGGGCATCTGCTGAGCATTGATGGTTACCGACTCCGAGCCGGCGCGCTCGCCCAGGGTATGTCCGTTGCCGACGTGAATCGGCGTGCGGCCGCGAAAATCCGGCAGGGCGAAATTGGTCTGCCCATTGCCACCAAAGGTGGTGCCCAGCAGGGCGAAGAGCGCCTGGTTCTGATTGATGGGCAATAACTGCCCGTTGCACAGAGCCCACCCCTTGGGCGCGAAGTTGAAACTCATTAGCCGTATTTCCGCAAGAAAAGGTTCCGCCATGCCGTTGTCTCCAGTCTGTTATCAGTATGTTGCAGGGGCGGCTCGGAGTGAGCCGCCTGTCCTGCCCCTCGATCACTTCATCACAATGCCTGCCCCGGCCATCAGAGGCAAGCGCCGCCACCGCTGAACCCGGTGGAAACCCACGCGTGAGCGCCGGTAAAGGGCGTCACATTGCGGCCTTCCAGATAGCTCTGCACTGCGGCAGTATCCGTGGCGCCTCCGCCATAGCCGGGTAACTGCACCGTGGAATTCTGACGCTGACGCAGGCGAGCGTCGACGCCACCATTGCGGCCCGAGTTGGTCATGGTGTTATTCTGGGCATCAAAGCAAACCTGAAAAGCATCGCCCGGGTCTACACCACTATTGAGGTGCAGGCCCTGTTGGGCTGAGCCAATCGCCGGGTTGTTGCCGGGGTTGGAAATGGTGTTGCCCGTCACCACCAGATTGAAAATGCCACTCTGCGCCACACCCGCACCAGCCTGCATATTGATACCACTGTTGTTGTACTGGTGAACCGAGTTATTCAGTATCTCCATGGTCATGGTACCACCGCCGTTGTGACGGACGTACAGGCCACCGCCTTCCAGCGACCCGGAATTGTTCACACCCGCCACGCCAATGGTGTTGTTGGCAAAGGAGCCGACCAGACTGCCGGTACCGATATCCTTGACGATCAGCACGGCGTGACCCATGGAATCCCGGAAGGTGTTGTTATTGATATCCAGAGTAAACAGACTGTTGTCACCGCCGGTAATGGTTAAACCGCCACCACCGGTGGCAATCTCCGGATGGTTGTTGGAAATGGCATTGCCGGTAAACAGCAGATCGGCTCCGCCGGAACTGGCTGCGGTCATCTGGAAGATATCGCCCCGGGCCGACGTGAAGACGCTGTCCTGCACCGTGACATTTACCGTGGCGGTGCCGGAGGCACCGATAAACACACTGTCGTTGCCCTCGGCGGTACTCATGCCACCAAAGGTGACATTGTCAAAGACCAGCCGGTTCAATACGCCACTGTTGTTGTGCAACTGGAAGTTGTCCCGGAAACCGCCGCCGATGGAAGAGTTGCTGATCAGCGCCTGGCCGGTGAGGTTGTTGAAGCGGATAGGCCCTTCGTTTTGCGGCGCTGCGGCGCTGTTGCCGCTGGTGCCGCTGATCACCGAGTTGTTGAACTGGAAGCCGTTGACATTGACGCCGTAGATACCGTAGTTGTCAAAGTCATTCATCTGCATCCAGTTCAGGTGCACCGGGCCGGTGTTGTTCAGGGAGACGCCCACACCGGTCGTGGTGGATCCATTGGCGCCGGTTTTGTTGCCAATAGTGCCGCCGCTGCCCGCCGTTCCGGTGCCGGTTACGGTCAGAGTGCCGGCACCGGTATTGTTGAGAATGATGCCTGTGGCACTGCCGCCGGTGGATGTGATGGACTGGAAGTTCAGCCCACCGGCGCCGATGGTGGTGTTGGCCACATTGAGCGCTGTCTGGTTGCCTGAGGACAGGCTGCCGGAGCCCAGCACCGTGACCGTGCCCGAGTTGGTGAAGGACACTCCGGTGCCGCCTGAGTTGGTCACCGACAGACTGCCGAAACTGTAGGCGCCGGTGTTGCCGTTCAGCACCACGCCGGCGCCGGTGGAGTTGACCGAGGTGGCGCCGAGACTGACATTGCCGGTGACGTTCTGCAGGGAGACACCGGGAACGGCGACACCAGCGGCGGACACAGGACCCAGATTGATGCCGCCGGCCACGGTAACGCTGGACAGATTGAGCGCCGCCACGCCCTGAGCCTGAAGCTGGGCGGAGGCGCCTATGCCGAGACCGATACCCGAAGCGGACAGGCCGCCACCCTGGGTCGCCCCCACGCTCAAGGCATCGAAACTGACGGTACCGCCGCTGCCGGCCAGACTCACCGCCGTGTTGCCGCTGCTGTTGAAGCCGGTGATCGCCACCTCACCGAAATTGAGATTGCCCCCGGTCTGACCGGTGACCTGAATGATGCCGTTGGCACCGGCACCCTGACCGGCGCTGGTGATATCACCGAAGGAGATGGTGCCGCCGGTTTGCCCGCTGATGGTCACCAGCCGCTGCCCCTGATTGCCGGCATTCACCGTCAGCGACGACAGATCGATATCCACGGCGGAGCCGCTGATATTGGCAATACCGCCGGAGAAAGCCCCCAGACCCAGGTTTACCAGGGTGATGGTGCCGGCCGGGTTGATCAGATTGAACAGGGTGTTGGTGGCGCCGGCCAAAGTGACGCCATCCAGCGTGAAGTCCGTGAAGCTGTCACCATTGATGAGATTGGTGCCCCCCGCCAGATTGACGTTGCCGATCTCGTTGCCATCGCCCAGGGTGACCGTGCTGCCGCCGGTATTGACCAGATCGGCCGCGCCATTGCCCGGATCCTCGATCTGCAGGTCATCAAAGTCGCCAATCAGATTGTCCGGCACATCCAGGCCAAAACTGTTGTCATTGCCAAAGCCGCTGATGACCTGGTCGTCGTTCAGGGTAAAGCCGTCTGCGCCCAGGCTGACGAAGTCCACCGCGTCGCCGTCGTTGATAAAGACAAAGGTGGTCAACAAACCGGTATCGGCCCGGGTCTGCGCCGTCGCCGCCGAAGCGCGGTTGCTGATACTGCTGCCGCTGCCATCGCCGGTGGCGTTGGCGGCGACAAAGAACAGATCGCCCACGGCGCCACCGGCCAGCGGGAAGCGGAAAGGACCACTGAAGGTCACCCCGGTAAAATCGTAGCTGCCCAGCGTCTCATCCAGACCGATACCATCCATCACAAAGGCGCCGCCGGTAGCGGTGATGCTGCCGCCGCCGAAGATGAACTGGGCATTGGCGCTGTCATTGGTGTCGTCGGTGCGGCTGAACTGTACGCCGGTGCCGGTAAAGTTCTCCAGCGTGCCGCCGTTGGTCACAGTTATGGTGCCACCGGCATTGGTCAGATCAATGGCGGTTGTACCGCCGTTCACGTTCAGGGTGTTGGCAGTAAAGATGCCACTGAAACCTTCAAAGTCAACGCCGGTGTTGGTGACGTCTGCGATATTCAGGGTGCCAAAACTGATCGTTCCGTTGGTCCCCTCCAGGGTCAATCCGTGATCGCCGGTAGTATCGATGCTGGTGGTGCCACCCACATTCACTGTGCCGGCCACATTGTTCAGGCTCAGCCCCGTGCCGCTGCTGTTGGTCACCGTCAGGCCATTGGCGATGGTGACCGTGGCGCCCGCTCCGATATCCTGGAAGATATTGCCAACACCGCCGGTGTCACTCAAGGTACCGGTCAGGGTGATATCGCCACCGGAGATACTGACAAAATGGCCCATGCCCAGCAGCCGGTTGCCGCCGGTGTTGGTCATGTTGCCGGTGAGCAGAATATCCCCGCCGGAGATGCCATTGACCTGCAACAGCGGAAGTATGCCGCCGCCACCGGTATGCACCAGGTCGGCGCCGATGGTGTAGTCGGCATTGCCGCCCAGGATGTCCAGGACGCCGTTGTCGCCCGTATGGGTCCAGGTGCCGCCGGTGGCGTTGACGGTGCCGGCGTTGTTGCCGCTGAAGCGCACCGTGTAGGCGTTGCCTGTGGTGACATCGGCGTTGTTCAGGTTGATGGTGCTGCCCGCCTGCTGCTCCTCGACACTGATACCGACACCGCTGGCAGAGGTCACCCCACCCAGCGTGGCGTTGGACAGGGTCACATCGCCGGCGGACTGGGCCAGGGTGATGTAGCGCTGGCCGCCGTTGATGGTGACATTGTCGAAAAACAGGTCGTTGCTGTGACCCAGCACCTCTATACCCCGGGCGCCGGCATTGCTGATCTGCACCTGATCAAAGTGCAGGTCGCCGCCGCTGATATTCTGCAGGCGAATGCCGTCGTTGCCCGGGCCGGTGTTGTTGGCCTCTACCGAACCGAAGGTGATGCCCGCCAGCGCTATGGTCACATTGCTCAGGTTCAGCGCCGGGCCGCCCTGAACCTGGATCTGGCCGGGCTGATCGCTACCGAGGGTAATATTGCTGGCCACCAGGCCCGCACCCGACGCGTTGGTTATATCCAGACCAGCAATGCTGACACTGCCGCTGCCATCCAGGTTTACCGCGCTGTCACCGGCACCATCCACCACCAGGTCGTCTACCGTGACATTGCCGCTGAGATTCTCGGCCCGCAGCCCGTCGACCGCGCTGTTGTTCAGGCTGATGGTGCCATTCAGGTTCACGGTGCCGGCCACATTGTTCAGGCTCAGCCCCGTGCCGCTGCTGTTGGTCACCGTCAGGCCATTGGCGATGGTAACCGTGGCGCCCGCTTCGATATCCTGGAAGATATTGCCGACACCGCCGGTGTCACTCAAGGTACCGGTCAGGGTGATATCGCCACCGGAGATACTGACAAAATGGCCCATGCCCAGCAGCCGGTTGCCGCCGGTGTTGGTCATGTTGCCGGTGAGCAGAATGTCCCCACCGGAGATGCCATTGACCTGCAACAGCGGAAGTATGCCGCCGCCACCGGTATGCACCAGGTCGGCGCCGATGGTGTAGTCGGCATTGCCGCCCAGGATGTCCAGAACGCCGTTGTCGCCCGTATGGGTCCAGGTGCCGCCGGTGGCGTTGACGGTGCCGGCGTTGTTGCCGCTGAAGCGCACCGTATAGGCATTGCCTGTGGTGACATAGGCGTTGTTCAGGTTGATGGTGCTGCCCGCCTGCTGCTCCTCGACACTGATACCGACACCGCTGGCAGAGCTCACCCCACCGAGCGTGGCGTTGGACAGGGTCACATCGCCGGCGGACTGGGCCAGAGTGATGTAGCGCTGGCCGCCGTTGATGGTGACATTGTCGAAGAACAGGTCGTTGCTGTGACCCAGCACCTCTATGCCCCGGGCGCCGGCATTGCTGATCTGCACCTGATCAAAGTGCAGGTCGCCGCCGCTGATATTCTGCAGGCGAATGCCGTCGTTGCCCGGACCGGTGTTGTTGGCCTCTACCGAACCGAAGGTGATGCCCGCCGGCGCTATGGCCACATTGTTCAGGTTCAGCGCCGGGCCGGCGTCGGCGTGGATATGATTGGACTGGTCGATGCCCAGGGTCAGGCCGCCACTGGCTGTCAGACCCCGGCCCGCGTCCGCCTGAATGTCCAGGCTGTCGAAGTGCACCGCGCCATTGCCGGCCAGGCTTACGGCGTCGTTGCCGGCGCTGTCGAAACCGTCAATATCCACCGCGCCGAAGTTCACGGTGCCGCCGGTCTGACCCTGCACCGATATGACATGGGTAGCGGTACTGCCCTGGCTGGTGATATCGCCCAGTTGAATGGTGCCGCCGCTCTGGTTGGCGATGGACACAGCCGGGCCGGTGGCATTCTGCTGACTGAAATCAAAACCGCCCGCCTGGATGCTGGCACTGCTGCCGTCCACGAACAGCAGCCCGCCGGCGTCACTCTGGGTGCCCGACAGACTTATGGTGCCGGCCACGTTGCGGAAATCGAACAGGTAGTCCGTCTGGTTGCTGAAAGTCACGGAATTCAGCGTAAAGTCGGTAAAGTTTTCGCCAAATACGGCGACATCACCGCCATTGACATCCACATGGGACAGCCGGTTGTTGTCCGCCAGGGTGATGACATTGCCACCGCTGGTGGTCAGGATTGCCGCGCCGTTACCGGTGGGGTCGTCGATCTCCCCGGCCCCAAAATCACCAATCAGATTGACCGGAATATTCGTATCAAAGCTGTTGTCGTTGCCAAAGCCGCTGATCACCTGACCGTTGTTGAGGGTAAAGCTGTTGTTGGTCAGGCCGGTAAAGTCGATGGTGCTGCCATCATTGATAAACACAAAGGTGGTGGCATCTCCGGTATCGGCCCGGGTCTGGGCGGCAGCCGCATCGGCGCGATTGTTGGTACTGCTGCCATCGCCGCTGCCGGTGGCGGAGGCCGCCACGAAGAACAGATCACCGACAATGCCCGCCCCGGGCGCAAAGCGCGAGTTGCCCGTGATGGTCACCCCGGTAAAATCGTACAGACCCGAAGCGGGATCCAGACCAATGGCATCAACCACATAGGCACTGGCCGTGGCGGTGATGCTGCCGCCGCCGAAGGTGAACTGGGCATTGGCGGTGTCGGCCGTGTCGTCGGTACGGCTGAACTGCACGCCCACATCCGAGAAGCCCTGCAATGTACCGCCGTTGGTCACAGTGATGGTGCCACCGGCATTGGTCAGATCGATGGCGGTAGCACCGCCGTCCACGTTCAGGGTGTCGGCATTGAAAATACCGCTGAAGCCTTCGAAGTCCACACCGGTGTTGGTGACATTTTCAATGTCCAGGTTGTTGAAGCTGATCGCACCCGTGGCGCCGTTCAGGGTCAGCCCATGGTTTCCGGTGGTGTCGATAGTGGTGTTGCCGAAGCTGAAATTGCCGTCGGAGTCGATGACCACAATACCGCTGCCACCGGCGTTGTTCACCGTGGTGGTGCCGATGGTGATAGTGCCCGAGATCTGATCGATCAGCACACCGTGACCGGCCGCATCGGTGGAGGTGACGCTGGTGAAGGTGGAGGCCATGGTCACCGGGTCGATATCCAGGGCGGTGCCGTTGCTGGTGTTGATGCTGCCACCGGTGTTGCCGAAGCTGAAGGTGCCGCCCTTGCCGTCCGCGTCGCGGATGTACAGGCCGGTGCCGCCGTCGTTGCCGATGTTCAGGGTGCCGAAGCCGATGTTGCCCAGCACATCGTTGAGCCACAGGCCATCGCCATCGATATCGGTGGTGTTGGTCAGATCGCCAATGGCGGTGTTGCCACCGGCCACCTGCTGAATGCCCGCCGCATCCGGGTTGGCATCGAAGGTGGCATCGTCCACCAGCAGGCCGCCAGTGCCGGTTTCGATGGTGTTGCCGTTCAGGCTGGTGATATAGAGGGTACCGGCCCCGGCGGTGCCGTTGAGCTCCATACCCGCCCCGGTGCCGGCATTGACCGTGTTGCCGTCCACCGCCAAACGCAGATCGCCCGCGCCGGTGTTGCGCAGGTAGATGCCCCGACCCAGCGCATCCACGGTGAGGTTGTCGAGGCTGACTGTGCGGTTGGCCGCGTCGGTGTTGACCACCTCAATGCCGGTGTTGGCCAGGGCGCCGCTGCCGCCCAGGATCAGGTTGTTCAGGGACAGGTTGGCGTTGTTGGCCAGAATGCCGCCGTCGGTGGTGCCATTGATGCTGCCACCGTTGATGGTCAAGGTGCCGCTGCTGGCGGTGGCATTGCCCACGCGCAGGCCGTAGGCATTGGCGCCGTCCACGATCAGATTGTTGATGGTGACCGCGCCACTGATATTGTTGGCCAAGACGCCCGAGCCACCGAGATTGCTCAGACTGGTGGTGCCGTTGAGGTTGACGTTACCGGCAATGTTCAACAGAGTCAGGCCGTGGTTGCCGCCGGTGGTGGTGTTGGTGGTCAGACCATTCAGGGTCACGGTTGCCGCGGCACCGATATTGTGGATGCTGCTGCCGCGGCTGTTGCTGTCGGTCAGGGTGCCGGTCAGGGTGATGCTGCCGCCTGTGATGGCGGACAGGTTGCCGATGCGCGCCAGATAAGCGCCGTTGCTGTTGGTCATATTGCCACTGAACAACACAGTGCCGCTGGTGCCATCGATCGTCACGACCCCCTGTTCGGACGAATCGCCGGTGTGCACCAGGTTGGCGCCGATGTTGATATCACCGCTGACGTTATCGACCAGCACCACGCTCTGGGTGGCCGAGTGGGTCCAGGTACCGCCAGTGGCGTTCACCGTGCCGCTGTTGTTGGCCAGGCTCAGGGTGCTGGCACTGGGGGTCTGGGCATTGATGTTGTTCAGGTTGACGGTGCCCGCGGCCGTTTGCTGCTCGATGCGCATGCCGAAGCCGCCCAGATCCAGGGTGTTGCCGAAGGTGCCGTTGTTAAAGCTGATTTCGCCACTGTTCTGGATCAGGGTCAGCGCCCGGGTGCCGCCCTGAATGTCCAGGTCGTTGAACACCATATCGTTGCTGTTGGTCTGGATATTGATGCCGCGGTTGCCCGCGCTGCTGATCTGCACCTCGTCCATCTGCAGGGTGCCAC
>JBJHDF010000031.1:0-37063 GCA_050486405.1 Marinimicrobium sp. | reverse complement strand
GTGGATTCCCTGCTTTTTCTTCTGTTGGCCTATAGCCATTTCCTGGATGTTCCTACAGCTTTCCTGAACGTTGCCGGCATTTTCTCTGCATTTTGCCAAACCGCTGCTTGACTTTGATGGCGCTGGATTTATAGTGTGCTTCAGTGGTAAAAAGTGGATATTAGTGGATTTTTGTGGGATCTATAGCTTGAATCAGGGCCAATAACTCAAAGAGTGGGGAAAGTGTTTACCGGAAGTCACGCCATCAATATGGACGCCAAGGGGCGTATGGCCATTCCAACGCGCGTTCGCGATGCGTTGGTGGAGGCCTGTGGCGGACGTTTGGTGATGACCGCTCATACCGAAGAACGCTGTCTGCTGATGTATCCGGAGCCCCAGTGGCAGGAGATTCTGCCCCAGATTCAGGCGCTGCCCAGCCTGAACAAGGCGGCCCGGCGCATACAGCGGTTGTTGATTGGCTACGCCTGCCCTCTGGAGTTGGATGGCAACGGTCGCATCCTGGTGCCGCCGACCCTTCGCTCCTACGCCAGTCTGGACAAGAAGCTGATGTTGGTGGGGCTGGGCAACAAACTGGAGCTGTGGAGCGAGGACCATTGGTTCGATCTGCTGGATCAACCGGCGGGTGACTCCATGCCGGACGAGCTGCAGTCGCTGACCTTTTGACGGCTGTGGAACCCAGGGGTGTTGCAGCGACGCGACGGCGGAGGCATTGATCAGGTGAGCGACGGGAGCCACGCAACGGTATTGCTCGACGAGGCAGTGGAAGCTCTGCTTACAACTGACGATGGGTTTTACGTGGACGGAACCTTTGGTCGCGGTGGTCACAGCGGTCGGTTGTTACAGCGGCTTTCTTCAGGAGGGAGTCTGCTGGCCATAGACCGGGATGCTCAGGCAGTGGCAGAGGCTCGGAGGCGGTTTGCCACGGACGGGCGTTTTGACGTGGTTCAGGAGGGGTTCGCGGAATTGGCGGGTTTGGTGGAAGCCCGTGGCAGGCTCGGGGCAGTCAGCGGAGTTCTGTTGGATCTTGGGGTGTCGTCCCCGCAGCTGGACTTGCCGGAGAGGGGGTTCAGCTTTCTGCACGACGGCCCTCTGGACATGCGCATGGACCAGACCTGCGGCAGCAGTGCCGCCGACTGGGTAAACAGCGCACCCGAGGAGGAAATTGCGCGAGTGCTCAAGGAGTACGGTGAAGAGCGTTTCGCCCGGCGCATGGCTCGCGCCATAGCGGCAGCCCGGGCGGAACAACCCATTACCCGTACCGGCCAGTTGGCGGAGATTGTGAAGCAGGCCAACCCGGCCTGGGAGAAGGGCAAGCACCCGGCAACCCGGGCGTTTCAGGCCATACGCATACAGGTAAACGATGAATTGGAACAGCTGCGACGGGGTTTGGAACAGGCGGTGGAAGTGCTGGCCCCTGGGGGGCGATTGGTGGTGATCAGCTTCCACTCCCTGGAGGACCGGATGGTCAAGCGGTTTATCCGGCAGCAGGCCGAAGGAGACCGGTTGCCACCGGGTTTGCCCATACCCGATCACCAGCGCAACCGCCGGTTGCGCGCTTTGGGTAAGGCGCTGAAGCCGGGTCCAGAGGAAGTGAAAAGAAATCCCAGAGCCCGCAGTGCGGTGATGCGGGTGGCGGAGAAGCTGGCATGAGGTGGACGCCATAACGACAGAGGAGCTCATGCTGATTCCGGCGAAAATGACATAACCACAACAGAGTACAGATGAGCACAGCACAGGGCAGAGACAAGATATCCCTTTCCACCGGCAGCCTGGTGTTGCTGGTGTCTCTCTGTCTGGGTGTGCTGGTGTCGGCACTGGGGGTGGTGGCCTCCACCCATCAGGTGCGAAAACAGGTGGATCAGTTGGAGATACTGCGCCGGGAAGCGACGCAGTTGCAGGTGGAGTGGGGGCAGTATCTGTTGGAGCAGAGCACCTGGGCGGCCTACGGCCGGGTGGAGCGTATAGCTGCCGATGAGCTGAACCTGAGGATTCCCGACGCCGGACAAGTAGTGGTGGTCAGGCCATGAGTCGCGCGCAGACTGTGACAGTGCCCCGTTGGCGGTTTTATGCCGTGGCGCTCGGCATGCTGGTGTTCGCCGTGCTGCTGGTGTGGCGCATTGCCGGACTGCAGGTGCTGCCCCACGCCGATCGCGGCTTTGTTTTCCTGCAGGGGCAGGGGCAGGCACGCACCCTGCGCACCGAAACCATCAGCGCCTACCGCGGCGTTATCACCGATCGCAACGGCGAGCCGCTGGCGGTGAGTACGCCGGTGCAATCCCTGTGGGCCAACCCCCAGTTGCTGAATACCGCCACTGACAGCCAGTTCCAGACTCTGGCTGCGGAGCTGGATTGGGAGCTGGCGGATCTGAAATCCCGGTTGCAGCGCTTCGCTGCGCGGGAGTTTATGTACCTGCAGCGCCATCTGCCGCCCCACGATGCCGAGCGTATTCTGGCACTGGATGTTCCGGGGGTGCACAGTCAGCGAGAGTACCGTCGCTACTATCCTGCCGGAGAAGTGGCTGCTCACTTGGTGGGGGTTACCGACATCGACGAGCGGGGCCAGGAAGGCCTGGAACTGGCCTACGATGCCTGGCTGGCCGGCGAGCGCGGCGCCCGCCAAGTGCTGCGTGACCTGCGCGGTCGCACCATCCGGGAAGTGCAATTGCTGCAGGCGGCCCGGCCCGGCCGCAATCTGGCCCTGAGTATCGACCTGCGCCTGCAGTATCTGGCCTACCGGGAGCTGAGCGAGGCGGTGCGCACCCATGCGGCGGCGGCCGGCTCTCTGGTGATGCTGGATGCCGCCACCGGTGAAGTGCTGGCGATGGTGAACTATCCCTCCTACAACCCCAACGACCGCACCAATCTGCGCGGTGCGGCTCTGCGCAATCGGGCGCTGACCGATCTGTTCGAGCCGGGCTCCACGGTCAAGCCGCTGGTGGTTATGGCCGCTTTGGAAACCGGTGAATTCTCTCCGGCCACCCGCTACGACACCAGCCCCGGCTATCTGCGCCTGGGGCGCAATGCCGTCACTGACCCCAGCAACTACGGCGTGCTGGATCTGACCGGCGTCATCGCCAAATCCAGCCAGGTGGGCATGAGCAAGCTGTCCTTGGAACTGGACCCGGATCTGATGCGCGAGATGTACTACCGCCTGGGTTTCGGGCAGGGCACCGGCACCGGCTTTCCCGGAGAAGGGGTGGGTATGCTGCCGGCATTCAGCAACTGGCAGCCCATTCAGCGCGCCAACCTGGCCTACGGTTACGGTCTGAATGTGACGGTAGTGCAACTGGCCCAGGCCTACGGCGTGCTGGCCAACCAGGGTGTGAAGCGCCCGGTGTCGCTGCTGCGGCTGGAGCAACCGGCCCCTGGCGAGCCGGTGGTGGACCGGATGCTGGTGAGCACCATGATGGACATGCTACAGACGGCGGTAGGGCCAGACAGCACCGGCCACCGGGCGCGCACGGCCGACTACCCGGTGGCAGGCAAGACGGGTACCGTACACAAGGCGATCCCCGGCGGCTATGCCGAGGATCGCTACGTCGCCTCGTTTGCCGGCATGGCGCCGGCGGACCAGCCGCGCATCGTAACCGTGGTCGTCATCGACGACCCGCGCGGCGGCCAGTACTTCGGCGGTCAGGTGGCGGCACCGGTGTTCTCGCGGGTGTCCGAAGCCGCCCTGCGTCTGCTGGAAGAGCCACCCCGCCAGGCGGCAGAGAATATCGCCGAACTGCGGCGGCGGCAGGGGAGGCCGGAGTCATGATGGCTTCTGTTCAAGCCAACAATCGGCCGCGTCTTGAGCAACTGCTGCCCGGCTTGCCCCTGGGGCGGGCTGGTCAGATTGCGGTTTCCGGTCTTACCCTGGACAGCCGACAGGTGGCTCCCGGTGACCTCTTTATTGCTCTGATTGGGGTCAGCCGCGATGGTCGCGAGTTTCTCCCCGAGGCCCTGGCCAGGGGAGCCGTCGCCGCTTTGGTGGAAGTCGGCGATAACTGGCAGGGGCTGAGCTGGCAGGACAGTGTGCCGGTGATTGCCGTGCCGGAACTGGCGACTCAGGTCAGTGCCATTGCCGGGCGTTTCTACGGCGAGCCCGGTCGCCAGTTGCAACTGGTGGGTATTACCGGCACCAACGGCAAGACCACCTGCAGCCTGTTGCTGGCCCAACTGTTTGCCTTGCTCAAAGGGCAGGCGGCGGTGGTGGGCACCCTGGGTTACGGCCTGCTGAACGGTGCCGAGCCACTGGCGCCGCAACTGGAGAAACTGCGCAGTACCGGCCTCACTACACCGGATGCCGTCACCCTGCAGCGGGCACTGGCGGAATTGGCGTCCGGCGCTGCACAGCCCGGTATGCTGACCGCCATGGAAGTCTCGTCCCACGCGCTGGTTCAGGGGCGCGTGGCGGCGCTGCCGTTCGATACCGGCCTGTTCACCAATCTCAGTCGTGACCACCTGGACTACCACGGCGATATGGACAGCTACGGCCGGGCCAAGGCGCAACTGCTGTTGGTGGAGGAGCTGGGACGGGCCATTGTCAATCTGGACGACAGCTGGGCCGCGAGCCTGTTGTCGCAACTGCCCGCCGGCGTTCAGGGTTTGAGCTACTCGCTGGACAATCCGGCGGCGGATCTGTATCTGAAGAATCGCCGTACCCATATGAACGGTGCCACAGCCACCCTGGTGACCCCCTGGGGCCAGGGTGAGTTGCGCACGTCCCTGCTGGGTGCCTTCAATCTCGGCAACCTGCTGGCGGCAATAGCTCTGGCCGGCGATCAGGGGTTACCGCTTACGGATATTCTGGCCGTCGTGCCGCGATTGCAACCTGCGCCGGGGCGCATGCAGCCGGTAACGGCGGACACAGTCGGCGCCGATATTCAGGTGCTGGTGGATTACGCCCACACGCCCGACGCGTTGGAACAGGCGCTCAAGGCGTTGCGCGGTCATACCGGGGGCCGTCTCTGGTGTGTGTTCGGTTGCGGTGGCGATAGAGACCCGGGCAAGCGGCCGCTGATGGGCGCGCTGGCGCAACAGTTGGCCGATTGCGTCATCGTCACCAACGACAACCCCCGCAGCGAAGACCCGGCGAAAATCGCCGCCGATATAGTGCGCGGCATGGACAACGCCGACGCCTGTCTGGTGGTGGCGGACCGCGCCATGGCCATCGACCTGGCAGTCCAGCAGGCCCGCCCCGGAGACCTGGTGCTGATCGCCGGCAAGGGGCACGAGAACTACCAGATTTTTGCCGACGAAACGCTGCCGTTCAGCGATCTCAAGCAAGCGCGCCTCAGTCTGCAAAAACGCCTGGAAAAGCAGGAGGTGCAGTCATGATGGCGCCACTGCACCTGAGTCAGTTGCTGAAGGTTGTGCCCGGCGCACAACTGCACGGCGACGACGTCGCCTTTACCCGTCTGAGTACCGATACCCGCGCCCTGCAGCCCGGCGACGTGTTTCTCGCCTTGCGCGGCGAACGCTTCGACGCCCATAATTTTCTCGCCGACGCCCGGGAGCGCGGCGCCAGCGCGCTGGTGGTGGAAGTGCCGCAGCCGTCGCTCGCGCTGCCGCAACTGCAGGTGCCGGACACTCTGGCGGCGCTGGGTCGCATCGCCGCGCACAATCGCGACGCCTACTCCGGTCCTCTGGTGGCACTCACCGGCAGTTCCGGCAAGACCACGGTCAAGACCCTGCTGGCGGGCATTCTGGAAGCGGCGGCGCCGGGGGCGGTACTGGTCACCCGGGGCAATCTCAACAACCACATAGGCGTACCCCTGACCCTGCTGGAACTCTCACCGCAGCACCGCTACGCCGTGATCGAAATGGGCGCCAGCGGCCCGGGGGAAATCACCGGTCTCTGCGCCCTGGCGCGGCCCGGGGTGACGCTGATCAACAACGTCATGCCGGCGCACTTGCAGGGTTTCGGTTCCATCGAAGGTGTGGCCGCCGCCAAAGGCGAAATCTATCAGGCACTGCCGGCAGACGGCGTCGCAGTGATCAATCTGGATGACACCTTTGCGCCCCGGTTTCAGCGCGAAGCGGCGCAGTGGCGCCAACTGACTTTTTCCCTGGACAAGGCCGACGCCGACTGCCGCGCCGAAGCTGTGCAGCGCGCCCCCGACGGCAGCCGTTTCACTCTGGTCGCCGCAGATGGCCGTTGGCCGGTAACGCTGCCTGCCGCTGGCGATCACAATCTGCGCAATGCCCTGGCTGCCGCCACCTGCGCCCTCGCGCTGGGTATCGACGGCGAGGTCATCGCCCGGGGCCTGGCGTGTTTTGCGCCCCCGCCGGGCCGGCTGCAGTACAAGCGAGCTTTCAATGGTGCTCTGGTCATCGACGACAGTTACAACGCCAATCCCGGTTCGGTGCGCGCCGCCATCGATGTGCTGGCCTCGCGACCGGAGAACGGCTGGCTGGTGCTGGGTGATCTCGGCGAGTTGGGCGAGCGGGCGGAAGCGCTGCACACAGAACTCGGCGACTATGCCCGGCAGCGCGGCGTGCAACGACTCTACACCCTGGGTGAATTGAGCCGCCGGGCCAGCGAGGCCTTCGGTGATAACGCCCGGCACTTTACCGATCGCGCGCAACTGGCAGAGCTGTTGCGCCGGGATGTCGCAGCGCAAGCGGTGTCCGACATTGCCATTCTGATCAAAGGCTCCCGCTCGTCCCGTATGGAAACCCTGGTGGCGGCGCTCACAGAAAACGGAGAACAAACATAATGTTATTGTGGCTGGCCGAATTGTTGCAGGAACACCTGCGCGGGTTTGCGGTAGTTCAGTACCTGACCCTGCGCAGCATTCTCGGTGTGTTGACGGCACTGGGCATGTCGCTGCTGCTGGGCCCCTGGATGATCCGGCGGCTCAATATGCTGCAGATCGGTCAGGCGGTGCGCAACGACGGGCCGCAGACCCATTTGAGCAAATCCGGTACCCCCACCATGGGCGGCACCCTGATTCTCGCCGCCATTTTTATCAGCACTCTGTTGTGGAGTGATCTCACCAACCGTTTTGTCTGGGTGGTGCTGGTGGTAACGGTACTGTTCGGTGCCATCGGCTGGGTGGACGATTACCGCAAGGTGGTGCACGCCAACTCCCGGGGCCTGCCCGCGCGCTGGAAATATTTTTGGCAGTCAGTGGCGGGTGTCGGCGCGGCGGTGTTTCTCTACTACACCGCCGCCTCGCCGGCAGAAACCCAATTGTTTGTGCCCTTCTTCAAAAACTTCGCCCTGGAGCTGGGGCTCTTTTATATTCTGTTCGCCTATCTGGTGATTGTGGGTTTCAGCAACGCGGTGAATCTCACCGACGGTCTCGACGGGCTCGCCATCATGCCTACGGTCATGGTGGGCTCGGCGCTGGGCATCATTGCCTATGTGGTGGGCCATGTGGAATTTTCCGAGTATCTGCATATAGCCCATGTGCCGGGCACAGGTGAGCTGGTGATTTTCTGCGGCGCCTTGGCGGGTGCCGGCCTGGGCTTTCTCTGGTTCAACACCTACCCGGCCCAGGTATTTATGGGCGACGTGGGCGCGCTGGCATTGGGCGCTGCCATCGGTGTGATTGCGGTGATCACCCGCCATGAAATCGTACTGTTCATTATGGGCGGCATTTTCATTATGGAAACCGTATCGGTGATTCTGCAGGTGGCGTCCTTCAAGTTGACCGGACGGCGGATTTTTCGCATGGCGCCGCTGCATCACCATTTTGAACTCAAAGGCTGGCCCGAACCCCGGGTGATTGTGCGCTTCTGGATCATTACCGTGATCCTGGTGTTGTTCGGTCTGGCCACCATGAAACTGCGCTAAAAAGAAATTGGGTTAAATGAAATTGGGTTAAAGGGCAAATCAGTGAGTGAATTGATCGCCACCAGCGGAACCAGAGCGATAGTGGGCACAGGCGCCACCGGCCTGTCTGTGGCCCGCTTTCTGGCTGCCCGCGGTGAGCGTTTTGTGCTGCTGGACACCCGAACCAACCCGCCTAATCTGGCACAGATACAGCGCGAATTTTCGGATGTGCCGCTGGAGCTGGGCGAGTTGCGGCAGGACACCTTGCAGTTGGCGGACGAAATTGTGCTCAGCCCCGGCGTGCCTAAAAATACGCCGGCCATTGTTGCCGCGGAGCAGACCGGTGTGCCGGTGATCGGTGATATCGAACTTTTTGCCCGTCACGCCCGGGCGCCGCTGGTGGCCATCACCGGCACCAACGCCAAGAGCACCGTCACCACTCTGGTGGGCGAGATGGCCGCGGCGGCCGGTCTGCGCGTGGCCGTGGGTGGCAACCTGGGTACGCCGGCCCTGGAGTTGCTCGACGACGCGGTGGAGCTCTATGTGCTGGAGCTGTCCAGCTTCCAACTGGAAACGGTCGGCCGGCTCAACGCCAGAGTGGCGGCGATACTCAACGTCAGCGGCGATCACCTGGATCGCTACGACAGCATCCGCGAATACCACGCGGCCAAGCAGCGGATTTACCTCGGTGCGCAGCAGATGGTAATCAACCGTCAGGATCTGCTCACCCATCCGCCGTTGGCCGTGGATAGCAAACCCATCAGTTTTGGCGGGCCGGCGGAGTTCGGCAACTTCGGCATACTGCATGAAGGTGAGCGCACCTGGCTGGCCTATCAGTTCGAGCCATTGCTGCCGGTGGAAGAACTGAAGATGTCCGGCGCCCACAATCTGGACAACGCCCTGGCCGCTCTGGCCATCGGCCACGCCGCCGGCCTGCCGATGGCCGCCATGCTGCAGGTGTTGCGTGAATTTTCCGGTCTGCCCCATCGCTGCCAGAAAGTCACGGAAATTGACGGCGTTGAGTTTTTTGATGACTCCAAGGGCACCAATGTGGGCGCCACTCTGGCCGCCATTCGCGGTCTGGCCCGGGAACCGGCGAAACTGGTGCTGATCGCCGGTGGCCAGGGCAAGGGCGGCGATTTCTCCCGGTTGGCCGGTGTGGCGGAAAAGCATCTGCGCGCTGCGGTGCTGATCGGTGAAGACGCCCCCTTGCTGGAAAAAGTTTTGAAGCCGGTGGTGACAACCCGGCGCGCCGACACCATGGACGATGCGGTGGCGCAGGCGCGGCAACTAGCGCTGCCCGGCGACGCCGTGCTGCTGTCGCCGGCCTGTGCCAGTTTCGACATGTTCAGCGGCTACCGCCAGCGGGGCGAGGCGTTTGTTGCCGCCGTGCGGGGGTTATCGTCATGAACGCCCGGCGTCTGATGCAATTGAGCGGCCTGTCCTACGCAGGCAGAACCGACCATTGGTTGTTGGTGCTGTGGGTGGCGCTGATGCTGGCGGGGCTGGTCATGGTGGCCTCGGCGTCGGTGGCCACGGCGGCACTGAACTACGGTGACCCCTGGTACTTTGTGCGACGGCACCTTGTCTACCAGCTGCTGGGTATCGCACTGGCGCTGCTGGTGCTGGGTATCCCTCTGGAGAAGTGGCGCAACTATGGCGGGTTGCTGCTGTTGCTGACACTGGTATTGCTGGCGGTGGTGCTGGTGCCCGGCATCGGTCGCGAAGTCAACGGCGCCCGCCGCTGGCTGGTGTTCGGTCCGCTGACCTTGCAGGTGTCGGAAGTGGCCAAGATCGCCGCCGTGGTGTTTTTTGCCGGCTTCTTTACCCGTCACTATGAGCGCTTGGCGTCGGGCTGGCAGGGGTTTGTCAAACCCATGGCGGTGCTGGGGTTGATCGCCGCGCTGTTGCTGGCGGAGCCGGATTTCGGCGCCGCCGTGGTGATCTGCGGCACGGTGGTGACCATGATGTTTGTGGTCGGCGTACGGCTGATGCATTTCACGGCACTCTTGGCGCTGGCCGCCGCTGCCCTGTCGCTGATGGCGGTGACCACGCCCTATCGCATGCAGCGGTTGATTGCTTTCCTGGACCCCTGGGCCGACCAGTTCAATACCGGCTATCAGTTGACGCAGTCGCTGATTGCCTTCGGGCGGGGCGAATGGTTTGGTCAGGGGTTGGGCAACAGCGTGCAGAAATTGTTTTACCTGCCGGAAGCCCATACGGATTTTATCTTCGCCATTGTTGCGGAAGAACTCGGTTTGATAGGCGCGCTGCTGGTGATTGCCCTGTTCGCCGGGTTGGTGCTGCGCATGATGTTGCTGGCGCGCGGCAACCTGGCCAGCGGCAATCTGTTTGCCGGCTTGCTGGCGCTGGGGGTGGCGGTGCTGTTCAGCGTACAGGCCTTTGTCAATATCGGCGTGGCGTCGGGACTGCTGCCCACCAAGGGTTTGACCCTGCCGTTTATCAGCTACGGTGGCAGCAGCCTGCTGGCCAGTTGTGTGGCGGTGGCACTGGTGTTGCGGGTGGCCCGGGAGTCGCAGCCGACGGCGAAGGTGGTGCCGCCGGCGCCCACCGTGCAGCGTCGATTGCAGGCGCGGGAGGCGGTATGAACAGCGCGCCCGATATGAATATCGTGATCATGGCTGGTGGCACCGGCGGTCATGTATTTCCCGCCCTGGCGGTGGCGAAAGTGCTGCAAGAGCGCAATGTCCATGTGACCTGGCTGGGCACCCGTCGTGGTCTTGAGGCGCGACTGGTGCCGGCGGCGGGTATCGAGTTGCACTTCCTGTCCGTGGAAGGTGTGCGCGGCCGCGGCATGGTGGGTTTGCTGAAAGCACCCTTTCTGATACTGCGGGCGCTGGTGCAGTCGCTGGTGGTGCTGCGTCGGGAAAACATTCATCTGGCTCTGGGTTTTGGCGGCTTTGCTTCGGGTCCAGGCGGACTGGCGGCGCGCCTGCTGCGCAAGCCCCTGGTGATTCACGAGCAGAACGCCATCCCCGGCACGACCAACCGTCTGCTGGCGCGCCGCGCCACCCGCGTGCTGGAAGCTTTTGACGATACCTTTGCCCTCAAGGGTGTGGAGGCGGAAGCCGTGGGCAACCCGGTGCGCGGCGACATAGCCGCGCTGCCCGAGCCGGCGCAGCGTTACAGCGCCAGAAGCGGTCCGCTCAATCTGCTGGTGCTGGGCGGCAGTCTGGGTGCCCGGGCCATCAACGAATGCCTGCCCGCAGCCCTGGGTCTGATGGCGCCTGAGCGGCGCCCCAATATCTGGCACCAGACCGGTGACAGTCACGCGGCCGCGACCACTGCGCTCTATATGCAGCATCAGGTGGCGGCCAAAGTGGATGCGTTTATCGAGGATATGGCGGCCGCCTACGCCTGGGCAGACCTGATCGTCTGTCGCGCCGGGGCGCTCACGGTGTCGGAAATCATGGCGGCGGGTGTGGCCGCCATTCTGGTGCCCTTTCCCCACGCTGTGGACGACCACCAGACCCACAACGCCCGGATTCTCGCCGACAGCGCCGCCGCCATTCTGCTGCCCCAACAGCAACTCGAACCGCAGCGATTGGCGGATCTGCTGGCGGGCGAAAAAGTCCAGCGCGAACAACTGCTGTTGCTGGCCGAGTCCGCCCGGCAACAGGCGCAACCCCGGTCGGCCGAGCGGGTCGCCGATATTTGTCAGGAGGTGATCCGTGGATAAAGCGGTGGCCCATTACGAAGTGCCGGAGATGCGCCGCATTCGCCGCATTCATTTTGTCGGTATCGGCGGCGCCGGTATGAGCGGCATTGCCGAAGTGCTGCTCAATCAGGGGTACGATATAAGCGGCTCGGATCTCAAGGAATCCGAGGTGACGCGACGCCTGGAAGCCAAGGGCGCGCGCATTTACATAGGCCATCACGCCCGGCAGGTGGCGGATGTGGATGTAGTGGTCAATTCCAGCGCCGTGGACGACAGCAACCCGGAACTGAAAAACGCCCGTGAGCTGCGCATTCCCATCGTGCGCCGGGCCGAGATGCTGGGCGAGCTTATGCGCTATCGCCACGGCATCGCCGTGGCCGGCACCCACGGCAAAACTACCACCACCAGCCTGCTGGCGTCGGTGCTGGCGGCCGACGGGCAGCACCCGACTTTTATTGTCGGTGGCCTGGTGAACAGCGCTGGCAGCAACGCCCAACTGGGCGACAGTCGCTATCTGGTGGCGGAGGCGGATGAAAGCGACGCGTCCTTCCTGCACCTGCAACCCATGGTGGCGGTGGTGACCAATATCGACGCTGATCATATGGATACCTACGATGGCGATTTTTCACGGCTGAAAAAAACCTTTATCGAATTCTTGCACAACCTGCCTTTCTACGGGCTGGCTGTGGTCTGCGGCGATGACGACACGGTGATGGAAGTGATACCCGAAGTGGCGCGGCCCATTATCACCTACGGTTTTGGCGAGCACTGCGATTTTCGCGCCGTAGAGGTGCATCAGGAAAAAACCCGCTCCACTTTTGCCGTGCTGCGACCGGGTAAACCAGAGCCGCTGACCATCGAATTGAATATTCCCGGATTGCACAACGTGCTCAATGCCACCGCCGCCGTGGCGGTGGCCACCGACGAAGGGCTCAGCGACAGCGCCATTCAGCGGGGGCTGGCATCCTTCGCTGGGGTCGGGCGCCGTTTTCAGATTTACGGCGAGTACCCGGTGGGCGAGGGTACGGCCATGCTGGTGGACGACTACGGTCATCACCCCAGGGAAGTCGACGTCACCATCAAGGCCATTCGCGCCGGCTGGCCCGAACGCCGACTGGTGATGGTGTATCAGCCCCACCGCTACACCCGCACACGGGATCTGTACGAAGACTTTGTCGAGGTGCTGTCCACCGTTGACGCACTGGTGCTGCTGGAAGTCTACAGCGCGGGTGAGGAGCCGATTCCCGGTGCCGACGGTCGCCACCTGTGTCGTAGCATTCGCGCCCGGGGACTGGTGGAGCCGGTTTTTGTCGAGGGCGTGGATGGCGCACCGGAGGTGATTAAGGATCTGGTGCAGCCGGGGGATATCGTCATCACCCAGGGCGCGGGCAATGTTGGGGCGCTGGCCGGGGAGCTGGCCCGGCGTCGATTGCAGTAGCTGAATTTTCGGAAAAACGACAGTGACAATAGAAGCAATAGCAGTACCCGTTGACGAAACCCTCAAGCGCCGCCTGGGGCGCGTGGGCGTGCTGTACGGCGGTCTGTCCGGCGAGCGGGAAGTTTCCCTGCAAAGCGGAGCCGCCGTGGCAGCGGCTCTGGCCGAAGCCGGGTTGGACCACGTGAGCATCGACATCGGTACCGACGCCGTGGCCGAGATTCAGGCGGCACAACTGGACTGCGCGTTTATTGCGTTGCACGGTTCCGGTGGTGAAGACGGCAGTATGCAGGCGTTGCTGCAGTATCTGGGCATTCCCTACACCGGCAGCGGCGTGGCGGCCTCGGCACTGGCCATGGACAAGTTGCGCAGCAAGCAACTGTGGCGGGGGATCGGCTTGCCGACGCCGGAATTTGCGGTGCTGGCGGAAAACAGTGACTGGTCGGCACTGCTGGCGCAACTGGGTGGCGAAGTCATGGTCAAGCCCGCCCACGAAGGCTCCAGTCTCGGCATGACACTGGCCAGGACAGCGGAAGAATTGCACAGCGCCTACCGCGTGGCGGCGCAACTGGACCAGTGTGTGCTCGCCGAGCGGCTGATTCGTGGCGGCGAGTACACAGTGGCGATCTTGCAGGGGCAGGCGCTGCCGGTGATCAAACTGGAAACCGATCACGCCTTTTACGACTACGACGCCAAGTATCTGGCCGACGACACCCGCTATTTATGTCCCTGTGGTTTGTCGGCGGAAAAAGAAGCGGAGCTTCAGCAACTGGCGTTGGCCGCCTACGCCAGTCTCGGCTGTCGCCACTGGGGTCGGGTGGATGTGATGGCGGACGCGCAGCAGAACTTTTATCTGCTGGAAGTCAACACGGTGCCGGGGCTGACTGGGCACAGCCTGGTGCCCATGGCGGCGCGGGCAGCGGGCTTGTCGTTCGCGCAACTGGTACTGGCGATTCTGCTCGCCAGCGTTTGAATGGGCGACGGCAGGATCAGAAGGGAGGCGGGCTATCGTCGGGTATCCCCCAGGGGGGCCACCCGGCCGGCGACGGAGTCGGGGCTGTCGCCTGCCGCCAGACGCTGGCTGAATCGCAGCCTGGGACTGCTGCTGACGGCCATAGTGCTGGGCGGCAGTTGGTACTTTGCAGCCGAGCCGGTGAGACAGTTTTTTGTGCGGCCGGTGGCCAGCGTGGCGGTGGAAGGCGAGTTTCGCCACGTCAGCCAGGAGCGGGTGATGGAGGTGATCAGTACCGCTATCGATCGGGATTTTTTACAACTGGACCTGGCCCGGTTGAAGCACACGCTGGAGGCGGAGCCCTGGATTGAAAGCGCCAGTCTGGCGCGGCGCTGGCCGGATGTGTTGCAGGTGCGGATTGTTGAGGAAAGACCCATCGCCCGCTGGGGCGACAGCGGCTTTCTCAATCAGCGCGGCGAGATCATCGACGCGCAGCAGGTGGGTGATCTGGCGGGGCTGCCCTGGTTGCAGCACGACGCCGGGGATTCGGTGGCGGTGATGCGCCGCTACCTGGAACTGTCGCAGATGTTCCGCTCGCGGGGTTTGAGCATTACGGAACTGCACAGTGACAGCAAGGATGCTTGGCGCCTGACACTGAACAACGGCGTGGAAGTGAATGTGGGACGAGGCAATATGCGGGAAAAAATGGGACGGCTGCTGCTGGTCCACGACCGCTACCTGGTGGAATACCTCGACGAGGTGGAAGCCATTGATATCCGCTACCGCAACGGCGTGGCGGTGCGCTGGCGAAACGATGAGGATGTGTTGTGAAAGCTATACAAGAACCCGGAGGGGCATGACAGATGGCAGATACCGGTGGCAATAAAATGATTGTTGGCCTGGATATTGGCACCTCCAAGGTGGTGGCCATTGTCGGCGCCATCACGCCGGAAGGGCAGCTGGAAATCGCCGGCATCGGCTCCCACAGATCCACCGGCCTGAAAAAGGGCGTGGTGGTGAATATCGAGTCCACGGTGCAATCCATACAGCGGGCGGTGGAGGAAGCCGAACTGATGGCCGGCTGCCAGATTCACTCGGTGTATGTGGGCATCGCGGGCAGCCACATTCGCAGCCTGAATTCCCACGGCATAGTGGCGATCAAGGATCGGGAAGTGTTTTCCCAGGACGTGGAGCGGGTGATCGACGCTGCCCAGGCAGTGGCCATACCGGCAGACCAGAAGATTCTGCACATACTGCCCCAGGAATTTCTGATCGACGAACAGGAAGGCGTCAAGGAGCCGCTGGGTATGTCTGGCGTGCGGCTGGAAGCCAAGGTGCATCTGGTGACCTGCGCCGTGAACGCCGCCCAGAATATCGAAAAGTGCATTCGTCGCTGCGGTCTGGAAGTGGAAGACATGATTCTCGAACAGCTGGCTTCCAGTTACGCGGTGCTTACCGATGACGAGCGCGAGTTGGGGGTGTGTATGGTGGATATCGGCGGCGGCACCACCGATATCGCCATTTTCACCGACGGCGCCATTCGCCACACCGGTGTGATTCCCATCGCCGGTGATCAGGTGACCAACGACATCGCCATGGCGCTACGCACACCGACGCCCCACGCCGAGGAAATCAAGATCAAGTACGCCTGTGCGCTGGCCAAACTCACCGGGCCCGACGAAACCATCAAGGTGCCCAGCGTCGGCGATCGCAAACCGCGCAACCTGTCGCGCCAGGCGCTGGCGGAAGTGGTGGAGCCGCGCTACGACGAACTGTTCACTCTGGTGCAGGCGGAGCTGCGGCGCAGCGGCTACGAGGATCTGGTGGCGGCGGGCATAGTGCTCACCGGCGGCACCTCCAAAATGGAAGGTGTGATTGAGCTGGCCGAAGAAATTTTCCATATGCCGGTGCGTCTCGGCGCACCGCACGATATCAGAGGGTTGTCGGATATCGTCAACAACCCGATTTACTCCACCGGTGTGGGCCTGCTGCAGTACGCCGTCAAACAGCAGGCCGACGGCGCCGAAACGGGCCGCAGTCGCGACAGCGGAGAACCCTGGTGGGCAAAATTGAAGAAGGCTTTTCAGAGTGGTTTTTAGTTTCTTTTTGTTTCAGGTAAAGTGAGGGGTAATCGTTATGTTTGAACTCGTAGACAGCGTTCCGCAAAACGCAGTGATCAAAGTAGTGGGTGTGGGCGGCGGTGGCGGTAACGCCATCAAGCACATGATCAACAACAAGGTGCAGGGTGTGGAATTCATCTGCGCCAACACCGACGCCCAGGCGCTCAAGGACGTGGATGCACGCACGGTGCTGCAACTGGGCACCAATATGACCAAGGGCCTGGGCGCCGGCGCCAATCCGGAAGTCGGTCGCCAGGCCGCCATGGAAGACCGCGAGCGCATTGCCGAAGCCCTGCGTGGCTCGGACATGGTGTTTATCGCCGCCGGCATGGGTGGTGGTACCGGCACTGGCGCCGCGCCGGTGGTGGCGGAAGTCGCCCGGGATCTGGATATTCTCACCGTGGCGGTGGTGACCAAGCCGTTTCCGTTTGAAGGCCGCAAGCGCATGCTGGTGGCCGAGGGTGGCATCAAGGAGCTGCAGGACAAGGTGGACTCCCTGATCACCATTCCCAACGAAAAGCTGCTGACGGTGCTGGGCAAAACCACCAGCCTGCTGGACGCCTTCAAGGCCGCCAATGGTGTGCTGCAGGGCGCGGTGCAGGGCATTGCCGATCTGATCATCCGTCCCGGCATGATCAACGTCGACTTCGCAGATGTGCGCACCGTCATGTCCGAGATGGGCATGGCCATGATGGGTTCCGCCCGCTCCACCGGCGAGAACCGGGCCCGGGAAGCGGCGGAGGCGGCCATTCGCAGCCCGCTGCTGGAGGACGTCAACCTGCAGGGCGCCCGCGGCATACTGGTGAACATCACCGCCGGTATCGATCTGTCCCTGGGTGAATACTCGGAAGTGGGCGAGACCATCGCCGAGTTTTCCTCCCCGGATGCCACGGTGGTGGTGGGAACTGTTATCGACCCGGAGATGTCCGACGAGCTGCGGGTTACGGTGGTGGCCACTGGTCTGGGCATTTCCGCCGAGCAGCGCCAGGCCGCCACCAAGGTGGTGGTGGACAACACCCGCCGTTCCGGCCCGGTGGATTACAGTGCCCTGGACAGGCCTACGGTGATGCGCAACAGCGCCAGCCAGGGTGGGGCGTCAACGGCTGCGGCGCCAGTGGCGGACTCGGAGCTGGAATATCTGGATATTCCGGCTTTCCTGCGCCGCCAGGCGGACTGAGCCAACCCGCTGATCAATACCTGAAACAGCGCCCAGGGACCGACCCACAGGGATGTGGGAAGTGTCCCGAAGCGCCGGGAGCGCGCAGGGACCGTGGTTTCTGGTGCATTCAGAATTGATCTGCTAAGATAGGGCGCTTTTTGTACAAGCGTGACGGCGTTCAGTAGGGCGTCACGGGCGTTTGCCGGCGAGCCGCGCTGCTGCGGTTGTGTCATTTGCCGCCCTAAAACATGGCAAAAACAGGCCCGGAAGCGCTCCGTCGCTGCCCGGCACACCTCATTCTAGGTAGGAACCTGCACACCAATGATCAGACAGCGTACCCTCAAAAACGCCATCCGTGCCACCGGCGTCGGTCTGCACACCGGGCAAAAAGTCTTCCTCACGCTGCTCCCCGCGCCCATCGATTCCGGCATCGTTTTCCGCCGGGTGGATTTGAACCCCGCTGTCGAGATCGAAGCCAAGGCCGAGAACGTGGGCGACACCACGCTCTCCACCAGCCTGGTCAAGGGTGAAATCAAGGTCTCCACCGTGGAGCATCTGCTGTCCGCCATGGCCGGCCTGGGTATTGACAATGCCATCGTCGAGGTCAGCGCCTCGGAGGTGCCTATTATGGACGGCAGCGCCGGGCCCTTCGTGTTCCTGATTCAGTCGGCGGGCATCCAGGAGCAGGAGGCCGCCAAGAAGTTTATTCGTATCAAAAAGCCGGTGACCGTCACCGACGGCGACAAGCACGCCAGTTTTCTGCCCTTCGAGGGCTTCAAGGTCACCTTCTCCATCGAATTCGATCATCCGGTGTTCCGGGACCGCACCCTGGCCACGTCGGTGGATTTCTCCAGTACTTCCTTTGTCAAGGAAGTCAGCCGCGCCCGTACTTTTGGCTTTATGCACGAGATCGAGTACCTGCGCTCCAAGGGGTTGGCCAAGGGCGGGAGTGTGGACAATGCCATAGTGGTGGACGACTATCGGATACTCAACGAGGACGGCCTGCGCTACGAGGACGAGTTCGTCAAGCACAAGGTGCTGGATGCCATCGGCGACCTCTACCTGCTGGGCAACAGTCTGATCGGTGAATTCCGCGCCCACAAATCCGGTCATGCCCTGAACAACAAGTCCCTGCGGCAGTTGATTGCCCAGAAAGACGCCTGGGAAGTGGTCACCTTTGACGATGAATCCACGGCCCCTATTTCTTATGTAAAGCCTTTGTTGGCGGTTTGACGCCGAAAAAGCCTCGGCTTAGAGGGCCGGGGCTCAATTGGATCGCCTTTTTAATTACCTGAGGTTATATAAAATCCGTTCTTGCGGGGCAATAATATAAGAAATTGTTATAAAGCCGCTAGAATGTAATAAAACCCTGTGCCTAAGCAGGGAATTTTCCGGTAATATCCTGCTTCTATGAAAATAATCCTGGTCAGCAAGCATCACGGACACACGCGCAGCATCACGCTGGGCGGCTGGACCCGTGCCCTGCTGTCCGTTTGCCTGCTGGGTATGCCGGCCATGGCGGGTCTCCTGGCCTATAGCTGGAACAGCAGCCAGGGTGGTGACGACCTGTTTACTGCCGAGGCTCGCCAAGCCTGGGAAGCAGCGCTGGCTGAGCAACGGGCGGATGTGGAGCGTGTGACCAGAGAGTCCCAGGCCCAGGTGGCCGCTCTGACCCTGCGCTTTGCGGAGCTCCAGGCCCGGCTGATGCGTCTCGACGCGCTGGGGGAGCAACTGACCATAAGTGCGGGGCTCGATCAGGGCGAATTTGATTTCAGCCTGCCCCCCGCGCTGGGTGGTCCTGAGCTTTCGGGTTTAGGCGAGGCCTATGTGGCGCCGGACTTCCTGTCCATGATCGATCAACTGGCCGCGCAGATCGAGAACCGCGAGCGTCAGTTGGAAACTCTGGAAGCGCTGCTGGCCAAGCGCAAGTTCAGCGAAGATGTCTTTATCGCTGGCCGACCGGTGACCCGCGGCTGGATTTCCTCCCGCTACGGCCGTCGGGTGGACCCCTTCACCGGTCAGAGCGCTTTTCACAGCGGTGTGGACTTTGCCGGCAGGGAGGGGTCCGACGTCATAGCCGTGGCCGCTGGCGTGGTTACCTGGTCCGCTTCGCGCCAGGCCTACGGCAATATGGTGGAAATCAATCACGGCAACGGTTTCGTTACCCGTTACGCGCACAACAAGGAAAACCTGGTACAGGTTGGTGACGTGGTGAAAAAGGGGCAGGTCATTGCCCTGTTGGGCTCCACCGGCCGGGCCACCGGGCCCCATGTACATTTTGAAGTGCATAAGAACGGTCGCACAGTGGACCCGGCCGCCTATATCCATCGCACCAGTCGATAATTCCCTTCTCCGGTCCGCTCGTCGCGGGCACCCCTCCAGTTTTTGCCGGCTTGCCGGCCAAAAGTCGTATGTACGGATAATTCAGGCAGAGTAGCTTTCATGATCAACAAGTTGATAAAACAGGTTTTTGGCTCCAAAAACGACCGTGTGCTCAAGCGCATGGGCAAGCAAGTGGTGCGGATCAACGCCCTGGAGCCAGAGTGGCAAACGTTAAGCGACGAACAGTTGCGGGCCAAGACCGACGAGTTTCGCCAGCGCTACGCCGACGGTGAAACATTGGACCAGCTGTTGCCGGAGGCTTTCGCCACGGCCCGGGAGGCCAGTCGCCGGGTGCTCAATATGCGCCACTTCGACGTACAGTTGATCGGTGGTATGGTGCTGCACGAAGGCTGTATCGCCGAGATGCGCACCGGTGAGGGCAAGACCCTGGTGGCCACCCTGGCCTGTTATCTCAGGGCGCTGACCGGTCAGGGTGTTCACGTGGTGACCGTCAACGACTACTTGGCGCACCGCGACGCCACCTGGATGGGGCAACTGTACGAATTTCTTGGTATGAGCGTGGGCATTATTCAGTCCATGCAGCCACAGGCGGAAAAACGGGCCGCTTACCAGGCCGATATCACCTACGGTACCAACAACGAGTACGGCTTTGACTACCTGCGGGACAATATGGTGCTGAGTGCTCAAGATCGGGTGCAGCGGCCACTGCATTTTGCCGTGGTGGACGAGGTGGACTCCATCCTGATCGATGAAGCGCGCACACCGCTGATTATTTCCGGTCAGGCGGAGAGCAGTTCCGAACTCTATCAGCGGATCAATGCGTTGATTCCCCGGCTCAGCAAGCAGCAGGAAGAGGACGGTGCCGGTGACTACAGCGTGGATGAAAAAATGCGGGCGGTCGAGTTGACCGAGGCCGGACACCAGCACATTGAAGAGCTGCTGATCCGGGCCGGCCTGCTGGAAGAGAGCAGCAGCCTCTACTCCCCGGCCAATCTGAACCTGGTGCATCACGTCAACGCCGCCCTGCGCGCCCACGCGCTTTATCACCGGGATGTGGAATACATGATCCAGGATGGTCAGGTGGTGCTGATCGATGAGCACACCGGCCGCACCATGCCCGGCCGCCGCCTCTCCGAGGGCCTGCACCAGGCGCTGGAAGCCAAGGAAGGCGTGGAGATTCACAAGGAGAGCCACACCCTGGCCTCCACCACTTTCCAGAATTACTTCCGGCTCTACCCGACCCTGTCGGGCATGACCGGTACCGCCGATACCGAGGCCTTCGAGTTTCGCCACATCTACAAGCTGGACGTGGTGGCCATTCCCACTAACAAGCCCACCATGCGCCAGGACCTCAACGATCTGGTGTTCCTGTCGGTGGAGGACAAGTACGACGCCATTATCCGCGATATCCGCGCCTGTCAGGAGAAGCAGGCGCCGGTACTGGTGGGTACCGCCTCCATTGAAACCTCCGAGGAGATGTCGGCGCTGCTGAAAAAAGCGGGCATCAAACACCAGGTGCTCAACGCCAAATACCACGCCCAGGAGGCGGAAATCATCGCCCAGGCCGGGCGGCCCGGCGCTGTCACCATCGCCACCAATATGGCCGGTCGGGGTACGGATATTGTGCTGGGCGGCAACTGGGAAGCGGAGTTGGCCAAACTGGAAAATCCCAGCGAGACGGATATCGCCAGGGTCAAACGGGAGTGGCAGATCCGTCACGATCAGGTTATCGCCGCCGGTGGCCTGCACATTATCGGCACCGAGCGCCATGAATCCCGGCGTATCGACAATCAGCTGCGCGGCCGTGCCGGCCGCCAGGGCGATCCAGGGGTAACCCGCTTCTATCTGTCACTGGACGATAACCTGATGCGGATTTTCGCCTCGGATCGCATGCGCTCCATGATGAAGTCTCTGGGCATGGACAAGGGCGAGGCCATTGAACACCGCATGGTGAACAACGCCATCGAGAAAGCCCAGCGCAAGGTGGAGGGGCGCAACTTCGATACCCGCAAGCAGTTGCTGGAGTATGATGATATCGCCAACGATCAGCGTTCCATCATCTACCATCAGCGCAACGAACTGCTGGAAGCCGAGGACATCGCCGACACCATTACCGGCATTCGCGCCGATGTGATGGATGATCTGATCAGTGAATATATCCCGCCCCAGAGCCTCGAAGAGCAGTGGGATGTGTCCGGCCTGGAGAAACGTCTGGAGCGGGATTTTGGTCTGCAACTGCCCCTTGCGCGCTGGCTGGATGAGGATGACCGCTTGCACGAGGAAATTCTGCGCAGGAAAATCCAGGACGAAGCTCAGGCCGCCTACGATGCCAAGTGCCAGCGTATCGGCGAAGTGATGCGTGGCCTGGAGAAACGGGTGATGCTGGAGGTACTGGACAAGTCCTGGAAGGAGCAGTTGGCGCGCATGGATCACCTGCGCCAGGGCATTGGCCTGCGCTCCTACGCTCAGCGCAATCCCAAGCAGGAGTACAAGCGCGAATCCTTTCATCTCTTTCAGGAAATGCTGGAGAGCGTCAAGCGCGAGGTGATCAATCTGTTGGCGCGGGTGGAGCCGGTAACCCGGGAACAGTTGGAAGCCATTGAGCGCCAGCGTCGGGAGGCCCAGCAGCGCCAGCAGATGCAGTTGCGCCACGATCAGGTGTCGGCGCTGGGTGACGACGGTGAACCGCGCCAGAATCCCAAGACACCCTTTGTTCGGGAGGGACGCAAGCTTGGGCGCAATGACCCCTGCTACTGTGGCTCCGGCAAGAAATTCAAGCACTGCCACGGCAAACTTTCCTGAGGCTTCCAGAGGTATTGCCATCATGGCTGTAGGACCCGCTGAATTTCCCGTCATGCACCCCGTGCCCGGTCTCCGGTTGGGGGTGGCCCAGGCCGGCATCAAGTATGCCGGCCGGGACGATCTGTTGTTGCTGGCGTTGGCGCCGGGCAGCCGAACGGCGGGGGTATTTACCCGCAACGCCTTTTGCGCCGCGCCGGTAACACTCTGCCGCCGACATCTGGCGCAAATGGCGCCGCGCTATCTGCTGGTCAACTCCGGCAATGCCAATGCCTGCACCGGTGAGCGCGGCATGGCCGATGCCTTGGCCAGTTGCGCCGCCGTGGCGGAGCGGGGCGGGGTGGAGCCGGGGCAGGTGCTGCCCTTTTCCACCGGCGTGATCGGCGAACCCCTGCCGCTGGACAAGCTGGTAGCCGCCGTGCCCGCCGCCTTTGCCGATTTGAGAGAGGAGGGCTGGGAGCGGGCGGCCCGTGCCATCATGACCACCGATACCCGGCCCAAGGGTTTTTCCGAACAGCTGGAGTTTCAGGGGCACCGGATCACGGTGACCGGCATCGCCAAGGGCGCCGGCATGATCCGGCCCAATATGGCCACCATGCTGGCCTATATCGCCACTGACGTACCAGTGGCACAAAGGCTGTTGGAGCAATGGAGCCGGGCGGCGGCGGACCTGTCCTTCAACCGCATCACCATCGACGGCGACACCTCCACCAACGATGCCTGTGTGCTGATGGCCACTGGCGAGGCTGGTATCGAGGAGATCGCCGACGACAGCCATCCCCTGCACGACGCCTTGCGCGACCTGATAGTGCGCGCTCACACCGAACTGGCCCAGGCCATAGTCCGGGACGGCGAAGGGGCCACCAAGTTTGTCACGGTGGACGTGTCTGGCGGCGCCGACCGGGACGAGTGTCTGGCCGTGGCCTACGCCGTGGCGCACTCGCCGCTGGTCAAGACGGCGCTGTTTGCCTCGGACCCCAACTGGGGGCGCATAGTGGCGGCTATCGGCTACGCCGGCGTCGAGAACCTGGATGTCAGCCGGGTGCAAGTATCTCTGAACGACGCCGTGATCGTCGCCGACGGTGGCCGGGCACCGGGTTATACCGAAGCGCAGGGCCAGCAGGCGGTGTCCGGAGAGGACATCGTGATTCGTATTCAGTTGGGGCGAGGGGACTGTCGGGAAGTTCTTTGGACCAGCGACCTCTCCTATGAATATGTCCGCATCAATGCCGACTACCGCTCATAAAGAAACCGAACGGCTGGTCCATGTCGCCGTGGGTGTGGTGGTCGGTGCGGACGGCCGGGTTCTGATTGCCCGGCGGCACCCGGACAGCCACCAGGGCGGCCTCTGGGAGTTTCCGGGCGGCAAGGTGGGCACCGGAGAATCGGTGCTGGATGCCCTGGCCCGGGAGCTGGCGGAGGAACTGTCCATCGCTGTGACCGCCAGCGAGCCTCTGATGCGTATTCGCCACTGCTATCCGGACAAATCGGTGCTGCTGGACGTGCACCGGGTGACCACCTTCAGCGGCGAACCTCGGGGCAACGAGGGGCAGCCCCTGCGCTGGGTCTCCCTGGCCGAACTGTCGCAGTACGCCTTTCCCGCCGCCAATCGCGGCATCGTCCAGGCCCTGAGGCTGCCGGATCGGCTGTTGATCACCGGAGAGGACGACTCGGTGGATGACTACCTCACCCGGGTGGAATGCGCTCTGGACAACGACTTCCCTCTGCTGCAATTGCGCTGTCCGACGCTGTCCCGGGCCGGGTTCGAACGGCTGGCCGGGAACGCGGCCGCGCTGTGCAGACAGCGGGGCGCCCACCTGGTGTTGAATACCAGCCCTGAGACTTTTACCCGTCTCGATCTGCCCGGAGTGGGCCTGCACCTGAACAGTCGTCGCCTGCTGGCCTGCGAAGTCCGGCCGGTGCCCGAGCGGGTATTGCTGGGCGCTTCCTGCCACAGCGCCGAGGAAATCGCCCGGGCTGCGGCGCTGGGGGTGGATTATCTGACCCTGTCCCCGGTGGCGCCCACCCGCTCACACCCGGGTGCTGCGGTGCTGGGTTGGCGGGAATTTGCCAGGCTGGCGGAATTGTCGCCAGTGCCGGTCTACGCCCTGGGTGGCATGACAGCGGAGTCGATGGCACCGGCAAAAGCGGCTGGCGCCCAGGGTATCGCCGGCATCAGTTTTGGCTGGTAGGGTCGTTTGAAGGCCATGACTCCGAATCCCCCAGCGGCCTGCCGGGAATGCGGTGTCCCTCGCTGGCCCACTCCCCCAGATCGATGAGTTTGCAGCGCTCGGAACAGAAGGGCCGGAAGGGCCAGTCGTCGTTCCAGTAGATCGTCTTGCGACAGGTGGGGCAGTTGAGTTTGGTGGCTTCTGTCATGGGCGTACGCAGTAGTTTATGCCGGCGCGGCCAGCGTCAGGTAGCGGCGGTGAAGTTCGGCCACGCGGCGCTGCAGGGCTTGGAGATTACCGCTGTTGTCCAGAATATCATCGGCCCGGGCCAGTCGCTCCCGACGGGGCAGTTGGGCGGCCATGATGGCGCGAATCTGTTCCGGGTCGGCGCCGTCCCGCTGACCGGCACGGGCAATTTGCCCCTCTTCGTCAATATCCACCACCAGTACCCGGTCCACCAGTCGATGCTGGCGGGTTTCCAGCAGCAGCGGCGACACCAGCAGGGCATAGGGGCCGGGGGCGCGCTCCAGGCGGTGGACCAGTTCCACTTCGATCAGGGGGTGCAGCAGGGCCTCCAGCCACTGCCGGGCTGCGCCATCGGTAAAGACGATACGGCGCAGCGCTGGCCGGTCCAGTTCCCCGTTGGGAGTGATCAGGTGGTCGCCAAAATGTTCGGCAATGCGCTCCAGTGCCGGGCTGCCGGGCTGAACGACAGTCCGGGCCAATTGATCGGCATCCACCAGGGCAACACCCAGATCGGCAAAGGCCCGGCTGGCCGCAGACTTGCCGCTGCCGATGCCGCCGGTAAGGCCCACGATCAGGGAGGGTCTGGGCATGCTGGAGAGAAGCCTCTAGAAGCCGGCAAACTGCAGATAACTCTGCACCAGAGCCTCGCCCCAGAGCAGCGCAATAAAGCCGGCAACAGCCAGATAGGGGCCAAAGGGGATGGGAATATTCCGGTCCCGGCCCCGCAGCAGGATCATGCCGATGCCGATCACGGTGCCGGCCAGGCAGGACAGCAAAATCACCACCGGCAGCATCTGCCAGCCCAGCCAGGCCCCCAGCGCCGCCAGCAGTTTGAAATCGCCAAAGCCCATGCCCTCCTTGCCGGTGACCAGCTTGAACACCCAGAACACCGACCAGAGCAGTAGATAGCCGATCACCGCACCCCAGAGAGCGCTGTCCAGAGTCGTCAGCAGGCCCTGGCTGTTGACGATCAGCCCCAGCCAGAGCAGGGGCAGGGTGATGCTGTCCGGCAGCAACTGGGTGTCGATATCGATAATGGTCAGGGCGATCAGGCTCCAGGTCAGCACCAGCAGCGCCAGGGTGGTGAGGCCGACGCCGAACTGCCAGACCACAAACACTGTCAGCAGCGCGGTGACAAACTCGACAATGGGGTAGCGGATGGAAATCGGGGTCTTGCAGGCGGAACACTTGCCGCGCAGAAACAACCAGCTGATAACCGGAATATTCTCCCAGGGGCGAATGCTGTGGCCGCACTTGGGGCAGTGGGAGGCGGGGAAGACCAGGTTGAAGGGTTTTTCAGCGTCTTCGTTGCCTTCCTTCCCGGTTTTCTCGTCAGCAATGGGTTTGGGCAGTTCGCCGCAATCGGCCAGCAATTCACGGCACTGCCGGCGCCAGTCCGCCTCCATCATTTTCGGCAGGCGCAGAGTAACCACATTGAGAAAACTGCCCACCATGAGCCCCAGCACCGCGGCGGCGGTGAGGCTGATGGCGGGGTGCAGCGCCAGCAATTCCAGCGGCGCGCTCACCCGATAACCTGACCGATTTGGAAAATGGGCAGATACATGGCGATCAGCAGACCGCCCACCAGCACACCCAGTACCGCCAGGATAAAGGGCTCTAGTAGCGCTGTCAGGTTGTCCACTTGATTGTCTACTGCTTCTTCATAGTATGTGGCTGCCTTCCCCAGCATGTCATCCAAAGCACCGGATTCCTCGCCGATGGCCGCCATTTGCACCAGCAGGTTGGGAAATACGCCCTTGGCTTTCAGGGCGGTATTGAGCTGGATACCGGTGGAAACTTCTTCGCGAATTTCCAGTATGGCTTCTTGGTAAATACGGTTGCCCGCCGCACCCGCCACTGATGTCAGGGCATCGATCAGAGGTACACCGGCAGCAAAGGTAGTGGACAGGGTGCGTGCAAAGCGCGCCATCACCGACAGATAGAGAATATTGCCGATAACGGGTATTTTTAGTACATAGCGATCAATGGCATAGGCAAAGGCCTGAGAGCGCAGCTTTGCTTCCCTAAACAGAAACACGAAACCGATCAAACCCAGAAGCGCCCAGAGCCAGTAGCTCTGCATCCATTCGGAGACACCTAGTACAAATAGCGTAAAGGCTGGCAGGTCGGCTCCAAAGGAACCGAAGGTGGTTGCAAACTGGGGCACCACCTTGATTAGCAGAATGGCTGTGACCACTATGGCCACCACAATAACCGCCGAGGGGTAGATCAGAGCTTTCTTGACCTTGGCCTTCAGTGCCTCGGTCTTTTCCTTATAGGTAGCGATGCGATCCAGCATGGTTTCCAAGGCACCGGACTGCTCTCCTGCTTCCACGAGATTGCAGAAGAGACTGTCAAAGTATCTTGGGTGTTTGCCCAGAGCCGAGGCGAAGGTGCCTCCAGCCGCAACGTCGTCGCGGACGGCGAGAATCAGCTTGCGCACATTGGGGTTGTCCACCCCGTCGGCGACGATTTCGAAGGACTGTACCAGCGGCACCCCGGCCTTCATCATGGTCGCCATCTGGCGGGAGAATACGGCGATATCCGCCGGTTTGACCCTTTTGCCGCCGCCGCCAAACAGCGGCTGGGGCTTCTTGCGCACCGACTTGACCGAGATGCCCTGCTTCAGCAACTGGGCCCGGACATTGGCCTGGTTGGCGGCGCTGATCTCGCCCTTGATGGGCTTGCCTTTCTTGTCCTTACCACTGTAGAGGAAGGTGGTGGCGACGGCCACCTTGGGCGCTTTCTTGGCGCCGGGCTTGGCGGTTTTCTGTGCTGTGGCTGTGGCCATAGTTCTAATCCTTCGTCACGCGGTTGGCTTCTTCCAGGCTGGTCATGCCCATGGCCGCCTTGCGCAGAGCGGAGATGCGCAGGTTGTTGAACCCCGCTTCCCGGGCGGCCTTGGCAATCTGCAGGGAGTTACCTCCCTCCATTATAATGCTGGAAATCTGCGGTGTAATGCGAACCACTTCATAGACGCCCACCCGGCCCCGGTAGCCCTTGTTGCACTTGGAGCAGCCCACCGGGTGGAACAACTGGAACTCCTTGCGGGGAATACCGATTTCATCGAAGCCTTCCTCCTTGAGAATCTCGTCCGGGATATCCGTGGCCGGTTTCTTGCACTCGGGGCAGAGTTTGCGGGCCAGACGCTGGGCGATGATCAGGCTGACGCTGGTGGCCACGTTGAAGGTGGGCACCCCCATATTCAGCAGTCGGGTCAGGGTTTCCGGGGCGCTGTTGGTGTGCAGGGTGGACAGCACCAGGTGGCCGGTCTGGGCTGCCTTGATGGCGATTTCCGCCGTTTCCAGATCGCGGATCTCGCCCACCATGACCACATCAGGGTCCTGGCGCAGGAAGGAGCGCAGGGCTTCGGCAAAGGTCAGCCCCACTCTGGGGTTGACCTGGACCTGGTTGATGCCCTCCATATTGATCTCCACCGGATCCTCGGCTGTGGAGATATTGCGCTCCTCGGTGTTGAGAATGTTCAGGCCCGTATAGAGGGAGACGGTCTTGCCGCTGCCGGTGGGCCCGGTCACCAGAATCATACCCTGGGGCTGGGCCAGGGCATCCAGGTAGAGCTTTTTCTGGAAGTCCTCGTAGCCCAGGGCGTCGATACCCAGCTTGGCGGAACCGGGGTCCAGAATCCGCAGTACCACCTTCTCGCCGAACAGGGTGGGCAGGGTATTGACCCGGAAGTCGATGGCCCGGCTCTTGGAGATTTTCATCTTGATGCGCCCGTCCTGGGGCACCCGGCGCTCGGAGATATCCATGCGCGACATCACCTTGAGCCGTGCCGCCAGGCGGTTGGCCAGGTTGATGGGCGGCCGGGTGACCTCCTGGAGGATACCGTCGGAGCGAAAGCGCACCCGGTAGTTCTTTTCGTAAGGCTCGAAATGGATATCCGAGGCGCCCATTTTAATGGCGTCCAGCAGTACCTTGTTGATAAAACGGACTATGGGTGCCTCGTCGGCTTCAGAGGCGCCCTCGTCCTTGCCGCCGCCTGCCTCGTCCACCGCCTGCACGTCCAGGTCGTCGAGACCCTCCTCGTCCAGGCCGCCCAGGGTATCGCCCATGGACTCTTCCTGGGAGCGGATAAAGCGCTCGATGGTATCCGCCAGCTTGTCCGCCTCCACCAGCACCGCTTCGGTGTTGAGACCGGTGTTGAACTTGATTTCATCCAGGGCGTGCAGGTTGGTGGGGTCCGCCACCGCCACAAACAGGCGGCTGCCCCGGCGCATGACGGGCAGGGTGTGGTGTTTCTGGATCAACTTCTGGTCCACCAGCTTGGTGGGGATGGCCTCCAGGTTCAGACTGCCGAGGTCGAACAGGGGGGTGCCGAACTCGTCCGAGGCCACCTGGGCGATGGTACGGGCATCGAGGATGGCGTTGGTCACCAGGTGCTGAACCAGGGGTACCTTTTCCCTGGCAGCCCGGGTCATGGCGTCACGGGCCAGATCGGCATCCAGCAGGCCGTCATTGACCAGGCGGCGGGCCAGGCCGCTCAATGCAGGGGCAGTGCTGTTCATAGACTGGGGACAGTTCTCTTGCCTAGACCGCTCGTACCAACATGGTAACTGCGGAACCCCGCGCGGGCAATCGACCGCTGCGGACTTGGTACATTATTCTGGATCCTGAGCGTAGCAGGTTACCAAAGTTTAGACCAATTATCAGCATTGCGCGATAAGTCGGTGATGTAAATGGTCTTTTTGGGTTGCGCGGAGCTAATAGAGCGGTTTTGCGCCAGGTCGGAGTCCGGTGTTTACTGAAGGGCGGTTTCGGGTTGCGGGTCAAACTGACAAAATTTGTCATCTTTGGACCTTGCTAAGGAGCGTTGATGAGTGTTTTCGCATTCGGTCGACTGGCGACCGAAGACTAAAGCCCCTAGTCCGGCGGCTGGTCTCTTGGTGGATGGTTACCGCTTTCGCGATGTTGGCACTATTTATGCAATAATCCCTGTGGCTATTAGTCCATAGACTGTCTTTGGAGATTTTCCCATGAAAAAGCAACAAGGTTTTACTTTGATCGAACTGATGATCGTGATCGCGATCATCGGTATTTTGGCGGCTATCGCTTTGCCTGCGTACCAGAACTACACCATCCGTTCCGCGGAAAGGGCCTGTTTAAGCCAAACCACCGCGTACACGAATACGGCGATGGCTGATATCCACAATGGTGATGCCCCCTTGTCGCCTAATGTTGGGGCCGATACAGCGTGCGCTTCTATCACCGATGCATCCGGTTTTACCGATTTTACCGTGCCTATCGTAGGCACCCCGAATCCCCCGGGAGTTAGAACTTCTAGCTGTGATTTGTCTACCGGGGGTAACTGCGTGCTGCAGTAAACAAATTATTGGCCTGTAACGAGGGTGCGCCTAGGCGCACCCTTTCTATTTTGGGAAGTATGGGTAACATCAGGAGTTAAGATATGTTCATTAGTCACTACTTTTGCTGCCCGTAACCCGTAAAACGGTCGTCCTTGTTACTCTTCCTCTCAATGGTTGTGTTTTCCGCTCCTCTTGTTTTCCAGCTTTAATTACACCCACATGTTCTAAAAGGGGCAGCTTGTGGACCGAATTGTGCTTTGTATCCTGCGAATCTAGTTTAAGTCCATTGTTACGCGGGTGATTACTATGAAATGGATATCCGGTTTTACATTGATTGAGTTAATGATAGTGATTGCGATTGCCGGGATATTGGCGGCAATTGCACTACCAATTTATAACGCTTATAACACCCGTGCGGCTGATCGCGCTTGCCTTGCCGAAGCCGCAGCCTACAGCACGGTAGTGGCTGCCTGGATGGTGGAGCCTGCCAATGCGGGCACCCAGGCCCCAGTGTACAATGGTTCGGCCTGCACGGCATCCTTTGCGGCGCCTACCTTTGGCAGTTCCGGGCCGCTGCAGTTTACGGCGGTGTCGCCCGGAGCGGGGACGGTCAATTGCGATCTGCCCAGCAGCAACTGTGAGTTGCTGTAAGATTACAGCAACTCAATCACCCATTCTCAAACCCTTCCCCTGACCGTCCCATCCGGTTAAAGTGGCTTCTGACCGGGGCCGTCGGTGACACGGCCTCCCCAACTGATTCGATACAGGAGTGCAACGATGAACAGACAGCTGGGAGCGGCACTGTGCTTCGCACTGCTGGCAACACTGGGCTCCGGCGCCTGGGCCTCCACCGCCGAGGAGGACCCCTGGGAGAGCATCAACCGCAAGGTGTTCGCCTTTAACGAGTGGGCCGACGATACGGTGGTGCGGCCCGTGGCCCGGGGTTACCGCAAGGGGGTGCCCCGGGAGGCCCGGCGGGGGCTGGGCAACGCCTTTGCCAATATTCTCGAGATCCGCAATGTCTTCAACGGCCTGCTCCAGGGCAACTTCCGCCAGGTGGGCAATGACACGGGCCGCTTTCTGATCAACTCCACCTTCGGGCTGGTGGGGCTGTTCGATGTGGCCCAGCATGTGGGCCTGGAGGCTCACGGTGGCGAGGACTTCGGCCAGACTCTGGCGGTCTGGGGGGTGGGCAGCGGACCCTACGTGGTGCTGCCGTTTCTCGGGCCCAGTACCCTGCGCGACAGTCTGGCGCTGCCGGTGGACTGGTACACGGACCCCATCACCTATGTGGAGCCCTGGCAGACCAGTTACAGCCTCAAGGGCGTCAATCTGCTGGACACCCGCGCCCGGCTGATCGATCTGGAACGGCATATCACCGGGGACCGCTACACCTTTATCCGCGACGCCTATCTGCAGCGCCGGGAGTATCTGATCCGCAACGGCCAGTTTGAGGATGATTTTGGCGCCGGCTTCGGGGATTATGATGATTATTACGACGACTATGATTTTTAGAGGTCACTCCGGCTGACATTTGTAGTCAATCTCCTACAAGAATTGCAGACATCTGCCACTGTTTTTCCACGCCCGCCGGTACGATACTGTGTATACAGGGAAGTGAAACAGGGATGTGCCATGACCAGGAGGGTCCAGGGAAGTCCCCGCTCGGGGTCGTCAGGGAAGGCGGCCCGGCGCAGGAGGCGCACCGGCCGGGATGGCCGGACTGCAGCGGGCCAGGGAGACAACCCGATCCGACAGTTGCCGTCGGCAGGAGGCCGGGGCAAGCGGGCAGGACGCCCGCTGCGGATTGCGGTTATCAGGGAAGACTCCAACTCCTTTAGCGGGGCTGCGCCAGGTTCTGGCCAGCCCCGTTTTCTTGTGTGTGAGCCGCTGCTTTCAGGAATCCAGCAGCTTCAGTATTTCCAGTCCCAACAGATGCCGGCCCGACTCTCCCGGACCGCAGCGTACCACCCGGGCCTCGGCCCTGAGGGTGGGCTTGTGACCGTAGTCGCCGGTGACAGTGACGGTCATGACGGTGCCGGGTTCGAAGGCCTGCTTACACTCCAGGGAGATGCCGCCACCGCTCAGATCCCGGCAGCTGCCGGTATACTGGTCGCTGCCCACCTGAATTTCAGCCCGCAGCGGAGTGTCCACCTTCATGCGGATAAAGTCCCGTTTTTCCTGATGAGCTCGGTTGGATAAGGTCATGGTCAGGCCCTCTTGGTCCATGGTTGCGGCTTGCGCCTGCAGCGGCACCGACACCGGGTCGGCATTGGCAGCGCCACCGGGCAATTTATTGCTAGCCTGAGCATAGAAGTTACGCCAAAAAGACCGTTTTGAACAGCTTGCACCGACCAATGGAAGGGAGTAGTGTATTGCGCCTTATGAACCAGCCATTTCCGCAGACCGTGACCCTCTTCCGGCAATGACCGATACCCCCAGACGGCTGTTGATCATCGACGATGACGCGCCGGTCCGTCAGAGCATCGCCACCTACCTTGAAGACAGCGGCTTTGAGGTCCTTGAGGCCGTGGGCGGTCCTCAGGGGCTGGCGCTGTTCCGGCAGCAGGCGCCGGACCTGGTCATCACCGACCTGCGCATGCCGGAGGTGGACGGGCTACAGGTGCTGCGCCAGATCCATGAGGTGGCACCGGATGTGCCGGTGATCGTCATTTCCGGCGCCGGGGTCATGGGCGACGTGGTTTCGGCCCTGCGGCTGGGTGCCTCAGACTACCTGATCAAACCTGTGGTGGATATGGAAATGCTGGTGCATTCCATCCGCAAGGCCCTGGAGCGCTGTGATCTGCTGGAACAGAACCAGCGCTATCGCAGTGAGCTGGAAGCCGCCAACCGCGAGTTGCGCGACAACCTGCGGGTACTGGAGCGGGATCAGCTCTCCGGTCGCCAGGTGCAGTGGCGGTTGTTGCCCAAACCCCTGCAGACCCCGGAAGGTTACCGGGTCAACCATCACATTTCTCCCTCCCTGTACCTCAGTGGCGATTTTGTCGACTATGCTCATATCAAGGGCAGTTACCTGGCGTTCTATCTGGCGGACGTTTCCGGCCACGGCGCCTCTTCGGCGTTTGTCACCATCTGGCTGAAACACCTGGTCAGCCGCATGGTCAGGGAAGAGGGACTGTTTGGCGATGATGAGTCTTTCGAGCAGGGAACGGATCTGATGCTGCGCAATATCAATCGCGAGTTGATGGATACCCGGCTCAACCACCATCTGACGTTTTTTGTGGGGGTCATCGATACCCGCAGCCAATTGATGCGCTATGTGGTGGCTGGCCATCTGCCCATGCCGATTCTGGTTACCGAAGCGGGTGCCGAGTACCTGCCGGGCAGTGGCAAGCCGGTGGGAATTTTTCAGGACACAACATGGACGGTGTACTCCCGGCAGTTGCCGGAGCGCTTTTCCCTGGTGGGTTTCTCCGATGGTATTCTGGAGATTCTGCCCCAGAAGAACTTGGCCGAGAAGCAGGCCCACCTGCTCGCCGAAGTGCGGCGCCACGGTGACAGCCTGGAGAGCGTGTATGAGGCCCTGGCGGTGGAGGCGGTTGCCGAACCGCCGGATGACATCGCATTGCTAACCGTAATCAAGAGGTAGTACCCCATGCGGCCTGGGCAGATACTGGTTGCCGACCACGAAGGTGTTTACGTCATCAAGATGCTGGGTGACGTACGCCTGACCCTGTGCATCTCTTTCGATCAGTTCATCGACAGCATGTTCTCCCAGGAGCACTTTGCCGAGGTGCTGTTCGATCTGTCCGACGCTCAGGCCATTGACAGCACCACGCTGGGGTTGATGGCCAAAATCGCCATTCTCGGTCGCGAGCGGCACGGTATTACACCGGTAGTATTGTCCACCAACCCCGATATCGACACTCTGCTCAAGACCATGGGCTTTCATGAAATCTTCCAGATTGTGCGCCACCTGGAAACCCCGGTGGAGCCGGTTGAGGCGTTGCCGGCGCAGGAGGTGAGCGAGCAGCAGGTAAAGGAAAAAGTGATCGAGGCACACCGGGTGCTGATGGACCTGAACGAAAGCAACCGGCAGACGTTTCGCAATCTGGTAAAGATGCTGGAGAAATAGCCGGCGCGGCAGCTTCCGCGTCAGCTTCCGCGTCAGCCGCTACTCTTTAGCCAGATGTTTGGCCCGAATAAAATCCGCGTGTGACACATGGATCAGATCCGCTACCTTGCGGATCACCGATTCCTCGTACTTGTCCAGCCGGCCATCGGCGTAAGCCACCTCCCACATGGCGTGAATCAAATCGAATTTCTCGCCGGCAGAGCAGTCGCGGTTGATCAGATGAGTAAACTGATACAGGGAAGTAGCCTCGCGCTGCTCTTCCCTGGCCAGTTCACAAAGCTCATTCAGCTGCTCCTCCGGTAGAGCAAATTTGCGCTGCAGTGCCTTGAGCAGGGCGCTGAAATCGGCGTCGTCGAACACCTGGTCGGCGACGGCCACTTCGATCAAAAGGGCCGCCGTTGCCAGTTGTTTTTGCGCAAAGGAGAGGTCTTCCGATTCGCCACCGTGTTGCAGGTGGCGATCGAAAAAGCGCTTGATATTACTGAGCACTTTGCTTCAGCAGATTTTCCAGATTGACCTGATCCTTGGCGAAGTTGCGGATGCCCTCCGCCAGTTTCTCCGTGGCCATGGCGTTGTCGTTCATGGCGTAGCGGAAGCTGGCTTCGCTGTCCTTGATTTTGGCGATGGTGTCGCCAGTGTTCTCTGGAGACAGCACTCGCTTGAGCTCGCCGGTGTCCGCTTCCAGCTCCTTGAGCAGTTGCGGGCTGATGGTCAGCCGGTCGCAACCGGCCAGGGCTTCGATCTCGCCGGTGTTGCGGAAGCTGGCGCCCATCACCACAGTCTGGTAGCCGTGCTGCTTGTAGTAATTGTAGATCTGGCGCACAGACACCACGCCCGGATCTTCCTCGGGGGCGTACTCCTTCTTGTCGGTGTTGGCCTTGTACCAGTCGAGGATGCGGCCGACAAAGGGTGAAATCAGAAACACACCGGCGTCGGCGCAGGCGGCTGCCTGGTTGAAACCGAACAGCAGGGTCAGGTTGCAGTTGATACCTTCCTTCTCCAGGATCTCTGCGGCGCGGATGCCCTCCCAGGTGGAAGCCAGCTTGATCAACACCCGGGACTTGTCGATGCCGGCGGCTTCGTAGAGGCCGATCAGGTGCTTGGCCTTCTCGATACTGGCGGCGGAGTCGAAGGACAGGCGGGCGTCCACCTCGGTGGAAACCCGGCCGGGCACCACATTGAGGATCTCCCGGCCGATGGCCACGGCCAGATGGTCGCAGGCGGCGGCGATCTGCTCGGCGCTGCTGCCAGCGCCACTGGCGGCTGCCAGGGACTCCTTGAGAATGTTCTGGTAGGCGGGCAACTGGGCCGCTTTGTACAGCAGCGACGGGTTGGTGGTGGCATCCAGGGGCTTGTACAGCTTGATGGCTTCGATTTCGCCGGTGTCTGCCACCACGTCGGACATCTTCTTGAGTTGCTCGAGTTTACTGGTCACGATGGGATCCTGTCGGTTAATGGATTGAACGTTATGCGGAGCGTTGCGGTTGTGGGCTATTGTAGTCTTTTTGACCCCCTGCTTAAAGCTGGGGCGTCTCCACCAGCTCGATGGCGCGGCGCAGCACCTCGGCCCCGGCGCCCGGCCGGTGGGCTTCCTCGCTGATCAGGCGGCGAAACAGCCGCCCCCGGGGCTGCCCCTGGTAGAGGCCGAGAATGTGTCGGGTCATATGACTCAGACGCACCCCTCGCGCCAGTTGTTCCTCACAATAGGCCAGAAAGGCCTCCGCCACGGCGCGGCGGCTGGGTGTGGGCGTGTCCGTCCCGTAAATCGCCCGGTCCACAGCGGCCAGCAGATAGGGGTTGCTGTAGGCCTCCCGGCCGATCATGACGCCGTCCACCTCTGCCAGCAGGGTCTGACACTGATCCAGCGTGGTGATGCCGCCGTTTATGATGATCTCCAGCTGCGGAAAGTCCTGTTTCAGCCGCGCCACCTTGTGGTATTCCAGCGGCGGAATCTCCCGGTTTTCCCTGGGGCTCAGCCCCTTGAGCCAGGCCTTGCGGGCGTGGACGATAATTGTGCCACAGCCGGCATCGGTCAGGGCGCCGACAAAGGCCTGCAGGTGCCCGTAGCTGTCGAACTCATCGATGCCGGTTCGGTGCTTCACCGTAACCGGAAGGTCCACGGCGTCGATCATGGCCGCCACACAGTCCGCCACCAGTACCGGGTCGCTCATCAGGCAGGCGCCAATCCGGTTGTTCTGCACCCGGTCGCTGGGGCAGCCGCAGTTGAGGTTGACTTCGCTGTAGCCGTGCTCCCGGGCCAGTTGCGCACAGCGGGCCAGTTCTTGCGGATTGCTGCCGCCCAGTTGCAGCGCCAGTGGCAGTTCGGCGGCGTTGTAGTGCAGAAAGCGATCCCGGTCACCGCGCAGCAGGGCGCCCGTGGTTATCATTTCAGTGTAGAGCATTGCCCGCTGGCTGAGCAGTCGCCAGAAATAGCGGCAATGGCTGTCGGACCAGTCCATCATGGGGGCCAGACAGAAGCGGCGGTCGGGCGGGTTTGTCGTGTGACTCATGGTGGTTGGGCAGAGGCAAAAGGCGCCAGTGTAGCAAATTCGTTACAATGGTCAGAAGTTTTCGATTTGGCTAGTGGGAGTGGTTATGATCAAGCGAGTATCCGCCGTCGCAGTGTTGTTGGCCGCCGGTGCGGGTGTGCAAGGCGCGGCCGCAGAAGAAGTCACCTGGAAGGTTACCGCCGAACTGGGCGCTGTGGCCACGACCGGTAATACCGATGGCACCACCGTGCAAGGCAAGCTGGATGCCAGGCAGCATCTGGAGCAGTGGCAGAACCAGTATGTGTTCAGCGCGCTGTTCAAGCAGGACACCATCACCCGCAATGGCGAGCAGGAGCGGGTGCGGACGGCGGAGCGTTACTTTTCATCCGTCAAGAGCGCCTACGGGCTGGCGCGTGAACACGACAACCTGTTTGTGTTCGCTTCTCACACCGACGACCGGTTCGGCTCCTACCGGCGCTATACCA
>JBJHDF010000030.1:0-45515 GCA_050486405.1 Marinimicrobium sp. | reverse complement strand
GGAAATCGAGCCGAGCCATGATCGACAAGAAATTGCTCAGTATTCTGGTCTGCCCGGTCAGCAAGGCGGCGCTGGAATACGACCAGGACAAGCAGGAACTGGTCTGCCAGGCCAGCGGCCTGGCCTACCCCATTCGCGACGGTATACCCGTGATGCTGGAGAGTGAGGCCCGTCAACTGACCCTGGAAGAAAAAGAGGCCCGCAAGCGCTGAGCCATGAAAACCGCAGCCATTCGCGACGCCTTTTTGCAGTACTTCGCCAACCAGGGCCATAGGGTGGTGCCCAGCAGTTCGCTGGTGCCCGGCAATGACCCCACGTTGCTGTTTACCAATGCCGGCATGGTGCAGTTCAAGGATGTGTTTCTCGGCACCGATCCGCGCGATTACACCCGGGCCGCCAGCTCCCAGCGCTGCGTGCGTGCCGGCGGCAAGCACAACGACCTGGAAAACGTCGGCTACACCGCTCGCCACCACACCTTTTTCGAAATGCTGGGCAACTTCAGCTTCGGCGATTATTTCAAGCGCGACGCCATTCACTACGCCTGGGAATTTCTCACCCAGACCCTGAAACTGCCACCCGAACGGCTCTGGGTCACCGTGCACATCAGCGATGACGAAGCGGCGGATATCTGGCTCAAGGAGGTGGGCGTCAGCGCCGAGCGCTTTTCCCGCCTGGACGAAGACAATTTCTGGCAGATGGGCGACACCGGCCCCTGCGGTCCCAGCTCGGAAATCTTTTACGATCACGGCCCGGACGTGCCCGGCGGCCCGCCCGGCAGCGCCAATGACGACCTGGACCGTTATATCGAAATCTGGAACCTGGTGTTCATGCAGTACGAACGCCAGAGCAACGGCGAACTAAAGCCGCTGCCCAAGCCCTCCGTGGATACCGGCATGGGGCTGGAGCGCATTGCCGCCGTTATGCAGGGCGTGCATACCAACTACGAGATCGACCTGTTTCAGCAGTTGCTGAGTGCCGCCGTCGAAGTCACCGGCACCGATGACCGCGAGAGCAAATCCCTGCGCGTGATCGCCGATCATATCCGCTCCTGCGCCTTTCTGGTCAGCGACGGCGTCATGCCCTCCAACGAGGGCCGCGGCTATGTGCTGCGCCGCATCATTCGCCGCGCTATCCGCCACGGCAACAAACTGGGTCAGAGCCAGCCCTTCTTCCACAAGCTGGTGGCAGCCCTGGCTGATACCATGGGTGACGCCTACCCGGAGCTGGCACGACAGCGCGACCGGATCGAGCGGGTGCTGCTGCAGGAAGAGGAACAGTTCGCCAAGACTCTGGACAAGGGTATGGTCGTGCTGGAAGAGGCGCTGGCCACCCTGAGTGGCAGCGAGATTCCCGGCGATGTGATCTTTACCCTCTACGATACCTACGGCTTCCCGGTGGATCTGACCAACGATATCGCCCGGGAGCGCAACCTCACCATGGATATGGCTGGCTATGAAAGCGCCATGGACGCCCAGCGCGAGCGCGCCCGCGCCGCCGGTGCCTTCAAGGTGGATTACACCGCCGTGGGCGCCGATCTGCCGGCCACGGCGTTTCTCGGCTACAGCGATCTGCGCGCTCAGGGCAAGGTGGTGGCTATTCTCAGGGACGGCGCCGCCGTGGACCAACTGGGCGCGGGTGAGCACGGTGCCATTGTTCTGGACCGCACACCCTTTTACGCCGAGTCCGGCGGGCAGGTGGGCGATTGCGGTTACCTGACCCTGGGCGACGCCCGTTTCGAGGTGCGCGACTGCGCCAAAAAGGGCGATGCCCACCTGCATATCGGCACCCTGCTGCAGGGGACCATCCGTTCGGGCGACAGTGTAGAAGCGGCCGTGGACGCCAGCGTACGACAGGCCACAGCCCTGAATCACTCCGCCACCCACCTGTTGCACGCCGCCCTGCGTCAGGTGCTGGGCGAGCACGTCACCCAGAAAGGCTCCCTGGTGGATTCCGAGCGGTTGCGTTTTGATTTCTCCCATTTCGAACCGGTCAAAGCGGACCAACTGAAAGCCATCGAGCAACTGGTGAATGACCAGATCCGCGCCAACAGTGAAGTGGCCGTGGAAACCTGTGATATGGATACCGCCATGGCCAAGGGTGCCATGGCCCTGTTCGGTGAAAAGTACGGCGACCGGGTGCGGGTATTGACCATGGGCGGCGGTTTTTCCGTGGAGCTGTGCGGCGGCACCCATGTGCAGCGCACCGGCGATATCGGTCTGCTGCGCATTGTTTCCGAATCCGGCATCGCCTCGGGTGTGCGCCGCATCGAGGCGGTCACCGGTGCCCGGGCCCTGCAAGTGTTCGATCAGGCCGAGGAACTGCTGGACAGCGCGGCCCGCAGCCTGAAAACCAGCCGCGACAAACTCGCCGACAAACTGGAACAGTTGCTGACACAGAACCGCAAGTTGGAAAAGGAAATGACGGCCCTCAAGGCTCGTCTGGCCACTGCCGGCAGCGTGGACCTCACCAGCCAGGCAACGGAAGTGGCGGGCGTCAAGGTGCTGGCCAAATACCTGGAAGGCGCCGACGGCAAGTCCCTGCGCGACAGCGCCGATCAACTGAAAAACAAACTGGGCTCGGCGGTGGTGCTGCTGGCGGCGGTGGAGGGCGACAAGGTCTCCCTGGTGGCCGGTGTCACCAAGGATCTGACCGACCGGCTCAAGGCCGGTGACCTGATGCGCCTGGCGGCGGAGCAGGTCGGCGGCAAGGGCGGCGGGCGACCGGATATGGCCCAGGGCGGCGGCACCAACCCCGACGGCGTGGACGCGGCGCTGGCGCTGGTGGCGCCCTGGGTAAAAGCGACTATCGATCCTAACTGAGGCAAAGGCCGTAAATGAGTTTATTGGTGCAGAAGTACGGTGGTACTTCGGTAGGCAGTATCGAGCGCATTGAAGCTGTGGCCGACCGGGTGGCGGATTTTCGCGCCCGGGGCCACGATATGGTGGTGGTACTCTCCGCCATGAGCGGCGAGACCAACCGCCTGATCGCCCTGGCCCGGGAGATTCAGGAACAGCCGGATCCCCGGGAACTGGATGTGCTGGTGTCCACCGGCGAACAGGTGACCATTGCTCTGCTGTGCATGGCCTTGAAAAAACGCGGTTGGGACGCCAGATCCTATACCGGGGGTCAGGTGCGCATTCTTACCGACAACGCCCACACCAAGGCCCGCATTCAGGCCATCGACGAGGCGCGCATGCGCGCCGACCTGGCCGCTGGCCGGGTGGTGGTGGTGGCGGGTTTTCAGGGGGTGGACGAAGATGGCAATATCACCACCCTGGGGCGCGGCGGCTCCGATACCACCGGCGTGGCCCTGGCGGCGGCGCTGAAGGCGGATGAGTGCCAGATCTACACCGATGTGGACGGAGTCTATACCACCGATCCGCGGGTGGTGGAGCGTGCGCGCCGCCTGGAGCGCATCACCTTCGAGGAGATGCTGGAAATGGCCAGCCTGGGCTCCAAGGTGCTGCAGATTCGCTCGGTGGAATTCGCCGGCAAATACAACGTGCCCCTGCGGGTGCTGTCCAGTTTTCAGGACGGCCCGGGCACCCTGATTACCCTCGACGAGGAAAGCGCTACCATGGAACAACCCGTTGTTTCCGGCATTGCCTTCAACCGCGATGAAGCCAAGGTCACCGTGGCCGGTATCAAGGACACCCCCGGCATCGCCGCCAGAATTCTGGGGCCGATTGGCGAAGCCAATATCGAAGTGGACGTGATTGTGCAAAACGTCTCAGCGGACAACACCACGGACCTGACTTTTACCGTGCACAAGAACGATATGGCCCGTGCGGTGTCTGTGTTGGAGAGGGTTGCCCGGGATATTGGCGCCCGCGAAGTGCTCAGCGACGACCGGGTGGCCAAGGTGTCCATGGTGGGGGTGGGTATGCGCTCCCACGCCGGTGTTGCCTCAAAAATGTTCAAGTCCCTGGCCGACGAGAACATCAATATTCAGATGATCACCACCTCGGAAATCAAGATTTCGGTGATTATCGAAGAACGCTATCTGGAGCTGGCGGTGCGCGCCCTGCACACGGCTTTTGGTCTGGATGCGGACGCCCCTGGTCTGGAGGCATAAATTGGCCCGGCTTTGGTGGATTTGCTAAACTAAGGCCATATACTAAAAACCAATAAGTATAGTGGTTTTTTATAGCCGCTTTTGTGTTTTTGCCGGGTGGTGCTTGCCTTTTCGCTATAAGGTGCGCTTTGTGCCGGAGTGGAGAGGATGAATCAGGCGGGATATCGGCTCAGGTCGTTATACTGCCCTCTTACAGGATGAGTTAAGGAGATTGACCATGTTAATTTTGACACGTCGTATTGGTGAAACCCTGATGGTGGGTGACGAAGTTACTGTCACTGTATTGGGCGTAAAAGGCAATCAGGTGCGCATTGGCGTCAATGCCCCGAAAGACATTGCCGTTCACCGCGAAGAGATCTATCAGCGCATTCAGCGCGAGAAGCAGTTGGGCCAGGCGGGTGGACAGCCCGAGGAAGACTGAGATTTCGCAGCTCTGCGTCCGGGGTCGGGTGGGCAGATGGCAGTCGCCCACCGCCTCTTTTCCCTTAGCCCTGCCGGGCGTTTTTCCCAGGCAACGATCAGTATTTGGCCCTTTGTTTTTGGGCTGAATGTGTTATTATGCCGCCCCGGCTGGCGGGGTAAACCCGGACAAAAGCCAGCCCCGCGCTGACGCAAAAGCGCACCGAATACGGAGAGGTGGCCGAGTGGCTGAAGGCGCTCCCCTGCTAAGGGAGTATACCCTAATCCGGTATCGGGGGTTCGAATCCCCCCCTCTCCGCCATATACGCAAAAGCCCGGCATCAGCCGGGCTTTTGCGTATATGGCGGCTAAAAATAATAGTTGACACCAATTAGCCCTTCTATACAATCGTAAGGGACTGTAAGTAAGTCCTATTTCTATGCACCATTTCGCTGCCCTCCGCAGATCGTCCTGTTCGTCATTAGTAATAGCAACACTTTCAGCCAAACCGCCTTGTTCGAGGCACATTGAATACATTGGAAAACATTAGGAGACAAACATGTCTACTGTGAGCGGCACCGTTAAGTGGTTTAACGAAGCCAAAGGCTTTGGCTTTATTGAACAGGACTCAGGTCCGGACGTTTTCGCGCATTTCAGCGCCATTTCAGGCTCTGGTTTCAGAACTTTGGTGGAAGGTCAGCGGGTGGAATTTACCATCACCCAGGGTCAGAAAGGTCCCCAGGCTGAAAACATCACGGTTGTTTGATTCGGTCTTTTCCGAGCGAACCCGAAAAACAGGGCGCCGCAAGGCGCCCTGTTTTTTTATGTGTCGTCAAAGCGCGGCGATGCGACGGCTTTGCTCGCGCAGTTTCTCCAGCGCTGTCTCCAGTTCGGCCAGGTGAAGCCGCTCCTTTTCCACCACTTCGGCGGGCGCCTTGGCGACAAAGCCGGCATTGTCCAGTTTGCCCCGGGTGCGCTGGACATCCTTTTCCAGTTTGAGCACTTCCTTCTCCAGTCGGGCCAGTTCGGCGTCCTGGTCGATCAGCCCGGCCATGGGCACCAGCAGTTCCAGTTGTCCGGCCAGGGCCGTGGCGGATACCGGTGCCTCGTCGTCCGGGTCCAGCCAGACGATGTCTTCGAGCGTGGCCAGCTTGCTCAGAAAGCGGCGATTGTCTTGCAGGCGGCGGCGATCCTCGCTGTCGCCGTGTTGCAGGTACAGAGGAATGCTCTTGCCGGGGGAGATGTTCATCTCGCCGCGGATATTGCGCACGCCCATGATGACGGCCTTGAGCCATTCGATATCCGCCACTGAGCCGGCGTCGATTTTCGAGTCGTCCGCCACCGGGTAGGATGCGAGCATGATGGTGTCGCCACCGGCGCCGGCCAGGGGCTTGATACGCTGCCAGATCTCCTCGGTGATAAAGGGAATCAGCGGGTGGGCCAGGCGCAGGGTGGTTTCCAGCACGCGGATCAGGGTGCGGCGCGTGCCTTTCTTTTGCGCGACGCTGGCATTGTCGTCCCAGAGGATGGGTTTGGACAGCTCCAGATACCAGTCGCAGTACTCGTTCCAGAAGAACTCGTACAGCGCCTGGGTGGCCAGGTCCAGCCGGTAGGTGTCCAGCGCCAGGGTGACGGCCTTCTCCGCCTCCTGCAGGCGGCTGATGATCCAGCGGTCGGCCAGCGACAGTTCATAGTCTTCGCTGCCGTCCTGACCGCAGTCGTGCTCTTCGGTGTTCATCAGCACATAGCGGGTGGCATTCCACAGCTTGTTGCAGAAGTTGCGGTAGCCTTCCACCCGGCCCATATCGAACTTGATATCGCGCCCGGTGGAGGCCAGGGAACAGAAGGTCAGGCGCAGGGCGTCGGTGCCGTGGGCGGCGATGCCATCGGGGAATTCCCTGCGGGTCTGTTTTTCAATCTTGGCGGCGTCCTTGGGGCGCATCAAACCCCGGGTGCGTTTTTGCACCAGGCTCTCCAGATCTATGCCGTCGATAATATCCAGGGGATCCAGCACATTGCCCTTGGATTTGGACATCTTTTGCCCCTGGCTATCCCGCACCAGGCCGTGCACATAGACGGTTTTAAAGGGCACCTGGGGTTGGCCACGGTCGTCTTTGACCAGATGCAGGGTGAGCATAATCATGCGCGCCACCCAGAAGAAAATAATATCAAAGCCGGTTACCAGCAGGTTGGTGGGGTGGAACTTTTTCAGAAATTCGGTCTGCTCGGGCCAGCCCAGGGTGGAAAAGGTCCAGAGCCCGGAGCTGAACCAGGTGTCCAGAACGTCTTCGTCCTGTCTGAGCGCTACATCGTCGCCCAGTTTGTGTTTCTCGCGCACTTCCCGTTCGTCGCGGCCCACATAGATATTGCCCTGGGCGTCGTACCAGGCGGGGATGCGGTGGCCCCACCAGAGCTGGCGGGAGATACACCAGTCCTGGATGTCGCGCATCCAGGAGAAGTACATATTTTCGTACTGTTTCGGTACAAACTGGATAGCGCCGCTTTCCACCGCTGCAATGGCGGGTTCGGCCAACGGCTGGGTGCGCACATACCACTGGTCGGTAAGCCAGGGCTCCACCACCACGCCGGAGCGGTCGCCGCGTGGCACTTTCAAGGCGTGGTCGTCGATTTTGTCCATCAGACCGGCCGCTTCCAGATCGGCAACGATCTGCTTGCGCGCGGCGTAGCGATCCTGCCCGGCGTAGGCGGCGGGCAGGCTGGTATCCAGAGTGTCGTTGACACTGCCATCCAGATTGAAGACCTGCGCGGCAGCCAACACAGTGGCGTTCTGGTCCAGCACATTGATCAAAGGCAGGCCGTGGCGCTTGCCCACTTCGTAGTCGTTAAAGTCGTGGGCCGGGGTGATCTTGACGCAGCCGGTGCCGAACTCGCGGTCCACATAGTCATCGGCAATCACCGGAATGCGCCGGCCCACCAGGGGCAGCTCGACAAACTGGCCGATCAGCGCGGCGTAGCGCTCGTCTTCCGGGTGCACGGCCACGGCGCTGTCGCCCAGCATGGTCTCCGGGCGGGTGGTGGCCACCACCAGATGGTTCTTGCCGTCGGCGGTTTTGGCGCCGTCCGCCAGGGGATAGCGCAGATGCCAGAGCGAGCCCTGCTCATCGCAGTTCTCCACCTCCAGGTCGGAGATGGCGGTGTGCAGCTTGGGGTCCCAGTTGACCAGCCGTTTGCCCCGGTAGATGAGACCGTCCTCGTACAGTCGCACAAAGGCTTCCTGTACCGCCCGCGACAGGCCCTCGTCCATGGTGAAGCGCTCGCGGCTCCAGTCCAGGGAGGAGCCCAGGCGGCGCAGCTGGCGGGTGATATTGCCGCCGGACTCGGCTTTCCATTCCCAGACCTTTTCCAGAAACCTTTCCCGGCCCAGATCGTGGCGGCTGACGCCCTCGGCGGCCAGTTGCCGCTCCACCACCATCTGGGTGGCGATACCGGCGTGGTCGGTGCCCATCTGCCACAGGGTGTCGTCGCCCTTCATGCGGTGGTAGCGGATCATGGCGTCCATCACGGCGTTGTTGAAGCCGTGGCCCATATGCAGGCTGCCGGTGACGTTGGGCGGCGGGATCATGATGCAGTAGGGCTCGCCCTGGCCCGAGGGCTTGAAGTAGCCTCTGTCTTCCCAGGTCTGGTACCACTGCTGTTCAATGGCGTGGGGCTGATAGGTTTTGTCCATGGAGCGGGAACACCTTGCACAGGCCGCTTGGCGCGGCGTTGGGTAACGGAAACCGAAGGGCGGAATTATACAGACTGGGACTGCGTCAGCCCAGCCCGAAGGCAGGCCGGTCAGCGTTTTTGGTGCTATGCTTTCCGTTATGGCGAACCACGGCTTGGGTAGAGTTTCCATGCGTGAACAACGTGAACAAACAGCCGGCCGAACAGGCTGGAACGCCTATTACGTGCTGCTGCTCTGTTCGCTGCTGACGCTGCTGGCAATGTTCAGCCACCGCTATTTCCCGGACAGAGCTTTGCCGATATCGCCTGGGGAAGGTGGGGTGGAGATTTATCTTTACTCCGATGAGAACGAAGGCGGTGCCAGCCGCGCAATATGGCTGGATGAAGCGCAACTGTCCTGGCGTTGTCAGATACCCGAACCCACCGTAGCGCACCCCTACTGTGGCAGCCTGGTGTATTTTGCCGGCCAGGAGCCGGGCTGGGATCTGTCCCGGTTTCACTCATTGCGGCTGCATCTGGAATATAAGGGGCCCGACAATCGTGTGCGCGTTTACGTGCGCAACCATGAGTGGGACTTTTCCGACCCCGATGAGATTGAAACCGCCAAGTTCCAAAACGCCATTGTGCCGGTGCAGCACTTGCAACAGCCGTTGGTCATCGACTTTGAGGAGTTTTTTGTCGCGGAGTGGTGGATGGTGCAGTACAACCTGCCCAGGGAGCGCGTCAGGGTCGGCTTTGATGCAGTCAGATCGGTGGGCGTGGACTTGTCCCACCCACCGAGCCTGGGAAACCACGATTTTACCCTGCGGGAGATGGAGTTCGTCGGCCAGTGGATCTCCGCCGAACGCTGGTATCTGAGTATTTTGTTGTTTTGGGTGCTGGTGGTGATTGGTTGGGGCGGTGTCAATATCGCACGCCTGCAAAGGAGCGTGGTCGCCGAGCGCCGGCGTCTGCAGCGCATGGCGGGGCGCAATATGGCGCTGCAGCGGGAGTCCAGCAAATATCGCGAGCTATCGCGCACCGATGCGCTTACCGGATTGCTGAATCGGCACGGATTATCCGGCTACATAGAGCGCTTCTTCAGCGACGATGACGCCATGCCGAATGTCTCGCTGGCCATTGCCGATGTGGATCATTTCAAACAAATCAACGACAAACTGGGTCACGAGGCCGGCGATCTGGTGTTGGCGCGGTTGGCGCAGGTTATTGGTGGCAATACCCGCCACACTGATCTTGCCTGTCGCTGGGGTGGCGAAGAGTTCGTGTTGTTGCTGGCCAATACCGACAGAGAAAACGCCAGGGAGATGGCGGAAAAGTTACGCGGAATCATAGCCAATACCCAAATCGACGAATTCCCTGACTTGCGGGTCAGTATCAGTATTGGTGTCGGCAGTCGCGCTCGTGGCGAAGCCTTCTATCAACTCTTCTCCCGGGTGGACGTGGCGCTCTATCAGGCCAAGGCCCAGGGCCGCAACCGCGTGGTCTTGGCATCCTGAGAGCGGCAGTTGTGAATAAAAAGCCTTAGCCGCGGTTGTGAGCAGCCTGCAAATTGAACTCCGGCCCTTCCGGCACTATGCGGGTGGGGTTGATGGTCTCGTGGCTGTAGTAGTAATGGTGCTGGATATGGTCCATATGCACGGTATCAGCTACCTTGGGCCACTGGTACAGCTGACGCAGATAGTTCGACAGCGCAGGATAATCGGCAATGCGCCGCAGGTTGCACTTGAAATGGCCGTGGTAGACGGCATCAAAGCGCAGCAGGGTGGTAAACAGGCGCCAGTCCGCCTCGGTGATCTGCTCGCCCACCAGAAACGGTTGTTTCGCCAGAATGGTTTCCACCTCGTCCAGGGTGGAAAACAGCTCCCGAAAGGCCTTGGCGTACTTTTCCTGTCGGGTGGCAAAGCCGGCGCGGTACACGCCGTTGTTGATGTTGTGATACACCTTGTGATTGATGACGTCGATCTCGCTGCGCAGGTTTTCCGGATAGAAATCCTGGGGTGTTTTTGCCAGATCGCGAAAGCCGTACACCAGCATACGAATGATCTCCGCCGACTCGTTGCTGACAATGGTCTGCTGTTCCTTGTCCCAGAGCACCGGCACGGTCACCCGTCCGGTGTAGTCGGCGATATTTTTGGTGTAGACCTGATGCATAAACTCCAGCTGGTAGAGCGGATCGCGCCCGGTGCCAAAGCGCTCGTCTTCCTTGAACTCCCAGCCGTTGCTCAGCATGTGCGGGTGTACCGGCGTCACGCCGATAGCGTCTTCCAGCCCCAGCAGGGCGCGAAAAATCAGGGTGCGATGGGCCCAGGGGCAGGCGTAGGACACATACAGATGATAGCGGCCCGGTTCGGCCTTGAAGCCGCCACGGCCGCTGGGGCCGGGGCTGCCGTCCACGGTTACCCAGTTGCGCAGTTGCGCCTCTTCGCGCACAAATTCGCCGCCGGATTTTTCCGTGTCGTACCACTGATCCTGCCACTGGCCTTTGACAAGCAAGCCCATGATTGCCTCCTGTAACTGCGTCTGTTGGCTTTCGCTCTGGTAATGCTCATGGTGGCTTGTCGTGTTCGGGCTGGCAAGGCACAAGCCGGAGTTTTGCCCAACTTTACCGTCGGTTCTTTCTGGCGCGCTTGCGCCGCATCCTGTCCCGCTCCTCTTTTTCCTGCGCCTTGCGCCGGGCGTCCTCTTCGGCCCGGGCGACCTCCTCGCGCACCATCTCCGGTGTCTCCAGAGTCACTGGTCCCAGGTGGCCGGCGCGCAGTTCGTTGATCACCAGCGTGGCGACCTTCTGCAGGTCCACGCTGCCGCCCTTGCGCACGCAGGCGCGCTGCACGCCGATGGCTTCGAGAATCTCGATGTCCGTCTCCGGCAGGTTGGCAATGCGATAGCGCTCGCGCAGCGCCTCCGGGTAGGCACGGGCCAGATAGTCCACGGCGAACAGGGCGATGTCCGCGTAGTCGAACACCGTGTCCTTGATGGCGCCGGTAATCGCCAGACGGTAGCCGGCACTGGGGGGTGTCAGTTTGGGCCAGAGAAACCCCGGGGTATCGATCAGCAGGATGTTGTTGTCCAGCTTGATCCTCTGCTGGGATTTGGTAATGCCCGCCTCGTTGCCGGTTTTGGCGACACTGCGCCCGGCCAGGCGGTTGATCAGGGTGGACTTGCCCACATTGGGCACGCCCAGCGCCAGGGCCCGCAGCGGGCGCAGATCGAAGTTGCGCTCCGGCAGCAGGCCGGCGCACAGTGGCAGCAGCATGTCGGTGCTGGCCCGCTGTTGCAGGCTCAGGGGCAGGGCGCGCACGCCACTGACCTGCTCCAGCTCCGCGACCCAGCGTTCGGTCAGTGCCGGGTCTGCCAGATCCGCCTTGGTCAGCAGCTTGATGCAGGGCGTGTCGCCGCGCAGCGCCGGCACCAGCGGGTTTTCGCTGGAAAAGGGGATGCGCGCGTCGATCAGCTCCAGGATAATATCCACCTGGGACAGGATTTCGGCGATTTCCTTGCGGGCCTTGTGCATATGGCCCGGGAACCAGTTGATACTCACGGCAGGACTCGCTGCGGCTTGGACAGCCGGGGATAATGCCAGATTTGCCGGCCGATTGCCTGCTGCATCAACCAAGACGAGGACACAGGGTGGACGAAAAGCGTTTGTACTGGGGCAGCCGGCGCGGCATGCTGGAGCTGGATTTGATTCTGATGCCCTTTCTGGAGAATATATACCCCGGCCTGGAACGGGCCGATCAGCAGCGCTACGAGCAACTGCTCGCGTGCGAAGACCAGGACCTGTACGCCTGGCTTATGGGCAGGGAGACCCCGGAAGATGCCGAAATTCAAAGGATTGTCAGCCTTATTCTCGCCAACACCGGGCTTCAGCCGCAATAACCCCCGCGACCCCCGCCGCCCCGAGGTGCGTCTGGCGCCGGTGCACCTGCGCCCGTCGCGCCGTTTGTGGATAGCACAGTGCGCCGTCCACGGTCTGATGGCGTTCAGCCTGCTGGCGGCTTTGTTACCTCATCTGGGTCCCCGGCCGCTCTGGTGGCTGTTGTTGCTGCCGGTTTGGGCCGCGCTGCTGGTGAGTCTGTGGCTGTGCCGTCGTCAGGGTCTGGCCATGGCGGGCCGTTTGAGTTGCGACCAGCACGGCTGGCACTGGCAGTCGTGTGGCATTGAGACCTTGCTGGAGCCGCTGGGCCAGCCGGTGGTCTGGCCCTGGCTGGTGGTGTTGCGTTTTCGGGACACCAGCACCGGCAAAGCCCGCAACTTTACCCTGCTGCGCGATAGCGCTGGCGCGGACGATCTGCGACGTCTTAGGCAGTGGTTACTGACAACCTACTGAAATAACTTTCATGGCTTCGTTTGGGGGAGGCGCGCCCGGGGATACCTTTCCGGGACACGCCGTAAACCCGGCCCCTACGCGCTCCAGGCGCTTCGGGACACTTCCCGCATCCATGTGGGTCGTCCATGGGGGCTCGAGCACAGCATCCATGCTGAGCACGGTCCCGGAAAGGTATCCCCGGCCCCGCCTTGTGCCAGCCGGAGAGTGATGAGCTTCGAGTTGAGAGCGGCTAATCATTAGCGCTGACAACTATATCCTGCCCGGCAAAATTGGTGGGTACCAGAATGGTATCCCGGGCGACGCTGGACATCTGCGGGTAGTCCAGGGAGAAGTGCAGCCCCCGGCTCTCCTTGCGCTCCATGGCCGAGCGGATGATCAACTCCGCCACCGCCGCCAGATTGCGCAGCTCGATCAGGTCGCTGCTGATCTTGTAGTTGCTGTAGTACTCGGCGATTTCCTTCTGCAGCAGCTTGATGCGGTGCGTGGCCCGCTCCAGGCGCTTGCGGGTGCGTACAATGCCCACATAGTCCCACATAAAACGGCGCAATTCGTCCCAGTTGTGGGAGATTACCACGTCCTCATCGGAATTGGTCACCCGGGATTCATCCCAGGGCGGGGAAGGGCGGGGGGCGGCGATTTCTGGCAGCCGCTGGCCGATGTGCCGGGCGGCTGAGTGGGCGTAGACCACGCACTCCAGCAGCGAATTGCTGGCCATGCGGTTGGCGCCGTGCAGGCCGGTGGAGGAAGTCTCGCCGATGGCGTAGAGGTTTTGCAGGTCCGTGTGGCCGTTCTGGTCCACCAGTATGCCGCCGCAGGTGTAGTGGGCGGCGGGTACCACCGGAATGGGCTCCCGGGTGATGTCGATGCCGAACTCCAGGCAGCGGGCCTTCACTGTGGGAAAGTGCTCGGCGATAAAATCTGCCGGTTTGTGGCTGATGTCCAGGTAGACGCAATCGCAGCCCAGACGTTTCATCTCGTGGTCGATGGCCCGGGCCACTATGTCCCGTGGCGCCAGTTCCGCCCGTTCGTCGAAGCGGTGCATAAAGCGGCTGCCGTCCGGCAGCAGCAGGTGGGCGCCCTCGCCGCGCAGGGCTTCGGTGATCAGAAAGCTGCGCGCGCCCGGGTGGTAGAGGCAGGTGGGGTGAAACTGGTTGAACTCCATATTGGCGATGCGGCAGCCGGCGCGCCAGGCCATGGCGATGCCGTCGCCGCTGGCGCTGTCGGGGTTGCTGCTGTAGAGGTACACCTTGCTGGCGCCGCCGGTGGCCAGCACCACCGCCCGGGCCTGGAACACGTCCACCCGGTCCTCGGACAGGTTCAGGGCGTAGGCGCCGGTGCAGCGCAGCTTGCGCGAGCCCGGGTCTGCCTGGGTGAGCAGGTTGACCGCCACATGGTCCTCGAACAGGGTGATGTTGGATTCCTGACGCACCCGCTCGATCAGGGCGCTGTGCACGGCCTGGCCAGTGGCGTCGGCGCTGTGGATGATGCGCCGGTGGCTGTGGCCGCCTTCCCGGGTCAGGTGATAGTCGTCGCCGCCGTTTTCCCGGGTGAAAGCCACCCCCTGATCGATCAGCCACTGGATGGCTTCCTTGCTGCGCTCCACGGTGAAGCGCACCGCGTCCGGGTGGCACAGGCCGGCGCCGGCCCGGAGGGTGTCCGCCACATGGGCGTCGATGGAATCCTGGTCGTCCAGCACCGCCGCTATGCCACCCTGGGCAAACCAGGTGGCGCCTTCGTTCAGGGCGCGCTTGCTCATTACGGTCACTTTGGCATTCCGGGCCAGTTGCAGGGCCAGGGAGAGGCCGGCGGCGCCGGAACCGATGACCAGCACATCGCTGGCGAATTGTTTGCTCATGCCGCTTGTTTCACTCGGGAACGGCCCCACAGTATAGTAAACCTGAATCCGCGACTCCATTTCGGTGGTTGAAGTGTGCCATGTATCCACACTGGGGCCACGGATTCAGGTAGAACTTTTGCCGGTGCGCAGGGTCTTGAAAGCGGGCGGTGTGTCGCTGATCACTGGTTGCCACGGGCGCCGGGCGTACCGGATAATGCCACTGCCGATAAAAATGCCTTCCGACGTCGGGAGGATGCTTGGGGGTTAAAGAATGACGGCGCCAAACGCGCAGGATACAGATCAGCAACTGGTAGAGCGGGTACAAAAAGGCGATAAGCGCGCGTTTGACTTGTTGGTGATCAAGTACCAGCACAAGATATTTGCCATTATCGGGCGCTATGTGCGGGATCACGCCGAGGTGCAGGACGTGGCCCAGGAAGCATTTATCAAGGCCTACCGGGCCCTGGGCAGGTTTCGCGGCGACAGCGCCTTTTACACCTGGCTCTACCGCATCGCCATCAATACCGCCAAGAACCACCTGGTGGCGCGCAACCGCCGTCCCCCCGCCAGCGATGTGGAGGTGGAGGACGCCGAATTCTACGGCGGCAGTGAAGCCCTCAAGGACGTGGATACTCCCGAACACAGTCTGCTGCGCGATGAACTCCAGGCCACCGTGGACCAGGCAGTGCGCGACCTGCCGGAGGACCTGCGCACCGCCGTTACCCTGCGCGAAATGGAGGGGTTGAGCTATGAGGACATTGCGGCCATCATGGACTGCCCCGTGGGTACGGTGCGCTCCCGGATATTCCGGGCCCGGGAAGCCATAGACCGGCGTATCAAGCCCCTGGTGGATGATTTTTGAGCGGTATTGCCCGTGATATCGGGTGGAAACAGAGTCGTTAAAATGTGTTAAATAAAGTAAAGGAAATGTGCCGAAGCCGTGAACCTTTTCTGCAAGGCCCGGTCTGTGTAGCATAGCGAAGTCGATCACTGAGGCGAAACTCACAATGACAGAGCGTTCCCCACATCACCCACTGGCAGAATCGCTGTCGGCATTGGCGGACGACCAGGCCGCCGAACTGGAACTGCAGCGGCTGCTCAAGGCCAGCGAAAGCGACCCCGAAGTCAAAGCCGTGTGGCACCGTTATCAGTTGATGGGTGCCGCCATACGCAATGACTTGCCGGCGAACCTGCAGGCGGGAGACTTCGCCGCCCGGGTCAGCGCCGCCATGCAGCGAGAGGGCGATCTGCAAACCGGCCGCAGGCCCCGGTGGATGCAGCGCCTGGGTCAGATGGCCGTGGCCGCTTCGGTGGCGACAGTAGCCATTATGGGGGTGCAATATTATGACACTCTGGCGCCGGCCCCCGAAGTGACGCAGACCGCCCAATCCCAACCTGTACGCTCCCCCGCTGTTTCCCTGCCCGCTGGCTATCAGCCCCCCCCACTTTCGGCCCGCACTGTCAGTGCCGAGCCGGGCTATCTCCAGCGCCCCGCGGAGCAGCAGGTCATCTTCGTTCCCCTCCGGGCCAGCCATCAGGAAGCCACTCGTGAGCTGGTGGATTACCTGCACATATTGTTCGAGGAACACGCCGATCACGCCGCGCTCAACAGCAGTCAGGGTATGTTACCCTTTGCCCGGGTAGTATTGACCGAAGAAGACTGACAACCCATGGTGTTATCTACGATTCTGCGTCGCCTCGGCCGCTATGTGCTGCCGGGGCTTCTCGCGCTGGTGGTGCAGCCCCTAGGGGCCGAGCCGCCCGGTCCCCGTGAGCTTTTGCAAACCCTGGCCAGCAAGGCCTCGGGCCTCAATTATCAGGGCTCCTTCACTTATCAACACGGCAGTTCCCTGGAAACTTTCCGGGTGACACACTGGGTGGAAGATGGTGTGCGCTACGAGCGTTTGCGCTATCTCAGCGGCCCGGAGCGCGAAGTGGTACGCCACGGTAAATCCGTGGACTGCGCCTCCATGGGCAGCATGATGCTGCAGGGCCGGCTCACCCAGGCCGGTGAGCGGTTTGCCGATCTGGAACAGTTCTATCAGTTTGACGTGGTGGGTGTGGATCGTGTTGCTGCACGTCTGACCGTGGCCCTGCTTGTTAAACCTCGAGACCCCCATCGTTACGGTTACGTTTTGTTTATTGATCCGGAAACGGGTCTGCTGTTGAAATCTCTGCTGTTGGACGAGCAGGAGCAGCTGGTGGTGGAGCGGTTCCAGTTTGTCGAGTTGCAGTTGGACCCTCCCCTTGATGACCTTCTTTTGGAGCCGGTGGCTCGCCGCCATCGGGTGGCCAACCCCCACCTGTCCGGCTGTAATCTGACAGAGCCGGGAGAGCCCGAACATTGGCGGCTGGGCTGGGTGCCGCCAGGTTTTGCCTTTGCCGGCCAGCAGCAGGTCAGAGAGCACACTGACATGCTGATGTACACCGACGGTCTGGCCGCTTTTTCAGTGTTCCTGGAACCCAACACCGGGCCTATTTCCGTGGAGGGCTACGCCCAGCGCGGCGCCACCAATGCCTACATGGGGCTGGTCAATCGTGACAACCGGGAATACCGTGTCACGGTGGTGGGCGAAGTGCCTGTGGCAGTTGCTGAACGGGTCAGCCAGAACATTGCCGCCACGAATTCCGGCCAGAACCAGTCCAGACGGGTGGGCGCGCCATGATCATCGAAACCGGCAAGGTAGTGTCTGTGGAAGCAGATGGTATCTGGGTGGAAACCATCCAGCGTTCCACCTGCGGCAGCTGCGCAGCGGAAAAGGGTTGCGGCCAAAGCCTGATGGCCCGCTTGCTTGGCCGCACCAGTTACCTGCGGGTGTTGCTCGAAGGCCGTGACCCGGCCCTCTTTCAGCCCGGCGACCAGGTGCGCATCGGCATACCGGAAGACGTGGTGGTCAAGGGTTCCCTGTTTGTGTACTTTCTGCCATTGCTGGCCATGATCGCCGGCGCCGCTCTGGCGCATCGGGAGTTCGGCAGCGAGGGCCTGGCCATTCTCGGGGCCGTGGTTGGCCTGCTGCTGGGTGCCGCCTATGTGCGCTGGCGGGCCTGGTTGACCCGCAATGACAACCGCCTGCAGCCGGTGCTGATGGACGATGCTGCCGAACCGGTGCAGCTAGCGCAGTAAATGCTTATTCCCCCCGACCTGGAAATACCCGACGCTGAAATCCAACTCGACGCCATTCGCGCTCAGGGTAAGGGTGGTCAGAACGTCAACAAGGTTGCCAGCGCCGTACATCTGCGTTTCGATATTCCCGCCTCCTCCCTGCCTGATGAGCTCAAGCAGCGGCTGCTGGATTGCAGAGACAAGCGTATTTCGTCCGACGGCGTGCTGATTATCAAGGCTCAGCGTTTCCGTACCCGGGAAAAGAACATCAGCGACGCTCTGGAGCGTCTGCGGCAGTTGATCGCCAGCGTCCGCCGTACCCGCAAGAGTCGCATTCCGACGCGTCCGACCCGAGCCGCCAAACGGCAACGCCTGGAGGCCAAGGTGCAGCGCGGCCACGTCAAGCGGATGCGGGGCAGGCCGATGCTCGATTAACCTTTGGCTTGTGCAAGACGCCGCTTCGTTGCAAAATGCCCCGGTTTTGAATACTTGCCGTGGGAGCTGTCGTGAATACTACCGAAATCAACGCAACTGAAGAGCAGATTGCCGCCCTGTTTGACCGTTGGAACCAATCGCTGCAAAGCGGAGACCCTGCAGCCGTGGCCGCCAATTATGCCGAAGACGCCGTGCTGCTGCCGACACTGTCCAATATCCCACGTTGGACCCGGAAAGAGCGGATCGACTACTTTGTTGATTTTCTGAAAATAGGCCCTTCCGGTCGCATTGATTCCCGTCGCATTCATATTGACGGTGATATGGCGGTGGACTCCGGCATCTATACGTTCAACTTCGCCAACACCGGCCACTCGGCAACTGCCCGGTACACCTTTGTTTACCGACGCGAGGGCAATCAGTGGTTGATCATCAGCCACCACTCATCGCTGCTGCCGGAAGCCTGAAGGACTCGGTCTCAGCTCTAGTCCCGGGTTAATAGGAGAACAACCATGGAAGACAGTGCAGCCCACATCCGGGATTATCGGACGGGGGACTTTCCGGCATGTGAAGCGCTGGTGGAAGAAGCCTGGAACTTTACCAGGAATCTGCAGCCCCCCGAACTGGCCCGGGTTACCCGACATCTCTACACCTACGGTTCCGTGATTTCCAGCAATCATATGAGAGTGCTGGAAGACAAGGGTCGGGTGGTGGGCTTTCTGTTCGGGTGGAACGAGCGCCGGCCGCAAAGCACGTCCGGCTGGCGCCGCTTTGTTGTCAGTATGGGCTTTCTCCGAAAGCTGCTTTTTATTTCCGGCATGGGACTGCGCGAGAAGTTTGCCGTTATTGGCCGATTCAACCGCCACGAGATCAATCGCCATCAGGTGGAAAAGCGCGGCGCCAGCGAAATCAATCTGTTTGTAATTGGCGCTGCACACCGGGGGCAGGGCGTTGGTCGCCGGCTGGTGTCGGAGTTTGCTGATGACTGCCGTCAACACGGCCTGGAACGACTCATTGTCGAGGTCAATATGGTCCAGGCGTCCGGTTTCTACGAGCGCTGCGGCTTCACCAAACTCGGTGAGTTCGAGTCGCCGGTACACGCCATCGCCTCGGATCCTGTGGCGGCGTTGTATGAGCTGAGAGTGTGATGGAAAATCCCTATAAGCCGCCCAATGCTCCGCCAAGGAGAGAGTTCAAAACACCGATGGCATGGTTGTTGATGCTGGGTGTGGGGCTTGGGTTTATCCTCGCCCTCTACTTTGGTGGAACACCCAAGTCTTTTCATATTTTGGTTGGTATTTCATTCGAGGTATTTCTCGTTTGTTCAGCCTGTCATATGGCCATTATTGTATATGGCAAAAAATCGCTGGACCAATATCTGGCCAAATATTCGGTTATCGACACTCAGCGAGCGATTGATGCTCTCAAGCCCATAATCAGATCGAATATGTACCTGGCGCTGCTTAGTGGCACTATTGCGGTTCTGGGAGGCATGGCGGGCGTAGTGGCTGCGGTGAGTCAGGGACCTGTAAAGATGGCGATTGTGGTTGGTGTATTGTTGCTCTCTCGAAGAGTGGTCAGTTGGTACGCCAAGTCGGAAGAGTGCGTTAAGCAGATCGAATGCAGGGATCCGTCACTCGAAGCAGAAACAAGCCGATTGCTGACTTGCTGGATAAACAGAGTCTTGCCAAACTTCTGACCTCCCGATTATCCACGTTCGCTTCCCTTTGAATGCGTGTAAGTCGCTAACAGTATCTGCACCGGATGCGGCAGGCTTTTATCGTCCATGCGTTTCGCCTGACAGCGGCAGGAGTAGCCGGTGGCGGTCAGTAGGCCCTTGCGTTCCGGATCGTTCACCACCGCTTCCCAGGACAGTTTATAGATGGCTTTTGAGGTTTCCACGTTGGTCGCTTCGTGGCCGTAGGTGCCGGCCATGCCGCAACAGCCGGTGTCGATTACGGACAACTCCAGTCCTAAAGCAGCAAATACCTGTTGCCAGTTGTTGACGGCGGCCGGGGCGTTGGTTTTTTCCGTGCAATGGGGGAGCAGTGAATAGGTCGCCGGTGTGAAATCCCTGGCGCGGGATTCCAGTTGTTCGCGTTGTTGCGCCAGCCATTCCTGCAGCAGTTGTACCGGCGGCGCCTCGTCGCCCAGCGCCTTGCGGTATTCGCTGCGGTAGGCCAGGGTCATGGACGGTTCCAGACCCACCAGGGGAATGCCGGTGCCCGCCAGTTCATTGAGCATGCGGGCGTTGGCGGTGGCGGTGCGGCCAAAGCGCTTGAGAAAACCGTGTACGTGCAGGGGTTTGCCGTTGGCCTTGAAGGGCGCCAGCAGCGGGGTAAAACCGAGTTTTTGCAACAGCGTCAGGCTGTCGAGTACCACTTGCGTTTCAAAATAACTGGTGAAAGCATCCTGCACCATGATGACGGCCTTTTGCCGTTGCTCGTCGCTCAGTGTGTCGATATTGGCAATGGACGCGTAGCGCACGCCCAGTTGCTGCAGCGCTTTTTCCAGCGAGATACCGCTCAGCAGCGGGCTGTCCACCATGCCCACCGAGTGCGCCAGCAGGCGTTGCATAAAACGCGGTTTCATCATTCCGTTGTACAGCCAGGGCACCCGCGCCAGTGCCGGTATCACAAACTCCAGACCGCCGATCAGGTAGTCCTTCAGCGGTCGCAGATAGCGGCTGTGGTACAGTTCGAGAAACTTGCTGCGAAACTCCGGTACGTCCACCTTGATGGGGCACTGGCCGACGCAGGACTTGCAGGCCAGGCAGCCGGCCATGGCATCGTGCACCTCGTGGGAAAAATCGTAGGCGCCGCGTTTTTTCTGCCAGCTATTGCGCACCCGCATCGGCAGGCTGCGCAGAAAACCGCGCTGGCGCAGGGCTGTGGTTTCCTGCAGCGGGTCCACACCCCGCTCGCTCAACTGCTTGAGCCACTCGCGCATCAGAGAGGCGCGTCCCTTGGGTGAGTGCACCCGTTCGCGGGTGGCTTTCCAGGAGGGGCACATGGCGTCGTTGGGGTTCCAGTTGTAGCACAGGCCATTGCCGTTGCAGTGCATGCCCTCGCTGTAACCCTGCCACACCTGCACGGGAATCTTCCGGTCTTCCTGGCCCCGGGTGGTCACGCCGTCGATGCTGAACAGTTCGGTGTTGTCGTTGGGGGTGGCGATCTTGCCCGGGTTGAGCTGGTTGTGCGGGTCGAACGCCGCCTTGATGCGCTGCAACTGGGGATAGAGTTCGCCAAAGAACCGGGGGGAGTATTCCGAGCGCACGCCCTTGCCGTGTTCGCCCCAGAGCAGGCCGCCGTAGTGATGCACCAGCGCCACCACCTGATCGGTGACTTCGCGGATCAGGGTTTCCTGTTTGGGGTCTTTCATGTCGATGGCGGGCCGCACGTGCAGTACGCCGGCATCCACATGGCCGAACATGCCGTAGCTCAGGCCGCGCTCGTCCAGCAACTGGCGAAAACGGGCGATAAAGTCCGCCAGGTGCTCCGGTGGCACGGCGGTGTCTTCCACAAAGGGAATGGGGCGGGCCTCTCCCTGGGTGTTGCCCAGCAGGCCCACGGCTTTTTTGCGCATGGCCCAGATTTTGTTCACCGCCGCACTGCCCCAGGCCAGGCTGTAGCCGATGCGACCGCCGCTGTCACTGTCCAACTGCGCCGTGAGTCGGCCCACTTTTTCCCGCAGTTCGTCTTCCGAGTCGGCGGTGTATTCCACCAGATTGATGCCCTGGATCTTTTCCCCGCCCGGCGCCGGCGGGAAGAACTCCGCCACGCTGTGCCAGACGATGTCCTCCATGGCCAGATTCAGCACCCGGGAGTCCACGGTTTCGATGGACGTGGGGCCGGCCTTCATCAGTTGTGTGGCGTCGCGCAGGGCGGCGTCGAAATCCCGGTAGTTGACGTTTACCAGCGCCGATACCCGGGGCCTGGGCAGCAGGTTGAGCTTGGCTTCGGCGATAAACCCCAGGGTGCCCTCGCTGCCGCACAGGACGCTGTTCAGGTCAAAGCGGCCGTCCGGGGTGCGGATATGGGCCAGGTCGTAGCCGGTCAGACAGCGATTGAGTTTGGGAAATTTCTGCTCGATCAGATCGGCGTGTTCCTTCTGGATACCGTTCACCAGCCGGTGGATTTCTCCCACCCGGTCGTCCCGGTCGCAGGCCGCCGCCAGCTCTTCCTCGTCCAGGGGGCGGGACAGCCACTGGCTGCCGTCCAGCAGCACCGTGTGCAGCTCCAGCACATGGTCCCGGGTCTTGCCGTACAGGCAGGAACCCTGGCCCGAGGCGTCGGTGTTGATCATGCCGCCGATGGTGGCCCGGTTGCTGGTGGACAGGTCCGGCGCAAAGAACAGGCCGTGGGGCGCGATGGCGGCGTTCAACTGGTCCTTGACCACACCGCACTCCACCCGGGCCCAGCGCTCCTCGACGTTGATCTCCAGAATGCGGTTCATGTAGCGGGAGGTGTCCACCACCAGCCCGTCGGTGAGGGACTGGCCGTTGGTGCCGGTGCCGCCGCCCCGGGGAGCCAGCACGACATCGTGAAACTCCGGCTGCTGGCTGAGGCGGGCGATGCGCGCCAGGTCTTCGCGGTGGCGGGGGTAGAGCACGCCTTGGGGCAGCAACTGGTAGATGGAGTTGTCCGTGGCCAGCACCGTGCGGTTGGCGTAGTCCGGGTTCAGATCGCCTTCGAAGCTCGCCTGGCGCAGGGCGTCGATAAAGGCCAGGTAGCGGGCCTGTACGGGGGAGGTCTGACTGATACTGGGAATCATAATCGGGGCCGTTCGGGCGACATCGGGGCCGTGGTTGCCGGGTCGGGATTTCCCCGGGGGCGCCATTTTACGCTGTTGAGCGCCGGGATGCACTGGCTACCGCCTTTATCCGCCGGCGTAGTGCACCGCCAGCAGCACCCACATGGCCAGCAGCGCCAGGTTGCTCAGAAAAAAGGCGCCCAGGCGGTGAATAACGTTGTTGTAGCCCAGGTGGATCACGCTGTGCACCAGCCGTGCCGCCACGTAGAGCCAGGCCAGGGTCAGCATGACTGCGCCCGTGTACTCCAGTGTCAGCGCCGTGAGGCAGGTGATGTAGAACAGCAGGGGCATCTGAAACAGGTTGTCGTAGTGTCGGCCGGCGGCTTCGGCCCGATTGGACAGAGGGTTTTCGCCCCTATAGAGCCGGAAATAGCCCAGCGACACCTGGCGTCGGCGGACGGCCAGCACCCGCAGGCCCAGCAAATAGAAAGCGACGGCAAAGGTGAGCAGAATCAGGGCGAGCATGGGGTAGATCATGGCTGGTGCTCCTTGTGGTGGTGGTCCTGTGTTGGCATTGCATGATTGCTGGTATAGTGCCGGCTGTTATAATACCGGCTTTTGCGTTGACAGTGCCGGTTGGCACACCGGAAACCGGCCTACACCGGCCGCAAAGGCAGCCGCCGGAATCAGAATACAACAAGGTGGATACATGATCATTCAACCCAAAGTCCGCGGTTTTATCTGCACCAACGCTCATCCCGAGGGCTGCGCCAGAAACGTTCAGGAACAGATCGACTTCATCCGTCAGCAGGGCCCTGTCAAGGGAGGCCCCAAAAATGTCCTGATTATCGGCTGCTCCACCGGTTATGGTCTGGCCTCGCGTATTACCGCTGCTTTCGGCTCCGGCGCCGCCACTTTTGGCGTCTGCTTTGAAAAGCCTCCCACCGAGCGCAAGACCGCCTCTGCCGGGTACTACAACACCGCCGCCTTTCACGAGGCCGCCAAGGCCGAAGGTCTTTACGTTCACACTATCAATGGCGACGCCTTTTCCGACGAGTGCAAGGCGCAGGTGATTGAAAGAATCCGGCAGGATATGGGCAAGCTTGACCTGGTAGTCTACAGTCTGGCGGCGCCGCGGCGCACCGACCCCAAAACCGGTGAAACCTACTACTCGGACCTGAAGCCCATTGGCCGGGCCTACACCTCCAAGAACCTCAATACCGACACCATGGAGATCGGAGAAATTACCATCGAGCCGGCTACCGAACAGGAAATCGAGCACACCGTCAAGGTGATGGGCGGCGAGGACTGGGAGCTGTGGATCGACGCGCTGCGCGAGGCCGATCTGCTGGCCGAAGGCTGCCGCACCGTGTCCTACACCTATCTGGGTGACAAGATCACCTGGCCCATCTATGGCAAGGCCACCATTGGCAAGGCCAAGGAAGATCTGGACCGCGCCGCCCGGGCCATGAGCGACAAACTGGCCGGCATCAGCGGCGAAGCCCAGGTGGCGGTGCTTAAAGCGCTGGTCACCCAGGCCAGCTCCGCCATTCCGGTCATGCCCCTGTACATGTCCATCCTGTTCAAGGTGATGAAAGAGCGCGGCACCCACGAAGGTTGCATCGAACAGATTCATCGTCTGTTCACCGAGTGTCTCTACAGTGACAACCCCCGCTTGGACGAGGACGGTCGCTTCCGCGTGGATGAAAAGGAACTGGATCCGGAGGTGCAGGCTGAGGTGGATCGCATCTGGCCGGAGGTGACCGAAGACAACCTGTTCGAGCTGACGGACTTTGCCAGTTACAAGTCCGACTTTCTCAAGCTGTTTGGCTTTGGCCTGCCTGATGTGGACTATGAAAAGGATGTCGACACCATGGTCAAGGCGGACTTCTGAGTAAGGTGGAGCTGCTGGTTTTGGGCGTGCAACTATGAAGCGAGGTTCCCTGTTCGCCGGTGTGCTGAGCACACTGTTGTTCGTGCTGACCACCATCGTACTGTTTATTCCGCTGTTTCCTCTGGCGCTGGCCAAGTGGATTATTCCCCATCGAGGCTGGCGCACCCTGAGTACCCGCTGGCTGGATGCCATCGCCAGCGCCTGGATGGAGGTCAACGGTTGGCACCAGCGGCTGTTGGCCGGTACCCGCATCGAAGTGCGGGACAACGGCGCCCGTCTCAGCCGCGAGCAGTGGTACCTGCTGTTGTCCAACCACCAGTCCTGGGTGGATATTCTGGTGCTGCTGCGCGTATTCAACCGCCGTATTCCCTACCTGAAGTTTTTTCTCAAGCAGCAACTGATCTGGATACCGCTGCTGGGGCTGGCCTGGTGGGCGCTGGACTTTCCCTTTATGCGCCGCTACACCCGTGAGCAACTGGCCCGCAACCCCAGGCTCAAGGGGCGCGACGTGGAAGAAACCCGCCGCTCCTGTGAAAAGTTCCGCAACAAGCCGGTGACCATTGTCAGCTTTGTGGAAGGCACCCGCTTTACCCCCGCCAAACATGCCCGCCAGGGCGCGCCCTTCCAGCACCTGCTGACCCCCAGGGCCGGCGGTGTGGCCTTTACCCTGTCAGTGATGGGCGACACCCTGCAGAAGCTGCTGGACGTCACCATCTGCTATCCGGATGGCGTGCCCAGCTACTGGGATTACGTGCGCGGCCGGGTACCCCGGGTGATCGTCGATATTCGCGAGCATGCCATCGACCAGAGCCTGGTGGGCGACTACGTCAATGATCGGGAATTCCGCCGTCACTTTCATGTCTGGCTCAATGATCTGTGGCGGGAGAAGGATCAGCGGCTGACGGCTATGCTCGAAGAGTCAGCGGGAGATGACGCTGACTAACGTTCGCTCACTTTTGTGTAATATGCGCCGCTGGAATTGTTCAATCGCTCGCGGTCCGCTGAAACACTCATCGGTATTTGCAGCGGCCGGGAGCCGGCAATCACGAACAAGATGACCACGTCATCGTTGACTTGATAGATGCCGCGTGTAAGCTCACCTGTTGGTGAGCGAACAGTTATTTGTTGGCCCTCTTCAAATATCAACCAGTCCTTTGGATCACTGTCTGGATCATAAGCGAGCTCCCATGTGCCGATAATCCAACGGTTGGCGTTTGAATCTGCGCCAGCGTTGGCGCTGCCAAGCGTTGCGGATAGAAGCCATATGACGAGGGCTGTCCTGATAGTGATAGTGGGTGATTTCATCTATTTTTCCTTTTGGTTATATCAGCTATGTTTGCGAAGTGTACGCCGAATATTTCTTTTGGCTGTATCTTGTTAAGTCAGTTGATATAAGTTGAGGTCGTCATTCATTCGGTAATTTCAAAAACTTTTTCTAGATCTTTTGTGGCGACAATAGTGGGACCTTTCTCTGGTAAATGTAACGCCATGAAAGATTGATACGAACCTTTGGTCAACGTGATTGATGGGGAGTTGTCTGCATGCAGAGATACATCTGATCTGATGGTGTCTCCGCCAGCTAAATTTATGGCCGAAGCTGACCTTGTGTCTAGGTGAGATGGGGCAACCAATTGAACGTAGCTGCCTTGTATTGAGCCCAATAAAAGTTGAGCATGCCCCTTCACTATATTTATCCCGCCGGCATAGGATGTGTCTTCATTTTGCATGCGGATAAATGGAGAATAATCGTCGTCCCTGGTGCCAATAACCATTCTCAGAGATCCTGCAGAGTCATGAAAGGCGATGCCGTGAAAAAAATCCCCATCAACGCTCTGATAAATTCCTATGCTTACCCGCGCATTGTCGTTATCGTCAAAATATTCCAACTGATATTTTTTTTCGTTCCACAATTCAGGAAAGTTAGTAAGTATCGCAATCGTACTAAAGACGCTTAATATTGAGGAAGACAATATGATAAGTAGATATTTCATGGTCATCGTTTCTCGCATAGCGTGAATCGGCTAATGGTATGACAATGGTTTAAATGGGCCAATAAAAGTATTTCTATGCATGTTTTCATGCCTTCGGCTTCTATACGGCCTGGCGAGCCCTAAAAACCGGCTTACCAGGTACCTTTGGGGGTGTTTGGTGTCAGCAGCGGTTCGACTTTCTGCATAAACTCCTTCTGCAGCGCTGAAGGTCCGTCACCGAGATTGATGACTCGCGACAGCAAGTCTGCGGAAGACTGTCGTTGCGCGTCGGAAAAGTTTTCCAGGGATCGCTTCAAAACCTTATCCGGTGCCTGGAAGACGGCTTCTCCGGACCCGAGAAGGTACACGCTGGAACCAAGCAGGTGCGCGGCGCTTTGTTCGGACAGGTTGAAGGTGGACTGAAAAATCGACTTGAGGGTGTTTTTCTCTTCGAGCGACAGATCGCCGTCAATCTTCGCGGCGGCGGTGGCGATTAACGCGACTGCGTCAATTGGCTTGTCCAGACAGAATGCCGGGTTTCCGGTCGATTGCTTTATCCAGGCCCGGCGTCTCCTCCAAGCCCAGGGGTTGAACCAGCCCAGATCAATACCCAGCCTGTCCAATACGTACAGCAATGTTGCCAATGTGGTCAAAAATCCTATAACTATATGCATGGCATGTCCCTCGTTCTTCGGTCTTGACGTTATTATCTACCCCGCACCAAACTGAGCCAGTAGTCACCATTCTACCTCCAATTGGGGGCTGGCGGGAGTGGAAAAATGCGCCGACAAAGCTTTCGATCGTCCCTCTGGGTCAATCGGCGGTGGCCTGAAGAATTGCTTCCAGGCTCATTCTGCTCTCCGGTTTATTGCCCATAGGGTTACTTGCTCCAACCAACGTGTGATCTTTTCGTACGACGTCACAACTTGAATCATCGCTGCAAGCTGTTCAGCCGGGATGCCATCGGTAGCTTTGCGCCTGATTGCATGATGACAAGAGCGCCTTACTTGAAGGCTAGCAAGTATGGAAGTTTCTCGCTGCTGCGCTTGTATTCGCCTTCTACCCAACCGACAACCTCTTTTTCGTTGCCCTCTTTGTCTATGATCAGTACTCGTGAACATCGTAATACCTTCGCTTCCCCTTCTATCGACGGGGCCGCGCCAATAGAGTACGCTTTGCCATCGAGCCAGCATAGGCTATCCTCACGGTCTGTGGAGGATGCTAAAGCAACTGTGGGTATGAGGGATAAAACAACAAAACAGCTTGTTGTAGCTTTCATGGTGCTCTCCATATTGAGATATAAGAGTCAATATACCGTTGTGCATCGTGCATTTTTGTCCGATATTCCGGCTAGGACGCCGGTTTCCGTTTTCAGTTCCATCGCATATCTCAATCTGGGTCGTTTTATGCTGGTGTACGCATAAGATCGCTTCACGCCTCTGGTTAGAGCTGGTCGGGTGGTCCAATATAGTCACCACCAAAAATCGGCCGGTCATCATCGATTTCTACCCATGAAGGTTTCTCGCTAACCCACATATGGCCGGTAACTTCTACTTCCGGGCTCCCATCCAGAAGGCCCGTTCGAACCCGTAGAAACTCGGGCTCATTGTTCGTGATAACGTAAATTGGGCTGTAGCAACTAGCGCAGTAGAACCGCAGCTTTCCCGGTCGAGACTCATAAGAAGCCAGTTGCTCGGCTCCAGATGTAATGGTGAATTTGTTGCGTGCGACTCTGGCGACGGAGGAATAGTCCGCGCCGGATAGTTTGCGGCAGGTCTCGCAATAGCAACGCCTTACCGAGAGTCGGGGCCGGTCTATGCTAAAGCTTACCGATTTGCAGTGACAGCTGCCAACGATCAATAGTTTGATCTCCGTTGATATCATTCGACTTTCGAAATCATCCATTCAGGCGTTATGACATGCGACATGGTGAACGATAACTTTTTACGTTTTTTTCGCCTATTTGGTGCCGAAGTATAATAGCAACCCGACGCCGATGGCGGCAACGACAGCGCCTGCCGCCAGAAGGTACGGGTTGCTGATCGCTGTCCTGCATACAGTTGTAGTTGTGGAGATCGCCATCATATATAGTCCTACTGCTGTTCCTACTACGCTGCCCGATAGCGCGTTCTCCCATTTGTCTTTCTTTTTAGCCCTTAACCCTGCTTCATTGGCAAGCTCCAGGAGCCGTTGCCGATCATTGCTGGCCACGCAATCGTGCGCAGCTTTCGTCCGTTGGGCATCGGCGGACTTGCTTTTTCCGATGTCGGTGTGCCTGTTCTTCGTTTTTCTTCTTTCTTTGAACACCTGCATCGGAGTATGCCTTACTTGACTGTGGTTTGACTTTTACCTGTATTGGCTGCAAGAGTGGTAATTGCCAGTGCAGAAACAGCAAGGGCTGAAATAACGCCTAAGCGCAGCGGCTGTCGCAAGGCCGTTCGGCGTCACAGGCGCGAACTGGTGCTTGTGGTTAGATTTTGTCACGACTGTGTTCCAGCCCTGTATCAAGAAAATAGCTAATATAGGCTTCTGGCTCTAGGTCACTGCTGCGCATTTCAGAGTACAGCTCAGAGCCGCTTCTTAGTATGTAGTCACACAAGTGATACACATTAATATACTCCAAGTATTCAGTGCCGAAATCAGAGTACTCTTTAGCCTCTTTCTCTGCTTTCTCAATTGCTTCATCGAAATCGTCCGCCTGTATCAAAACTACTCTTTCTTCGTACACGAATTTCCTACCATCGATAGGATCCAAGTGGTGGTGGCGAAAAATGCACTTTGCTGCAAAAAAGGGCTCTTGATTCATATGGATATCTAACGTTTGTATATCGCGTATGCGCGTTATCCTTCCTGACCCTGCGCTATATCTACCCTCGGAAAGTCCGTAACGCCTTGATCATAACCGCTTCCCGGCATTTTGCAAGGATGTTCGTACGCAGTGTAAAGCGGCAACGCGTGCCGGGGCGCTGGCGTTACTTTTGCGCTCGTGAGGGGTATATGGCCGCCTCTCCCTCGGGGCGCGTTTTGAAGCGGGGTTGCGCCCAGAAGTACTGCTCCGGACACTTGCGGATTTCCTCTTCGATAAAGGCGTTGACCCGGCGGGCGTCGGCATGATCATCGCCAGTGGGGTAGTTGGCGAAGGGAGGGTGAATGGTGATCTCGTAGCCGTCGGCGACCCGCTGCTGGGTAAAGGGGATGACCAGGGCTCTGCCCATCTGGGCGAGTTTGGCGGTGGCGGTGATGGTGGCGGCCGGCACGCCAAAAAAGGGCACGAATACACTGCCCTTGGCGCCCATGTCCCGGTCTGGCGCGTACCAGACCACGCGTGCCTGGCGCAGGCGCTGTACCAGGGTGCGCACGTTTTCCCGGGGAATGGTAATGCCCCCGGTTGAATAGGTTTGGCGCCGGGATTTCAGCAGATAATCCACAACTGGGTTGCGATGCGGAGTATACATGCCATCGCACTCTACCAACTGCCCCAGCACCGCGCCGCCAAGGTCCATGGTGGTGAAGTGCAGGCTCAGCAGCAGCACGCCCCGACTATCCTGTCGCGTTTGTGTCAGGTGGTCGAGACCCTTTACCCGGCAGAGCTTTAGCAGGCGCTGGCGAGGCCAGAACCAGGCAATTCCCACCTCCATAACCGCCTTGGCCATGGCGATGCGATTTTCCCTCAGCAGGGTTTCGCGCTGCTGTTCGCTCCAGTGGGGAAAGCACAGCTCGACGTTGATGCGCGCCATCTGGACCCGCCGCTTATTCAGGGCCAGCAGCGGGCTAAGGGCTCGTGCCAGGCCCATCTGTGCCCGCCAGGGCAGTTGCGCCAACAGCCACCACAGGCCCAGCAGCAGCCAGGAGAGCCAGTGCCTGGGCGCCAGTAGCGAGCGGGAGAAGTGTGAATCGGCCATGGTGCGGATCAACCCCGGCTTTCGGCGATGGCGCCCTTACCCAGGCCTTCGTAGGCGCGCACGCGCAGCTTGTGGCCGGGGTGTTCCGCCGCCAGGGTGTCGGCGATGTGTTGGGCGATGCATTCCACGGTGCTGTCATTATCGATTAGGTAGCAGCAGCGGGCGGGCAGGGTGAGTTCGAAGGGACCTTGGGCCGATTGGTAGGCGAAGTGGTAATAGTCCACGCCGTCGCGTTGCTCGGTGGCCTGTAGATCTTCCCGGGTGCCGACGTAAATGTCGCACCAGCGGCGGGCCCAGTCGTTTTCCAGGTCGGTATCGCGCTGGCCGTCGCGTTCGATCAGTAGACGCGAGCGGTGGCCGTGGGCGATGCGCTGGCAGTTGCCGGCGTGCTTTTTCAGACCGTGGCTGTACTGGTATTGGGCGCCGTTGATGGTTTCGCCGGTGAAGGTCAGCGCCAGGGTTTGCACGCTGTCGGGAAAGCGCTGCCTGAGTTGCGTCACGGCCCAGTGGGCCACCTTTTCCGGTGTCAACTCGTCGCTGTCCACCAGGGCCAAGGCGTCGGCGGGGCAGCGGGTGTACAGGGTTTCGTCATTCGGGCCAAAGCGCCAGCGGATGTCCAGCATTTGGCCGGATTGCTCGATGGCGATGCGCGGCGAGCGCACTGGCACGGCCAGGCGGTGGTCCAGTTCGTGGTCCAGCCACTGGCGTACCTGCTTTTTGACGATACCGAAGTCGCAGACCATGCCCTGGTGGTCCAGGCTGCCTTCCAGCCGCACGCTGGCCAGCCAGGTCTCGCCCAGCAGGCCCCGCTCGGGGTCCAGCAGGCTGAAATCCACATTGGTGAGTTGGTCAACAAACAGCAGCATGGGGTGGTTTTTTTGGAGCCTGAGATCGGGTGGGTATGATACCAGTGGGGTGGGGTGGTGACCAGAGTTTACCGAATTGAAGTGTAGCTTGATATGGATTACATTGCTCTGTGAGTTGTGCCGTAGTTTCACGCAGCACAGGAGCCGCCAATGATAGCCCGGGCATTGTTGGATCGTACACAGTACTTATGCGCCAGCGACCATTTTCGTCAAGTGGTGCGTGACCACTGCCCCTATTTGCAAGAGCGTCTCGCTCCCAGCCAGCCGGATATCCATATTCACCCCAACGATCAGATGCTGCTGCATTCTTTGCAGCACCACGGCGATGCTCACGCGGCCTTTAGTCAGTACTACAACGTTGCGCTGCAGCAATACAGCGCGGTGCAGCAGATCCTGCACAGCCTGTTCCCAGGAGTCGTGGAGAAAATTCGTTTTCTGGATTTTGCCTGTGGTTATGGTCGGCTGTTGCGGTTGTTATCGGTCAGCCTGCCGGCCGAGAATATCTGGGCTTCGGAAATCCAACAGGATGCACTGCGGTACGTGTGCGACAGCTTCGCCGTACAGGGCATCAAGTCCCATGCCGATCCCGCAGCCTTTCAGCCTGAACAGCGTTTTCATTTTATCTGGGTTGCTTCACTATTTTCCCATTTGCCCGGCGATCTGTTTCGAGACTGGGTTCGACGTCTGCTCGATTGCCTGGAGCCGAACGGTGTGCTCTGCTTCAGTGTGCATGATGCCTGCCTGGTACCACCGGAGCATCGCATGCCGGACGAGGGTATACTCTTCTTTCCCGTCAGCGAGAACCAGGACCTGACAACGGATATTTACGGTACCACTTATGTGACCGAAGACTATGTGGCCGGGGTTATTGAGCGGGTAACCGGCACTGCCGACAACTACGCTCGTATTCCCAGGGGGCTTGCCCACGAACAGGATATCTATGTTGTTCCCGGTACGTCGGGGCGGCCCCTGGCCGCAATTGAGGGATTTCGACGCGGCCCCTGGGGTTGGGTGGACGAGCGAGTGTTGGCCGAGAATGGTGAGCTGTACCTGCGTGGCTGGGCCGCTTCCGTGGACGATGGTCCGCTGGATACGGTGGAGATTACGGTCGGTACACAAAAATACCTCTGTCCAACAGGCAAGCTTCGTGAAGACGTGGGTCGGGTGTTTGCCGATACACGCTTGAACTCCTCTGGTTGGGAATTTCGTCATACGTCAACCCCTGGTGAGAGGCCGCTTCGGGTGCAGGTAACCGCACGGACACCACAAAACGAAAAGGCGCTGCTGTACGTTGGCGAGTTGGAGCGCCCTCCTCGCTGAAGAGAGGGCGCGTACGAGCGTGCTAGTCCGACAAGGCCGATATGGCTGCGTAATTTGTAGAAAGGGATAGAAAAATGAAAAGTATTGCATGGATCGTATATCAAGTCGTTGTGGTGTTCACTCTGTCGCTATTTGTTTCGTCGTGCAGTCGGTCGGACACTGATAACCAGTTTATTTCCGACGAGGCCTATCGTCTTATGATTGAATATCGTGATGACCTGTCAAGCAGAAAAGACGTTGACCGGCTGATTGAACAAGCGATAAAGGTAATTGACAGTCGTGATGCTGCCGAGTTGGGATATATTCTCGAAATTTTTGAGATGTTTGACGATGCCAGGATTTGGTACCGAAAGTTTCATAAGAATAATGCTTGGGCAAAATATTCCTATGCGCAACTGCTTTTTACTGGTGAGGGAGGGGGTCGGGATATTGGTGGGGCGATTGATCTCTACCTGGAGATGTCAGAAAGCGGCAGCGAATTTTTGTCTGATAGGTATGTGCGTTTTTTGTACGATTTGGATTTCAATTATGAATTTAGCACTTACGCAACTAGAATTCGGTGGTTTGAGATATTCTCTGATCAAGGGGCTACCATCAGTCTAGCTCCGGGAGACGGTACAGAGGATCTATATGATCATATCGCGAAGCAATATTGGCGTAGTGTAGAAAGTCATATTGGATATGATTCGATGGAACTGAATGAGAATACCCATCAGAAGGTTGAGGCCGCAATGGTTTACTTTGAGTTGGCGAAAAACCAAGAAGGCGTAGATGCAGTCAGAAATATCATGGCAAAAAAGCATAAACAGGATTCGTCAATAGGTAGTCCTGACAACAATTATATTATGAAGGTATGTGAAGATGTATTCGCAAACCGATATCGGGAAAACATGTATAGAGCAAGGAAGCAAAAGGAGATATTTCTTGATCCGGAAAGAAGCAAGGATATCTCCGAAAAATACAGAGAGTACATCTTTTCCCGGTATGATAATCATTATGGAAAGAAATTTAGTCTGGAGTTTTCTGGTATAGAGATAGGGACTTTTATTCGACTATATTTTGATTTCGTGTTCGATATAAGGGATACTGGCCGGCGTGTTACGATTGTCATAGATGACTCTTTAGCTGGTATTCCTGTGGCGACACGTGAAAAAATTATTCCGTCGTCGGTTCTGATAAATCACCTCCTTTATGAGTTCGATATTGATGTGTCCTGCGATAATGACAAAATCAGATTTTCCCGGAAAGAGGGCGGCGGGAAAGATGGAAAACGTATTACTCTGGATTTGATTGATGATTGGTCGGGTGATTTTGAGATCACAGAGTCAGGAATTTCAGGGAGCGGAAGGATTCATTATGGTGACAGGTTTTATTTCTCCGGAAACGTGGTTAATAGCGTGCCGAATGGTGAAGGGGGATATTATTATGGGGAGGATGGCGTATTTTACATGTCCAGCTCCGTGGTAAATGGAATGCTCCAGGGTGAAGGCGAAGTATACTACGGCGGGCGATTGGTCTATGCAGGAGGGTTTTCGGACGGGCTATATTCTGGGGTTGGGCGGTTTATTGAAGCCTTAGGGCAATTTCGACGTTTTTACTACGAAGGTCAGCTAGAAGAAGGGCGGCCGCAGGGTGAGGGGTATATCGCCTATCTGAGAGGGGATTACCCAACGTATGGCCGCTATATCCCGCTTGACGAGCCACTGGATGTGGTTTCCACCTTTAGCGGCAACTTCAACAAGGGCCTGCCTCACGGCGCAGGCGTATGCGGGTTGCGAAGAGGGGAAGACTTTGACTATGTGCCTTGCGAATTTTTCAAGGGAGATCTTATAAGCCTGGCCGGAAGATCGTTGCTGCCAGCGCAGGAGGGGCGCTTCGATCATTTGGATCTTTTGTTGTGATAAGGTTGATCTCCTGCCCCGAGGCAAGCGCGTGTGCACGGCCAGGCGGTGGTCCAGCCAAGTCTCGCCCAGCAGGCTGAAATCCACATGCAACTAGAACTTTCGCTGGCGGGGAATGTCTTGTACGGGACACCCACCAGGCGCAGCGCAGTATGGACAGCGAAGATTCAGGACGGGAAGAGCTTCCGATTACGGGCACGCTTGACCTGCAACCTCTGGAAATGGATGCTTGTGCGTCAGCCAAAAGTCCCTGGCTGACGCGACCTTTGGGGGTCATGCTACTGGTATCCGCCCTGGCGCATGCGCTGGCGTTGATGGTGTGGTGGTCCCGCCCGCCAGCGCCCGTTCCACCGGAAGAGGATTCACGCGTTTTAAGGCTGACGTTGCAAGCCCAGGCTCCGATCTCGCCCTTCGAGATGGAGCCCGAAACGCCTGTCGACTCCCCCGAAATCGAGCAGCCGGACGAGAACCCTTCGCTGGCTCAAGCGGTTCCTGCAACGCCTGCTCCCTCAGAACCTCGGCCCAGCATTGATTTCAGTTCACTGGACGTTCGCGACTACTACGTGGCTCCAGAGAGGGGCGCGGAGGTTTCCGACAGTACTGTGTTCGACCCCCGTATGCGGCAAAGAATCGCTGAATCAAGGCAGCGGCATTCGCACCTGTCTGCCTCCGCGTCGACCCACTCCGCACCAGCGAGTGGGGTGTTGGGCAATGAGATTGCGGACTTTGGCAACGGCCGCTGCCTGTATCACAACGAAAATGGTCAGTACGTCAGTCGGGTTTTCAGTCGTACCCTGTGCCCGGACCCGATTAGCGAAGGCGAACAGATGCTGGACAATGTACAAAAATCCCTGCGCAACCGCTAAAGCTACTGCGCTTTTTCCAGCTTCACATCACTTTGACGGCTAGGCTCCGCGTATGTTTCCCGCAGCACTTTGGCTGCTTCAACCATATTCTTCAGAGCCGCTTCGGTCTCCGGCCAGCCGCGGGTTTTCAGGCCGCAGTCCGGGTTGACCCAGAGGCGCTCCGCCGGGATGTTTCGGGCGGCGCGCTTGAGCAGGCTGACCATGGTGTCCACCTCCGGCACATTGGGCGAGTGGATGTCGTAGACGCCGGGGCCTATGTCGTTGGGATACTCGAAGTCCTCGAACGCCTGCAGCAGCTCGCCGTGGGAACGGGACGTCTCGATGGTAATCACGTCCGCATCCAGCGCGGCGATATTGGCAATGATGTCGTTGAACTCCGAATAGCACATATGGGTGTGTATCTGGGTGTCGTCCTGCACGCCGGCGGCGCTGATGCGAAACGCCTTCACCGCCCAGTCCAGATAGTGCGCCCGGTCCTTGTCGCGCAAGGGCAGGCCCTCGCGGATGGCGGGTTCGTCGATCTGGATGGCGCGGATGCCCGCCGCTTCCAGATCCAGCACTTCGTCGCGCAGGGCCAGGGCGATCTGTGTGGCGGTGGTTTCTGCTGGCTGGTCGTTGCGCTCGAAGGACCAGCAGAGCATGGTGATGGGGCCGGTAAGCATGCCCTTGACCGGTTTGTCGCTGAGCGATTGGGCGTAGCGCGCCCACTGCACCGTGATGGGGGACGGGCGGGACACGTCGCCGTAGATGATCGGCGGTTTGACGCAGCGCGAGCCGTAGCTCTGCACCCAGCCAAAGCGGGTAAAGGCAAAGCCGTCCAGTTGCTCACCGAAGTATTCCACCATGTCGTTGCGCTCGGCTTCGCCGTGCACCAGCATGTCGATGCCCAACTGCTCCTGGCGGGCGATGGTGTCGGCAATTTCCTGGCGGATGCGGTTGTTGTATTCCGCCGCGGACAGTCGCAGCTGTTTGTAATCGCGCCGAATCTGGCGTATCTCCGTTGTTTGCGGAAAGGAGCCGATGGTGGTGGTGGGAAACAGGGGCAGTTGCAACAGCGCCTGCTGTTTGGCGATACGCGTGGCAAAGGGCGACTGGCGCTGCCACAGGGGTTCGCTGATCTGTCGCGGGCGCTGCTGCACCTCGGGTTTGTGAATCAACGGCGATTCCCGACGGCTTTGGGCGGCCCGGTTGCTGGCCTCCAGCGCCGACTGTGCGGCGGGGTTGCCGCGCAACAGCTGCGCCAGGGTGACCACCTCGGCGACCTTCTGCTTGGCGAAGGCCAGCCAGGAGATCAAGGGGTCAGAGTCCTTGATCCCGGCAGGATCAAGGACTCTGACCCCTTGATCTCGCTCCCGCTCCAGATCCACCGGCGAGTGCAGCAGCGAGCAGGAGGGCGCCAGCCACAGGCGCTCGCCCAGGCGCTGGCTGGCCTCTTGCAGCAGCGTCAGACTGGCCTGCAGATCGTTGCGCCAGATATTGCGGCCGTCCACCACGCCCACCGACAGCACCTTGTGCCCGGACAAGCGGTCCAGCACCGGCAGCAGTTGCCCGGGAGCGCGCACAGCGTCGATATGCAGCCCCGCCACCGGCAGTTCCAGAGCCGTGGACAGGTTGTCCTCCAGGCCGCCGAAATAGGTGGCCAGTAGCAGTTTGGCCGGCGTGTTCTGCAGATTGTGGTAGCAGCCCTCGAAGGCTTGCCGCCAGGGGGTGGGCAGGTCCAGCACCAGAATCGGCTCGTCGATCTGGATCCACTCGGCGCCGGCGTCGACCAGGGCCTGCAGCAACTGCCGGTAGACCGGCAGCAGTTGGTCCAGCAGCGTCAACCGGTCCAGTCCTTCCTCCTGTTCCTTGCCCAGATAGAGGTAGCTCAGGGGGCCGAGCAGCACGGGCTTGACCCTGTGTCCCAGGGCCACGGCCTCGCGGGTTTCGTCGATGATCTGCGTCCAGCTCAGGGCAAAGCGCTGGTCGGCGCTGAATTCGGGGACCAGGTAGTGGTAGTTGGTGTCGAACCACTTGGTCATTTCGCAGGCGGTGGCGGGTGTGCCGGTGGGCGCGCGGCCCCGGGCCATGCGAAAGAGCACGTCGATATCCACCGAGCCGTCGGCGTTGCGGTGCCGGGCCGGGATATTGCCCAGGGTGGCGGACAGGGTCAGCACCTGGTCGTACCAGGCGAAGTCACCGGTGGGGATCAGGTCCAGACCGGCGTCGGCCTGCAGTTGCCAGTGGGCCCGGCGCAGCTCACGGCCGGTGCTTTCCAGTTGTTCGCGGTTCAGATCACCGCGCCAGTAGGCCTCTAGGGCCTTTTTCAGCTCGCGGTCTGCACCTATGCGGGGGAAGCCCAGGTTGTGGGTCAAAGGGTGGGTCATGGTGATGCCTGCCTGAATGTCCAATTAGCGATGAGGACATTGTCTGGCAGGCATTGCCATGAATCAAACTGATTATTTTCAGCTTTATTATGAAATTTATTTGATTTTTACTCGTGATTGATCACCATCACATCGTCATCCAGCGCGGCGATCAGCCGTTCGGCGGTGTTGCCGCGGCGGGAGGTGGCCATGCCGTTCTGGCCCAGGGTGCCCATCACCACCAGATCGGCGCTGATGTCGGCGGCTACTTGGGAGACCACGTCCGAGGTGTAGCCGTTTTTCACATGAATGCGCTCGGCCGGCAGTTGGGTTTCCTTGGCCAGCTTACCCCGATCCGGGTAGTTCATGGAGTCCAGGTAGCCGTTGACGACGTGCAGTTCGGCGCCGTAGACCTCGGCGAAGTGCCGGGCCTGCTCCAGAATCAGCTTGTTCAGCTCTTTCTGTACTTCGCGCTGGGCCTGGAAGTTGACGGCAGCCAGAATTACCTTGCGCTGCTCTTTGGCGCCAGGGCGCACCAGTACCACCGGGCAGTAGGCGCCCTTGAGCAGCTCCCACTTGGATTCGGTGAAGGTAAAGCGGCGGCTGCTCTGCTTGGCATGTACCGGCAGGTAGATGAGGTCGGCGCCAAAGCGCTTGGCGGACTGCATGATGGATGCCTGCCATTCGGTTGACCAGGAAACCTCGATCAGGTAATCCAGGCCGGCGGAGGTCAGGGGTTGCTTGATCTGTTCGTCGAACCAGCGCTGGTCGCGAAAGAGATTATCGTTGCTGGCCCGGGTGTCCACCGCGTCACCGTCCACGGCCACAAAGACATAGATGTAGGGTTTGGTGGTGTGCAGGGCGGCGGTAATGATTGCGCGCTCCAAGGCCACATGGGTCTCATCGTTGGGGTCTACGACCACAAAGAGTTTTTGCTGAACGGACATGGGGTCTCCTGCTGTTTCCGTTTTGACTCTGATAACAGTCCCGTAGCATAGCAACTGCAAGGGGTTTTTGACAGCCACTTGTCGGTGTGGGTAAATAGGCGCCTTTTCTGTATACGGTAACGGAGCCACCCATGGCAACTCTGGAAAATATCCCCCTTGCGGAGCTGGCGATCGGGCAGAGTGCGCAGTACCAGCGCACCCTCAGCCGGCAGGACGTGCAGCTCTTTGCCGCCTGCTCGGGGGATCTCAACCCCCTGCATCTGGACCCCGACTACGCCGCCGGCACGCCCTTCGGCCAGCCCATTGGCCACGGCATGTGGACCGGGGCCCTGGTGTCCGCCGCCATCGCCACGCGCCTGCCGGGGCCGGGCTCGGTGTATCGGAGCCAGAGCCTGAACTTCAAGCAGCCAGTGTATATTGGTGATGCCGTGACGGTTACCCTGACTGTCAGCGCCATTCGTGAACGGCTGCGGCTGGTGACCCTGGCTTGCGAGGTGCACAATCAAGACGGCAAACTGGTGGCGAAAGGCGAGGCGGAAGTGATTGCCCCGCAAGAGAAGCAAAGGCTCGAAGAGGGTGCCCTGCCGGAGATTCGCATGGTTTGACCCCAATGTCGGGCTACAAACTTTTACAGAAATGAGACGCCATAGGCGTTAATGTCGAATGGAACCTCGTAAAGGACACTATTATGGATATACGAAAAGGTTTCGCCAGCACGGCTTTTGCTCTGTCGGTTCTGACGCTCGGGGGCTGCGGCTCGGATGTTTTTCCTTCCAGCAGTAGCAGTGGCGCCACTATTCCCACGATAGGCTGCCTTGGGGACATTCAGAACGCTGTCGTCGATGAGTTTCGTCCAGACCGGCTTACTCTGAAAATGTACGAAGCCAGGGAAACACTCCCTGAGAACTTAGTCCTCTCCATTCACCTGGTGCCCTCTTACAGTGAGTTGGATGTTGTTTCCTCGCGTGGTGATGTTGGCGGTTCAACGTGGCGTTGGCGTTGGTTTGCCCAGGCACAGGCGGCCAGTTGTCCTTCCCGGCTGCTGCCGGAATCACTGGTGTCCGCGCAGGTCGTCAGCGATGCGGATTTGAGCGAGGAGTATCCCGCTGGCGCAAGCCTGAACCACCTGGTGGTGGGGGGGCTGGAAGCTGTGGGGCACCAGATCAGCGCCGAGGGCTATACCTGGTTGCTGAGTTTCGACAGTATTCCAGATGAACTGCAGCACAATTTTTCCATAACTTTGGAACTCGATAGTGGCGCCACTCATACAGTTATGGTTGGCCCGGTAGGTTTCCCCGCCAGTTTTGCGGCGCCGGTTGAGCCTCCATCGCCGCTCCCGGAACCCGGAGCGGTCACCAGCCGCCTGAACGACACCGGTGTTACCCGGTGTTCAGATGGCGACAACCAGAGCGATTGCCCCCTGGCGGGGTATCCGCTGCAGGATGGTGATCTCGGCCGCGATGCGTTGGCGCGTGACGGAGCGCTGGACAAAGTCGGTGGCGGCGCTGCCGGTTTTGATTTCACCAAGCTCGATGCCAGTGGTCAGCCTCTGCCGGCCAGCGCGGAGTCTTGGTCCTGTGTGCACGACAATCACACGGGTCTGGTGTGGGAAGTGAAAACGCCGAACGGCTTGCGTGCCAGCACCAGCACCTACAGTTGGTACAATCCCATCGATAGCGAAAACGGCGGCGAGCCCGGAACGGTCGATGGCGGCCAGTGCAGCGGCTCCAGTTGCGACACGCTGGGGTACCAGCAGGCGTTGAACGCAGCGGCGCTGTGTGGCCTGAGTGATTGGCGACTGCCGGGACGCACAGAGTTGCAATCGCTGTTGCACTACGGCCGCAGCGGAAACCAGGAACCCAAAATCGACGCCAGCTATTTTCCGCACACTGTGGACAACTACTACTGGACGCGCGAGCCGGGCGCACGCGAGAATGCCGTGGGTTGGGCCATCAACTTTCTCGACGGTCGGGATGCTGCTGGTTGGCACCGGGAGTCGACGGCATTCATCCGGCTGGTGAGTGGTGGTGAGAGCGCGTCCGTCGCCGGGGTTGCACTGGCGTCCGAGTCCCAGCATTGTTTGCGCAACCTGCTGGCCAGCACACCGGTGAGCCAGTTCGAGTTTCTGGCAGATGGCGCCGTGGTTCGCCATCTGCCAACCAACCTGGAATGGCAGCGTTGCTCTGTGGGTCAGACCTGGGATGGTGCTCAGTGCCAGGGGTCGGTGCAGTCCTACAGTTGGCCGCAGGCACTGCACCGGGTTTTGGATGAGCCAGGTTGGCGGTTGCCGTCTATAAAGGAACTGGCGAGCATCGTGGAGACCTGTCGCGAGCGACCAGCTGTCAACCCGGAAGTGTTTCCACAAACGCCGTTTCTGTCGGGGGAGTTGGAGTTTGAATTTCAGCTTTTTGAGTTTCTCCCCTATTGGAGCAGTACGCCAGCGAGTTGGAATGTCCTTGTGGTCAGGCCCGAAACCGGCCTTATCGGTCGGGCTGGAAGTACCATGGCCTCGGGCGTGATACCGAATTACCATGACCTGGGCCGGGTACGCCTGGTGCGCGACGGACCGCTGGATGTCCAATGACTGTTATCGGCAAATGATTGCCCACGTCGGAATTGGCGATCATGGTGATGTTGAATACGATTACATCGCTGGCGGGCCATATATCAATTTGCAATAAAACACGTTTATTCTTGCGCCAAGTCCGGTGATGTTGCACCCGGCTTGATACTCCCGCGTTGGGCTGCTGCCCTCCAGCAGCCCCCTTCCTATCTGGGTTTTGATCGCCTGCCTCCAACGATCGGCCCGAGGCGTATACGGGCCTCTAATAGTCAATTTGAATATATAAGCTGCGCCTCGGGGTGCGGCATCAAATGGTTATATTGACTTTAAGTTGCCTATCACTAACTATCCTGAAACGCTGGTTCAACCCACCGGAGCCGTATTGAGGGTGGGAGTCTTGCAGTAGGGACCAGTTGATTGGATGTCGTTATAATTTATTCATAATAAGAGGATAATAAAATGAAATGCAATCATGTTGTAACGCTATCTCTAGCGCTGGTCCTATGTATCGCCGGGTTGGGTGTGTCGGCGGTGAACGCCCAAACCCACTGCGGGAGTCAAACGGGCAACCATGGTGGTTATTACTTTACCCACTGGACCGACGGTGGTGGTTCCGCCTGTATGACCCTGGGATCCGGCGGCAACTACAGTTATTCGTGGTCCAACACGGGCAACTTTGTCGGCGGCAAGGGTTGGAGCACCGGCACCAACAACCGGGTTATCGGCTATAACGCCGGCGTCTTCGCCCCGGCGGGCAACTCCTACCTGGCACTCTATGGCTGGACCACCAACCCGTTGGTGGAATACTACGTGGTGGACAGTTGGGGCAGCTGGCGGCCGCCGGGTGCGCAGTCTGCGGGTACGGTGAACAGCGACGGCGGCACCTATGACCTGTATAGAACCCAAAGGGTCAACCAGCCTTCCATTCAGGGCACGGCAACCTTTTATCAGTACTGGAGTGTGCGCACGTCGCCACGGCCCCAGGGAACCAACAACAACATTACCTTCCAGAACCATGTCAACGCCTGGGCGGCCCGAGGTTGGAATCTGGGTACGCACAACTACCAGGTGATGGCCACCGAGGGGTACCAGAGCAGCGGCTCGTCCAACGTGACCGTGTGGGAGTCCGGCACCAGCGGCGGTGGCGGTGGTGGTGGCGCCAGCGGCGGTGGCGGTCAGAACACCATTGTGGTTCGTGCGCGAGGTGTCCACGGCAGTGAGCAGATCCGGTTGCGGATCAACAACAACACCGTGGCTACCTGGACCCTGTCGACCAATATGAGCAACTACACCTGGAGCGGCAATAATTCCGGCGGCATTGTCGTGGAGTTCTTTAACGACAACAGCGTTCGGGATGTGCAGGTCGAACACATCCAGGTCAATGGTCAGACCCGGCGCTCCGAAGACCAGACCTACAACACCGGTGTCTGGCAAAACAACTCCTGCGGCGGTTCACACAGCCAGTGGTTGCACTGCAACGGTGCGATTGGATTCGGCAATATATAGCTAGCTATTGCTGGACGCCAAACAGGGGAATCCTCTTGGGGATTCCCCTCTATTGTTCAGAATGAACGGTATGCCCAGTGCACTCGCTATGCGCATGGGGCAGGCTCTGCCAAAAAATTTGCGAAGGTGGTCAGGCATGAAAGTTTTGTTCCCCTGCGTGTGTGGTGTTTCGTTGCTGGCGTACGCGGCTTGTTACGCGCAAGTTGATATTTTTCAAAGCGACGCCTATTCGGTGGAGGAGATGTGCGCAAGGGAAGCGGAACAGGAGACGGAGCGGGGCTATACCGATTACTATGAGTATTGCATCGAACAGAATCGAGCCAGGCCCATGTACCAATCCCGGCACGAGGCGGCCCATTCACCACCGCGCGATCAGCCAGATACCTGCGACACAACTGACGACCAGTGCCGGCAGTGACCACTGGTGAAATTCCCGCCACAGCCCCGGTTGGCGGGCCAGCCGCAGCGCGATCAGGTTGGCCAGTGAGCCGATGGCGAGACCAAAGCCGCCAACGTTCACACCCCAGGCAAGCAGTCGCCAGTTGTCGGTGAATTCTTCCAGAAAGATGGTTGCCGGCACATTGGAGAGCAGCTGAGACACCACCACCCCTGCGGTAAAATCCCCGCCCGGCAGTGCTTGCAGGGTTTGCACGGGTGCGGCCACGGCCGGTAACCGGGCCAGCAAGCCCAGATCGACAAACATCAGAATGAACACGGCCAGCAGCAGCCAGTCCACGCCCATTAAGACTCTGGGGAAAAGCGCCAGATAGAGCAGCAGCACCGCTATCGCCGCGACGCCAGCGTAGCCCATTTCGAGCGACACCAGAAATACCGGATAGCTGATCAGAGACAGCCACATCAGGGGCCGGCGCTGTGTAGCGATTGGCTGTGCCGGCTTCAGCGCCAGCGGCCGACCGACAAATGCGAGCGCGGTGGCGCCGGCCAGCAACAGCAACAGGCTGAGACTGAGCGGTGCCATGGCCGACAAAAACTCCGTAAAGCCAACGCCGGTGCTCTGCCAGAGAAACAGGTTTTGCGGGTTGCCCACCGGACTGAGCGACGAGCCGGTGTTGACCGCCAAGGCCTGAAAAATCACCAGCCGCCCCAGAGGCAGCGCCACCGCACGGCCCAGGCCGAGGGTCAGGGGCACTGAAATAAACAGCGCCACGTCGTTGGTCACAACGGCGGACAGCGCCGCGGCAAAGAGTACCAGGCAGAGGGCCAGAGCGCGCTCGGTGCGCATATGGCGCAACAGCCAGGTGCCGGCTCTGGCCAGACAGCCGCTGTCTTCCAGGCCCCGGCTGAGCACCATCAGTCCAGCCAGGGCGGCTATGGTCTTCCAGTCCACCAGGCGGGGCAGTGCCTGTGCTTCCAGCGGTGCTGCCCAAAACAGTAGCGGCAGCGCAATCAGCAGGGCGAGCAGCAGCAGTTCTTCCCGCAGGCGGGTCAGTACAGGGCGGAACCAGAGCATCGGGCGTCGCTTATTGGGGGTTACAGGGTCGGCGGCTCAGGGCCAGTCAGAGTTGCGCTCTGCGACTGAGCCGTTAAAATATCAAATTTACTATAACATCAGACAAGGAAAAGGAGATGCCATGAGCTGTCGTTTTGGGTTTGCCCTGATTCTCAGCGCCCTGTGCGCCCTGCCGGCCCTCGCCGAACCCCTCCCCCTGGAGTCATTTGCCCGCCTGCCGGATGCCTCACGCCTGACGCTCTCCCCCGGTGGTGGCAAACTTGCCGCCACGGTGCGGATTGATGTGGAGGAGATGCAGGGCACGGGGGTTCAGGTGACCCGGCTGGAGGACAATCACCAGGATATAGTGTTGTTCACGGATAACAGCCGCTACTTTATCAATTGGCTGCAGTGGAAGGACGACCGCACCTTGCTGGTAAGCACCTACTACCCCAGTGAGCGTGACTCCTGGGTGGGCATGGGGCAGGTGAGGGGCAACACCCGGGAGGGACGGTTGCTGATTATCGATACCGATACGGGAGAGGTAAGCAACCCGTTTCCACGCAGCTTTCTGCGGCGCTTCCGTATTCTGCCCTCCGGGCTGGATCAGGTGGTGGATATATTGCCCGACGACCCCGATCACATTTTGATGGCGCTGCCGGGTATCAACGGCGGTCACTACAATATTGTGTACCGGGTGAATATCCGCAATCAGCGCCGTAGCGTGGTGCAAAACTCGGAAAACAATATCCTGGGTTGGAGCACGGACCGCCAGCATCGCATCCGGGTTGGCTACCACTATCGGGACGGTGTCAGCAGCACGCGGATTCTCGATCTGGAAACCAATCAGTGGCGCAACCTGTGGCCCTATGAAATCTTTTCCGAAGATCAGGTAACCGTGGCGGGCTTTGGCTATGACCCCAACGAGCTGTATATTCGCGCCTATCACGAGGGTCGTCTGGCCCTGTTTCGCGTCAATCTGCAGGACCCTGAACTGCAGCGGGAATTGGTGTTGAGCGATCCGTTTTACGACATAGGCGGCGCCCTGATCTATTCCCCCTCAACCCAGGAGGTGATCGGGGTTGCGCACACCTATGAAAACGGCTCCTATTTCTTCAATCCCGAACTGCAGGCGCTGCAGCGCGGTATCGACGCGGCCATGCCGGAGACGAAAAACTTTGTTTATTCCCTGAGCGCTGATCTGCAGCGATACCTCGTATACAGTACCAGCGATACCGATTCCGGTACCTATTACCTGGGCCAGCGCGATCCCGTCAGGCTGCAGGCGGCGGCCTTTCAGTACCGGGAGCTACCGCCAGAGCGGATGTCGTCGGTGACCCGCTATCCTTATAAGGCCCGGGACGGGTTGGAGA
>JBJHDF010000029.1:0-49093 GCA_050486405.1 Marinimicrobium sp. | reverse complement strand
TATAGCAGGCCCCACCGAGCAGATTGGTCAGGGCTGAACGATGGTTTCCCGGGCCGGCAGACGCACGCGTGCCGCCGCTTCTTCGGGCTCCGCCTTGGCGGCGACGCCGGGCCTGGATTCCCGCGCCGCACCGGCCTGAACTATGGCCGACAGCGCTCGCGTCGAGAGCCCCCGGTCATCGTCCAGGGTAATGTATAAATTCAGGTAGTAGCGTCCCGGCTCGGAGGTTTGCACTTGCAACGGCAGCCGATAGGCTTGCCGGCCGTCCAGCGGAAATACAAAACTGTCGGCACTCAACAGCGTCAACCCCTCAACCGCCGCGACCCGCACGGTGAGGGTGCCCGACGAAGCGCCCGAGGTCAGTGCCAAGGTGATATCCGCAACTTCGCCGGGCTCCACCTGGGCCGGCTGGTGATCCAGCAGACGGACATCGGCCCCGGGCTTCTGATAGCAGTCCGGACACCCGGCACTGCGCTCGTGATCCAGCGGGTGCGCCAGCGTCACAGCGGCGAACAGCAGCGCACCCACGCCTGCCAGGCTGCAAACCAACCACGTTTTTACGTTACATTGCATTGCACGTCTCCGCATCGCACGTCTCCATCAGTGGCTGACCTGAACATCAAAACAGCTGGTGCGGCCACTGCCGATCACATTCAGCCAATCGTAGGCTTCGATAAGGTATTCACCGGGCGTCAGGTTCAGTTGCAGAATCTCTACGTCATCAAGTGCGGATTCAGCAACCGCAACGAGATTGCCGGACCGATACACATAGAAATCCGGATCACTGCCCGGGGCGTCACCACCATTGCGTTCCATGCGAAGGGTATAGGTGCCGGCCACAGTGATGGGTAACCTGATCAACTGATAGATGCCCAATTTATTGTGCGCTCCCTCAATGGAGCTGCTACAGACATTCAGCGCCTGATCGTCTGCCTGAATGGTTTTGTAGACCGGCAGGACGAACGCCAGAGCGCCATCGGTGGGACCATCGTTGGTTTCACCCTCGCCAAACTTGTTCAAGCTGTTGATGTCCTGCTCCGCCAACAGGCTGGTGAACAACGGCATATGGGCAGGAAAATTTTCGTTGAGAAAATGGGCGAAAAGAAAGATCGACGCCATGGCATTGCTGTTGCGGTAAGCTTGAGAACTCATTACCTGATAGATTGGAGCAAAGTCTCCCCTTGTTTTGCCCTGGTCGCTGTCGAAGTAGTTGTAAAATACCGAATCCACCGAAGCCTCGGCATACCAACCGCGCACCTGATGCGCTGTGTCGCGCATGTCGAAAGCGAAACTTAAGCTCTGGGCCTCGCCCCAGGAGTCCCAGTAGATGGGGTCGTGCTGAACCATACCGGAAAAAGCGTTAGCAAACCCTTCGGAGTATGCCACCCGCAGATCCAGGTAATCATTGTAGGTATGACTGCCCCCGAGACTGTCGGAGCGAAATAACACTGCTTCCAGATAGTGGGCCCACTCGTGCAGCACCACGCTGACATCGTACTCGTCGGTATCCACATCCGCAGCGCCCAAAAGGTAAATATGGGTGCCGTCGAAAAAGCTGGTACCTATCTCCCCCTGAGACAGGCTGCCCACTACCGGACGATTGGCGGGACTCCAACGCACTTGCAGCGGCGGCAACTGGAGGTTTGAATCCGCTGTGAGCAGCATTTCCAGCCCGGAATATATGGAGTCGAGAATGGCAAAGGGTCCGGCCGCGCGCGGCTCGCCATAACCCGCACCGGTCCAACCCGAGGCGGCATGCAGGTGGCGCTGCTGCCCGGCGCCACTACTGACCAGCTCGCCGTCAAGACTGTAGACGCTGTGACCGGAAGTATTGTCCGTGACTTTTTTGTTCCAGGCCGGCCCTGATTCGCGCAACAATTGCGCCAGCACGCTGACCCGCACCGGCGTATCCGCCGGGGCACTGAGGCTGTAGAACCCCTCGCTGTCGGTGACGGTGCTGTCCAGAGCCCGGTTCTGGGCGTCGAGCAGTTCCACAACCACACCCCGCACTGGCAATGCCTGGGTGTTGTTGTAGTTGAGACCACTGAAGCCCGGATTGCCCACCGGCACGCGATCATAGGTGACAGTGCCATCGATTACGACCGACTCGGCGGCCGGGGGTGGTGTCTCGCCGCCGGAGGAGCCGCCGCTGTCACGACAGGACACCACCGCACACAACACAGCGACCAACAGCGTCAACCGCTGGAGGCAGAAGAACCTCCTGCTCGAATCAAACCTCACTGGACTACTCCCCTAACCGATCAGAGCCTGGATATCCACCGCATCCCGGTGCTCTGGCAACAGATATTGCTCAGCATAATCTTTGTAAACTCCGGACACCAGAAATAACTCGAATAAGTCGCTGTCAATGTGTTGCTCGCGACTCATATCGGCCATGATAGCCAGGGACTCGCTGAGCGTGCGACCCGGCTTGTAGGGCCGGTCGCGTGCGGTGAGCGCCTCGAAGATGTCCGCGATGGCCATCATCCTGGCGGTCAGCGGCATTTCCTCCCGCTTCAGTCCACGGGGATAGCCGGTGCCATCCATTTTTTCGTGATGACCGCCGGCAATGGCGGGAACGTTGCGCAAGTGCGGCGGATACGGCAGCGACTCCAGCATGATAATGGTCTGCACTATGTGGTCGTTGATGATGTAGCGCTCCTCCGGCGTCAGGGTGCCTCTGGCAATACTCAGGTTGTGCAACTCACCCCGATTGTACAGATATTCCGGCTGCTCCATATTGAAACCCCAGGGATTGCCCTCAGCCATGGTGGTCCGGTCTCTGTCGCTGCGCCGCAGACGGTGCTCCGGCCGGTCCGCCAGCAGAGGCTCGCGCACCGGCAGCGGCGGACGCTCGCCTTGCCTCTGCCGTTCCTCCCAGGATACGCCCAGACTATCGTCCAGGGTGCGCAACCAGGTGCGGCCAGCAATACTTTGCAAACGCGCCAGCGCGGCGGGCTCCAGAGTTTCGCCGCCGATATTGCACTGGGCGACGAACGCAAACTCCGCGTCCAGCTCCGCCTCGGTCTGCGTCAACTCCGCCAGTTGTTCCTGTCGGCTGGCACCGTCGGCGATGCGCTGCCAGCAGGCTACGGCGGCATCGCGCTTGAGCACCTCAAAGCGGGTGCGAACCTCGTGGATACGATCGTAAATTGTCTCCAGCTTGGTGGCCTTGTCCACCACATGTTCCGGTGTCACCACCTTGCCGCAATCGTGGAGCCAGGCGGCCAGGTGCAGCTCATCCCACTGATCCCGGGTGAGATCAAAGTCGGCAAAGGGCCCGTCTTTGCTCTGACAGGCCGCCCGTGCCAACATCTTTGTCAATTCCGGTACTCGCTGACAGTGGCCACCCGTGTAGGGAGACTTGGCGTCAATGGCACCGGCAATCAAACGAATAAATGACGCCAGCAGTTCCTTCTGCCGGCTGATCAACTGCCGGCTCTCCATGGATACGGCGGCGAAGCCCGAGAGTGCCTCCACAAAACCCTGCCAACCGTCTCGCAGCGGGTCCTGCTCGGCACGGGCCATACCCAGCAGCAGCAGGCCGATGGGTGTCATCTTGCGATCACACAGCGGCAGCACCAGTGTTTGCATGCGGTCCTGTCCCAGCCCGGCCAGACACAGGTCCAGCACACCGCGACCGGCAGGCCGGGCACAGTAGCTGAACAGCGCTTTCTCACCACCGCGAAACACTTCGGCCAAGGCATTGCCGGTCGCATTCGGATGCAGGGTTGGCATGTCCCTTAACGCTACAAACCCCTGCCCTTGCAGCACTTCCACGCACTCGGGGTGCAGACGCCCGTCCTCTTCGCGCAGCAGATAAATTCCCACCAGGTCAGCGCCACTGACCACGTGAGTGGAGCGAATGATTTTCTTCAACATCTGATCGAAGTCCTGCTCACCGGCAAGGTTGTTGATCAATTGCAAAAACTCCATGATGGTGTGTTTCATCATGGCCATCGCGCGAGTCAGCTGGTTGATTTCACTGATCAGACTGCTCTGGTCGATCTGCCCGGAAAAATCAAAGCGCTGAATGGCCCGCGCTTCGCTCGCCAGACGCCGCAGGGGCACCGCTATACGGTGCGCGAGCCAAAGCGCCAGTGGCAGGGCCAGCAGCACCAGAAGCAAATTGAACAACAACGACTGGTTGCGAATCGCCATGGCATCGGCCAGGAGTTCCGCTTCCGGCACGGCTACTGCCAGATAGAGCTGTAGACCCGGCAACAGTTCCACTGAGCGCAAACTGCCCCACCAACCCCGGTTGTCCAGGTCAAAATTGAAGCTTCCCGCAGCTCCATCCCGTTGCCGGTGAACGGCCAGCAAGGCCGGGCGGTCGAGTTCCTCAAGGGTGGTGAGACGCAGCTCCTGCAGGTCTCCCGGCAGCAGCCGCGCCATTTCCGGATACGCCAGTACCTGCCCCTGGTCGTCAATCAGTGCTATTTCCGCCGCACTGTCGCCCAGGCGATCGACAATGGTCTGCGACAAACGCCCCAGGGAAATGTCCGCAGCAATCACCGCCTGGCCGGCGGGCGCCCGCTGCCCGGTGGTCACTCCGATCTGGCGCAGAAAGAAATACAGATAGGGCTCCACTGTAACCAAACCATCACTGGCCATGGCTTCGCGATACCAGCCGCGCTGCCGCGGATCATAGTCGGTTGTACCCAGTTGCCGTTGCTCAATCAGTTGCAATTCTTCGTCAAAGAAAAAACGCAGCAAGTGCCCCAACTCGTCATCGGCGCGGGCCACGTTGTCCACCACCAGGTGCGTATCCGCAGGCGCATCGAAAAGTTGGGATACACCGGGAAAGTGTGCGGGGCGAACGATGAAGAAGTCGCCACTGGCGTAGCCGATCTGCAGCGTGGCCAACTGACCGCGCATACGCACCGCGGCCTCCAGCAATGGCAAGTACTGCAACCTCTGGTCGTAATGCTGGGCCGATACCACACCCGTATGCACCATGGTTTCCACCATGGCCGATACGGGTCCGTAGGTGGATTGAAATTCCATCTCCAGATCCTGGACCACGCCGTCGAACAGCCCTTCGGCCGAGTCCAACAGTATGTGGCTGGTTCTGTGGTAGCTGAATACGCTGAGGCCCAAGCCCACCAGCAGAATCATGCCGACAAAGACCGTCGCAATATGCACATGGAGGGGGTACTGGCGAGGCAGTTGAGGTGTGGCCATACGGACATCCTATCGCAGTGCTTCTTGCAGCCAGTATAGGTGCATGAGAAACCCAGGTCGATGTACGCGTTCAGGTTGGCGCGTCAATCCTTGTTTACAGACTCGCCGCCATTTGCTTCCGGCAGTGTCCAGGCCGGAGCCGCACTGGCCAGCACCAGCAGCGCCGACAGCAACAGACACGCCGCCAGGCCGTGAAACTGGTACACCAGCCCGGAAAGCACAGTGCCCGCCAGGCGGCCGCCGGCATTGCACATATAGTAGAAGCCCACGTCGAGGGAGACATCATCGGTCCTGGCGTAGCCGACAATCAGGTAGGAGTGGATGGCCGAGGTCATGGCAAACACGGCGCCAAAGGCCAGCAAACCCGTCACCAGACTGAACCCGGGATGAAAATCAGCCCAGAGAGAAGTAGCAATCAGCGCGGGCAGTGCCGCCAGCAGCAGTTTCCAGCCGCGCAGGGCGGCGATCAGGGAGCCGCGACCCATGGGGCTGATCAGCGGCGCGGCGGCCTGTACGGCGCCGTAGCCGATCACCCAGAGGGCCAGAAAGGTGCCCACCCGCCAGTGATCCCAACCCAGTACCGCCTGCAGGTAGACCGGCAGCGCCACCACAAACCAGACGTCCCTGGCACCGAACAGAAAAAACCGCGCCGCCGACAGGCGATTGATGGGGCCGCTCTTGGCAAAGATCCGGGAGAACTTTTTCGGCGTGGCGGCCTTGCCCAGGTCCCGGTTCAGCAGCAGATAGCTGGCCGCCAGCGCCAGCAGCAGGCCGGTGGCCATGGCCAGTACCGCACCGCGAAAACCCAGCAGCGTCAGCAGCAGGGCGCCGACAAAGAAACCGGCGCCCTTAAGGGCGTTTTTCGACCCGGTGAGCACCGCCACCCAGCGATAGAGTGCGCCCTGGGCATCCGCCGGCAGCAGCAGCTTGATGCTGCTCTTGGCGCTCATCTTGTTCAGATCCTTGGCGATACCGGACAGCGCCTGAGCCACCATCACATAGGCCACACTCAACCAGCCCTGGGGCGCCAGCAGCATGGCCAGCGCCAGTATCTGCAACGCCATGCCCAGGTGCATGGTCATGTTCAGGCCGATGCGCGTGGCCAGCCAGCCGCCGTAGAGGTTGGTCACCACACCAAAGAATTCGTAGAACAGGAACAGACTGGCGATGGCCAGGGGGGAATAGCCGAGGTTGTGGAAATAGAGCACCACCAGCATACGCAGCGCGCCATCGGTGATGGTGAAGGCCCAGTAGCTGGCCGTCACCACCGCGTACTGGCGCAGGTCGATGCCCCCTGCCCCGCCGGTGCGCGCCATCACAGGTCGGCGGCCACCCGCACCGCCAGTTCCATCATGCGATGGACATAGCCGATCTCGTTGTCGTACCAGGTCAGAATTTTCACCTGGGTGCCGTCCACCACCAGGGTGGAAGGCGCATCGACTATGGAGGAGCGGGTGTCGTTGGTGTAGTCCACCGATACCAGTGGGCGCTCTTCGTAACCGAGAATCCCGCGCAGGTCACCCCGGGCCGCCTGCGACAGCAAGCCGTTCACTTCTTCCACCGTGGTGGGCCTTTCCACCTCGAAAACGCAATCGGTGAGCGAGGCATTGGCCAGGGGGACGCGCACGGCAATACCGTTGAGTTTGCCCTGCAGTTCGGGAAAAATCAGGCCAATGGCGGTGGCCGAACCCGTGGTGGTGGGAATCAGGGACATGCCGCTGGCCCGGGCGCGACGCAGATCCTTGTGGGGCTGGTCGAGCAGGCTCTGGGTGTTGGTCAGATCGTGGATGGTGGTGATCAGCCCGTGGCGGATGCCCAGCCCCCGGTGAATCACCTGCACCACGGGCGCCAGGCAGTTGGTGGTGCAGGAAGCGGCGGTGACTATGTGGTCCACCGCCGGGTCATAGCGCTGGTGGTTGACCCCCATCACCACGTTGAGCACCTCTTCCTTGACCGGCGCCGAGACCACGACTTTTTTCACGCCGGCGTCGAAATAGGGTTGCAGGGCGGCGCGGGTCTTGAACTGACCACTGCACTCCACCACCAGATCCGCGCCCGATTGCCGCCAGAGCGTATCCTCCAGGGAGCGGTTGCTGCTGTAGCCCACTACCCGGTCACCGATGACCAGATTGTTGCCCTCGGCCCTGGCTTCGTGCTGCCAGCGGCCGTGCACCGAGTCAAAGTTCAGCAGATGGGCAGCGGTGGCCGCGTCGCCGGCGGGTTCGTTGATGTGGACAATCTCAAGCTGGGGCCAGTCCCAAGCGGCGCGCAGAGCCAGGCGCCCCATACGGCCGAAGCCGTTGATGGCAATTTTTGTGGTCATAAGTTACCTCGTGAGGGAGTTAAATCAACAGCAGTTGCGGCTGGACTCGAGCCGCTGCAAGTCCGGGTTCAAGGCGCCCTCGAGCCGTGCGTGCCAGACAGACAGCAGCTCCCGGGCCAGGGGTTTACTGTCGTCCAGGCGGTAGTGCATCCAGACACCCTCGCGCCGGGCCAGGACCAAGCCGGCCCGCCTCAGATAGGCCAGATGCCGCGACACCAGGCTTTGCGGCGCATCGAGCGCCGTCACCAGATCGCAGACACACAGTTCCGACCGGTTGAGCAGCAGATTCAGGATGCGCAGCCGCAACGGCTCGGACAGGGCGCGAAACAGCTGCGCACTGCGCTGGGGGAAATCCGCCTCGCCCGGCGTAGCCGCAGGCGCGGAGGCAGAAAGCATAGGAACGATAGCTGACATGGCTGTTATTATATTTGGCTAGCCACATATATACAATATCGCCCGGAAGCACTACATTTCTACACAAAATGAAACAGATTTTTTCCATCGGACGCCCTAGGATAAGCGTAAAACAACCCGTTCCGTTTATCTGGCGAGTATGAACTATGAAAATGAATAACCCCCTCGGTCGTATTCTGGCCTCAGGCCCGATGCTGGTTCTGGCCTTGGCTCTGGCGCTGTCTGCCTGTGGTTCCGGGTCCAAACCCGCTCCTCCCCACCTGTCGGTTTCCGTGCAGCATGCCAAGTCGCTGCATTTTGAGTGGAATTCCGCTTCCGGCGCCAAGTACTACCAGTTGTACAAGAACCCGGACGGCAGCAGCGGTTACCAGCCGGTAAGTGGTGCCTTGGGAGGCAACAGCTACAATCACCCCATTGCCGTGCACCGGGAGGACTGGGAAAACGCCAGTTATCTGCTGGCCGCCTGCAACAAGAACGGCTGCCGCGCCTCCTCGCCGGTCTACGTAGAGGAGTTGATGCTCAGCAGCATTGGCCTCTTTCACGCCGCCAACCCGGCACAGAACGACTTCTTTGGGTACAGCGTCGCCATGTCCGGCGACGGTTGGTGGCTGGCGGTCGGCGCCACCAACCGCAATGTCTCCGTGGAGTGCCCCGCTGGGGAGACCTGCAACCCGGTGGCAAATGCTGGTTCGGTGACAGTGTTTTCGCGCCAACAGGACGGTAGCTGGAAGTGGCACGCAGAGCTGACAGTTGCTACCGGCGAGGCCCACAGCGACGCCTACCTGGGCTACAGCCTAGTGTTGTCCGAGGAGGGCGATACCCTGGTGGTGGGCACCCCTTTTGAGTCCAGTAACGCTACCGGCATCAACGGCGACCGTGACGACGACAGCGCCACCCGCTCCGGCGCCGCTTTTGTATTCGTACGCGACGACGATGAATGGACGGAACAGGCTTATCTGAAAGCGTCCAACTCCCGTGCCCATGGCTACTTTGGCGTGAGCATCGCGCTTTCCGCAGATGGTAACCGCCTGGCCGTGGGCGCCTACGGTGAAGAAAGTAACGCCACCGGTATAAATGGCGACCAGGAAGATACCAGTGTTGGTATTGCCGGCGCGGTTTATCTGTTTGAGCGCGAGAACGCTACGTGGACCCAGACCACTTACGTCAAGCCATCCACTCAAGCCTATTTCCCCAACCCGGGCTGCTTCAACCCCTCACCGGTTCGCTGCCTCCCTACCATTGGCATCAGTTTCGGCTACAGCGTAGCGCTCTCGGCAGATGGCACTACTCTGGCGGTGGGAGCCACTACCGAGAACAGTGAGTCCAGTGGCATCAACGGCGCCGAGGACAATATCAACGCTCGTCGCTCCGGGGCAGCGTACGTTTTTGTCGAAGAAGACGGGGTCTGGCAGCAACAAGCCTATATCAAAGCATCCAACAGCAGGGAACACCTGGAGTTCGGCCACCGGATAGCGCTCAGTGCCAGCGGCAACACCCTGGCCGTTACCAGCATTATGGATAACAGCGCGGCGACGGGCATCAACGGCGACGAAACAGACACCAGCATGAGAGGTGCCGGTGCAGCTTACGTGTTTGTGCGCGACCAGGGACAGTGGCAACAACAAGCCTATATAAAACCGGAGAATCCCGGTGAGGACTACGATTTCGGCAGTTCCGTAGCGCTGAGCGCCAACGGTCGATTGCTGGCCGTAGGTGCCAAAGACGAAGCCAGCGGCAGTAAAGGTGTGGGCGGCGATTCCAGCGATGCCTCCGTAACCGGCGCCGGGGCGGTCTATCTGTTCCGCTACCACGACGGCGCCTGGCACCCGCATCGGTATATCAAGGCGATTCAACCTGTGGCTCATGCCAGCTTCGGACGCAGCCTGGATTTGAGCAACAGCGGCAATAGCCTGGCGGTTGGCTCTCTGGGAGAAAGCGCCACCAGCAATAGTGGCAGCGTCGTCGGCAATGCCGGGGCGGCGCTGCTGTTCTGAGGCTGTTCTGATCAGGAGTGCCGGGTATAATGCTCCCCAACGCGATTATCAGCAGAGCCCGACACTTTCATGATCAAGATCCTGTTTGCCCTGGTGGCAACCTTCGCCGCGCTCTATGCGGTGGCCAGAATTCGCCGCTTGCCGCCAGAACAGCGCCGCAAGGCTACGCTAAGCGGCATTATTCTGGTGGTGGCGCTGCTGCTGGTGATCATGGCGGCAACGGGGCGAGCCCATTGGCTCGCCGGTCTGATCGGTGTATTGCTGCCCCTGGTGAGATGGTTGCTGGGCATTGGCGTTGCGCTGCTGCCCATGTGGCTGCGACACAAACAGGAGAAGGCGTCGCCTGTGGCCGGCAGCAGTGTCGAGGTACAGGAAGCGCTGGAAACCCTCGGTTTGAAAGGCGATCCGGCGAGAGGGGAAATTACCCGGGATATGGTTATCGAGGCCCATCGCCGCTTGATGCAGAAACTGCACCCGGACCGGGGCGGCAGCGACTACCTGGCCGCCCGGGTCAATCAGGCCAAGGAAACCCTGCTGAACATTCTCTGAATCGCCACGAAATCAGGGCGCGCAGAAATCGGCCAGCGCCTCCATACGCCGCTGGGCATCGGCCACAAAGGGATTGCGGGTGTCCCAGGCATAGCCTGCGAGTATGGAACAGATCATCTGCCGCACACTGTCCACCTGCTCCGGGTAGAAAATAATGTCCTGAAAGCGGCCGTCGTACCAGGCCTCCACAAACACCCGAAAAGCGGATATACCTTTGCGCAACGGCAACTCGTATTCATTCATCCAGTCCACGGTTTCCCCGCGCAACTGACGATCCAGCACCGCCGTGGCCATACTCGCCGAGCGCATGGCGATAGTGACACCAGAGGAAAATACCGGGTCGAGGAACTCACCGGCATTGCCCAGCAAGGCAAAACGCGGGCCGCTGAGCTGCCGCACATCGGCGGCGTAACCGACGATTTCCCGGGCCGGGTAGTTGTATTCGGCCCTGGCCAGCAGCCGGTCCAATTCCGGCGCCTCGGCCACAAAACGGCGAATCTGCTGTTCTATGGTGTCCGATTTGCGCGCGTCTATCTGCTCCCGGCTGGCCACCACACCCAGAGAGCACTTGCCGTCACTGAAGGGAATCAGCCAGTACCAGATGTCCTTTTCGTTTGGGTTTACGGTAATCAGAATTTTTTCCCGGTCGAAGCTGCTGTCGCTGATATGATCGTCGACATGGGTGAATACTGCCTTGCGCACGGGAAAATCCGATGGCGACTCCAGCTCCAGCAAACGCGGTAATACCCGTCCAAAACCACTGGCATCCAATACAAATCCGCACTCGATGATGCCCTTGTTGCCGGCAGCATCCTGGTAGTGAACCTGCGCTCCCTCATCGCTGAAAGTAACATTGTCGATAGTGTGCTGATAACGAATCTCGACCCCCTGCCGAACCGCCTCATCGGCGAGCAACTTATCGAATTTGCCCCGCTCCACCTGGAAGGTAGTGCCGGGCCCGGGCGAGAACTTGTCCTGAAAGTCAAACCAGGTATAGCTGTCTCCGCGCCGAAACGCGGCGCCATTCTTGAACTGAAAACCGAAATTGTTGACCGCGTCCAGCATGCCCGCCTCCTCGACAAAGCTCATGCAGTGCGGCAGCAGACTTTCGCCTATGGAAAAGCGCGGAAAGGTCTCGCGTTCCAGCACCAGCACGCGATGCCCCTTCTGATGCAAAAGCGATGAGGCAATGGAACCGGAGGGGCCGGCACCGATAATCAGCACGTCAACAGACTCGATAGTGTTAGTCATATTCAATCTTCGTCTTCGTTCCAGAAATCGTAAAAGTTGAACCACTGCAGTGGCTGTTCGCGACATACCGCTTCCAGTTGAGTGACGTAATCGCTCAACATGTCTTTGCAAATCTGCTCGCGCCGGGACCTGGGCACCCTGCCCGCCTCCTTGAGCAGCTCGAAACGGGTGGTGTATCCACGCGGCGTCTCGTAGCCCACAAAAAAATACACCGGCGCCTCAAGTAGCAACGACAGCAGAAAAGGCCCTGCCGGAAAACGGGCTTCCCGCCCCAGAAAAGCCTGCGTGAAGTGCCTTTCCTCGTTACCGGGCGGCAGACGATCAGCCATCATGATCAAAATTTCACCCCGCGCCAGTTTTTCCTGCAACTGCATGGCCGTCAGCGGCGTCACTTCTCCCACCGGAATAAGCCGGACCCGGGAGCGATCACTGATGCTGTGCAACACGCGACTGAATTTTTCATCCGGCGCGGTGTGCAGGATAACATTCAGCGTCAGCGACTGGTCATTTTCCACCAGAGCCCGACACATCTCCAGGTTGCCAAAGTGCGCGCCGAGCAATACCGGTCCCCGCCGCTGCTGCTGCAGCTCCAGCAGGGTTTGATGCCCTGGAAAATCAACCTCCGACAGCTTTATACGATCCATCCACGCCGCCAGACGCATAATCAGACTGCGAGCAAATGCCCACTGGTGCCGCCAGAGTGTACGCCATCCCACCGGCCTGCCCAATACCCGGTGCAGATAGCGACGGGAGTAGCGCCGGGTGGCGGGCCGGCTGAAAAAAAAGTAGAGCACCGCCAACCATGCTGCCGGATACAGCAGCAGGTGGCCGCCCCGGCGGTAAAGCCACAGCGCCAGTCGCATGCTCCAGAGGCTGCCGCGCTCGCGCATGGCGAGCCAGCGATTGTTCATTTTTCCCTCGGGGTCATCTGCCATGGGAGCCTTCGCGTCTGTATGCGCTATGACGATCGCCGCGCATGGAATACCAACACCCGGTAGAGGTACTCCAGCGCAAACAGGACAGCCACCAAGCCATAGGCAATCAAACCGTTGTACAGCGCCCAGACCTCGCGGCTCATCCACAGGGCGGTGATCGCTGCCACTGCGGCGTTGCACAGAAAGAACACCAGCCAGATCCAGGTAATCGCGGTGGTATAGGACTCTACTTCCGGCTCCAGGGTGCCGAGAATTCTTTTGGCCATACGCGCCGGCAAGGTGGGTGGCCGCAGCAGACCATAACCGAACACCGCCGCCGCGCACAAGCTGATGAAGGACGGCACCAGACGTAGCAGCGGCTCACTGTTGAGCAACCAGAAACCGACGCCGACCAGCACGGCCGCGACGCTGATCGCCAGGCGCTTGTGCCAGCGATTGGCCAGGATCAACCCGCGCAGCAGGTATACCACCACCAGGGCCAAACCCAGGTAGCGCGGCTCCCAGCGGGTGAGCCCCCAGTAGGCAAGCAGGGGATAGAGCAACAGCAGCAGTGCCAGCAGCACACCCCAGATCCGCCACACAGAAATGGTCACGCGCAGCCCCCCCAAACGAGGAACAGCGGCAAGTCACTGCGATCGAGTACCACCAAACCAGAATTCTCAGCGATTGGCCAGCACAAAGTCGCGCAGTGATGCCACGGAGTAGAAATGGGTTTTATTGTCTTCGGAATTGGCGTCGAGTTTTACCTGGTAGCGCTTTTGCAGCGCCAGACCAAGCTCCAGCGCGTCGATGGAGTCCAGGCCCAAACCCTCGCGAAACAGGGGCGCCTCGGTATCGATATCATCGGGGGTAATATCTTCCAGCTCCAGTTCTTCGATAATCAGTTGCTTGATCTCTTGGGTAATATCGGCCATGTAAATCGGTTTCCTGTACTTTTAACCTGGCAATGAGGCGAGTGGCGCAGGCGGTTATGATAAGCCTGCCACCGGCAAATGTACACGGCGCCGGGGTCGGCACGGCGGACCAAAAACGCTATAATCCCGCCCCGCTGCTCGGGCTCCAGACAAACACACGAGCAACGCCCAAACTACGCGAGCGTACCCTTGCTGACAATAACCGGCCTCGAATTCGGCTACGACTCCCGCACAAGACAGATACGGGAGCTGGACCTGCACTTGGACAGCGGCGCCCTGCTGGGCCTGCTGGGACCTAACGGTGCCGGCAAGACCACCCTGGTATCGCTGATCGCCGGCCTGCTGCGCGCGGACCGGGGCCAGATTCTGATCGACGGCAGCCCTGCCCGCCTCGGGCGCCGGGATCTGGCGCTGGTGCCCCAGGAGTACGCCTTCTACCCGAGGCTCACCGGTCGGGAGAACCTGTACTACTTTGCCGGCGTGCTGGGCCTGTCCGGCCCGCAAAAACGTGAAGCTGTTAGCAACGCGCTGCGCCGTTGCGATCTGGAGCGGGTGCAGACGCAGCGGGCGGGTCGCTACTCCGGCGGCACCAAGCGCCGCCTCAACTTTGCCATCGCCCTGCTGCAGGAACCCAAGCTGCTGATCCTGGACGAGCCCACCGCCAATGTAGACCCGCAATCCCGGGCTTTCCTGCTCGACGAAGTGCGCCAACTCAACCGCCAGGGCACCACCATCATCTATACCTCGCACCTGTTACAGGAAGTGGAGTCCCTCTGCGACACACTGGCGCTGATGGATGAGGGACGGCTGGTGGCCGCCGGCCCGCTGCAGGAGCTGCTGGCGCAGCAGAAGCGACGCCTGCTGGTCGCCCTGAACGCCGCGCCACCGCCAGAATTGGCCGCTCAGACCGACGCACAGCAAACACAGGACGGTCGCTGGGAGTTCAACCCGGAGAAGGCCGGACTGACGCCCGTGCAGCTTCTGGCCCGCCTGGAAGCCTCTGGCCTGCGGGTTGAGCAATTGCAGTACGGCCAGGCCCGCCTGGAAGAGCTGTTTTTCGCCACCACCCGCCGGGAGCTGCGCGACTGATGGCCCGACTACTCGCATCGCTGTACAAGGAGTGCCTGTTGGTATTGCGGGACTGGCACGCGCTGCTGCTGCTGTTCGCCATGCCCAGCCTGTTCGTGCTGATCATGAGCCTGGCCCTGCAGAGCCGCTTTGATTCCGAGGCCGGCGTGCAGTTGCAGGGCTGGCTGGTAAACCACGCCGGTTCCGCCAACGCCCAGCGCCTGCAACAGGAACTGCTGGACTACCCGCTGCTGGATCTCGCCGTGGTAGCGGAGGCACCGCCGCTGAGCACGGCGGAGCGCCTCTTCAGTGTCACCTTGGAGACCACCTTCGACGACGCCCTGGCCGGCCGCGATGGCCATGTCCGCGGCATGGCCCTGCATTTCGCCCCGGAGCTTGGTCCGCGAGAACGTTTTCTGGTGGAGGCCGCCGTCAAGGAGGCCTTTGCCTACTTCAACACCACGGAACTGGCCGAGGAAATGGGCTTTGACCGGGACTACGCCCGGCGCGAACTGCTGCGCGAGGGTTTTGTAGCCGTTGTTCCTGGCCCGGGAGGGGCGGCCCGCCCCTCTGCGGTGCAGCAGAGCGTCTCCGCCTGGCTGATCTTCGCCATGTTCTTTATCGCCATCCCCATTTCCACCACCTTTATCCAGGAACGGCAACAGAAAACACTGTTGCGGTTGCGCACCCTGGGGCTGCCCCTGTGGATACTCTACAGCGCCAAACTTATGCCCTATCTGGTGGTCAACCTGTTGCAACTGGCGCTAATGCTGGCCATGGGTGCCCTGCTGCTGCCAGTGTTCGGCGCCGAGGCCCTCTCCCTGGACGTCCATCTGGGGGCCCTGCTGCTGATGGCGCTCAGCGTATCCCTGGGGGCTTTAGGTATGGCCTGTTTGATCGCTACGGCCTTTCGCAGCGTAGAACAAGCTACAGTGGTTACCGCCGGCGCCAATATCATTTTTGCCGCCCTGGGTGGCGTCATGATTCCAAGCTTTATCATGCCCAGCACCTTACAAACCATAGGCCTGATATCACCCATGGCCTGGGGCCTGGAAGGCTTTTTGGAAGTACTGGTACGCGGCGGCGGTCCCGGGGATATAATGGCGCCCGCCGCCGTACTCGCCACCATGGGTGTGCTATTCTGGGGGTTTTCGATCAGATTGCTGGACAGGGGATACCGACATGGCTGAAGCCGTCACCGACGCACTGAAACTGGAGCTGAAACAGCTCATTATTGAAGAGTGCGACAAAGACCTGACGCCTGACGACATCAGCGATCAGCAGGCGCTGCTGGGCGGTGATCTGGATCTGGATTCGCTCGACGTGCTGCAAATATGCATGGCCATCAAGAAGCGCTATGGCGTGCGCATCGAAGGCAGCGCCGATGCCCGCAAGGCACTGCAATCCATCAACACTCTGGCCGAGACCATCGTCAGCAATCAGCCCGCGCAATGAAGTCCATTATTCGCTACGCCGATGCCCGCTGCGCGCTGGGTGCAGACCTGGAGAGTGCCGTTACGGCGCTGCTGGCGGCCGAACGGCCGTTGATCACCCAGTCATTTCCGCTGTTGCGCGATCCCGTCAGCCAGCCTTACTTCGCCATGGTGCCCCAGTCAGAAGTGGAACAGCGCGATATCTTCTCCCAGTTGCTAGACATGACCCGCAAGGCACTGGAGCACTGCGGTCTGAGTGATGCACAGCGGGCGCGCACCGGCCTCTTTGTCGGCTCATCCTCTTTTGATGTACGCGTCTCGGAACAAACCTACTATCGGGAACTGCAATCGGAGCAACCGCAAAACGCCACCGCCATGCCCATCATCGGCTACGGCAAGCTGGCCGGCCGGCTGCAACGGGAACTGGGCCTGGGCCACCAGGTGTACACCTACTGCACCGCCTGTACCTCCAGCGCCAACGCCGCCCTCTACGGCCACCGCATGTTGCAGGCAGGCCTTATCGATCACGCGCTGGTGCTGGGGTTTGAATTCTTTAACCACACTTCCCTACTGGGTTTTCAGGGGCTGAACCTGATTTCCCCCAGTGCCGCCATGCGCCCTTTCGACCAGAGACGGGACGGTTTGATTCTCGGTGAGGGCTGCGGTCTACTACTGCTCAGCCGCGCCGGGGAATACCCAGCGGCGCTGGAATTGTGCGGCGGCGCCATCGCCACCGACAACCACAGCCTGACCGCCGCCAACAACGACGGCTCCAGCGTCGTCCAAGTGATTCGCGCCGCGCTGTCCAACTGCAACTTAAGCCCCGAAGATATTCGGGCCGTCAAACTGCACGGCACCGCATCGCTGATGAACGACGAGGCCGAAGCCGGCGGGTTGCGCCAACTATTCGGCGACGGCATCCCCGACTGCTTTGCCATCAAACCGTTTTGCGGCCATACCCTGGGTGCCTGCGGCGCACTGGAGATGGCGTTGGTAGCTGGTAGCCTGGCGCGCAATCTGTTGCCGGGCCTGCCGGACCATCAGGCCGACGAGCAGTTGGGCGTGACCCTGCCGCCGGCGGCAATCGCCGCGCCGCCTCCAGGCGCCCACCTGCTGTTCAACTGTTTTGCCTTCGGTGGCAACAATAATGCACTGATTCTGCGCCGGGTGCCGCAATGATAAACGTACTATCGCATTATTCGCTGCTGCATCGCATTGATGCCACCTACCCGCAACTGCCAGACCTGAAACCACTGATCGCCGAGCGTTTGCCGCAGCGTATCCGTCGCATCGACCGCTATATCGAACTGTGCATTGCCGGCGGCTTGCACTGTGTCGGCGAGCGACGTTTACCGACGGATACAGGTATTTATGTGGCCACCCGCTGCGGCGCGGTCAGCACGTCGTCGCGCAGCATGGACAGCATCAACCGCGAGGGCGACATGCCCAAGCCGCTGCACTTCGTTAATACCCTGGGCAATTCCGCCTGTTTTTATCTGACCCGATTATTGGGTACCACCGGCAATGGCGCCGTGCTGTCCCGGGAAATGATCGCCTTCGAAGCGGCGCTGATGCACGCCTGGCTGGACATGAAACTGGGGTTGGTCAATACAGCTTTGGTGGGCGGTATCGATGAAGTGGCGCTGCCGCTGGATGCACACCTGCGCCGCCTGGATACCCAGGGCGCCAGCAACCTGCTTGAGGGCAGTCACTGGCTACTGCTGGAGGCAGGCGTCGCAAGCGGCCAGACAACGCTGGGGGAGCCTCGCTTTCCAGCGGACTGCCAGGCCCTGCTCGCGGCGCTGCGACAACACCGGGAAACGCAGGTGCATTGCAGTTTTGCACCGGACGAAGAAGAAGAGCAAATTCTACAGGCGGCCGGCAAAACGGTTTATGCCATGCCGCCCCAGGGCGCCGCGCACGGTGTCTATTCCGGCGCCTCGCTACTGCATATGCTGGAAAATACGCGGGGCAGCGCCCTGCACCTCTCCCGAGGGCCGGACAACAGCTACTGCCTGATACCGACCTCCATCAAAAGCTAAACCGCACACCCGCGTTGAGACCACTGGCACGCAATTTGATATCGGAACTGTACTCGCGGTTGCGGTAGAAGCTTTCATACCAGCCGACAAACAAGGCAATTTCATCCAGCGGCTCATACATCAGTTTGAGCCCACCGAGCGTCTGGGTGCCGACATCGCCACCCCAATAGGCGTTCCAATCACTGTGGACCACTCCTGATAATCCGGCACCAAAAGGAATAATGAATTCAAGCGCCGCCCCGGGGCCGTAACTCGCGCCCCGGTAACGATATTCGGTGTCTTCGTGGTCTCGCAAGGTCAAATCCAAGGAGGTCCGTCTGATGCCTACCGTCGTACGCAATCCCATACGCGGCCGATCCAGTGGTTGCATTTGGACACCGACACCCACACTGGTCAAGGAAAAGTCGCCATACAAACTGTCGGGCTGTGGAATGTTAATATTGCCCACGGACACGTTGCGATTGAAATCCCTGTCGCTGCTGCCGTCGCCCCGAATCTGCCTGACATCGAGTTGAAACGCCACCCGGTTGCCAACCTGTCGGGCGACTTCAATCTCGGGCATAAACGCCGCACTGTCTTCGATAATCACCGAACTGGAGCAACCTGCAAACAGCAGCATCACTCCGACCAAACCACAGTTCCGCAACACTTGCACACTGCTCATGGGGCAATCACTCCTGATATCGGTTTATTGCTTGCCGTACTGCTTGTGCCACTGACGCAGCATCAACCAGACGTCTCTTTCGCTTTCCGCACACTCCAGCAAGCGCTCGGAGAGTGAGCCCAGATCCGGTGTTTCGGCTTTCTTGCACTGTTGCACAACAGCCAGGGCAAATTCCCGCCAGAGGTCACCGGCGTCGGTCATGCGCGTCGATGCCGCCGCCAGAGTGCCGTCACCCAGCAACTCCGCCGCTTCCTGCAAAAAGGAAGCATAGACAAAGCGGAAACCAGCACCACCGGTACCGATCTCCTCCTGCATACGTACCATATGCCCGAGCAAGAGTCGCTGATCATGTACCGGTGTACGCAACTTGGCAATTTTGCGGGCCAGGAAACGAATCCCGCGTATACCGATAACTGGTAAGGGTGCACCCAGCATGATCTTCACGTTGCGACCAATGGCGGCAGGCAATACCTTTTGGTAATCGATAGTATCCGGCACCGACTCCAACCAATACATCAGACCTTTGGGCGCCAGTGGTCCGCGCACAAAACGGGCCTTATTGAGATGCCGGGACGCCAGTGTCACAGGCTCTTCGAACACCGGATCACTGACACGGTATTCATCCCCCTCCTTGCCATACACCAACATATTGTGAGCGTTGAAGTGAAAGCGCATCTCCTGAGGGAAGTAAGGCAGGTAATACACCGAGGTCTGCAAGCCCACCAGTCGCCCCTGCTCCACGGCGGTATCCAGCGCCTCGGCGCCCTTGATGGGACTGGAAAAGCGCTGAAAGCGGACCTTGACCCCCAGGCGCTTACAGGCGCCGCGAATCAGAAACCCGGGGGGCAGCCGATAGGAAATCAACGGCTGGCCCGCCAGCTTGACGATGGGAATATAGGCAAATGCCAGCCCCGCCGCGAGACCGAAAGCCATGGGCTCGGATACCGGCAGGCCGCTGTGGCGCAACAGTGCCGAGGTGACACCGCTTTCACAGTGCGCTGACTGCTGATGGGCGAATTTCATGGGGTTTTTCCCGGGTAGGATTTGAGTTCTTCCACACTGATATCCATGGCCTCGGCGTAGCGCTGCAACACAGCGTCCGGCAACCTAGCGAAGTGTTTCGGCTGAAAGTGCCGGCGCACGCGCCAGCGCCAGTAACCGCTCATCTGGCTGAGCAGCGGCGGGTCCATGCGACAGTGATACATGTGGTAGTACAGCGGCGACTTGCGGCCGGCCAGCACCTCCGCCAGCGCCTCTTGGGCAAGACGCTCGTATTCCTCCACGGCGTCGCTGGTGGCGACCTCTTCGATCTCCCAGCCGGACGACTGCACACCGGTATAGCGTCCGTTATCGCCACAGGCGTACAGCAGCTTCTTGTGCCCGGCGTAGGTCTTGCTCTTGTCCTGTGGAACCTGATCGACGCGCATGGCTTTTCCTCAAACCACGGTTAACAGCATATAGGCTACCGAAAAACGTCCGCTTTCCGGCACGTAACACAGTATTCTGTCACCTTCACGCAAGCGCCCTGACCGGAAAAGCTCGTCCAGCATGATGTAGATGGAGGCCGACCCGGTGTTGCCCTTTTCCGTCAGGTTGGTAAACCAGCGCTCCTGCGGCACATCAAAGTCGACATTGCGCATGGCCGCATGCAGACGGTCGCGGAAATAGCCCGAAGAGTAGTGCGGCAAAAAGTAATCGACATCCGCCGGGTTCAGATCGAACTTGTCACGCAATACCGGCAGGGGTCGCTCTACCGTGTAGTGCAGAATGTGTTCATTGAGCTGCTTTACGTCCTGCTTGATCGCCATAAATCCCATACCCTGGCATTGCTCCGGGCTCACGGCCTTCCACCCGGTAAGACTGCCATCGGGGTTTTTCTCGGCGCCGGCGTACATGCAGGTGCTCATCTCGTTGGCAAAGGAAAAGACTTCCATCCACTCCACCCGCAGGGCTCTCTGCCCTTGCGGCGCCTCGGCTTCGAGTAGCACCGCACCGGCGCCGTCTGACAGCATCCAGCGCAGGAAATCTTTTTCAAACGCCAGCTCCGGATTTTTTTCCAGAGCGGCAACCTTGTGTTCCAGCTCGGGCTCCAGATACTTTGCCTGCATCACATGAGAAGCCGTTTCCGACGCCGCCGCCACGGCCCGATCATGAAGACCCGCCAGCACATTCATCCAGGCGTATTTGAGCGCCGTCATGCCGCTTACACAAACACCGGTGGTCCCGGCCACTTCACAGGTCGGAGAACCCAGTTCCCCGTGAACCATTGAAGCATGACTGGGCATCAACTGATCCGGGATGGTCGTCGACACAGACAGGCAACTGATATCGTTCGGACCGAAGCGCTGGTTGTACAACTGGCGCACCGCTTCGGCGGCAATTTGCGCATTGGTAAAATTGTGCTTGCCGGTGGCGGGATCAATGGCGTAGTAGCGGGTCTTGATCTGATTGCTACGCAGAATCATTTTGCGCGCCCGGGACGGCCGCGGACCCACCTGCCCCAGCACGGCTTCCATGTGATCGTTGTCCACCGGTGCATTGGGCAAAAAGCTGCCGGTATTGGTAATGTAAACACGTCTATCTGGCATAGTCACAGTACTACTCAGGAATCTGTTTCTTGTGGCGATCGAGGGCGTCGTCCGCTTCGCCTGAAGGCCCGGCATAATACGTTTTCTGTCTGGCGATACGGCGTTTCATCAAGGGGCTGAACAGCCACTTCAGCAACGCGGTAATAGGCACCACGGTAATGATCATCAGCAGTAGAAACACCGCATAGATCACGGCCAGCGGCTTGCGCCAAAACGCATCGGGGCCGCCCAAAGCGCGAAACAGCTTGCCCCAAAGGTAAAAGCTGCGCGTGGCCACCGTTTCACTGGCGATCAGTTTCTCGTTGATGCGCACCGCACCCAACCCCTGCAGCAGGGTTTCATCCAGGGCCTGTCCCGAGTCCAGCCTTTCCAGTATCGCCTCGCCAAAACGTCTGGCATCCTGGATATCCTGCTCCGATACGCCTGCGGCGGGAATACCCAATGGGAAAGGCCCCTTGTTGCCCGTCAGCACCCACAGCGGGGTTGCGAAAAAACTGGCAAAACTGCCGGCCGCATCCACCAGCGCCACGTTGCCCACCAGTCGCGCACCCAATCTTTGCAGGTGCTTCTTCACTTTTTCCTGCGCCATCAGCCACATGTTGCGACAGGCGATCACCGTCACCACCGGCTTGCCGTGCAGCAGTGTCTCTGCCTCCGCAGATTGCAGAAAACCCGTGACCGGCAGCGACGGTGCCAAATACCACACCTGGTACCCCAGTATTACGAGGTCATAGTGCTGCCGGACGTCCAGCGCCAGCGGTCGCAGTTCACAGCCCACTTCGTGGGCGCATTCCGGAAAGGTGTTGATAAAGCGAATAAAGGGCCAGGGAAACGGATAGGCCTCCACCGGCTCAAGCCCCACCATATCCACCTGCACCTTCGGCGCCTGCACCAACGGCTGTACCAGGGACTCCAACACCCGGTGCAACTGCCCCGTCTGGGAGTAGTGCAGCACCAGGATACGCGCCGCCGTCGCGGAGCCCTTGCCGCCACTATCACTGCCGCTGGGGGTACTGCCGCCGGGATTAGTGCCGCTAGATAGCGTCAAGGTCACTCCTGTCTCATCACAGACGCTCGAACGGCGAACCGGGCCGAGCCGTGGTATATTGGTTCTCAAACGGCGCGAAGTTTATCACAGCGATCCCCATGTGTAATTACAAGACACACCTGCCTGCATTGCAACTCCCGGCCCTGTTGCTCAGCCTGCTGCCCGGCCTGTTCTGGGCCTCTGGCTCGTCCGCCGAAGGGGCACCGGACACCCGCGCACTGACCATTGTGGTGAAGGATATTCGCCTGCCCGACAAGCCGCTTTACCTGGCGGTATACGACGGCAACGCCCGGGAAGGTTGGGAGGCGGAACCGCTGAAGCAGATATCGCACAGGCTGCCACAGGATGACACGCTCACCCTGTCGCTGGACTTACCCGGCGGCCGCTACGCCGTTCGAGCCTTTGTTGACACGACGGACAGCGGTGAACTGGACACCCGCAGTTTCGACCGCCCCCGGGAACCCTTTGCCATCAGTCTGGGCGACGGCCGGGAGCGCCCTTCCCGGCGCTTTTCAGAATCAGTATTCACGCTGGATGAATCTGGCGACACAATCCACCTATTATTGCACTACCCCCGGGGCTCGGACAACAATACGCCCTAGCCTGGGCAACCTCGGGCCAACACGTGCAGGTAGCGGCCCAGGGAGCGGTAGGGGTCCTGCCGGGACAGTTCCAGTTCCAGTTGCAGCACGGTCTCCGCCTGCTGACGGCGCTGCGCCGGATCCAGAATCATGTCGTGAAATACCCGGATACCGCTGCGGCACACCACTTCCAGGGGCAGTTGCGCCAGCCAGCCGTCCACGGTTTCCGGCAACAGGGGGTTGATGGGGGTCAGACTGCCCCGAAAACCCCCGTAGTCCCGGTCCAGTACCTTGCGGTAGTTGGTGCGCAGCAGATTCTTGTACACCATGGCGTGCTGGTTGTAGTAGGTCAGCGACAGCCAGGCACCCGGCGCCAGGTGTGCCATCAGCGCCGGCAACAATTCCTGGGGCCGGGCCAGCCACTCCATCACCGCGTGGCACAGCACCAGATCAAAATGCCGCCCGCCCTCCGGCAAATGGCGAACCAACTCCTGCAGGGGGCACTGCACCAGGGTCAACCGATGCAGCAGGCCGGCCTCCCGCCAGGCGTCTTCGGCCAGCGCCAGCATCCGGCTGGAGATATCGCACAGCACCACCTGGTGCCCGGCCCGAGCCAGGGCCAGGGAAAACTGCCCCTGGCCGCCGCCGGCGTCCAGTACCCGCACCGGCTCCGCGCCAGCGCGATAAGGCGCCAGGGGCACATATTCGGCCAGATCCCGGTGCAGCACCGCCAGGCGGATCTCGCCCTTCAGGGTGCCGTAGACATTGCGCCGATAGCGCAACGCCAGGTCGTCGAAGTTGCGGTCGGTCTGCGCCGCCTGTCTGGCCATCTGTGGTATCCTCAAGCCCTGATGAACTGTGAAACGCGATTCCGCGCCGTGACAACACCCGCGAACGAGTACTGCTGGAACGTCTATATTATCCGCAGTAACGACAACCAACTCTACACCGGCATCACCACCGACATCCGGCGCCGCTGGCGCGAGCACCACGCCGGACGGGCGGGCGCCCGCTATTTTCGGGGCCGCACCCCGGTGGAGCTGTGTTATCTGGAACAAGCGCACAATCGCAGCAGCGCCACCCGGCGGGAAGCCGAGCTGAAAAAACTGAGCCGCGCCGCCAAGAATGCGCTGATCGCGGCCCACCCAACACCCCTGCAACCCACGATCTGACCGACGAGACGCTACATGCCGCATACCCATCCGTCCCAAGCCGATGTACAGCCCACCTTTGAGCATGTGCGCAGCCATACCCTGGAGGCCCTGAAGCTCACCGTCGAGGAATACCGGCACAGGGCCACCGGCGCCCAGCACATCCATCTGGCCGCGGACAATGACGAAAACGTCTTTCTCGTGGCCCTGCGCACCGTGCCCCACGACAGTACCGGCGTGGCGCACATCCTGGAGCACACGGCCCTGTGCGGCAGCGAAAAGTACCCGGTACGCGACCCGTTCTTCATGATGATCCGGCGCTCCCTGAACACCTTTATGAACGCCTTCACCAGTTCCGACTGGACCGCCTACCCCTTCGCCAGTCGCAACCGCAAGGATTTCGACAATCTGCTGCAGGTGTATCTGGATGCGGTGTTCTTTTCCCGCCTCGATGAGATGGATTTTGCCCAGGAGGGCCACCGCCTGGAATTTGCGCAGCCGGACAACCCCGACAGCGAACTGGTCTACAAGGGGGTGGTGTACAACGAAATGAAAGGCGCCATGAGTTCGGTGCCCGCCCAGCTCTGGCAAACGCTGTGCAAGTATCTCTATCCCTGCAGCACCTACCATCACAACAGCGGCGGCGACCCGGAGCACATCCCGGATCTGAGCTACGAGCAACTGGTATCCTTCTACCGCAGCCACTACCACCCAAGCAACGCCATTTTCATGACCTATGGCGATATCCCCGCCGCCGACCACCAGGCCCGCTTCGAAGAGCTGGCACTCAACCGCTTCTCCAACCTGGACCACGCAATACGGGTCACCCCGGAAAAACGCTACCACGCACCGCTCGCCGTGGAGGAATGCTACCCCCTGGATGACGGCGAAGACCCGGCGCGCAAACACCACGTGGTGCTCGGCTGGCTGCTGGGCAAAAGCACGGATCTGGAACAGAGCCTGGAAGCCCAGTTGCTCGTCAGTGTACTACTGGACAACAGCGCCTCACCCCTGCAGCGAGCCCTGGAAACCACCGACCTGGGGCTGGCGCCCTCCCCCCTCTGCGGCCTGGATGACTCCCAGTACGAAATGGCCTTTGTCTGCGGCCTGGAGGGTTGCCGGGAAGACGCCGCACCCCAGGTGGAAGCGCTGGTGCTGAACACCCTGCTCCAGGTGGCCCGGGAGGGCGTGCCGGAAGAGCAATTGCAGGCCGCCCTGCATCAACTGGAACTGGAACAGCGGGAGGTGGGAGGCGACGGTTACCCCTACGGGTTGCAACTGGCCATGACCGCCCTCACCGCCGCCACGCACCGGGGCGACCCCATAGCGCAGTTGGATCTGGATGCCGCCCTGTCCAGCCTGCGGGCCAAGATTGAACAACCGGACTTCATTCAAACACGCCTCTCGCAGTGGCTTCTGGACAACCCCCACCGGGTGCGCCTGACCCTGAAACCGGAGCCCCGCTATGAGGAGCGACGGCAGGCGGCGGAAACCCAACGACTGGCGGAGATCCGGGCGGCGCTGAGCGCAGAAGACAAAGCCCGTATCGTCGCGCAGGCGCGGGCGCTGCAGGAGCGGCAACTGCGCAAGGATGACGACAGCATACTGCCCCGGGTGGGGCTGGCCGATATTCCACCCGAACTGCACTATACCCCGGGCAGCCGCGAAACCTGCAACGGCCGACCTCTGCGCTGTTACGGCGCCGGCACCAACGGGCTGGTGTACCAGCAACTGGTCTGCCGTCTGCCGGCACTGAGCGAAGAGCAGCATCGCCTGCTGCCCTACTACGCCCACTGTCTGACCGAGCTGGGCCTGGGCAGCCGCAGCTACCTGGAAACCCAGAGCTGGCAGGCCTCGGTGGTGGGCGCCATCCGGGCCTTTTTTACGGTGCGCGGCGCCACCGACGATGTTCAGACCAGCGACGGCTACTTTACCCTGTCCGCCAAGGCCCTGGCCCGCAATCAGACCGCCATGAGCGATCTGCTGCAACAGACGTTGGAGCAGCCCCGCTTTGACGAGTTGCCGCGTCTGCGGGAACTCATGGCCCAGATCAACGCCCGTCGCCAACAGAGCATCACCGGCAACGGCCACGGTCTGGCCATGACCGCCGCCTGCGCCGGCATGGCGCCGTCGGCGCGACTGGCCCACCAACTGGGCGGGCTGGAAGGTATTGTCAGCCTAAAAGCACTGGATCGAGATCTGGAGCAACCCGAGGCTCTGCAACAACTGGCGGCGCAACTGGCTGGTATCCACCAACGCATCCAGTCCTCCTCCCTGCAATTCCTGTTGGTGGGTGAACCGGAACACCTGGACGACTACCGCGCCGAACTGGCCTCCCGCTGGAGCGCCGCGCCGGTCACAGAGGGCTTTGCACCGCTGAACCTTGAACCAGTCCAGGCACGGATACGCGAAGCCTGGCTCACCAACACCCAGGTCAACTTCTGCGCCAAGGCCTACCCCACGGTGCCCGGCGAACACCCGGACGCGGCGCCGCTGACGGTACTGGCCGGCTTTCTGCGCAATGGCTACCTGCACCGCGCCATCCGCGAACAGGGCGGCGCCTACGGTGGCGGCGCCAGCCAGGACAGTAATATCGCCGCCTTCCGCTTCTATTCCTACCGGGACCCCCGCTTGACGGACACCCTGGACGACTTTGACCGGGCGCTGGACTGGCTGCAGAACGACCGCCACGACTCCCAGGCCCTGGAAGAGGCCATACTGGGTGTGATCGGCGCCATCGACAAGCCGGCTTCGCCCGCCGGCGAAGCCAAGCAGACCTTCCACGCCGAACTGTTCGGCCGCACCCTGGAAAAACGCCAGCGCTTCCGCCAGCAGATACTGCAGGTCAGCCTGGCGGACCTGCAGCGGGTTGCCCGGCAATACCTGGACCCCCAACAGGCCAGCATTGCCGTGATCAGCCACAGCGGCAACCGCGCACTACTGGAGGCGCTGGAGTTGCAGGCGAAAAGCCTCTAGGGCGCTTGCCCCGTGGTGTTCAGGATCAATCTGTTCTAGTATTACGGCAGTTGGACAGAACGATAAGGACACTGGCGCAATGATTCGCCCTACCCATGCCGCCCCAGCCAGCCTGCCCTCGGTGCAGGCTGTGGATGCCGAATGACATGAAGGCCAAACAACTACTTAACTACAGCGCCGCCACCAACCCGGGTCTGCAGCGGGACAACAACGAAGACTGCTATCTGAGCCTGCCGGAACAGGGGCTCTGGCTGGTAGCCGACGGTATGGGCGGTCACGAGGCCGGCGAAGTCGCCAGTGCCATAGTCCGCGACACCCTGAAAAACAGCAACGGCAAGACGCTTCCCGACGCCATCCAGGCCTCACACCAGGCGGTGCTCAAGGCCGCCGAGGAAGGCGTGGGCGCCGAGGGCATGGGCTCCACCATAGTGGCGCTGCTCAGCCACAACCACGAATACGAAGTGGCCTGGGTCGGCGACAGCCGCGCCTACCTGTGGACACCCACTGCAGACGGCGGCCGCCTCGAGCAGTTGAGTACCGACCACTCCTACGTACAGATGCTGGTCTCCTCCGGCGCCATCAGCGCCGACGACATGGGCAACCACCCGGACAAGAATATCATCACCCAGTGCCTGGGCTCCCAGGAGTTGGCGCAGGTGCAGGTGGACTCGGTGCAGGGCCAGTGGAAACGGGACCAGCGGATACTGCTGTGCAGCGACGGACTCACCGACGAAGTCGACGACAAACACATAGCCCAGATCCTTTGCGACAGTCGCAACAGTCGCGTGGCGGTCAATCGACTGCTGCGGGCCGCGCTGAAAAACGGTGGCAAGGACAACATTACGGTACAGGTCATCGAATCCCCCCTGAGCAACAAACACCCCCTGGCCTTTTTGTGGCAGTGGGTGCCGGTGCTGACCGGCCGTCGCCAACTGGATGCGGCGCTTTACGGTACGGCACTGGTGTCCTTGCTGTTGCTTTTGTACTGGATCTTATTCTAGAGCCCGCCGCCGATCATGCAGATACCAGGCTACAGAATCATTCGCCGAATCGCCCAGGGCGGCATGTCCACGGTCTACCTCGCCATTCAGATCAGCGTCGGCCGGGTGGTGGCGCTCAAGGTGATGTCGCCAACACTGAACGGCGACCCGGCTTTCAGCGAACGCTTTCAGCGCGAGGCCAACATTGTCGGGCAGTTGTCTCACCCGAACATTGTTTCGATCTACGACATCGGCCGCCACAACAACCTGAACTATATCGCCATGGACTACCTGGCCGGCGGCTCCGTGCAGGACAAGATGAAGGAAGGACTGACGCCGGAAGACGCCCTGCGCGTCACCCGGGAGATCGCCAGTGCCCTGGACCACGCCCACGAGAAAGGCTATATCCACCGGGATATCAAACCGGAAAATATCCTGTTTCGCGCCGACAATTCAGCTGTGCTTTCGGATTTTGGTGTGGCAAAAACCGTCAGTGCCGCCAAGGTCACCAACGCCGGCACCGTGGTGGGCACGCCACACTACATGAGCCCGGAGCAGACCCGGGGCAAGGTGGTGGACGCCCGCTCGGACATCTACAGCCTGGGTGTAGTCTTCTACGAAATGCTTACCGGCGCCGTGCCCTATCAGGGCGACCAGGCCGTCGCCATCGCCATCAAGCACCTGGCCGCACCCATTCCCAGATTGCCGGAGCAGTTCAAGGCTTACCAGAAGCTGCTGGACAAGCTGTTGTCCAAGGAACCCGACCAGCGCTTCCAACGGGGGCGGGACCTCGTCGAGGCTATCGAGAAACTGGAGAACGACAGCAAAAGTTCAGGCGCTGCCCTGGAGCCGCAAACAGACAGCGTACAGATATTCATCCTGCTCAAACAATTGCTGGCCGCCACCCTGGTGGCCCTGCGCAACCAACTCGCCCGCCTCGGCGCTTACCTGAACACTCTGCGCTGGACACCCAAACGGGGGATCTATCGTTTTACCGGCGCGGAGCCGGTAAACACCGTCAGTGCCGAAAGTCAGACCAGCGCCAATACCGTGGCCGCCACCCGCATTCAAAAAATGGCAACGCTGTCTCTGATCAATGTACGCAGTCAGCGCCTGGCGTCCTGGGTGCTGCTGTCCGCGCTGATTGGCACCCTGGCCTGGGCACTGATTGATGTTGGCAACGAGGCGGGTGACGAACTGGTAGCGGCGCCACCGCCGTTGGTCGCCAATGCCGAGCACCGCGCACCTACTGCAGTGCATCAGGATCCACCTCTCGTCGCCGACGCAACTGAGAGCGTGCAACTCCCGCCAAACGACGACCCAGTGGTTGTTGAGAGCCCACGGGACGCCACACCCACAGCGAGCGAACCCCACGTTGTTCACACCGACGACAGCGCCACGGAAGTTGAAACCCCCGTGGACGAATTGCCAACCGAGGAAGTACCAGCGGAGGCGACAATCGGTGCTGGCGCCAGGGACGCGGAAACCGACGAGGTCACCGACGACGAAGTGGTCGCCGAAAGTACTGCGCCCGCCGCGCCAACACCGGCACCGCGCTTTGCCCTTACGGTGGAACCAACCCCTGCCAACGCCCGGGTGCGCATCATGAATATTCGCGAGCGCTACCACCCGGGCATTCGCCTGCAACCCGGGCGCTATCAGATTGAAGTCAGTCGCGCCGGGTACCGCACTCACCTGGAGTGGATCACTCTGGGCAAAGCAAATAAACGCTATCCCGTGCGCCTGGCCAGAACTGCGACACCTGGCTCAACGTTTAGTAGTGAGAAAAATACCGGCGATGCGGGCCCGGAGATGGTCGTAGTCCCGGCTGGCGCCTTCACCATGGGCAGTGACAGTCAGAGCAGCAGTCAACCCCTGCGACGAGTCAACATCGAAGCGCCTTTTGCCATCAGCAAGTACGAAATCACCTTCGAGCAATACGAAAAATTTGCCCGGGCCACCAATCGACCACTACCGGGCGACAACCGTTGGGGCACGGCAAACCGCCCAGTGATTTACGTCAGTTGGGAATCGGCCAGTGCCTACGCCCAATGGCTCAGCAACGTTACCGGCCAGCGCTACCGGCTGCCATCAGAGGCGGAATGGGAATACGTCGCCCGGACTGGCGAGAATCGCGATTACTGGTGGGGCAACGACAGCGGTGGCGCCAACGGTCGCGCCAACTGCCGGCGCGGTTGCTACAGCGACCACGCCGGCCTGCTCTCCAGCCGCACGGCGCCAGTTGATGCCTACCCCGCCAGTGATTTTGGCGTTCACAACATGGCCGGTAACGTCGCCGAATGGGTACAGGACTGCTACCAGAACCACTACGCCGGCACACCCACCGACGGCAGTGCCTTCGAGTGGGAAGGCTGCACCCGCCGTGTGCTGCGCGGCGGCTCTCACCGCAACCACGTCAACGATATCACCAGCCACCGGCGCGAACACGAAACACCGGATTACTACGGTGATCATGTGGGATTCCGGGTGGTGATGGAGCTGCAGTAAGCTAGCCTTGCGATATCGAGCGGGTTTTCAACTCGTGAATGTGATCGCGCAGTTGGGCCGCTTTTTCGAACTCCAGATCCTTGGCTGCCTGGAACATTTCCTGCTCCAGGCGGCCGATGGTTTTCCAGATATCGCCGCCTTCGGGCAACACCTCGTAACGCCCCTCTTTCTCCGCCACGGCCCGGCCACGCTTGGCGCGGGCACCGGCGCCGGGAATGGGTGACGCCTCCAGAATGTCCTGAACGTTTTTCAAAATGGTGCGCGGCGTAATACCCTCGCGCTGATTGTGTTCCAACTGCTTGCTCCGCCGCCGGTCGGTCTCCTCGATGGCTCGCTGCATGGAGCCGGTGATCCGGTCGGCGTAGAGAATGGCCTTGCCGTTGATATTGCGCGCGGCGCGGCCGATGGTCTGAATCAGGGAGCGCTCCGAACGCAGAAAGCCCTCCTTGTCCGCATCCAGTATGGCCACCAGTGACACTTCCGGCATATCCAGCCCTTCGCGCAGCAGGTTGATCCCCACCAATACGTCGAATTCGCCACTGCGCAGATCGCGGATGATTTCCACGCGCTCGACGGTGTCGATATCCGAGTGCAGATAGCGCACGCGCACGCCGTGCTCCGCCAGGTATTCGGTGAGGTCTTCCGCCATGCGCTTGGTGAGCACCGTAACCAGCACCCGCTCGTTGCACTCGGCGCGCAACCGGATCTCCGACAGCACATCGTCCACCTGATGGGTGGCCGGGCGCACTTCCATCTCCGGGTCCACCAGGCCGGTGGGACGCACAACCTGCTCCACCACCTGGCCAGCGTGGCGATGTTCGTAGTCGGCCGGTGTGGCCGAGACAAAAATCATCTGCGGCGCCAACCGCTCCCATTCGTCAAAGCGCAGCGGCCGGTTGTCCAGCGCCGACGGCAGGCGAAAACCGTATTCCACCAGGGTCTCCTTGCGCGAGCGATCGCCCTTGTACATGGCGCCGATCTGCGGCACGGTAACGTGGGACTCATCGATGATCAACAAGGCATCGCCCGGCAAATAGTCAAACAAGGTCGGCGGTGGTTCGCCCGGGGCACGACCGGAGAGATAGCGGGAATAGTTTTCGATGCCGGTGCAGTAACCCAGCTCCTGCATCATTTCCAGATCGTAACGGGTGCGCTGCTCCAGCCGCTGCGCCTCCACCAGCCGATCGTTGGCGCGCAGTTGCTCCAGCCGCTCCCGCAACTCCTCCTTGATCAGGTCGATGGCCTCCAGTATCCGACTGCGCGGCGTCACATAGTGGGATTTGGGATAAATCGTAATGCGCGCCACGCGTCGCAATACTTCGCCGGTGAGCGGATCGAACAGAGAGATATTGTCCACCTCGTCATCGAACAGCTCCACCCGCACCGCTTCGCTGTCCGAATCCGCCGGATAGATGTCGATAACGTCGCCGCGCACGCGGTAGTTGGCGCGGTAGAAATCCGCGTCGTTGCGCGTGTACTGCAACTCCGCCAGCCGGCGCAGTATGGCGCGCTGGTCCACCTTGTCGCCGCGCACCAGATGCAACACCATTTTCAGATAGGCGTCGGGATCACCCAGACCGTAGATGGCAGACACCGTGGCCACCACTATGGCGTCCTTGCGCTCCATCAGCGCCTTGGTGGCGGACAGCCGCATCTGCTCGATATGCTCGTTGACCGAGGAGTCCTTCTCGATATAGGTATCTGACGAGGGCACATAGGCCTCAGGCTGGTAGTAATCGTAATAGGAAACAAAATACTCCACGGCGTTGTTCGGGAAAAACTCCTTGAACTCACCGTAAAGCTGCGCCGCCAGTGTCTTGTTGTGGGCCATCACCATGGTGGGCCGCTGTACCTGGGCGATGACGTTGGCAATGGTAAAGGTCTTGCCCGAGCCGGTGACACCCAGCAGGGTCTGGTGGGCGAGCCCCGCCTCAATGCCCCGCACCAGACCGGCAATGGCTGTGGGTTGATCGCCAGCCGGTTCAAACTGGCTGTTGACGACAAAAGGCTGGGACATGGGCTACTTCAACTTTGCAGACAGGGGACTCAACCAGCTACTATACCCTACAGGATTCAAACCCGAAACCAACGCCGTCAGGCCTGTCATATGGTCAGTTTGGCACAATGGCTGGACAGCCAACAGCTTAGCATCCGCTCCCGACAGTCGTTGTCAGGAGGCGACATCTGCCAGACGCAGTTGCTGGACTGCAGCGACGGGGCGCGACTGTGTGTCAAGCAGCGCCCGGGCGCACCCGATGACTTCTTTGCCGTCGAGGCTGCGGGCCTGGCCGCACTGGCCGCCTGCGACTGCATCCGGGTACCCGAAGTGTACGCCACGGGCAGCGATTTCATTGCTCTGGAGTATATAGCGCCCGGCAAACGCGACCACCGCTACTGGCAGCGACTGGGTGAGCAGTTGGCGCAACTCCATCGACAACCTGCCCAGAATTTCGGCTTCGAGCGGGACAACTACTGCGGCCTCACTCCCCAACCCAACACGCCGGACAGCGACGGTCATCGCTTTTTCATCCGGCAACGATTGCAGTACCAGGGTGACCTGGCCCTGTCCCGCAATCTGCTTTCCGAAGCAGAGCGCGAACAACTGGACAGCCTGTGCGAGACACTGCGGCACAGAATTCCCGAACAGCCACCAGCACTGATTCATGGTGATCTCTGGGCGGGCAATATTCACTGCGACGCCCAAGGCCAGCCGGTGCTGCTGGACCCCGCCACCCACAGAGGCTGGGCCGAAGCGGAGCTGGCCATGACACAACTTTTCGGCGGCTTTGATTCCGCCTTCTACCACACCTATTTGGACAACAACCCGTTGAACCAGGGCTGGCGGGAGCGCGTACCCCTGTATAATCTTTATCATCTGCTCAATCATTTGAATCTGTTTGGCAGCAGTTACCATCCACAGGTCAGCCGCTTGCTGGCAACTCATCGCCAATGACCAAATTCAGGAGATCACCATGAGCCAGTACCGCACCGAAACCGACAGCATGGGCGAGATCCAGGTCCCCGTCGACGCCCTCTACGGCGCCCAAACCCAACGCGCGCTGGACAATTTCCATATCAGTGGCACGCCCATGCCGACGGAATTTATCCAAGCAATAGCGGCCATCAAACGCGCCGCCGCCATCAGCAATGCCGAGCTGCAACTGTTGGACCAGATCACCGCCGATGCCATAGTCGCCGCCTGCGACAAGCTGTTGGCCGGCGAGCACGCCGATCAGTTTCCGGTGGACGTATTCCAGACCGGCTCGGGCACCAGCAGCAATATGAACGTTAACGAAGTGATTGCGCATCTGGCTGGCGTGCACGCCGGGCAACCCGTGCACCCCAACGACCAGGTCAACATGGGCCAATCCAGCAACGACGTGATTCCCTCGGCCATTCACCTGAGTGCAGCCCTGGCCCTGCAGAAAAATCTGTTTCCCGCCCTGGAACATCTGGAACACACGCTGGCGCGCAAGGCGGCAACACTGAAGCACAGCATCAAGACCGGCCGCACTCACCTGATGGACGCCATGCCACTGAGCCTGGCCCAGGAGTTGGGCGGCTGGCGGGCGCAGATCGCCCAGTGCCGCAGTCGCCTGCAACAATTGCTGCCACAACTGTTGCAACTGGCCCAGGGCGGTACCGCAGTGGGCACGGGCGTCAACGCCCACCCGGAGTTGGCCGCGCGCCTGGCGCGACACCTGTCGGAGGATACGGGGCTGACCCTGGCACCGGCCGACAATTTCTTCGCCGCCATCAGCAGCCAGGACACCGCCGTCGCCCTGTCCGGTCAACTGAAAACCCTGGCGGTGGCGCTGATGAAAATTGCCAACGATCTGCGCTGGATGAACTCCGGCCCGCTGGCCGGTTTGGGTGAAATCGAACTGCCCGCCCTGCAGCCGGGATCCTCCATCATGCCCGGCAAGGTCAACCCGGTGATCCCCGAAGCCGTGGCCATGGCCTGCGCCCAGGTGATGGGCAACGACACCACCATTACTGTCGCCGGCCAATCCGGCAACTTTCAGCTCAATGTCATGCTGCCGGTCATTGCCCACAACCTGTTGCAAAGTCTGACACTACTGAGCAACAGCAGCCGCGCGCTAGCAGACAAGGCGATTGCCGGTTTCAATGTGCGCGAGCACAATTTACAGTCAGCGCTGGCACGCAACCCCATACTGGTCACCGCGCTCAACCCGGTGATCGGCTACGCCAAAGCCGCCGCCATCGCCAAAAAAGCCTACGCGGAAAACCGGCCGGTGATCGATGTGGCCGAGGAAAAGACCGACCTGTCGCGAGAGGAATTGCAACGTCTTCTCGATCCAGGTCTGTTGGCAGGCAACAAGTGATCACTCAACAGAGATTGAGCCGAAAAGCGCCTGGGCTTGCTCTTCGGAGATATCCACATCGCGTACCAGTCTTACATGGAATTCGCGATCCCGATCATAGCTGTGAATGTTGCCTGAATTGAACAGCACCGTGTAGGCGCCCGTGGTAGTGGGAGAACCCGACCACACCAGACTGCTCGGCGTATTGGGAAACACATCGGTATTGATGGAGGGGTCGACACGGCAGGTTTCCACCAGGCTCTGCAATTCCTTGCTATTGGGCAGACGCCAGTCGTCGTACCCCTGGTAAACGTGCTCCTGTGCGTGATTCAGCGCGTCAATCCAGTTGAGTTCAACCGGGCTGCCTACCTGGCAATCGTTACCGGAGAGCCCTTCGACACACCGCTTCCACATCAAACCGGCATGAATGTCAGTCACAACGCCCTGGTTGCTCGTGTAGTTGACGCCGGAGTTTACCGCCGTGTTGTTATTCAGACAGTAAGCAGGCGGCACAATCTGATAAACATGACCAACCCGGCTCAGGATTACCACGCCCCGCAGATCGCGGGCAAAGACATTGGCACTCCGATATCCCGGATTCAGAGTCCAGGAAAAATTGGCATTGGCGCCACCGCCGGCGAAGGGGGTTGAAGTCCAGGCGCGCGCGCCGGCGGCAATATTGGGGAAGTAATCCTGGTCAAAGGGAAAGCCCGCTCCGCCCAGGTCCAGCAGCCCCCAGAAAGTCCGTACAGACGGCACAAACCAGTCGGTGTAACCACACAAACCCTCGGCGTTGACCGCTGCCACGTAGTTTTCCGTATTGCAGTTGTTCGCCCCCAGCGAACCTGCACAGCTTTCGGTGTCGCCAGGCTCACCGGGATTGCCGTCGGGAGTGTTGCTGCGATACCAACTGTACTGATGACCCTGATAACGAAGGTGTTGCGGATCATCCACTTTCACTTCCCAGTAGTACCCGGAAACATTATCCCGGGTACAGGCCCAGTCATCCGGCCCGTCACCGAGTGGCGTGGAGGGCGGTACCGGTTTGCCGCTATTGGAAATCTTGGTGAAGTCAAAGCCGGCGCGACCGGCGCCCTGCTTGCGTAACAACGACGTTTCTTGCCGCGCGTCCCTGCCGTGAAACGCGTCCTGCGCTGCCGGTTCGCTGCCGTTACAAGGCGCGTTGTTGTTCTCCAGGTCCGCGCCGCAAAACCGGATGCCGGTATCGTTCAGGCCACCCGCCGGCGCAAAGATTTTGGGGATCAGGGTAATCTCATTACTGGGTTCGCTTTCCTCGGACCCGGCGAACGCGGTAACAATAATGAAGTAACTGGCGCCATTGGTAAGCTCGGTCAGCTCCATGGGCGATGTGACATCTTCAAGCCAGGTGCCACTTTCATAGGCGGCCCAGTTATCCGGCTGGATACCCGGCTCGGTGGCGTAGTAGAGGTGGTAACCCTCCGCACCCGATGACGGCTCCCAGGCGACAATAATGCGGTGTGCATCGGGGGCTCCCTGCAGATTCGTCGGCGGTGCCAGCGCGGGCTCTGGCACCTGATTACCGTTACCCCCGGCTGGGGGCGGCGCCAAACCGGAGGACCCGCTGCTGCCACCGCAACCGGCGAGGACAAACAAAAAAGCAACCGATGACAGCAGGGCGCGGGAAACGCCACCAAAACGGATGAAGGGATTCATAAACCACTCTCCCATGTGATTGAACAGAATCGTGACAGAACGGTGTCAACCGCTTCTCATCGCGCCTCTCATCGCGCCTCTCATCGGGCCTCTACTTCCGGCACTTCCGGCGGCGGTGCGCCACGGCATTTTACCCGGATTTATACGCCCACGCCCCCCGCATGTCAGTTAACCAGTTCGCGAATACGGATATTGCGAAACCAAACCGGGTCGCCGTGATCCTGCAGGGCGAGGCGGCCGCTGCGCGAGCGCCCGAAATCCGGCATCTCCACAAACTTGCTGGCGTCTATCATCTGCTGCCACTCGGGGCTGTTCTGGTCGTAGGACAACAACTTGTAGCCGTTGAGCCAGTGCTCGACAACACCGTCGCGCACCACCAGGCGGGTGCGATTCCACTGACCCGCAGGGTTGACGGCTACGAACCGGCTGGCCTTGAGGTCGTACAGATCACCACTGCGTCGCGAGACGTTGACACCATCCGGGTGGTTGGGATTGTCGAGCAACTGATACTCGGGGCCGGTTTCCCAGGCGTAGCTGTAGGCGTCACCCTCGATCACGTTGTACATCAGGCCGCTGTTGCCACCTTCTGCCAGCTTCCATTCGAGATACAGCTCGTAGTTTTCAAACACCTCTTCGCTGACGATGTCACCGCCGTCCCGGGTTTGCCAACCGTCCCGCTGACGCGGATCCAGATGCAGGGTTCCATCCACCACCTGCCAGGCGGCACCGATGCTGTCGGCATTGAAGTTGCGCCAACCGCTGGTGCTTTCGCCATCGAACAGCAAGCGCCACCCCTGGGCGCGCTGCTGCTCGGTCAGGGTGTTGTGCGGCTGGGGCTGCACCGGACGCCGGAAACCCGGCCGCTCCGCCGGAATGCGATTCAGGGTATACCAGGCTTCGGTGCTCCACAGGGAGTCCCCGCCCTGGCTCTGGAAGGGTTCGACAATGCGCAAATAGAGCACATGCCCGGCCTTGAGGTCGTTCAGCTCCAGAAACACCCGGCGGCGATCCTCGGACTGACTGACCGAGGCAATGGCCAGGGTTTGCAGCTCCTGCTTGTCACCACCGTAGGCAGCCGTGGGCTGGTAGTACCACTGCTGCACCTGAAATTCCTCCGCGCTGATGCCGCGCCCGGTTTCGATGGGCTGGGTAAACGTCAATTCAAGTCCGTCGCTGCGGGCACTGACCTGCAGCATTTCAAAAGCGCTGCCGCCGCTGTAGCGCAACTGTTGCAGCCCGTGCCAGAGTTTGCCCTGAGGCGCCCAGTTACCGGGGTTGCCGACACCGCCGAGCAGCAGGGTTTCACCATCGGGCGCCCAGACCAAACGGTTGATGCCCGCTTCCAGCCCCTGGCTAAAACGGAATACCGCGCCCTGGTATTCGCCGTTCACCTGCTCATAGAACACCCGTTTCAAGCCGCCGTGATAGATGTCGCCGTGCAACATCTGCCCGGCGTAGTCACCCAGGTGCAGAGCGACAGGTTCGGTTGGTGAATTGCCAATTTCGTTTTGCGGCAGCCACACCACTGGCGGTGTTTCCGGCAGATCTTTGGTGCCTTGGTAGTCAACATCGCGAAAGCCAAAAAAACGTCCTTCGCGAACGTGTACCAATTTGCTCGACGGCAGCCAGGTGCCCTCGTTGTCGGTGACAAACAGTTCACCTTCCGTCGTCCAGGCCAGGCCGTTGGGTGTGCGCAGACCGTGGGCGATAAATTCCACGCTACCGTCGCTGGCATCAATGCGCATCACGTTACCGCGCTCGCGCAATTGCGGTTGCGTACTGGCGCCACCCGGTTCCACGGCGGTTCCCAGCGCCCCGTAAAAAAAGCCGTCGCGGTATGGCAGCCCGAAGGCAAACTCATGAAAGTTATCAGACATGGGCCACTGATCGGAGAGCGTGCGATAGGTATCAAGAATCCCATCGCCGTTGCTGTCCTGCAGATGAGTCAGCTCGTACTTCTGCATAACATAGAGTTCACCGTCCACGACTTTCAGCCCCAGACACTCGCCCAGTCCAGAGGCGACCAGGGTAGCGGTGATGTCTTCCGGCTCCCGCTCGAGAACACCTTCGAGCACATAGACACCACCCAGCGGGTCCCAGGTGCACAACGCCAGGCGGCCGTCGTCGAAAAAGTCCATGCCTCCCACCCTGGGTTCAAACCAGGAGGGGCGGGCCTGCGCCAGTTCAAACGCCGGATGTACATCCTGCAAGGGCACCCGGTCGCCGGGAATGCTTTTGACCAGTTCGCTGCGTGGTATATAGGGTACCGGTTGCGCCACCATCCGCGCCCGATGGCGCAGATTCGCCTCGGGAATCACGCTGAACGCGTCATCCCCCGGGCGCTTCCACTGCAGTGAAATGGACGCGCCGGCCAGGCCCTGAAAATGTTCGATGGCAATGGCATTCAGGCCCGACTCCAGCCGCACCACGGCATCGCTGGGCGTGGGCCCCTGAAACTGCCAGCGATCGATCACACGCTGGCCATTCACATTCATGCGCCCACCGTCGTCGGTGACCAGACGCAAGGTATAGTCCCCCGCCTCTTGCACGGCGATATAGCCGTCCAGCGTCAAAAAGAAATTGATGGTGATGGGGCCAAAATCATCCAACTCGTGGGTGTGTACTTTTGCCGCTACACCGGTCAAGACCGGACGGGAAAATATCTGATCGGTAAAATCCTCCACATGGGACATGGCCGCCGCCAGGCCGGGCCTCAGTTCGTCCGATTCGGTGTCGGGCTTGGGTTCGGCGTCGATGGCCAGCGCCCGGCTGGGTACGCCGAGGAAAACCGGTTCGATCTCCGGTGGACCCGAATCCGTCGCCGGCTGCAGGGAGAATATATAATCCACCATCTGCCGCGCCTGCTCATGGGACAACTCCGGGTGGGGATTCATGGGCACCGCGCCCCAGACACCGCTGCCGCCGTCGATGATTTTCTGCGCCAACCGGTCCCGCGTTGCCGGCGTATCCTGGTACTGTTCGGCGATTTCCCGATAGGAGGGGCCGACTGTCCGCTGGAGTTCGTTGTGACACGCATGGCAATCGCTGTTGGCGATCAGATATCTGCCCGGAGCATCCGCTTCGGTGTCGACAACTTCTGGCGCAACCTCCCCACCGACACTGGCAAAGAACAGCAGCAGTTGTGTGGGCGCATCGTTGTTCAACCAGAGCGTGTTGGCACGCTCATCCAGAGTGCCGTTGGTCTCGACGGAAAATTGCTTGTCGCCTTGTTTGCCCGCCAATAGAAAACCCACCCGAATCGAGTCATCAGCTGCAGCCACGGAGTAGCGCCGCTCCAACCCGACGCGGCCATTGTGTTCGCGATACTCGGGGGTCTCCTCCACGCGAAGCCAGCGACTGTCGTCCAGCGGCAGGTCGTACTGGAAAACCACCTGATCATCGGCAAAACGATAGCCGCGAAACTGTGGTGTCACCGCTTGGGTCTGGCCGTTCCGCTCCAGGCGCCACAGGGGTTCGCTGATCCGGTGCCGATAGTAGTAAGCACCCTCGCTCACCGGGTTGGGGCCGTGACGGGTGTCGTAGACCACACCCTGCAGCGTCAGATCACCCGGCCAGGCCTGATAGAGGCCGCTGTGATTGGCGTCGAACGCGATACTCAGATCGTCGTGCAGCGCCACCGTCACCATGCGCGGCTGCCCGTCCAGCACCGAGCGAAACACCCAGGGGTTGCGCGGGCGCTGCTTCGCGCTTGCGGGCGAAATGACAATAGGAGCGGAAGCCGTTTGCGTGGCCGCCACCTCATGTTTATCGGAGTCGTTCTGCGAACAGGCCACCAGAGCGAAAATCACCAGCGGCAGTGGGAGCAAGTACTTCATGTCAACCTCTAAGAATAGTTATTATGCGCCGCTCATTGTTCTTGCGCCTAGGCGCTCTGTCAAGAATCGCGTAAAGCGCTTTTGACAATCTCCGCCAGGCGTCGCGTGGCCGGCCCGGCCAGATCCTGGTCGGCAAACATCAGGTAGACGGAAGCCACCCGTTTACTCCCGTCGCGCAAGGGCAAATGCCGCAGGCGACCCGCGAGCAAATCCTCTTGTATGTAAGCCTCCGGCAAGAGTGCATAGGCCAGACCGGCGCGCACCGCCGCAATGGAGGTCCCCAGATGACTCACCGTCCAACGCTGCTCCGCTTCCTGCCAGCCTTCGGAGTAGCGGCGATAGGGGCCGGAATCGCGCACGATGATCTGCCGATGGTGCCGCAGATCCTCGTAGGTCAATTCGCGCTGCAACCGCTGCAGGGGGTGGTCCGGACTACTGACGCTGAACAGCGTGACGGGCTTCAGGTAATCGCCCAGAAATCCTGGAGGAATGCGGGTACCCACCGCCAGATCCACCTGACCCTGCACCAGCGCATCCTCGGTGCCGCTGAGCACCGATTCATAGTACTCCACCCGGGTATTGGGAAAATCGGCGGCAAACAGCGACAGTATCGACAGTACTTCGGTAGCGGGAATCAGATGGTCCACGGCGATCCGCACTACCGGCTCGATCCGCGCATGCAGGCTGCAGACAGCCTGCTCCAGGCGATCGGCCTCTTCCAGCAGGTGCCGCGCCCGGCGGTGCAGCAGTTCACCCGCCGGGGTGGGTACCGCCCGGCGCCCCTCCAGGGCAAAGACCTTGACCCCCAGCGCCGTCTCCAGTTGACTGATGGCGTAGGACACCGACGACTGGCTCTTGCCCAACTGCTCCGCCGCCCGGGCGTAGCCACCGGCGTCAATCACCGCCAGCAGCGCCCGCCACTGCTCCAGGGTTACCTTGGGTTCCACACTCACCGCCTCCTTTTGCGCCAACGACAATTTATCTAAATTTTCGATCAAATTGCGCTAAATATGCCCATTTATCATCGGATACGCAAGCTGTCTAATAGTCACAGCAACCAATTAATCGGGAGAAACTCCATGACAACCCTATTACAGATCAAAAGCAGTCTCTCCGGCGACGCTGGCCAGTCCAGCACCCTGAGCAACGCCTTTGTCGAGCGCTGGAAGGTGCAAAACCCGGACGGCCAAGTGGTGGTGCGGGATCTGGCGGATCAGCCGGTGCCCCACCTGGACCAGGAGCGCCTGAACGCCTTTATCACCGAGCGGGCCAAGCGCACCCGTCGCCAGCAGGAAATCGTCGCCTATTCCGACACCCTGATCGACGAGTTGCGCAGCGCGGATCTGGTAGTTTTCGGCGTTCCCATGTATAACTTCGGTATACCCTCCACCCTGAAGGCCTACTTTGACCATGTGGCGCGCTCCGGGGTGACCTTTCGCTACACCGAGTCCGGCTCCGAGGGTATGCTGAAGGACAAGCCGGTGTATCTGTTTGCGGCCCGGGGCGGCGTCTACAGCGGCGGCCCGTCGGATTGGCAGACCGGTTACCTGAACACGTTTCTGGGTTTTATCGGTCTGACGGACACCCGTTTCATCTATGCCGAAGGCCTGGCCCTTGGAGAGGAGAGCCAGCAAAAAGCACTGGAGCAGGCTCGGGAGCAAATTGAACAGGCTCTCGCCGCTTAATGCCAAGAGCGATATCAACCATGCAACGCCAACTGAGACAAATCGTACCGGCCCGCGCCGCTTCGGACGGCGCCGGCGTGAAAATCAAACGCAGCCTGGGGCAAACCCCCCAGGCGCGCTTTGATCCCTTTCTGATGCTGGACGAGTTCAATTCGGACAATGCCGACGACTATATCGCCGGCTTTCCCGCGCACCCGCACCGGGGTTTTGAAACCGTTACCTATATGCTGGACGGCCATATGCTGCACGAAGACCATATGGGCAACCGGGGCGACCTGAAAAGCGGCGACGTGCAGTGGATGACCGCCGGCCGCGGCATCATCCACTCGGAAATGCCGCAGCAGGAGGAGGGCCGCATGCGCGGTTTCCAGCTGTGGTTGAACCTGCCGGCGGCGGAAAAAATGAAGCCCGCCGCCTATCGGGATATTCCCGCGTCGGACATTCCCGCCGTGGATTTTGACAGCGGTGCCCAGGTGAAAGTCATTGCCGGCAGCGTGCAACAAAACGGCAACACCATCAGCGGCCCCATCGGCGGCCTGAGCACCGAACCGGTATACTGGGATCTGTATCTGCCGGCCAATGCGGTGTTTGATCAGACGCTGCCCAAGGAACACCACGCCTTTGTCTACGTCTACGAGGGCGCTGTGGCCATCGGCAATGATCGCCGCAAACTACCAGCGGGCAACGCCGGTCTGCTCAGTGAAGGCGAAGAACTGCATATCGTCAACGGCGAAAGCGAGAGCCGCCTGCTGATCCTGGCCGGCAAGCCCATTCGAGAACCTATCGCCCAGTACGGTCCTTTTGTGATGAACACCCAGGAGGAAATCGAGCAGGCGATCAACGACTACCGGGCGGGGCGGTTGGCGGGTTAAGGAGTGACACCTTGATTGTGCCTTAAAAACTCTGACCCCCAAGCTATTGACTCCCCCACGCACAAGGCATATGCTTTGACATATGCCTTTTCTATGGGGGGTACTTATGGGCGCTCCAAAAACAGAAAGACACGTCCGCCTGTTCCGCAACGGCCGCAACCAGGCGCTGCGCATACCCCGGGAGTTTGAGCTGGAGGGGGATGAGGCAATACTGCACAAGGAGGGTAACCGGCTGATCATCGAACCGGTGCGCAAGGGCAGACTGCTGGCGCTGCTATCCGGCCTGGAGCCGCTGGACGAACCCTTTCCGGATATCGACGAGGATCTGCCGCCACTGGATGAGGAACATCTGTGACCGGGCATCCACAATATTTGCTCGACACCAATATTCTGTCGGACTTGGTGAGAAATCCACAAGGCGCTGTCGCCAGGCGGATTGCCGAGGTGGGGGAAGAAACCGTATGCACTAATATCGTGGCCGCTGCGGAGCTGCGATACGGCGCAGCCAAATCCGGCTCCCAGCGTCTGGCTGAGCGGGTTAATCTGGTTCTGTCAGCCCTGGAGATTCTGCCGCTGGAACCACCCGCAGACCAGCACTACTCAGAGCTAAGGCACTATCTGACCGCCCGGGGCACTCCCATCGGCCCCAACGACCTGCTGATCGCGGCCCACTGCCTGGCCATGGGCCTGACGGTGGTGACAGCAAATGAACGGGAGTTCACCCGAGCACCCGGGCTGACTGTGGAAAACTGGCTGAAATCGGAGAGCAAGCAGGCTCCTCCTCTGTCAGGATAGTTGCCGCGCAAAGGTACCCTCGTCATACCTTCAGTGCTCACTTCCCTCGCCCGAAATAGGTGTCCTTCATCAGCAACAGCAACCCACCAATAAACCCGAAATGGGCGATCAGCGCGCCCACGGCGAACAGTCGCCCCAGCCAGACGGGGTTGCCGTCTTCCGGGCCGAACACGATATAGGCCATTACCGGCAGCGCCGTGGCGAACAGCAGCACCAGGCTCAGCGCGATGATTTTCAAACCTCGCGGCGCCTTGCTCCGCAGTATGCGCGTGACGGGATTCAGATTCATGATCAGTGGCGAATCAGCCAGCAGCGGTGAATTTTCGCGTTGCGCTTGAAATCCGGGTCCAGCGTGGCGGCGGTGATATCCTCCAGAGTGTACGCCGACAGTGCCGCTGCATCCAGTTTGAAACTGCGCAGGTTGGTGGAGAAGATCAAGGTGCCCTCTTCCGACAGCGCCTTCATGGCGCCCTGAATCAGGGCCACATGGTCGCGCTGGATATCCAGCACGCCTTCCATTTTTTTTGAGTTGGAAAAACTCGGCGGGTCCAGCAGGATAAGATCAAACTGGCGGCTGTTGTCCGCCAGCCAGGTGAGACAGTCGGCCTGCTCCAGGCGGTTGCGCGCTTCGCTCAAACCGTTCAGCGCCAGATTGCGCCGCGCCCAGTCCAGATAGGTATTGGACATGTCCACGCTCACTGTCAGACGGGCGCCGGCCAGGGCAGCGCGCACGCTGGCACTGGCGGTGTAGCAGAACAGATTGAGAAAGCGCTTGTTCTCGGCGTGCCCGGCGATCCAGTCGCGCACCGGTCGGTGGTCGAGAAAGAGGCCGCTGTCCAGATACTGCCAGAGGTTGACCTGCAGCCGGGCGCCGCCCTCTTCAACCACCAACAAGTCACCCGCCGGCTGCTCCGCCAGCTTCTCGTACTGCATCTTGCCCTTGTTGCGTCGGCGCTGGCGATAGCTGATACGGGACGGCGGAATGTCCAGCGCCTCGGGCACGGCGGCCTGAATTTCGGCAAAGCGCTCCCGGGCGCGGGCTTCGTCCACGGTTTTCGGCGCGGCATATTCCTGCACCAGGGCATAGACTTGTGCCTCGCCCTGCCCCGCACTTTTCCCTGCAACATATCCCCGGTAAAGGTCGATGGCGGCGGCGTATTCGGGCATATCGGCGTCGTAGAGCCGGTAGCAACTGACGTTGTTCTGTTTCACCCAGCGCGCCAGTGACTTCTGATTTTTGCGCAGGCGGTTGATCAGCATACGCGCACCTTCAGTCAGCTCCGGTGGCGCGGTTTCCGATGGCGCGGCAGAGCCTTTGATCACCGCGTTGCGCCAGGGGTTGTCGGTGTCCTCCCGGGAGGGGTCGTGCACCTCGCTGCGGGCGTCGACAGTAAACAGCAGCAATTCACTGGCAATGGTGCCGTTGAACAGTTTGTATTTTCGGTGCGCGCGCAACCCCATCTGCTTGCCCAGCTCCGGGTTGCCGGTAAACAGCGCCAGTTGCCAACCCTGAAATTCGTCGCGCAGGCGCTGGCCCAGGTGGGCGTAGAGCAGTTTCAGGGATTCAGTCTCGCCCAGGCGCTCGCCGTAGGGCGGATTGGTAACGATCAGCCCGGGCCGGATGCGGGCGTGGGTGGGCGGAGTAAAGGCGCTCAGCTCCTTGCGCCGCACCCGCAGCCAGTGGTCCAGGCCGGCGGCGATGATGTTTTCCTCGGCGGCGCGCACGGCGCGCAGGTCGCCGTCGTAGCCGCGAATCTCCGGCAGCGGTTTGGCCAGACCGGCGTTCTTGCGCGCCACCGCCTCGTCCCGCAGCGACTGCCACAGGGCCGGGACGTGGCCCAGCCAGCCGGAAAACCCGAAGTGCTCCCGGCGCAAGGCCGGTGCCATATCGGCGGCCATCAGCGCCGCCTCGATCAACAGGGTGCCGGAACCGCACATGGGGTCCAGCAGCGCCCCGCCCTCAGCGGCGATGGCCGGCCAACCGGCGCGCAGCAGTATGGCGGCAGCCAGGTTTTCCTTCAGGGGCGCCTCGCCCTGGCGGCCGCGATAGCCGCGCCGGTGCAGGCTGTCGCCGGACAGATCGATACTGAGCGCCACCCGCCCCTTGCTCAGGCGGGCGTTGATGCGCAGGTCCGGCGTCTTGCTCACCCCCGGGCGCTCGCCGGTGAGTTCCCGCAGGCGGTCCACCACCGCGTCCTTGATCCGCACGGCGCTGAACTGGGTGTTGCGCAGGGCGCCGCTGGTACCGCTGAAATCCACCAGCAGGCTGCCCGTGGGCGCCAGGTGCTCCTCCCAGGGTACCGCTCGGGCACCCTCGTACAGAGCCTCCTGGCTGTCGGCGTCAAAGCGTGCCAGGGGCATCAGCACCCGGCTGGCCAGGCGGGACCAGAGGCAGACGCGATAGGCCGCCTCCAGGGGGCCGTCGAAATAGACACCGGCCACGGTCTGCCGGGTATTTTCGGCTCCCAGTGTGACAAGTTCGTCATTCAGCAGGGATTCCAGTCCCTTGGGACAGGTGGCAAACCAGGCGTGTTCAGTCACGGCAAACCCCCACATTCGCTGTCAGGCCAAGCCCCATAAGGCTTCCGGATTTGTCAAATCCGATTCTAGAGTTTTGCGCAATATGCAGGGGATTTTCTATGCTCATAAATTCGTTCACAGCAGCGCGGCTTTTTGGTGTACTGGGTTACCCGGCAATGGTGGTCGGAGCCAGCTTCGCCGCCGCCGGGACCAATTCCAGGGGATGACTTGCTGTCAGGGCGATTCTCTCACAGTTGTCGCTGTCCTTGCGCGCCCGCTTCCGCCGGCACCGCAGGGCGCGATGGGGCGCGCTCCGTCCCTCCCCGGATTCACCCATCACCATCAAGGGAGTCCATTCAGCCTTACCCGTACAGAAAGTGATCATACCAACCAACAAGAGGTGCACTCACTGATGAAACGCCAGAAACGTGACCAGACAGAACGCGCATTCGGCAAGGGTTATCAGGCAGGTATTGCAGGGCGTTCAAGGAGCCTGTGTCCACACGATACCGGTGTTCCCCGCCAACAATGGCTCAACGGCTGGCGGGAAGCGCGGATCGATCAATGGGACGGCTACAACACCGCCGCCCAGGTCCAGAAACTCAGTAGTCTACGCTAACCGGAAAGTTTTTCTCATCCCTCGACCCTAGCGCCATTCCCATGGCCCTCAGCCCGCTACCCGCGGGCTTTTTCTTGTCCGGTTAGTGCGTCTTCCAGCGCCCGGGCCACCTCTCCCACCAGCGCCGGTCCGCGATAAATCAGGCCGGAGTACAACTGCACCAGCCGGGCACCGGCGGCGATTTTCTCCCGGGCGCTGGCGCCGTCGGTAATACCGCCCACGCCAATGATGGGCAGCCGGTCGCCCAGTTGCTGCCGCAGCAGGCCGATAACTCGGGTGCTCTTCTCCCGCACCGGCGAGCCGCTCAGGCCGCCGGCCTCGTCCGCGTGGCGACAGCCCTCCACCCCTTCGCGGCCGATGGTGGTATTGGTGGCAATCACCCCGTCCATACCCTGATCCAGCAGTGCCCGGGCAATCTCGGCCACCGCCGCCTCGTCCAGATCCGGGGCGATCTTGACCGCCAGGGGCACATAGCGCCCGTGCTCCCCCTGCAACCGCGCCTGCTCCGCCTTGAGACCTTCCAGCAGTCGGTTCAGGGCATCGCCGTACTGCAGGTCCCGCAGCCCGGGGGTGTTGGGGGACGACAGATTGACGGTGATGTAGTCGGCCAGATCGTAGACCGCCGCCATGCCCAGCCGGTAGTCGTCCAGGGCGTTCTCCACCGGGGTCACGGCGTTCTTGCCGATATTGACCCCCAGTACACCCGAATAGCGGCGCCGCACCAGTTGCGCGCGCATATGCTCCACGCCCTTGTTGTTAAAGCCCATGCGATTGATGATGGCCTGGCGCTCGGGAATGCGGAACAGGCGGGGCTTATCATTTCCGGGCTGTGGCCGGGGCGTGACCGTGCCCACCTCCACAAAGCCGAAACCAAGCTGCCCCAGGGCGTTGTAGTAGTCGCCGTTCTTGTCCAGCCCCGCCGCCAGCCCCACCGGGTTGGCAAAGCGCAGGCCCATGACCTCCACCGGATTGTCCGCCGGCCGCGCACTGGCCAAGCCCAGCAGTTTGAGCGAAGCGCCGGCATTGAGCAGCCCCAGCGTCAGGTTGTGGGAGGCTTCGGGGTTGAGGCAAAACAACAAGGGGCGGATCAGGGGATACATGGCTGGGCGACTCGGCTCGTCTTTTCTGTGTGCTGGGCTGTGTGTGCTGGGCCGCAAGGATACTGGATTGCCCCGGCCTAGTCGATTTTTTCGATGCCCTGGTAGCGATTGTGCTCATCAAAGGCTATGCGAAAGACCCCGTGCACACCGTTGTGGGTAACAAACCGGCGCAGTATGGCCGCCGGAAACCGCACCCGCCGGCCGTCCAGGCTGTAGCAGAGTACGTTCTCCGCACTGCCTTCGTACAGGGCCAGAAACTCCTCGGCGGAGATGGACAGGTTGATCAGGACGGTTTTCAAGGGGTGTTCTTTTCCAGAGTTTTTCCAAAGCGGCAACTAACTAAAAATCTTCAGGTAAATTATCCTGATGCAGACAAAACATCGTCTACAAACTTGGAAATATCCTCTAGCATCAAACGCAACACCCTTTCCATCAAGCGGCTTTTCGCACGCTCGAAGATATCTTCAGAACCCTCGTCCAGATCCGCATAAGATGCGGATACATTATATACCCCCGCCCGCCTACTCCCTCTCAAAGCCATATCGCACTTCATAAATGCTTCATACTGCTTTGCATGATGGTCGTGAGAAGTAACAATAAAATTAACAACGATAACCAAAGAATTACTGCTATACTCGTCACTTACTGAACCAACAATACTGGTGCTCAATAACTGATCTTTTAACAAAATAAAAAAAGCCTCAACATCATCCGAATGAAAAACGTTACCATCCGTGGCATAAGACGCCGGGACAAATATCTCTACTTCCAAATCCTCCTCAGAAACTACATTTTCTATGAAGCCATCTCCTTTATCCGCATAAATCAAGGCTGTAATAGTTGGTCTCTGGTTGTCAAGCTTCCTTTCTTCGCTTTCCGTGAGCGATCTACTGTGCATGCATCCGCTCAATAATGCAGACACTAGAAACGCCAAGCACACGGGCGACAAGCCGCGCAGCGGGTTGGCGTCCCGCCGACCCCGAAGGGGGCGGCGTAGTGCTGCTTATGGTTATGGGGCGAACTGCCACGCACGCTACCGCACG